>CAVUHA010000011.1:0-116165 GCA_963741155.1 uncultured Alphaproteobacteria bacterium | reverse complement strand
ACGCTCCGCCTCGTTCGCGTCCTTCTCCTCTTTGATGCCGATGAGGCGCCCCTTAGCGTCGAACAGAAGGCGCCCATAGCCGATCGGGTCGGACGCTTCGAAGCCGATGACCACCAGATCGGCGCCTTCGTCGAGAGTTTGGCCCACGGCAAGCAGGGTCTCGCCTCGCAAGAGCGGAGTGTCGCCATACAGCACGACCACGGGACCGGCAAAGCCGTCAAAGGCTGCGCGCGCGGCCCTTACCGCGTCGGCGGTTCCATGCTGCTTGGCTTGCACGAACACGGTGAGGGTAGGGTCGAGCGCCTGCGCCGCGGCGCTGACGGTCTCCATGCCCGGGGCCACGACGAGGCAGCTCCGGCTGACGCCTGCCTGGGCGGCCGCCTTGAGCACGTGGGCCAGCATCGGCGCGCCGGCGAGCTTGTGCAGCACCTTCGGCAGCGCGGACTTCATCCGCGTGCCTTTGCCGGCGGCGAGAACGATGGCGAGGGCCGAAGGTTGCGTCATGCCTCGTAGTGGCTGTTAAACGGCGTGCCTCGGGGGGTCCGGATCCTGTCCGGCGCACTCGAATCGTTGCCGCGTGCTCGTCTCTCTACTGTAAAGCGGGGCCCAGAGCCAGAAGCCGACATTTAGCCTGACGGACGCCCTGCGCATCACAGCGAAATTGACCTGACGGACAGAGCGAGTCATCTTCCCCTAGCGCGGCGCGTGAATTGTGGCGAAGCCATCGTACGGGCGTTTTTCGGCGGTAGCCGTGCGCGAGGGAGGCTTGTAAGTCTCATGTTGGTCAAGGATAGCCGCGGCAGCGGGCGCAACTGGGTCCCGGGCGTGTTCGCCACCTTCTGGATTTTGCTTGCTGCCTTTTCCGCTGCCTATCTGTTCCGGGTGATCTCCGAGCCCGTGCCGGCCGGGACCGTGCAGCATGGCCCCGACTCGAGCGAAGCCGCCTCGGACGAGCCGACGGCGGCCCTGGCCGAGGCCAGCGAGGCCCGCAACCGCGAGCTCGCCGAGCTCAAGATCTCGCTGCGCGATCTATCGCAACAGGTCGAGGAGCTCAATGCGCGCATGAAGCCGCTGGAGAAGGCGCTGGGCCCGGTCGCCATGGCTACGCCCTCTACTACGACCATGACCACCTCGGCGCCCGCGCCGGAACCTGTGCTGCCGGCAGAGAAGCCCGCCGACCTCGTCAAAGCACCAGACAACAAGCCTACGAACGGGGCCAAGCCTTCCGAGAAGCCTGCCGATCAAGCCAAGGCACCGGACAACAAGCCTACGAACGGGGCCAAGCCGTCCGAGAAGCCTGCCGATCAAGCCAAGGCGTCGGACAAGAAGCCAACCAACGGGGCCAAGCCGACCGAGAAACCGGTGGACCAGGCTAAGGGGCCAGACGTCAAACCTGCCAACGAGCCCAAGGCCGAGAAGCCTGTCGAAAAGCCGGTCGCGGAAGCACCGGCTCCGGAGAAGCCGGCCGAGATCCCCGACACCAGCCCGAGCGAGGAGATACCTCCCTCGGTCACGGTGGAGTTTGCTCCCGATGAGAAGCTTGATGAGAAGGCGGAGGAGAAGCCTGCGGAGAAGCCCGCGGCGCCCGTGCAGGTGACCGCCGTCGAACCGACGCCGACAGCTCCGGCCAACGCGCCCTCTCCGGCAACGACCGAGACTCCCAATCTCAGCGCGCCCATTCCAATTCCGCCTGGCACGACGCGGTTCGGCATCGAGATCGGCAGCGTCGACAAGCAGGATGCGTTGCGGCCTTTATGGCGTGACCTGCTCACCAATCACGCCGCGCTCGTCGCCGGCTTGCAGCCTAGGCGCGTCCTCGCCCCCGACAAGAAGTGGCGGCTGATCGCAGGCCCGTTCGGCAATGTCGCTGAGGCGGCGCAGGCCTGCGGGCTGTTCAAAAAAGCCAGCCTGCGTTGCGACCCGACGGTCTTCGCCGGCGACCAGTTTTAGCTATCCTCTCAGGAACAGGCGACCGCCGCTGCTTGGGTCGTCGAGCAGCTCCTTGCCCATCGCCGCCTTGATCAGCCTACCCCGCGCGAGCCCATAGCCAGCGTCGACCGTTATGGCTTGGGCCGCGGAATGACCCGCCGAGCTTCTCGGCGATCTGGGCAGAGTTGCAATGGGTCAGCGCCAGCATGGGGACATAGACGTGCAGCGCCGACATGTCGTTGAGCTCGGGCGGCAGCTGATCATCGATCACTGCCTTCATGCCGTGCCGCTTGATGTCGTCGAGCACGCCTGGCCCGCACGTCCCGAGCGAAGGGGTCATCCTCCATGGCGAATGTGACGGTGATCGCGGCCGGCGGCTTGCCGAGCTTTTCCGCATTCTCCGCGGCGAGCTCGATGACCCCGGAAAGATATTGGTCGGAGGTGGAGAGCACGGCGAAAAGGTAGCGATAGCCCCTGGTGAACAGCTCGCGCGCGGCGCATTTCCCTCAACCATGGGCACCCGATATTTCTCGATGATGGGGAGCATCGCCTTGGTCAGGCTCGGAGCTGTATGGCCCGAGCACAAATTTGACGCCGTCCTGCCGGATCAATCGCTCCGCCAGCTCGGTGCAGCGTGCCGGTGTTGACTCGTCGTCGTAATATTTGATGACAAGTTCATGGCGCTTGCCGCCGACGGTGACGCCGCCCTTGGTATTGATCGCATCGACGGCGAGGTCGTAACCGTTCCGGGTATTGGCCCCGTCCTGCGCATATTTTCCGGTCGTCGAGAACGCGGCGCCTAGGATGATCGTGTCTTCCGCGGCAGCACCGGTAGCACCTGCCGCACTCAAAAGTACTGCAAGGCTAAGGCCTCGCAGCCAGGAAGGCTCCGGCCGCATTTTTCGCATCTCCTGCTCGCCTCGGCTGTCCCGAGATCGATTTTAATTCGCAGCATAAACTGCTCAGAAAGATCAGTCCATTCAATCAGTTGTGGACCCGAGAGGCACGCAGCAATTGCCCCGTGCAGAACTCCCGATCCCGGAGCCGGAGAGACGCAGCCGAACCCTTACAACTGACTCGCATTGAAGGTGTCGCAGTCCTCGAGCTTGCCGTCTTCGTAGCCCCGCCGGAACCAGCCCGCGCGCTGCGCCGACGAGCCGTGGGTGAAAGAATCGGGCACGACATAGCCTTGGGTCTGCCGCTGGATGCGATCATCGCCGATTGCGCTCGCCGCGGCGATTGCTTGGTCGATGTCGCCCGGCTCAATGATGTTCTTGGTTTCTTGCGCATGGTTGGCCCACACGCCGGCAAAGCAGTCCGCCTGCAGCTCCATGCGCACCTGCAACGCGTTGGCGCCCCTCTCGCTCGACCGCTGGCGTGCAGCCTCGACTTGGTCGGCGATGCCGAGCAGCTTCTGCACGTGGTGGCCGACCTCATGCGCGATCACATAGGCCTCGGCGAAATCGCCCGACACATTGAATCGGTTCTTCAGCTCCTCGTAGAAGGACAGGTCGATATAGACCTTCTCGTCGTTCGGGCAATAGAACGGCCCCATGGCCGACATGCCCATCCCACAAGCCGAGCGAATGCCGTCGGAATAGAGCACGAGCTTCGGGTCCGCGTATCTCTGGCCGTATTTCTGGAAGATATCGCTCCACACATCCTCGGTGTCGGCAAGCACGACGGAGACGAATTGCTTGAGATCGTCTGCTTGCGTGGTCTTGGGATGCTGCACCTGCGGTCCCGGTTGCTGCTGCGGGGTCGGCAGGCCAGGCGCGCCGGGGCGCGATTGTGGCAGATGGATATCGGGAAAGTTCGTGTCGTCGCCGGTGGGACCGCCGCCGCTGAGAATGACGCGCGGGTCGACACCGAAGAGTAGCGCAAGCCCCAGCAGAATCAGGAACCCGATCAGCCCGATGCCACCCCCGCTCCCGCTCCCGCCCCCACCGCCGCTCGGAAAGCGGACGCCGCCGCCCGGGAGTGGAAAGCCGAAACCGCCGCTTTCGTCCCGCCGATCCTCGACATTTTCACTCTGTCTCTCGCCACGCCAGCGCATCTTCCATCACCTCGATAGCTCGCGCCGATTTGCTGGAGGCACCCGCCACCCTCGCTCATTGTGCATGGGGTGGTCGATCGCACAAGGCTTGCGCATGGCTAAGCGGCACCTTGGTTGCGGGATCGGGTAATCGCGTGCCGAGAGAACATCATCCAGGCCTTGCAATGGGGGCCTGCAATGGCGGCGCGTGCGGCTCCGAGCAGGATCCGCGCAATGTGAGGGCACAACCGCAAATGCTTGTTGTAAATGGGGCGATTGACAAGGAAACGTCAAAAAACTGCCATACGTTCCAGGCATGCTCACCATGCCCGGTTAGTCTTCAGTCTGGGTGGTAGTGCGTTCTGTGTAATGCGTACGAGCCTCGGCAATCCCCGCGCCGGGGCTCTTCTTTTTTGGCTGGGCCCAAACGCCGGGATCGTGCTGCCGGGCGAGGCCCGAATTGATCCGACTACGGATTGGTGGCGGGGGGCGCTGCCGGCGCGGCGGGCGTTTCACCTGCCGGCGGCTTAGGCACCACGGCCGGGCCCGCTTCCGGGCTCGCCGGCACCATTGCCGCTGGCCGATCAACTTTCACGCTGGTCTCGTGACGGCTTCCGTACATGACGTATGCCGCAATGACGAGGGCAAGCACAATGCCTCCCAACACGATCGCAAGGAATGTCCTGCCGCCATCTTGATAGTCTTTGGCCATGTTGTTCTCCTCCCTCTCGAGGGTCATCCGATTCGGGACAACGCCGGCGACCCTAGCGGGGTTTCATGCCGGGGTCGAGCGGCGCTCCGGGACGGAGTGATCTCAATCAGCTTGCCGCCGACGTGGCGCCCCGCCGCGTCACGAAATCGAGCACCGGAGTGAGGACAACGACGAGGAGAAGATTGAAGAGGACGGAATAAAGGGCCGCATAGCCGGGGATGGTCACGCCGAAGACGGCGAGCGGGTAGACCGAGGAGGCAAAGCTTTGTGTGGCGGCCATATAGGTGCCGAGCCCAATGCCGGCGGCCCAGCCGATCAGCAGCGCCGATGCGTTGACGGAGCGCGCATAGAGCCCGAGCACGACGGGGGGCAAGAGTTGGATGATCCAGATGCCGCCCAGCAGCTGGAGCTGGATGGCATAGGACTGCGGCAAGGCCAGGATGAACACGACGGCGCCGACCTTGACCACGAGCGAGACGATCTTGGCCATGCGCGCCTCCTCCGCCTCCGTGCAAGCGGGGCGCAGGAATTCCTTGTAGAGGTTGCGGGTGAAGAGGTTGGCACAGGCGATCGACATGATCGCAGCGGGCACCAGCGCTCCGATGGCGATGGCGGCGAAGGCAAAGCCGACGAACCAGGACTGGAACGAGGCAAGGAATAGCGCCGGAACCGCGAAATTCGGTCCGAAGCTGTCGAAGCCTGCCGCATAGGCCGGGTCTTTGTCGACGCCCGCCGCCAAGGCCATGTAGCCGAGCAGCGCGATCAATCCGAGGACAAAGGAATAAGCGGAGAGCAGCGCCGCGTTGCGGCGGATCACGTCGCCGCTCGATGAACTCAAGATCCCGGTCATGGAATGGGGATAGAGGAAGAGCGCGAGCGCTGATCCGAGCGCTAGCGTGGCATAGGCGCTATACGAGCCGAGACTATCCCCGGACGGCGGGGTGAGCGTGAGCTTCTCCGCCGGCACGCTCGCAAAGATGGCGCCGTAGCCTCCGAGCTTTGCCGGGATGATGACCACCGCAGCGATGATGGTGATGAAGATCAGCGCGTCCTTGACGACGGCGATCAGCGCAGGGGCGCGCAGGCCGCTCGTATAGGTGAAGGCCGCAAGGATGAGGAAAGCGATGATGAGCGGGAGATGACCGGTGAGGCCCCCGGGGGGAAAACCGAGCGCGCCGATCACAACCTCCATGCCAACGAGCTGCAGGGCGATGTAAGGCATGGTGGCCACGATTCCCGTCACCGCCACGGCAAGCGCCAGCATGCGGCTGCCGAAGCGGTCGCGCACGAAGTCCGCCGCCGTCACGTGACCCCGCGCGTGCGCGATCACCCAGAGCCGTGGGAAGACGAGATAGAGAATGGGATAGATGAGGACGGCGTAAGGCACCGCGAAGAAGCCCATCGCCCCTTTGCCGAAGACGAGCGCCGGCACGGCGATGAAGGTGTAGGCCGTGTAAAGGTCGCCGCCGAGCAGGAACCAGGTGACGACGGTGCCGAAGCGGCGACCGCCGAGACCCCATTCATGTAGCACGTTGAGATCGGCCTTGCGCCAGCGCGCCGCGACGAAGCCGACCCAGGTCACGAGCAGGAACAGCGCGACGAAGACGGCCGTGGCGGTCAGATTCAAACCCAAAAAGCACCCTCCTTACGGGCGCTAAGCCCGGCGCGCGAATCGCCGTTCGAGCGAATAGACGATCAGCACGCAGAGTGCGCCCAAGAGGATCAAGGCGAGCTGGAACCAATAGAAGAACGGGATACCGCCAAGCGCGGGCTCAACACTGTTGTAGGCGGGCACCCATAGCGCGCCGGTGACCGGAATGAGGAGCAGAAGGCGCGGCAGGTAGCGGTGCCATCGTCGCGGCGTACTCGTCATGGCCCGTTTCCCCCAATTTGACGCCCAATTCAATGCGCGCAGGCCTTTGCGCGGCGTCGCGCAACCCCACGATCGCGCGATGCTCTAACGCGCCCACCCGTCCCAGGCAATGGTGGCCGGGGACCTTTGCTTCCGAGCCTTGGCCGTCGCCGCTGGCCGTGATGTTTTTCGGCCACAGGGCTGGGCGGCCCTTTATATTGACCTTAGCGCATGCCGACCCATATGGTCGGCACGCAGAGAGCCCGTAGCTCAGCCGGTAGAGCATCTGACTTTTAATCAGAGGGTCCCGGGTTCGAGTCCCGGCGGGCTCACCATTGGTTTCGTGCGGGCGGCTTGGGTTATGGCTTCGAATAAAATGGGAGGGTGAGCAGATGAGGTGGTTGCTTATATTGATTGTTATCGTGGTGGCCGTTGTGATCGTTCAGAATCACCGACATCACTGCCAGTGGTTCCAATCGGGTTGGGTTCACTGTCTCATGGGCAAAGAGGCTGCGGCCCCGGCGCCCACGCCTCAACCGGCTCCAGCCCCAGCCCCGGCGCCTATGGCCCCAGCCCCCGCTCCGGCACCGGCACCGCAGTAAGACGTCAGCGAGACGGACCACGGCGGCGGCGCTTGGCGTCGCTGCTGATTGGCCCGCAGATGACCGTGCGGGGGTTCCTATGTGCCTGACAACGGGCGCAGCATTTGCGCGCGGCTTAGGGATGGATTCTCCCTTGCCGCGCGTTTAGGCTTGCCAAGGATGCGGGCCGGCTTGAGGCATCTGCATCGGCGGAGGCACCAATGACCCCAACCGCTCTGCTGTTTGTGGTGTGCCAGGCGGTTGCTGCTCCAGGCCCGCGCGACGTGAATGGCGTGCCCGTCGACGGCATCAAGCTCGATCTCGGCACCTGCCGCAACGAGGTCGTGCAAATGTCCGACGCGGCCGATACGGGCGGGCCATCGCCGCTGCCGGACTTCTCGAACCCCAATGTCTGCTCCCGCATGGCGATGATCGAAACGCCGGACTGGCAAAATGCGCATCCAGGTTGGTACGTGCTGCGCGTCAAATGTCCCCACCCCGACGGAACGTTCCCCGGCGACACGGACGTGTAAGGACGCGAGGCCGGCGTCCGGCTAGAAGCTGTCACCGACCGATGCGCTCGACCTTGGCGGCCATGTCCGGAACGAGGCGCATGCGATATTTGGCGCCCTCGCATTGCACGACCCACACGGCCTCATCGGGCTTGGAGCCTTTGGCATCCTGTTCGGCGCTTTGCGGATGATCGCAGGCATAGCCCTGATCGCGGAGCTGCGCCGCGAGGATGTCCATGGGGTTTCCGGCTCCGGCAGCGGCGAGTGCCGCCCCCGTCCCCGTGACGACCAGAACCTGAAGCATCAGCGCCGTCATTCGCATTGCACTCTCCCCAAGCGCCGATCAGCCGGCGGCGCCATAGACCCCGGCGCAGACGACGGAGGCCTCCAGCCGGTTGCAATACATCTGCTTGGCCTCAACCTTCTTGCTCACGGGGTTTTATGACTTTGTACTGTTGTCAAGCTCACACTTCATGTTTTCCGTCACAAATTGTGATTGTATTGGGCTGTTGGAAACAGGCAGGTAACAATTTGCGTGACTCAGTGTTGGGCATCTTTATATTTTGGACATCGTTATCTTAAAGAGCGCAGTACGCACGGTCCAGTTCAGTTTCGTTCCTTCCCGCTCCTCGTCGCGCTGCGGGGACTTAGGGGTCTCGGCTTTAGTTGGCGCTCTTTTTTATGGAACCAGTGACCCTAGCGGGAATTATCCCATTCAGTTGGTTTCCGTAAGTGTAAGTGTGCGAGTCCCCGGTCCGTAAAGCGCCGGGGCTTTCTTGTTTGCACCACAGTCACCACGCGGCAATTGGGAGGGGTCGATGCGCGACATTCGTAGCGATTTGGAAGAGCGTGCCAAACTCATCGAGGGTGAAGCCACTGACGTCCTTGCGTATTTCGACGAAAGGCTCGAGGAGCTAAAGCGTGAGCAGGCCGCCCGGATAGGCAAATTCAAGGCCGAACTTGCCGCACTGAGCGTGCTCATGGAGTGCGAGCGGCAGCGTACGCAGAATGAGCCACAACCGGTAGAGCCCGTGCAGCAGACACCGAAGGTCGCGGAGACGGTCGAGTTACAACACATTGGCGACCGCATTCGTCGGCTGCGGGATGGAGAACTTGCCCCAGCCGCGCGGCCGGTTAGAGCCTAACGACGAGCGCGGAGGGTTTTAGAATCCACCACGTTTGGTCGACGCTCCTTTGCTTCGTAGGTTTCGGCCGTCGCCTTCGTTTACCGATGTTCTATGTCTCTATTTCGAGAGCGTGAATGAGCGGTAGCCAGGCTTTTTGCTGGTCAATGGAGGGCTTGGTGTGGCCGTCAAAAATGGTCAGCCCCTTGCGTGCGAGGTCTGAATAGATCTCGCGCTCCGGGATTCGCGCGACAAGTAGCATGGTGTTAGCGACGGCGGACGCCAACACTTCGCCCGTCATCATCAGCGTCGCGTAACTCTACGTAAGCCCTTTTGGATTTGTCGTCATAGCGCGCGTGCACCAACTTGAACGCCATTTTACATCCCCCCAGACCCCACTTAAATGGCCGCGAGTGTCATGTAACTGTCACCTATCGGTCATCAGGCGTGACTAGGATTTTGCGTCAACTTTTGTCTCCTAAATCCCTCAACGCCCCCACTCCCCGGTGGGGGCGTTGCTTTCTTTAGTCGACGAGACTTGCTCCTTGGATCGTCGAGAATTAGTAACAAGGACCGATCGGAGCCGCCACTGGATCCGGACCTAAGCCGCGGCGCTTGGCTGACCCTCATTATGATCGGATGCTTCGTGGCTGCGGCGTTATGGATGATCATAAGGCGGGCTATCAGGCAAGACCGTTGCTGCATCAATAACGGCTCAGCCTCGGCTCCGAGCCAACCTCGCCAAGCCTGAAAACGGTAAATAGGCATATAGTGCTTCCTATGAGGCGGGAGATCATTTTGTTTTGTTGCGCGGCGCTCTTTGCTTGCTCTCGGGAGCGGGTAGAGCAGGCGCAGGACGCGCAGTCGTACATGGTTGGTCTGAGCCGGGACGAGGTTCAGGGGTGCATGGGCCCTCCGTCGCAAACAGCTACCGAAGGGACAACTGAGGTTTGGTCCTTCGAACCGAAAAATGGGGGCTTCTGCACCGTAAGCGTCGTGCTGCGCGGGGATCGCGTTAGCCAAGTCGACTACTTAAGCCCCAACGGAGACCGGATTGCCGGAGGGCAGTGTTCCACTGCGGTAAGGAACTGCATGCAAGGCCTAACTAGCGGCCGACGAAGCGTGCCGCCGACGTAGCCCACCACCTTTCATCGTCTTTTTTGTTTTGGAGCCGCGGCGAGGGTGGCGGGTTCACCGCAGGCGATCGCGCGGGTTCTTTTCGGCATTCCCGTGCCGAGGGCGGTGCGATGACGCACCCTCGCGAGAGGGGCAGCGTGATAGTTGGGTTCCGGGGCAACGGGACAATCGAAGAGAAGGAGTGAAACGCATGATCAAGTCAATTTGTGCTGCCGCCGTTCTATCACTTACGGCAGTCTCAGCGGCGTGGGCGTGGCCAACTTTGCCTGCCGTGCCTCTCCATCAGCAAATCGCAACGAACGTCATCGACATTTATTACCGTCGCTACGGCTACTACGCGAGGCCATATGTGAGGCCATACGGGCGCTACGCCTACGGAAACAGATATTGGGGACACCGTTACTACTATGCGCCATACAATTGGCAGGGCATCGGCTGCGTTGCCGCTGGACCCGTTTGGTATTGCCCATAACGCGATAAACGGTTGACTTGCAGTAGGGCGTCGGCTTCGGTCGGCGCCCGTTTTGTTGGTGTCTGTGGTAAGGCCGATAGCGGAGGACAACACTCATGTCACTCATCAAGGATCTTCTCTCGAAGCCTTCCGGCTTGACCGCCGCGTCGAAGTACACGGTTATTAATGGCGTCGTCTATCTGGTAGCGGGCACATCGCTCGTCCTCTGGCCGGGTGTGGTCCAGACGCTCTTTATGGATCGAGCCTTTATTGGTCACGAGGGGGCGCTCTTCCGCGTGATTGGTATGACGCTCATGGTTATCGGCTGGCTTTACTTGTTCGGCGGGAGGTCGGGGGCACGCCAATTCGTCGCCGCTTCCGTGATTGACCGATTGGTGTTCGTACCTGCCGTGCTCTTGCCCCTCGCCATAGCCGGCGTGTTCCCCCATTTGTTTTTCACGTTCGCTGTTCTCGATCCTTCGCTCGCTATCGGCGCTTGGGTGCTTCTAGGTCGCTCGCCACAGGAGACCAGACATTGACCAAGCGCCGCTTCCCGCCGCCGTGGACATGCCTTACGATCTGCCACGCTGCTTCTTCTTGTAGGCAGGTTTGCGTAAGTATCTTGTAGCGCCTTCAGCGTTGGTCCTCTTCCTTGCGGTCTACGGCAATAGCATCGCCGGACCGGAGAGTTCATGCGGCGGACACGCCGACAGCGCCTCTTGCGTGAACGACACGGCTTGCCAGTGGGTGGCTGCGAAGTCCAAATGCAAGAAGGTCAAGGCCAGTCAAGCTTCTGGGAAGGCCAAGGCTGCTCAGCCGGCGAAGGCCAAGGCTACTCAGGAGCCCTGGAAGGCCGAGACCAAACTTCCTTATCACGATTGTTCAGTGCACAAGGGCCAGGGATACTGCGAGAACGATACCGCCAACAATTGTCATTGGGGCGATAAGAGTGCTCAGTGCCTAGGCCCCGGGAAACCTGACAAGGTAGGCCATCGAAAATGAGGCACGCCGCATCGCCAGCAACATCGCCAAATGACCGGCGCTACTCGGTGCGGCTGACCATTCAGAGTTGGATTTTCTAGCGGGCGGCGGTTAGCCGGCGTCGGCTGGTGCTCTTCATTAAAGAGGGAAAGCCTAGCACTTGGCCAAGCCTTCCCCCGTTTTCCCCTCTCGTCTTCGCGCTATTTCCTTGGGCAGTAGAAACGTCAAGCGTGGCAAATCTCAGGCGAGCCTATTGGCAGCGCAAATAAATGTGCGGCGCGGGGTAAAAAAACGCCCAGCCGCTTCACGTGGCTGGGCGCCAGAAAGCGCTTTCTGCGCGTTGCGCCGGGAGGGAAAGCCGGGCGCAATTACGGGCGGCGTCTCGGCTAGACGGGGGGCACCACCGATAAATCGACGTCGCCCAGCACCCAAAATAATGCGCCTTGGTGTCATGCTCAAGACCCCCATTATCAAATAATTGAGAGGACTTTGGCCAATCCGCGCCGTATCGCACGCAACGTCGCCAAGCTGCCGACGTTTCTGAGGCGAGATGAGGTGTAGGTCCGGTCGGCGCCCTTTTTTCGTCCTATCTCTCTGGCGCGGATCGCTCTGGCGTGACCCTTCCTTCCAGCTTGTCCATGCGGCCATACATCTCGGTAAAGTCCGCCTGAAGTGGGACTTGCCTGAGCCTCTACCGCCCCAAGCGCCTCTGTAGCGTGCTGGCTTGCGGAGCGGATCGAACGCTCGAGCGGTTGGTATCTGTAGGGTTCTCAATGGTGGCTCCGGAACTCATTGTTAATGGGTGTGTTACATAAGCAAGCCATTACCGGCTCTGTAATGAGTAACTGTCGGTAACCTGAGGCCTCGGCGTGTCGCAGCGCCGGGGCCTTTGATTGTGGGTGCCACTCTGGCAGGGCGTTCAGCTTGGCTAAAGCCTCTGAGGGGATGGGGGAGCCCAGCCTCCATCAGTATCGCGGATCAGTACCTTGCGCGACCGACAGAACGAGCGACCCTCCACTGAGCGCCGTATCGACTCTGCACAATCCACTGAAGGTCGTCCTTGCAGCTGATTCCCGCAGCTCGTCCCCGATCTGCAGCACGACGGGATAGCCGCCGTCTTTCTCCCGATGGCTTGCTGGGGACCGCTGGAGGTCTATCCGAGCCCCGGAAATGAGTATCGTGGTATTCTTTCTTTGGGTTCCAGCGCGTCTTCCTGTTCTATGCCGATTTTAAGCGGCGCTTTTGACCTCAGCCGACACGCCAGCGTTTTCTTGAGTATCGCGCCCTTCTGCATGCGCATCTTCGAGTGCCTTTACAAGCGCATCATAGAAATCCGACATCTCGTTGATCTTGTTGTCGGGGCCGACAAACTTCTGCATCAAGGCAAGCGTCACCGTCGTGGCATCCATCGTGCACCTCCAAAAGGACAATGATGAGCTTCGGCAGTTGCGGGGGCTTCGCAGTTCAAGAGCTGCCGGGCTTAGCTGTGGCGGGGTCTCGTGTCACGGGACTTACAGGTCGCTTATGACCGTCAGGTCCACCCGCCACGTGATCGGCGACGAATGCGCCCCGCTCCCCCATGGGCATCGGCTTGCCTGCGGTCGTGTCCTTGGTCGTCTGCAGCTCGAGCTCAGCATTAATCTCGGCGCCGAGCAGCACGATGTAAAACGAGATGTAAAACCAGAACAACAAGATGATAACAGCGCCAAGCGATCCGTAGAACCTATCGTAGTGGGCGAAGTTCGACACGTAGAGCGAGAACCCCGCCGAGGCGATCAGCCATACAGCCGTGGCGAAGAGCGAGCCCACGCTAACCCAGTGCCATTTGGCGTTGCGGCGGCAAGGGCCATAGCGGTAGAGGAGCGCGAGCATGGAGAGCACGAACAGTGCGAGGAACGGCCAGCGCACCACACCGATGACGAGTTCGAAGGCGTGGGAATAACCAGTAACGGCGAATAGGATCGGCACGTAGAGGATAACGAGAAGCATGACCACGCCCCCGATAATTGCGACGAGCGTGAAGGTGAAGGCATTCAGATAGTATTGGAAGAGGCTCCTGCGCTCTGGCTCTTCGTAAGCGATATTCAGAGCGGCCAACATTGCTTGTGTACCAGCATTGGTACTCCAAAGAGCCAGGCCCAGGCTCACCGCAAGACTCCATCCGAGTGTTCGTCCCGACGCTGCGGCTATACGGTGGATCTGCTCAATCACGATGTCATAGGCTTGCGCGGGCAGCACGGAACCTAGCATGCCGAACTCCCGCTCCACGGTCGCTGGATCCGCTGTCAGACCATAGAGGGAAATCAGCGCCGACAGTGCGGGGAAGATGGCAAAGAGCGCGAAGAAGGCGCACCCCGCCGCCACCACCGAGAGATTGTCACGATTGCTTTCGCTCCACACCCTTTGAGCCACTTGCCTCCAACCCTTCAGTGGGATTTGGTAAGGACGGGCAGCGTCGCGGCCGTAGGGATCCGGCTTGCGGGTCATTGTTGCGGCACGATTTTGAGCGGAGCCTTCCCGCTTGCAAATGCCTTTACGCGATTGCTCGCAACGTCGGTTTCTGCGCCAGGCTGCAACGGCGTTACCAATTCAAGCTCTGGTCGGCGCGCAGCATTGACAGCGATTTCCGCGGCCTCGTGAAACGAGGTGGCATAGGCGTCGGCTTCTGCCGTTTTTTCCAAGGCCTTGATGGGTGCGTCGGCGGCCTCGTCGGCCCAGTAGCCGACAAGTATCATGCAACCTTCGGGAAGGATGCGCCGGAGTCGGCGCACCAGGTAGCGCACCTGCGCTTGGCCGCTTCCACCGGCGAGAAACGACAGGCAGACGAGCTTGGCCTTGGCGGCATCGAGTGAAACGATGTGGCCGGCCGAAATCGCCTCGCTCTCGGCGGCGCGCGCCTTCAGTCCGTGCTTCTTCAGCAGGCCTGCAAGGATGGTCGCAGCCGCCTCATCGAGCTGCGTTCGGCCACCGATGCATAGAACCGAGCCATCTTCCTCCCAGCCCGGCGCGAAATCGGCGGCCTCAAGAATCGGGAGTTGGTCCTCCTCCACCTCATCCATGGTGCTGAGCGAAGCTAATCCCGTTTGCGCTTCCTCCTGATCCTCCTTCCTCTCTACGGGATACACCTTCCTAAACCAGCGCCGCGGCTCGAAATCAGCCAGGTCGTTCATAATCTCTTTGATCGTAGCGTTGATGCGCTCGAGATTCGCCTCGTCGAGCGCGCCGCGTTCGAAATCGCGCTCGGCGAGCCGCAAACCTTTGAGCGCCACGTCGTCAAGATATGCGGCTAGCGGCTCATCCTTAAGGGCAAGCTCGGCCTGATACGTGGCTTCCGCTGAGTCGCCGGTGAGCACCCGCTGATAGAAGCTCTGCTCTGGTCTAAGCGCTGGCTCATCGCCCAGCAGCACCTCAAAGAAATTAAAGCCTTCGACATGTCGCCCGAGGACCACGAGACAGACCGTAATCGGCATTGCCAAGAGAAGGCCGAGCGGTCCCCACAGCCACGCCCAGAACACGGTGGAAAGGACAACTGCTACCGGCGAAACGCCTGTGCCATGGCCGTACACGAGGGGCTCCACCACTTGACCCATCGTGAGTTCGGAGACGAGATAAAGGGCAAACGTAAGCAAAAATGGCGTCCAGCCCGGGGCCACGGCGGCAGCAAGCATCAAGGGAAAGGTGGCGGCGATGAACGCGCCCACGTAAGGCACGAATTGCATCAGCATGGCGAGGATGCCCCACACCACGGGGCTCGGTACGCCGATCAGCCAAAGCCCAAGCGCGATGAAAACGCCGTAAGCCGAATTGATCAGCACCTGGCTCAGAAAATATTTGCTCAAGCGCTGAGCGGCGTCGTTCATGGCCGAGGTGGTGCGCTGCATGTCCGAGGCGCCGAGCAGGCGAATCGCCCGGTCGCGCAAGTCCTCCCGCTGCAACAGGATGAAGATTACGAAGAGAATGACGATACCTGCGGTAACCAGCGGCGGTAGCACAGTGCCCGCAATCCTCTGAAAAAGCTCAAGAGGTTTGGGCGCAGGCTCACGCACCTCGACCGGGATCGGTTTGTCCGGATTGCCTTCGACGGGGGGAGTAAGGACAGTTTCGGCCGTATGCTCAGGTGGCGGGTTGGTGAGCTCGCGCTCGAGACCATTCAGCGCTTCGGTGGCCTTCTCTAGAACTGGCGAGCTTGCCGCTGAGTAGCGGAGCGCACTAATTTTGTTGGTGAGCACCTGCTGATAGCCGGGGAGATTCTCGGCAAGTTGCGTCGCCTGTTGAGCCATGACCCAGCCAAGGGAAAAGATAAGCGCAAAGGCGAAGGTGACGACAATCGCCACGCCGACCACGCGAGGGACCTTCAGTCGCCTAAGCAAGAGGAAAATCGGCGTGAGCACAAAGCTCAGCAGGATGGCTAACGCGAGAGGAACGAGCACCTCGCGCCCGACGTAGAGGCCGCTAATGACGATGGCCGCGATCAGTAGTCCCTGGAGAGCCGCGCTGCGCGCCTCTGTACTCGACGAGCTGAAAATCGGAAAGCGTGGTGCCATGGCGTGACCTGTGGCGCCTAATTACCTGCTACGGAAGGGTCCAGAACCGAGTTGGATTCTGTGATTTGCCGACATACGCCCGCGCGTGACGACAACCGGGGTCCCAAGGATACGCTCCTTTAGGAATTCAGCACCAGCGAATAAGGTCTGTAGGTCAGGACATCGCCGCAAAATATCCAGCAGCGTCTTTGGTAGTGAAATAATGCAGCCTCAAAGGCGATGATATCTACCTCGTCCAGTTGAAGGAGAACCTCATCGTCACCCATCCAGCAATTGCATATAACGCAGCCGATGAGACGCTCACCGTAGTGATCAATTTAAATAAGTGGCTCCTCGCAATTAGGCAGCGTTTCGCCCATGGTACGGTCGGAAGAGAGAGTCGTCGGCTCGAGGTACACCCTTTCAAGGTTGCCGCGATTGAGCAGTCCATCGCATTGCGATGAATAGGCGACAATGTGGGCACTGTTGTCACAACAACCGCGAGAGCGGCAGACCGATTCTTGGTCTGATCGCGGAGTAGCCAGTCCTCAAATACGGCTTCAAAGCTCAAGGCTGGCCGCTGCACCCAACGCTTTTTGGATGGGTCCGATCCTCCTCGAGACATCGTTTCGGGCCTCACGCCAGGCGTGGCGGGCTTCTGCCAGGCTCATGGCGGGAAACGTGCCTAGGGTCAGACGGTGCTGCTTGTCGTTCATCCGGTAGAAGAACACCCAAGTACGTGAGCCACCATAGGACACACGCAGCGCAAGCGACGGATAGCCGAGGTCGAAGACCTCAAGCTGGCCCGTCTTGGGCGGCTTGATCCGCGCAACGGATGCAGCGGTGAGTAAGCGCTTGGGCATCGTCCCCTTGGAAACGACAGGTAACAACGACAGGTAACAAAGAGCGTGTTTTGCTCCGTTACCAATCGTCAGCCTAAGTTAGCTCGCGTCGGTCGAAAAACAAGCCGCGCTGCTGCTTTACGGACGACCTACGTTATGCATCGTGGGGCTACGTTATTCCAGCAAGCCGCTGGCCGCGACTGCATTGGGTTCGGATCAGAACACCACCGGGAGCGTCCGACCGCCCGGATGGCTAGGACCGGCACCACGATATGCTTGATCTACATCAATGTTGAAGCCGTGCGTACCTTTTAGCCAGCCACTGGGATGAACTCATTTTTGCGGTCTCCCCTCGTACCGCAGAATTCATCTCACTGAGCGGGGGTCCCCCTCCGTCTCAGAGCGCCTGGTCTGTCGGGTTGGGCCCGGGCGCTCGCGCCGGTCGGGGTGAGCGCTGCCGTGCTTGTGCGGGGGTCTGTGTTACCCTCAGAGGCCAAGATATTAAGGGAGCCCAACAGTGAAGACCGACATAGCGAGCGTCCGTAAGCACATCGAGAAGATCGCCGGTGTGTCTCGGACTTGGTTCGAATGGAGCTTAGAAAACTCGACTTGGTCTAAGACGCTAGTCGTAGAGGTTGAGTTTGATACGGACCCCCACACATCCGGGTTGCAGAACGTCCTCAATGCGATAGGGAACTTGGCACTTGCCGTTCAAACAACGATGACCCTAAGCCACTTGAAGGTCGTGCCGATACCAGCGGGAACGTTGTTTCACGCTTAGTGCTCGACCCGCGCGCCGCTTGCTTTAGACTTGCGGCATGGACACCGACATCGCATCCGGCGAGCTTCAACGGCTGATCGGCGTAAACAAGGTCGCGCTGAATGACCTCGCCAACCGTGGCGTCACGGGGAAAGGTTGGTAAGACCGTGCGGAACTACGTGCAGAGAGGCGATACGATCACGCTCCCCTTACCGGCAGGGACCGATCTCCACACTGGCGACCCCATTCTCGTAGGCGCCATCTTCGGCGTGTGTGGCTACCGTCCGCCGACCGGCGGCCAAATCGAAGTCGGCGTCGTCGGTGTCTATGAACTAGCGAAGGCGCCCGGCGCGCTCAACGCGGGTGATCTCGCTTACTTCGATCCAAACAGCCGCCTTATCACCGCCGTTGACACTGGCACCGCGCTCGTTGGCACCGTGATCGCGGCGGCGGCCCACGATGACCCGACCGCGCATGTGCGGCTCAATGGCATTTCGACGAAGGTGACGCCGACTGGCTCAGGTAAGCAGTGACTGAAACGAAGCCGCCGCTTGATCGGGCCTTGAGCGAGCGCAAGCGCGGATTGGAGCACAGGAAGGCTAACAAACTACCCGCATCAGACCCTTGAGGCCGCTTACGCAGAATCCTTGGCGGCCACGAGCCAGGCCGGATCGAACCAGGTGTCCGCCTCGCCGTCATAAGGCAGCCGGGTGATATCCCAGTGTTGGATGAAGGGCGCGTAAGTGGCCCAGACCGGCGGGCCGCCACCGATATAGACGACGCGGTGAGGAAACTGCGCGAGCACCTCCGCAGGCTTCATGGCGGAGCGGATCTCGACGATGGTCCGGTGCTCGTAGGCGAGCGGCGGAATCGAGGCGACGGTGCGCGGGCCGGCGATGAGCACGTGGCCGCGCGTCAGGTCGAAAAAGCGCGCCACATCGGCCTGGTACTGCCAGCCCTTATTGCCCTCCCAGGGCAGCCGGCCGTTGAGCCCGAGCTGGCCGTGCTGGCCTATGGCACACATGGCGCGAACTTCGGCCATCTTCCTCCTCCGGGCTTGACCTTGGGGCCGGGTTGGCTGACCACCGGACTCACCGTCGCGCAAGCCTTTCGTCAACCGTGCCAACCCTGATCAGCTACCGTGCCAAGCCGCAAGCGTCAAACGCCGCAACGTGCCGCCGATCCGAGCCTGCGCCTCAAGGCGATCGGGCTGATGGCCCTTGCCACGGTCTGCTTCGCCGGGCTCGACGCCACGGCGAAATATCTCGTTGCCGCGAAGGGTGTTCCGGTCGCCGAGGTCACCTGGCTCCGCTTCGTGGGCCATGTGGTGTTCAGCGCTGTCGTGCTGTGGCCCTTTGCCTTGAGGCCGTCCCTTCGCTCGGCGAAGCCTCTGGTGCAAATCTTTCGTTCCGTGCTCATGGTCGTGACGACGGGGTTCAACTTCATCGCGCTCAGATATCTTCAGCTCGACCAGACCGTCACCATCTTCTTCCTCACACCGCTCCTGGTCGCAGCCCTTGCCGGACCTTTGCTCAATGAATGGGTGGGCTGGCATCGCGTGCTTGCCATCATCGCCGGCTTTCTCGGCGTGCTGCTCGTGATGCATCCGGGTTTCGGCACGCTGCACTGGGCCATGCTCTTGGTTCTGGTCGCGACGTTTGGCTACGCGCTTTACAACCTCGCCACGCGCTATCTTGCCGCTTTCGATCCGCCCGAGGTGACGCAGACCTATACGCCGCTCGCCGGCGTCGTGACCATGGCGCCGTTTGCGCTCGCCGCTTGGCAGTGGCCGCAAGACGAAGTCGTCTTCCTGCTCTTCGCCTCGCTCGGTTTCTGGGGCGGGCTTGGACATTGGCTCCTGATCCTCGCCCATCGCATCGCACCGGCACCTGTCCTTGCGCCGTTCATCTATCTCGGGCTGATCTGGATGTCGGCGGCTGGCTATTTCATTTTCGCCAATCTGCCGACGCTGTGGACGCTCTCGGGCGCCGCCGTGGTGATCCTGTCCGGCCTTTATCTCCTTGCCCGCGAGCGGGCGAGCCTGGGCCCGAAGGCAGTCGGACCCGCCTCGGACATCGCCTCGCAGTAGCTTGTTGCTAACAGCCTAGAGCATCGTCGGGCTCACTCGGCCCGCCATATCGGCGCAGCACATCCTCGGCGAAGGCGGCAAACTCCGCGCGTGCAATTGCCTCGCGCGCGCGCGCCGTCAGCTCCTGGTAGAAATGTACGTTCGCCCAGCTGAGCAGCATGGCGCCGAGCGTTTCGCCTGACTTGACCAGGTGATGCAGATACGCGCGGCTATAGTGCGCGGCGGGGCAGGCGCTTTCCGCGTCGAGCGGTTCGGGGTCGTCGGCATAGCGGGCATTGCGCAGATTGCGACGTCCGGCCCACGTGAAGGCGAGCGAATGTCGCCCGGCGCGGGTCGGTATGACGCAATCGAACATGTCGATGCCTCGCGCGATGGCGAGGACCATGTCCTCCGGCTTGCCGACCCCCATCAAATAGCGCGGTTGATCTTGCGGCAACAGCGCCGCCGTGGTCTCGACCATGGCGAGCATGGCCGGCTGGCCCTCGCCCACCGCGAGGCCACCGATGGCGTAACCGTCGAAGCCGATAGCGATCAGCGCCCCGGCACTTCTTTGGCGCAGATCGGGATGCACGCCCCCTTGGACGATGCCGAACAGGGATTGGCCAGGCTCGGCGAGCGCTTGAAACGCGCGCTTCGATCGCTCGGCCCAACGCCGCGACAGCTCCATGGAGTTCTCCGCTTCCGCGCGCTCGGCCGGAAAGGGCGTGCATTCGTCGAGCACCATCTGAATATCGGCGCCCAACAGACACTGGATCTCGATGGCGCGCTCGGGCGTGAGGTTGAAGGTGGCGCCGTCGAGGTGCGACTGGAAGGTAACGCCCTCCTCCTCGATGCGCCGGAGCTTGGCGAGCGACATCATCTGAAAGCCGCCAGAGTCGGTGAGGATTGGGCCGTCCCAATGCATGAAGCGGTGCAGCCCCCCGAGCCGCGCAATCCGTTCCGCGCCGGGCCGCAGCATCAAATGGTAGGTGTTGGCGAGGATGATATCGGCCCCGCTCGCGCGCACATGGTCGGTGAACATCGCCTTCACCGTGGCGGCGGTTCCCACGGGCATGAAGGCGGGCGTGCGAACGACCCCCCGCGCAGTGGTGATGGCGCCTGTGCGCGCATCGCCGTCGCGTCCCTCGACCACAAAGGAAAGACCTCTTCTCACCGCGTACTCTGTCCTTTGCTCAGGAGGCAGGCATCGCCATAGGAATAGAAGCGATAGCCAGCCTGCACGGCATGGGTGTAGGTCTCTCGCATAGCGCCAAGTCCAGAGAAGGCCGCCACCAGCATGAACAAGGTCGAGCGCGGCAGATGGAAGTTGGTGAGCAACCGGTCGACGAAAGCGAAGCGGTAGCCCGGCGTGATGAACAGACTCGTCTGTCCTGTGAAAGGGCAGAGCTTCCCGTCATCGTCCGTCGCACTTTCCAGCAACCGCAACGTGGTGGTGCCGACGGCGACGATGCGGCCTCCCCTCGCCTTCGCGGCATTCAGCGCATCGGCGGTGGCGCCCGACACGATGCCCCTCTCGGCATGCATGACGTGATCCTTGGTATCCTCGGCTCGCACGGGCAGGAAGGTGCCGGGTCCGACGTGCAACGTCACCCAATGACAGCCAATGCCGCGTGCTTCCAGCGCCTTGAGCAGGGTTTGCGTAAAATGCAGGCCGGCGGTGGGCGCGGCGACGGCGCCCTCTTCCCGCGCAAAGACCGTTTGATAGTCGGTGCGGTCGCGGTCGTCGGCCGCCCGGCGCGAGGCGATATAGGGCGGCAAGGGCATCTCGCCGAGGCTCGCAACGGCTTCGTCGAGAGCGGCGCCGAAAAAATCAAAGGCGAGCGTGACTTTGCCGTCTTCCCCCCGTGCTTGCACGGTCGCTTCCAGCTGCCCGAGCAGGCAGGCGCGGCCCCCCTCGCCGAACAGGATGCGATCGCCGGATTTGAGGCGCTTGGCGGGACGCGCCAGAGCCTGCCACCGGTGGCTATCGAGCCGCTTTGTGAGATTGACGGAAATATGCGCGCGGGCGCCGTCGCGCTCCCGTGTGCCTTGCAACTCGGCCGGGATCACCTTGGTGTCGTTGAAGACGAGCGCGTCGCCGGGGGCCAGCAGCTTGGGCAGATCGCACATGGTGCTGTCCGCGACGGGAGGCATGGTGTCAGGATCGACTAGCAAGAGGCGGGCAGCGTCGCGCGGGCTCGCCGGGCGAAGCGCGATCAGGGCCTCCGGCAGATCAAAATCGAACAGGTCAGTGCGCATGGGAGCGCAATCGCCGGAAGCGCGCAGCGCAACCCCGCGCGGTCACGCCTTGCTGTCGGAGGCCAATTTGACGGAGATCATCTTGTCGGGAGCGGAAGGCGGCTCGCCGCGCTTCAGCTTGTCCACGTTCTCCATGCCCTCGATCACGCGGCCCCACACCGTGTATTGCTTGTCGAGGAACCGCGCATCGCTGAAGCAGATGAAGAATTGGCTGTCGGCCGAATTGGGCGATTGCGCGCGCGCCATGGACACCGCGCCGCGCGTGTGCGGCTCGACGTTGAACTCGGCGCGAAGCTTCTGGCCCGATCCGCTCGTGCCGGTACCAGTCGGGTCGCCGGTCTGCGCCATGAAGCCTTCGATCACGCGATGGAACACCACGCCGTCGTAGAATCCCTGGCGGGCGAGTTCCTTGATGCGGGCCACGTGCTTCGGGGCGAGGTCAGGACGCATCTCCACCGCGACGGGGCCTTGGGAGGTCTCGATGAGAAGCGTGTCTTCGGGTTTTGCCATGAGAGGACTCCTTTGTTGCCGTCGTCGCTACGGCTCAATCGTCGCCTTGCGAATGAAATCGAGCTTGGGGAAATCCTTGGCAAGATAGGCGTTGCCTTGGCTTTGGAGGCGCCCCTGTTCTGGCCCCTCGCCGTTGGGCGAGCCCTCGCCATAGCCGCTGAAGAGCTGGTCGACGACGTCCATGCCGGAGACGACCTGGCCGAACGGTGCAAAGCCTTGACCGTTGAGCGCCGAATTGTCGTCGAAATTGATGAACACTTGCGTCGTGCGCGTATTGGGCCCTGCAGTGGCGAAGGTGACAAAGCCGCGCTGGTTGCTCTGCTTGACCGGGTCGTCCTTGATGTTGGCGTCCTGCCAGACCGCCGCAACCTTCGGATCGCCATTGATGCCGAACTGCACCATGAAGCCGCTGATCACGCGGAAGAAGCGCGCGTTGTCGAAAAAGCCGTTCTTAACGAGATTGTAGAAGCGGTCGGCACCGTTCGGCGCCCAGTCGCGATGCACCTCGATCACGAAGGTGCCCTTGCTCGTGTCGAACTTTGCCTTGAAGTCGGCGGGTGCCTTCTCGTTCAGGGTCGCCGGGTTGGCGAGGGTGGCAGCGTGCCCCGGTGCCGGTGCGGCCAGGGTCGCGAGCGACAGCGCCGCACAGAGCGTGATGAGCCTTGCAAATATCCTCATGCCTCTCCTCGCAAATTTTAGGCGCCGGACTTACGGGAAAACTTGTTCTTCAAGGCCGCGGCCACGACGGGCGGCACGAAGGACGCGACGTCGCCGCCCATCTCGGCGATCTGCCGCACGAGGCTCGCCGCGATGTGACGCGTGCCGGGCGACGACGCCAGGAATACCGTCTCGATTGCAGCCGCCAATACCGCGTTCATGCCGGCCATCTGCATTTCATAGTCGAAGTCGCCCGCATCGCGCAGGCCACGAATGATGATCGAGGCGCCTGCCTGGCGGGCGGCTTCCACGGTTAGATTGTCGTAAGTGGCCACGTCCAGGGACAAACCGAGCTCCCGCGCCACGGGATTCAGCACGTCGGCCGCGAGCTTAACGCGCTCCTCCGTCGAGAACAGCGGGTGCTTGTCGTGATGAGCGCCAATGGCAATCACCAGTCTATCGACGAGATGCCCTGCCCGACGCACGATATCGACGTGACCGAAGGTGACGGGATCGAAGCTGCCGGGGTAGAGGCCTGTGCGCATGCTCACGGACCCGGGGCCTCAATGTCCGCCTCGTCCTCGCTCTCGACATCGGGGATGTGCTCGACCGAGACCACGCGCTCGTCCTCGGCGGTATCGAACACAATCACCCCTTGGGTCGAGCGGCCCACGATGCTGATGTCCTCCACCGGCACGCGGATGAGCTGGCCGCGGTCGGTGACGAGCATGATCTGGTCGCTCTCCTCGACCGGGAAGGACGCGATCAGCTTGCCGTTCCTCTGATTGACCACCATGGCGATGATGCCTTTGCCGCCGCGGCCGGAGATGCGGTACTCGTAAGCGGAACTACGCTTGCCGTAACCATTCTCCGACACGGTCAGCACGAACTGCTCATGGGCGCCGAGCTCGGCATAGCGGTCTGGCGTGAGCACCACGGTTTCCTGTCCGTTGCTCTCGGCCTCGACGTCGGGCTCCTGCTCGGCACCGCCGCGGCGGACCACGTTGGCCTGGCGGACATAGGCCGTGCGCTCGGGCGCGGAGGCATCGACATGGCCGAGAATGGCCATGGAGATAACCTCGTCCTTGCCCTCGAGCTTGATGCCGCGCACCCCGGCCAACTCGCGGCCTTTGAACACACGCACATCAGTGACGGGGAAACGGATTGCTTGGCCTTCGGCGCTCGTGAGCAGCACGTCGTTCTGCTCGTTTGCTACGGCTACGCGCACGATGCGGTCGTCGGCGTCGAGCTTCATGGCGATCTTACCGTTCTGCCGCACCTCGATGAAGTCGGAGAGCTTGTTGCGCCTGACCGTGCCGCCATTGGTGGCGAACATCACGTCGAGCTTCTCCCAGGTCTGCTCATCCTCAGGCAGCGGCAGGATAGTGGTGATGTTCTCGTCCTTGTCCAACGGTAAGAGATTGATCAGCGCCTTGCCGCGGGCCTGGGGCGCGGCGAGCGGCAGGCGCCAGACCTTCATCTTGTAGGCCATACCGCGGGAGGAGAAGAACAGGACCGGCGTGTGGGTGTTGGCGATGAAGATGCGGGTGACGAAATCCTCTTCCCGCGTCGCCATGCCGGCGCGGCCTTTGCCGCCGCGGCGCTGGGCGCGGTAGTTGGAAAGCGGCACGCGCTTGATGTAGCCCTTGTGGGACACGGTGACGACCATATCCTCGCGCTGGATCAGGTCCTCGTCCTCGACCTCGCCCTCGCTCTCCAAAATCTCGGTGCGGCGGGGAGTGCCGAACGCCTGCTTGATGCTCAAGAGCTCGTCCTTGACGATGCCGATGATGCGCGCACGGGACCGCAGGATCTCCAGATAGTCGCCGATCTCCGCTCCCAGCTTCTTCAATTCGTCGCCGATCTCGTCGCGCCCGAGCGCGGTCAAGCGCTGCAAGCGGAGATCGAGGATAGCGCGGGCTTGCTCCTCGGAAAGGCGGTAGGTTCCCTTGGCGGAAACCTTGTGGCGCGGATCGGCGATCAGCTCCACGAGCGGAATGACGTCTTGCGCGGGCCAGTCGCGTCCCATCAACTGCTCGCGCGCGGTCGCGGGATCCGGCGCCTTGCGGATCAGAACGATGATCTCGTCGATATTGGCGACGGCAATGGCAAGACCGACCAGCACATGGGCGCGGTCGCGGGCCTTGCGCAGCAGGAACTTGATGCGGCGGCCGATCACCTCCTCGCGGAACTCGGTGAACGCCCAGATCATGTCCTTGAGGTTCATCAGTTCGGGTCTGCCGCCGATCAGCGCCACCATGTTGGCGCCGAAGGTCGATTGCAGCGGCGAGAAGCGGTAGAGCTGGTTCAGCACCACGTCGGCCACGGCCTCGCGCTTGAGCTCGATCACGACGCGCAGGCCGTCGCGGCTGGACTCGTCGCGAATGTCGGAGATGCCCTCGATCTTCTTCTCGCGCACGAGCTCGGCGATCTTCTCGACCATGGCCGCCTTGTTCACCTGATAGGGGATCTCAGTGATCACCAACGCCTCGCGGTCCTTGCGCAAGGTCTCGGTGGTGACGCGCCCGCGCATCAGGATCGAGCCGCGGCCCTTATGGTGGGCACTGCGGATACCCATGCGGCCCAGGATGAGGCCCCCGGTGGGAAAATCCGGACCCGGCACGATCTCGGAAAGCTCGCCCACGCCGATAGCGGGATTGTCAAGAAAGGCAATGCAGGCATCGATCACCTCGCCAAGATTGTGCGGCGGGATGTTGGTTGCCATGCCGACGGCGATGCCGCCCGCGCCATTGACCAGCAGGTTGGGGAATTTCGCCGGCAAGACGACCGGCTCTTGCTCGCGGCCATCATAGTTTGGCTGGAAGTCGACCGTTTCGTTCTCAAGATCGTCGAGCAGCATCATGGCCGGCCGCGCGAGCCTCACCTCGGTGTAGCGTTCCGCCGCTGGTGGGTCGCCGTCCACGGAGCCGAAATTTCCCTGTCCGTCGATGAGCGGCAAGCGCATGGAGAAGTCTTGCGCCATGCGCACCAGCGCGTCGTAGATCGCCTGATTGCCGTGGGGGTGGAACTTACCCATGGTATCACCGGTGACACGCGCCGATTTGTTGTACGGCCGGTCCGGCGTGTAGTTGTTCTCGTGCATAGAATAGAGGATGCGCCGATGCACGGGCTTCAACCCGTCGCGCACATCGGGCAGCGCGCGGGCCACGATCACGCTCATGGCGTAATCCAGATAGGACCGCTTCATCTCCTCTATGAGAGAGACGGGTCGGATGTCCGATGGGCTCGCGGGGGGCTCGCCGGGAGCGTGAGTCTGATCGTTGTCAGCCAAGGCCGATAGAAATCCGTGGGTTGCCGGTGGGCGGAAGGACCAAGACGTCGCCGATCTGCAAGACGGCAACGGCCTCCTGCAACAAACCGAACGTCGCGCGCAGAAGACTCTCTTCTATAGCTGATTTGCAGCCGCATCCGCAACCAATCTAGGCGCGACGCGCGGCGGTGACCTTGGTCAAAATTTGTATTCTAGATCATATGCTTGGGTCGGCCTCTCGGTCATGGCTCCGCGCTGGCCGCAAGGCATCTTCGTCCGTCGGCTGAACATCTCCGGGCCAAGCCGAAACAGGCGGGGAAAGACTCCCTTAGAAGGGGATCTCGTCGTCCAGCTCCTTGTCGAAAGAGGCGCCTCCCCCCTTGGCTCCGAGCGCCGAGGAGCGGCCGAAGTCGCCGCCTCCCCCGCTTGTGCTCTGACGGTCTTCGCCGCCGCCGGCTTGCCGGCCGTCAAGCATGGTGAGCTCCCCGCGAAACTGTTGCAGCACGATCTCGGTCGAATATCGATCCTGACCAGCTTGGTCCTGCCACTTGCGCGTTTGGAGCTGTCCCTCGATGTAGACCTTCGAGCCCTTTTTCAAATACTGCTCGGCAACCTTGGCTAGATTCTCGTTGAAGATCACCACGCGGTGCCACTCCGTCTTCTCCCGCCGCTCGCCGGTGCTCTTGTCGCGCCAGTTCTCGCTCGTCGCGACGCGCAGATTGACGATCGGGCGTCCATCCTGGGTATGACGAATTTCAGGATCGGCACCGAGATTGCCGACTAAAATGACCTTGTTCACCGATCCTGCCATGGCAAGAACACCTCTCCCGCGGGTTCACCGCATTTCCTTGAATGCGTTTTGCAAGTCTAGCGCCTGCAAGACGTCTGTCGCTACGCTACCCGGTCGCCGTCCACAGGGCGCGGGACGCCTGAATTTTGTACACGTTTTGTTCTAACCAGTCCAGGCTGTGCGCCAAGCCTTGAGATTTGCGGGCTCCGGCCCTATCCCTTTGCTTTGAGCAACACCAGGGCTGAACTCAGAGTCACCCTGGCGGGGGCTGCCTGCGGCTGGCCATTCCGCACCAGGCTTGCATGAGGGACAGATGCAACGCTCCATCGATCATCGTCATATCGCCAAGCGCCGCGTGCCCGCAAGGCGGGTCGATCCGCGGGTGAAGACATTCGGCTTCAGCCGACGGCAACTGCCTTTCATCTATGTGCTGGTCGGAAACTGGGTCTTTTCGCTCGCCTTCTTCATGGGCGTCAAACTGTTTTGGTATTGGGTGCCGGCGGAATGGAATAATTTTGGCGATAAACTCGCCCTCGTCATCAAGGACGCGGTGTTTGCGATCCTGCCGGGCGTGATCGGCATCTGCATCGTCGCCGCCCAACGCATGAATCCGAAGATGTGGGTGGGGCACGTGGCCAAGCCCAATTCCGCCCTCGACATCAATACCCGTTTCATCTCGAATACCTTCGAGCAGTTCGCGGCCTATTTCGTCGCCAATGCTGGCCTCTCGCTTTATTGCCCTGCGGAAGAAGCCCGCTCGTTGATCCTCCTCACGACGCTGTTCCTGTTGGGGCGCATCCTGTTCTGGATCGGCTATCACCGGAATCCCTATCTGCGCGCCTTCGGCTTCGGCCTCACCTTCTATCCGACGGTGGGCGTCTATATTTGGCTCGTGCTGTTCATGGTGTTCGGCATCCGCATCCCGCTCTGAGCGGACGAACCGCCGCTATCTGCCCGCCTGCCAATCGAGGATGGCCTGCACCGGCCAGAGCAACATCAGCACGTTGAGGGTGAGATTGTCGCGGATCATGTAGCCGACGACGAGCTCAAGCGTGATCGCGATGGCCACTGTGAGCCAGATGGGCAGCCGGCTTGCCAGGAAGAAGCCCGCCACCATGAAGAGCGTGTCGCTCACCGAGTTAATGACGCTGTCGCCATAATAGTCGAGGGAAACGGTTGTCCCGCGATAGCGATTGATCAGATAGTCGGTATTCTCGATCAGCTCCCATGACGCCTCGATGGCGATCGCAAGGATCAGCCGTATGCCGAACGACAACGGTACGCGCCGGGAGACAAGCCAAAGCAGTCCGTAGAAGATGAAGCCGTGGATGACGTGGGAGGGCGAGTACCAGTCAGAGATGTGCTGGGAATTCTCCGCGCTCATCACCACCCCATGCCAGAGCTTGACGTAGCCGCATTTGCAGATGGGCTCGCGACCCATGAGCAGCAGGATAGAGGCTTGAAGCGCGACGATGCCGATGCAGGCGATGAGGACTTGGCTGCGGGAGAACTTCATTGGGCCGGATCTATGCACGGGGAACAACTTCTCCGCCATCCCCCTCCCCGATTGGATATCCGGTGTTGCAGAATGAGCCGCTGCCGATCCTGATTAGCCTTTGACTGGAGACGCGTAGTGGGGTGATTTGAGTCCATGACCCAAGATCAAGCGCTGGCCCTGCTCAAGACCGGCGCCAGCATATTCCTCACTGGCCAGCCCGGCAGCGGCAAGACCCACACCGCGAACCGCTATATCCAGGCTTTGCAGCGGCAGGGCGGGGAGTTCGCCTACACCGCCTCGACCGGAATCGCCGCGACCCATGGTCATGGCGTCACCATCCATGCCTGGAGCGGCATTGGCGTGCGCGACACGCTGAGCCGCCGCGATCTCGACGGTCTCAGCACTAACAAGCGTCTCGCCGGCCGGATCGAACGGACGCGCGTGCTCATCATCGACGAGATCTCGATGCTGCCTGCGCACGCTTTGACCCTGGTGGACGTGGTCTGCCGCCACATCCGTGGATCGGCCGCACCCTTTGGCGGCATGCAGGTGGTGTTGGTGGGCGACTTCTTCCAGCTGCCACCGGTCGTGCGCCGCCAAGCCGATGCTGCCCTCTTGCCGCTTGCCGAGGCGGGGGAGAGCTTCAGCGCGGTTTTCGCCCATGCCTCGTCCGCCTGGAAGGACCTCGCTCCCACGGTCTGCTATTTGTCTGAGCAACATCGGCAAAGAGATGCGGAATTTCTCGACGTGTTGGCGGCCATGCGGGCGAATGCCTGCACGGCCACGCACCGCCAGCGCCTGGCCGCGCGGCGCATCGAGCGCGATCGGTTTCCACCCAGCTGCACGCGGCTCTTCACCCACAACGCCGCCGTTGATGAGATCAACCAGAATGAGTTGGCGAAGCTTGGCGGCAAGCGGCATCTCTTTGCCATGCTGGCCAAGGGACCGGAGCCGTTCGTGCGCCCCCTGCAACGGGGCTGCCTGTCGCCGGAGCGGCTGGAGCTCAAGCAAGGGGCCGTGGTGATGTTCACCAAGAACGACCCCGCCGGCCGTTACATCAACGGTACGCTCGGGATTGTGGAGGACTTCGAGCCGGAGAGTGGGCATCCCGTGGTGCGGACGCGTAGCGGCAAGCGTATTCTGGCGGAGCCCACCAAATGGAAGATCGACGAGAACGGCAAGGAGCGCGCGAGCATCACGCAAGTGCCGCTCCGGCTCGCCTGGGCGATCACTGTGCACAAGAGCCAGGGGATGTCGCTCGACGTGGCCGTCATCGACCTCTCGCGCGCCTTCGAGTTTGGCCAGGGCTATGTGGCGCTGTCGCGGCTGCGCAGCCTTTCGGGCCTCCATCTCCTCGGCTTGAACGAGCGAGCGCTGCTGGTGCACCCGCTGGCGGTGGAGAAGGACGCCGAGTTCCGCGCCGCATCGGAGGCCGCGTTGCGTGCGCCTCCCCCGCCGGTCAGCCGCGATCCGGCCTCGGACTGTCCCAGGGCCTGTGGAGTGGAAGCGATCCGGGAAAAGCACGGCAAGGCCTACGCGCCCTGGAGCCGCGAGGAGGAGAGCGACCTCAGGCGCCGCCACCAGTCGGGCGAGACCGTGGACGCCATCGCCGCCGGTCTCGGCCGCAAGCCCGGCGCCATCCGCTCCCGCCTGAAGAAACTTGAGGTGCTCTAGGGGCCTCCCCACCGAGGGCATCGTCCCTACCCTTGCCGCTCTACCCCAAGCGGGCTAAGCCTTTGCGGGCCTTGCTAAACAGCCCGTTGCCCCCGACATTGCTAACGGCATGACCTCCAAGCACATCTCCATCCGCGGCGCACGCGAGCACAACCTCAAAAACGTTTCCCTCGACCTGCCGCGCGAGCAGCTCGTGGTGCTCACCGGTCTCTCCGGCTCGGGCAAGTCCTCGCTCGCCTTTGACACCATCTATGCCGAGGGCCAGCGCCGCTATGTCGAGTCGCTCTCGGCCTACGCGCGCCAGTTCCTCGACATGATGCAGAAGCCGGACGTGGACCATATCGACGGTTTGTCGCCGGCCATTGCCATCGAGCAGAAGACCACCTCGCGCAACCCGCGCTCCACGGTCGGCACCGTCACCGAGATCTACGACTATATGCGGCTCCTGTTCGCGCGGGTGGGCGTGCCCTATTCGCCCGCCACGGGGCTGCCCATCGAGAGCCAAACCGTGAGCCAGATGGTCGACCGCGTGCTCGCGTTACCGGAGGGCACGCGCCTCTATCTGCTGGCCCCCATCGCGCGCGGGCGCAAGGGCGAATACAAGAAGGACTTCGCCGAGCTGCAGAAGAAGGGCTTCCAGCGGGTCAAGGTGGACGGCCGCTTCCATGAGATCGCCGAGGCACCGTCCCTCGACAAGAAGATCAAGCACGATATCGACGTGGTGGTGGACCGCGTGGTGGTGCGCCCCGATATGAGCGCCAGGCTCGCGGATTCCTTCGAGACGGCGTTGCAGCTCGCCGATGGCGTGGTCACCGCCGAATTCGCCGACCGGCCCCAGGAGCGGATTATTTTCTCCGCCAAGTTCGCCTGCCCCGTGTCGGGCTTCACTATCGAGGAGATCGAGCCGCGCCTCTTCTCTTTCAACAATCCCTATGGCGCGTGCCCGGAGTGTGACGGGCTCGGCACCGAGCTGTTCTTCGAGCCGGACCTCGTGGTGCCCGACGAAAATTTGAGCCTCGCCCGCGGCGCCATCGCTCCCTGGACGCGCACCTCCGCCAGCTCGCCCTATTACCAGCAGACGCTGGAGGCGCTGGCGCGGGCCTATCGCCAGCCCATGACCAAGCCGTGGAAGTCGCTGCCGGAAGACTTCCGCAACGTCGTGCTGTACGGCTCGGGCGAGGACGAGATCACCTTCACCTATGACGACGGCGTGCGCCACTACGAGACCACCAAGCCCTTCGAGGGCGTGATCACCAATATCGAGCGACGCTGGCGGGAGACCGAATCCTCCTGGGTGACGGAGGAGCTGTCACGCTATCAGTCGGACCAGTTTTGCGAAGCTTGCCACGGCTATCGCCTGAAGCCGCAGGCGCTGGCGGTAAAGATCGCGGGGCGGCATATCGGCGAGGTCACCGAGATGTCGATCCGGCGGGCCTGCCAGTGGTTCGAGGCGCTGCCCGGAAAGGTCACGCCGAAGCAGAACGAGATCGCCGGGCGCATCCTGAAGGAGATCCGCGAGCGGCTTGCGTTCCTCAACGATGTGGGCCTCGATTATCTCACGCTGGCCCGCGCGTCCGGCACGCTGTCGGGCGGCGAAAGCCAGCGCATCCGGCTTGCTTCGCAGATCGGCTCGGGCCTCACCGGTGTGCTCTATGTGCTGGACGAGCCCTCGATCGGCCTGCACCAGCGCGACAATGCGCGGTTGCTCGAGACGCTGAAGGCGCTGCGCGATCTCGGCAACAGCGTGCTCGTGGTGGAGCATGACGAGGAGGCCATCCTTACGGCGGACCACGTGGTGGATATGGGCCCCGGAGCCGGCATTCATGGCGGCGAGGTGGTGGCGGAGGGAACGCCCACGGAGGTGATGGCCAACCCTTCGAGCCTTACCGGGCAATATCTCACCGGCTTCAAGCAAATCCCGACGCCGAAGGAGCGGCGGAAGCCCACGCGGGGCCGCCGGCTTACGGTCAAGGGCGCGCGCGCCAACAACCTAAAAGACATCACCGTGGACATCCCGCTCGGCCTGTTCACCGCGGTCACCGGCGTGTCGGGCGGCGGCAAGTCCACCTTCCTCATTGAGACGCTCTACCGCGCCGTGGCCCGCAAGCTAAACAATGCGGGTGAGGTGCCGGGCGAGCACGACGCCATCGAAGGCATCGAGCAGCTGGACAAGGTGATCGACATCGACCAGTCGCCCATCGGCCGCACGCCGCGCTCCAACCCCGCCACCTATACCGGCGCCTTCACCCCCATCCGCGAATGGTTCGCCGAGCTGCCCGAGGCTAAGGCGCGCGGCTACAAGCCGGGGCGCTTCTCCTTCAACGTCAAGGGCGGGCGCTGCGAGGCCTGCCAAGGCGACGGAGTCATCAAGATCGAAATGCACTTCCTGCCAGACGTCTACGTCACCTGCGACGTGTGCAAGGGCAAGCGCTACGACCGCGAGACGCTGGAGATCAAGTTCAAGGGCGACTCCATCGCCGACGTGCTCGACATGACGGTGGAGGAGGCCGCGGAGCTGTTCAAGGTGGTGCCGAGCGTGCGCGAGAAGCTCGAAACCCTGAAGCGCGTGGGGCTCGGCTATATCCATGTGGGCCAGCAGGCCACTACCCTCTCGGGCGGCGAGGCGCAGCGGGTGAAGCTGTCCAAGGAGCTGTCGCGGCGCGCCACCGGGCGCACGCTCTATATTCTCGATGAACCCACCACGGGATTGCATTTCCACGACGTGGCCAAGCTGCTCGAGGTGCTGCACGAGCTGGTCACCCAGGGCAACACCGTCGTGGTGATCGAGCACAATCTGGAGGTGATCAAGACCGCCGACTGGATCGTCGATCTCGGCCCCGAGGGGGGCGACGCGGGCGGCCATGTAGTGGCCGTGGGCACGCCCGAGGAGATTGCGGCGCGTCCTGAGAGCTATACGGGGCAGTATCTGCGCCAGGTGCTGGACCGCCGCCGCAAGGCCAAGTGCGCCGCCGAGACCCAGGCGGCGGAGTGATTGGCGAGGACAAAGGTCCGGATTTGACCCGAAGTGGACGTCGCTCAGAAATTTTGCTTGTGGGTCTATTTCTTCTCTTGCGAGGCGGAGAGGGCACCTGGCGCTTTGCAATCGCCGTACGCGGGCGCGTCGCCGTAGCTGAGGCATGAGGCCGATGCGGTATCGCTCGGTGCAAGAGCCATGGGCAGCGCCGAGTTCTGCCCGGTCACGCACCCCATGAGGACGATCGGCAGCGACAGGATTATGAGCCTTCCCATTGCTTTCTCGCTGAATGATCGGGTTTGGGGAACCGATCCCAAGGAGATATTGCCGCCAAAGGCAATTGCAAGGGCTCCGGATCGGATAACCTACTTGCCGCAGACCTGGGAGCCGGAGGTGCAGACAAAGGGCACGGTGATGCCGGTCCAGCAGGTGGTGTAGGTGCGCGCCGTCACGAAGGAGCCGACGATCACGCTATCGGACACCTCCGGCCGCACCGTCTTAAAGAACGGACTGGGCTTGACCTGATAGGCCTTCATCGTTATCCCGCGCCAGCCCTTCTGCGTCTTGAGCTGATTGGCGCTTTGCGCCGCAAGGGCCTGGGACATGGTCAAGGCTTCGCCCTGCCAATGACCGCCATGGGTGGCTGAAACCACCTGGCAATCGGCGAACGCAGGCACGGTAGGTTGCGCCAGCAGCCCTGCCGCGCCAAGGAGCAAGATGGCGATCTTCGCAGGACGCATATCGCCCCTCCCCCAGTCTGGTCGGGCTGGAAGCAGATGTTGTGCCAAGGTCACATCCCCCGCGCAATTGTTACCGAAAGAGCACAGCCTGATCTGCCCGCTTGGGGCTAGAACTCCGCAGCTGCATTTGGGTTGCTCGGCTCGTCCGCCGATGCGCGTGAGGGGGTAGGACTGTGGTGTGGCCACGGATCGCGGTCATTGCTGCCGTGCTGGTTCTCGCTGGTTGCACGGCGCAGCGCGAGGAATATGCGGCCGAGCGCGACGCTCCGGACTTGTCCTTCAAGGGGCCGATCCCTTCCGTTGTTTTGTCTGCGGCGCAGATCAAGCTCGTCCAGACGGGCATCACCCAGGGTCTGAAGGACTCAGGTCCTCCGAGCTTCGGCAAGAGCTACCGCGCGGGGCTGAACGCTGACAGGGCGACCGTGGTCTGCGGCTTCGTCAATGGAAAGAGATTTGTGGGGATGTTTGCCAAGGCGCCGGGCGGCACCACGAAGTTCCTGCCGATCGGGGTAAGCATCGACGACCAGGAGGAGGACGCCGTCAAAGGGTACTGCCGAGACGATGGCATCTATTTGCCGCAGTGACTTGTGCCGGAAGGACGGACGCCAAAACGTATTCCCGCCCCTCGCGCCCGCATTACACTTGCGCCCATCCCTCGTCCATGAGGACGCGAGCTGCAGACCGTCTGCTTCTCGGGACTTGGGACGCGGCGCCTGAGATGCCGGCGGACAAGAGACAAATGGCAAGCCCCGATCCCCGCCGGCAAGCGACATCAACATGTCCCGAGAATTGCATTGGGATCCAGGCCAGATCGACATCGCCTATCTCTTGAATTGAGCGGACGTGTCTGAACGGCGGGGGACCGGAAATGCCAGAGCCCGAGATTGCCTGGGGAAAGCGCGTCAGCCCTGAATTCAAGACGCGGGTGTTGGCGATTTGCGACGGACTTGGATGCGATCCGAGTCACTTGATGGCCGCCATGGCCTTCGAGACCGGAGAGCGGTTTACGCCCGACGTGCAAAACCCCACGAGCAAGGCACCGGCCTCATGCAGTTCATGCCCGCGACGGCAAAATCGCTCGGCATGACGATCTCTCAACTTGCCGCGATGACCGCCGTCGAGCAGCTCGACGTCGTCGAGGAGTATCGTCGAGCAGAACGCCGGGCTCGACGTGAACCATGACGGTCAGGTCACCAAGGGCGAGTCGGCGTCGAAAGTTCAGACCAAGCTCGCGAAGGGCTCGGTACCTCGATGCGCGGGTGATGCGGCCTGCGCGGCCGGAGCGACCGTGGGCACGGCCAGTGCACGGCATTTCGAGGCTTGCTTCTGCCGGAAGAGTATTATGGGATGTGCTTCCGCCCTCTCCCCCACAAATTTGAGGCAGCCCATGGCCAACTCGGCAGCACTCGCAGAAATCGAAGGACGCATCCAGATTGTTGAAGACAATCTCCGCCAGCTCCAGGAGCAGGCTGCGGCCTATTCCGGCGCGGCGGATGAAGAGCGCAACGCCGATCGCATCGCCCAGCAGGAAGCGAAGCTGGAGGCGCTCTTAAAGGAGCGCGAGGCGCTGATCCGCAAAGGCGGTTAGAAGACTTGTTGATCGACACCGTGAACGACTGCGAGGTCACGCGCTGCTTGGTCGATATAGGCGGTGCCGTTCGTTGTGAACCCGTTGGTCACGTTGGAGAAGCCTTGCGAATAGTTGATCTTATATGAGACCGACATGGCGAAGGTGTAGTTCGAATCCAGGGACCATGTCGGGCTCAGGAAATAATTGAAGCCGGCTTGCACTGCGCCACCCCACACCCATTGGGAGTTCGAAAAACTCACAGGCGCGCCCGACATATCGAACTCCGTTCCGTTGACGTTGGCAAAGGCAATCGCATCGTTGATGCGAGCTTGGGTCCTGAACAAGACGGGGCCGCCGCCGACATAGATAAAGCTATTGGCGAAGGATCGGCCGATAAACGGAATCAACGTCAGCTCGTGGTCGAAGCTGGCTTGCAGAGATTTGATGGCCACGTGTCCGGTGAAGGACGTGATGGTCGGATCGGCGTCGGTCGTCGTAAAGGCTCCGGCCTGGGGAACGATGTCGTTGTTCTCGGCAGTGGTGGCGCCGAGATATTTGTAGTGAATTTGAGACCACCCAACCAATCGGTGCCGGCGAAGCGGTGGAAGTAACCGAGTTGCGCGTCGGGAGCGAAGGTGTAGCGCGTATCGTCGAAGGGGACGGCAGGTTCACCGGCCTCGGCCATAGGCGACCAGCAGCGGACCCTCATAAACGTCAGAAACGCCGACGGCCTTCAAATTCTGATGGAAATCGACGGCGTTATAGCTTCCGCCCACGCCGATAAAGAGACCGGCTTTCGGTGCGCTGGACACATTCGATGCGCCCGGTGCTTGCGCAAATGCTGCATTGGAGAGTGCGAGCCAAAACAGGGCGGCATAGGTTGGCGCGCGGGCAAAAAGAGCTCGCCTCAATTTGTCGCCATCAGCCTGCACCCCTGACCCGGACAATGTGTTGCCTCGGTGTTATCTGATTCGACGCGGCGATGCACCGCGAGAGGAGATGGCACGGGCCGGAGCATTTGCGCTGAGCCGGATCTATGAGCTACTAACAGAATTCGTTGGTTTATTTGCAGACAATCCCGGCCGAATTGGCCAAGCGTCACAGTGCATTGGGTGCAACCGGCCTCCAAGGCGGGTCGCTCCAAACAGTAGATGGAGCTATGGCTAGGACGGCAAGAGGACAAGTAGGCCTTTAAACTCGGGCGCCCGTTCTGGGCCGAGGATGCGGGGAGAGAAATCACATGATGTCGAAATCCGAGCTGATTCAGAAAATAGCTGATGAACAATCGCTGTCGAAGAAAGACGTTAAGGTTGTCATCGAGTCGCTGGCAGCCGTGGGCTACAAGGAGTTGAAGAAGTCCGGCATCTTCCTGCTGCCTGGCTTTGCCAAGTTCGTCGTCATCAAGAAGCCGGCCACCAAAGAGCGCACTGGCATCAATCCGTTTACCAAAGAGCCAACGGTCTTCAAGGCGAAGCCGGCGCGAAAGACGATCAAGGTTCGTCCGGTGAAGGCCGCGAAAGATGCGGTGTGACGCAGCGCCATTGGACTCCGCAGGCTAGTGACTGAGCACAATCTGGAAGTCATCAAGACCGCAGACTGGATCGTCGACTTTGGCACCGAGGGCAGCGACGCTGACGGCCGTGGGCACGCCCGAGTAGACGGAGGACGCGCGCATAAAGGCGAAAGATTGTTGCGCCCCAAACCCTCGGTGCGACAAGGCGGCGCCCCACCGGCCTCAAGTCATGGCTTCGCGAGGTCGCCAGAATGGACGGGGCAGTCCGCCAATGACACCCAGCAGACTAACGCGATGAGGCGTCGCAAGGTCAGCAATTGACCGAATCCAGACCTTTGTCGGTCGAAATATGTTCCAGCAATTTGCCGACCGGGTTAGGCTTAAGGGATTGCCCATCGTAGTTGCGAGTTGAAGATGTCGACCCATAAGGCCATGCCGCTCGCGGCGCTCATCCTCGCCGCAGCCTTGGCTGGGCCCGGGGACGCGGCCGCCCCAAAGGCGGCGGGCAATCCGTTCGACCAACTGAGTGGCGATTGGAAGGGCGGCGGCACGGTCATAACGGCGGACGGCCAGCGCAAGAAGGTGAGATGCAAGGCGACGTACAAGGTGGCGGGCAGCAATATGTCTCAGAACCTGCGTTGCGCCGGCACCGACTACAGGATCAACGCCAGCACCAAGCTGACCTACAAGAGCGGCAAGATCAAAGGCTCCTGGAGCGAGAGAACCTATGATGCGAATGGCAGCGTGACCGGGACGGCGAAGGACAACACCATTCATGCCCGGATCACCGGGGACAACTTATCCGGCCGCATGAGCATCAACCTCTCCGACGCGGGCCACTCGATCAACATCGTGCAGTTCAACAAGAACTCGGGCACCTATCGTCTGGTCGCGAGCCTGTCCTTGCGCCGCTAGCGACCGCGTGCCAGCTGGTGGCGATTTTCGGTCCCCTATGGGCCCCGGTGCATTCCTCCCCCAAAAAAGGCGAGCGCGGCCCGGCGGCGCGTGGGCGCCGTCCTTCTATTCGTTCCATGTGGCATGCAAGGCCAGACCGTTCTGCCCATACCCAACTGGCGTCGCCTCGATACGCCAGGGCACGACGCCGCCCTACTCACCCAGGCGAGCTTCGGCTGGTCCCTAGTGCTTTTTGTGCGCGCGCTTATGCGAGCGTTTATGTGTGGGGCGCTGAGCATGCTGCAGTTTATCGGCTTGGACTCGCGTCATCTCGCCAGCATCTACGAGAGCATTGACGCATACGTTCGAAAGCTTCCGTCTAGAGCGGGACATGCACGCGCGCAGGGCCTCGCTGCCGGGCTGATAGGCCTTGCAATACCGTTGATAGTCCCCGCGACAATCGCGATTCTCGCGCTCAGTAACGGGAGCAGCCACAGCTGGAAGCAAAATGAGGGCGAAGGCGGAAATTGCCGCGTAGACCGCGGTGGCGTACCTGGTTCTCATGCACGAACCCACAAAAAGGCGGTCCCGGTCATTGGGAAGCGTGCGCTGGTACCGGAGCCGCAGGTAGGAGAGAAGAATCGACGCATACTCATTCTTCTTCCTCTGGGCATTGATATATCTCAAAAGAAGGCGGGAGATAGGCGAGCGAAACGCGATTCGCCGAAAAGACTAAAAGCTGAACTCGCCGAGGTGAGCGCGCAGAGCGAACGCCATTAGGATCTGAAAACAATTAGCAACCATTCTTCCTTACGCCGAGAGGCGGCCCACTCAAAGAACCGACGCGGCCGCTCGGTGCCCCGCTTCTGACCGAAAGCGGATATCGGCCTTCTGGGGTCGTGTGATAGACTCGCTCCGTGGCCTTCCTCATCGCCCTCCATGTCCTTGCCGTCGTGGTGTGGGTAGGCGGCATGTTTTTCGCGTACGTTGTGTTACGCCAGTCTGCGGGGCCGCTTCCGTCCGAGACGCGGCTTGCGCTCTGGCACAGGGTCTTCCGGCGTTTCTTCCCATGGGTGTGGTCGAGCATCGTTGTTCTGCTCGCCAGCGGCTATGGCATGATGTTCCTCTATTTCGGGGGCTTCGCGGGCGCCGGCCTGTACATCCATGTCATGCAGGGCATCGGCATCGTGATGATGATGCTGTTCATACATCTGTTTTTCGTACCCTGGCGCCGTTTTAGCGATGCCATGGAAAAGAGGCATTTCCCCGAAGCCGCCAAGTACCTGGCTCAGATTCGTCGCGTCGTCGCGGCCAATCTCGTGCTCGGCCTCCTAGCGATAATCGTGGGCGCGAGCGGTCGCTTCTGGTAGAGATGCCCGGCGAGCCGCTTCCATGTGGGAAATGCCCGCCGTCAACCCGCGGAAGCCAGTACTGGTGGAACCGGGCCCAAGCTTGCTACGGCTACTACTGAGTTCGCTTAGAGTGCATCAGACAAAGGGCGTGGGCTTCGGCCGGCGCCTTTTGTTTTGGACTGGCGAGTTCCGCTTCGTGGGCAAAGTACGCCGTTCCTCTCCCCTCCCAGACTGTAGGTGCGTCCATCATAACCGCTTTCGCCCCGAAGTGCATGATAGCCACGTGCTTGGCTTCGGCCGGCGCCTTTTTTTGCTATACAATCATACTACTGAGAGTTCGTTTTAAGCGCAGGTGATTGTAATGGCAGAGGATATTCCCACCGCTCTTCATAGAGCTATTGTAGCTGAACGCTCCGCTTATGCAGCAAAGAGAGCTGCTGATCCTATGGGCGAGGGAAGAACAACGCCCGCCGCGATTAAGAAATTCAAGGATGCCACGACGGCGCACAACGCCGCCAAGGCCGAAGTCGCGAGACTGCGCGCAATGCTTCCGTGACGAGCGAGCGCCGCTTCCCGCCGCCACGGAGTGCATTACTCCAGCGAAATGGCCTCCAGCGCCGACGTCTGGATCTGATCGAGATCGGTAAGACCCCGGCTCTCAGCAAGAAGGAATAGCTTCCGCCGCAGTTCCTCTTGAAGATGCTCGTCTCGTTCTAAATTGCGAAATGGATAGCGGGCCTCGAAGATGGCCCAGGTTGAATCCACGAGCTCCTCCAGAACTCGAAGACCTGCGGCGTCAAAGGATGGTTTTCTTGGTTTCACTGGCGACCCTGGATAATCAACGAGCTCAATGCAGCGCGGTTCCAGGACGAGGCCGCCGTATCGCAATCAACATTTGTTTAGCGCAGAGCGGGGCGGTTAAGCCTCTGGTCTGAGGCCAGCCAGTCTGGTCAAGACCAGGTTCCGCAGATTGTCCTGATCGCTCACGCAATGCACACAAGCGATCTCGACGAGCTCGCGGCGTAAGATGGCCTCCAAGTCTTTGTCGCTGTCGAGTTCATCGAGTTGATCTTCTCTCACTGCGACGAGGGCGTCGTCCAAAGCCCTTTCCAAAATCTCCCTCTCGAGAGGGTCCAATCTCTCTTGGGGCGACTTAATAAGATCATGACGATGCATTCCACAACTCCACTATTCGGCTTGTGAGATTCTTTGTAGGGAAAGGCCATGACGATAATGCGACCAGTTGCGTTCACGACGTGGCAAGCACGTAAAAGTTTGTTTCCAATGAAGCTGTGGCAACAAATTGAAACAGGTGCGGATTTGGCGGCGGCGATTCCTTCCCGCCCCATTCACGGGCGATTTGACTGCCTTGCAAAAAGCCCCCGAATGAACCACCAAAGCTTCTTCACCTATACTCGGACAATAGCCATTGCCTTGATGCTCAAAGATGCTGGCGGTCACGTGCGCAGAACGTCTATGCGGAGAGCGGTGCCGCATCTGCAGTTTTGCAAACTGCCGCGCTCAGTGGTTTATTCAAAAGAAGATCATCTACTTTCCCAACTAGGCAGAAGGCGGGAGAAGTTAATGCCAGCTTTTATTGTAACGCACTTCCGGGCTGTTCCTACTGACGATCGCAAGAGGGTGGTGATCTCGCTTCGTATGTCGGACGGGACTGAACACCACTACGGCGTCGATTTCGGCGAGGCTGATCTGTTGGGCAGAAAAATTTGCGAGGCGGCGCGATTTGTCGCCCGCCAGAGCAAAGCCCTCGTTCTCGTTCCAATATTTGCGGGAATGAACGGCATGGCAGAGAGCGCGGCTTGTTTATTATCGGTCACCTAATTGACCAGCGCCTCGGCGGCCGCCTTTAGATCAACGCAACGGGGTCGGCTTCGGCACGGCGCCTCCTTCTTAACTTCTCGCTTTACTCACACTTTGGGAGAACCGAGCGCGCTTGCCAGCGTTTTTTCGCACAGGAGGGGCAACCTCGACGAGCGAGATTGCCATGATCAGAATTGCGGACACCACTCTAGTAAGGACGCGTTTGACGTTGGCAGCTTGGGTAGGCGCTGGGATTGCCACCCTGCTCTCAATGGTGTCCTCCCTTGTGCAGTTCAGTTACTCAGGCGCCGCCATCGCTGAGCAAGCTCACTATGCAAATGTAACCGAACTGCTCGGCTTTTTGCGGGCCCTCTAAGTGCGTGATTTAAGGGCGTCGGCGTCGGCCGGCGCCCTTTAGACAACTTAAAAGATCATCGGCAAAACGCGATAAGGCACCCGTGACGCATAATCACGATAGCCGATATCTTGTTTCAGCAAGCGCTCTTCCCTCAACAACCGGGCAAGTTGGATCAACAGTTCGATGGAATAAAGAATTGCGTTTCACAACGAGGGAAACGCCATCAGAAACCCACGTGGACTGTGGTGTAACCCACATACATGGAGTGTCACTCGATGCCGCGGTTGGCAGCTACAATTCCAAAACGTCGCCCAAGTGCTAATTTAGCGGATATTTCGATCCATAGGCCTGCCAGTCTCTTGAAATTGAGCGAAATTCTTCCAGAGCCGGCCTTGAAAATTATTAATCCACACCTTTCGTGCTGGCGACCATGGACGGGTCTTTGATCCAACCGCCTTGGCAGCCGTCCTTGAATTCGTCCTCTGAAATTTTTCCATCGAGGTTCACGTCAAGCACGGTGACGTTCACTACATAGGGGGCGACCTTGTCTTTGCCGAGAGGGTCTCCATGCGGCGACGCCATTTTCCACGCGGCGCGGCATGTGGCATAATCCAAGGGAGCGCCCGGCCTATCCGCATTTTGCGTCGACGCTCCTACCCGCAGAGCGCAAGCAGAAAGAGCAGCGCAACCAATCCAGACAAGCGACCTTCGCATTGTGCCTGTCCGTTGCTCCCCCTCGCGGTCCGGCCCCTTGCCATGACCACCCCGATCTCATTGCGTGACGCTTTCAGTCGCCGCGCAATCGCTTTTTTGTTTCAGAAGATTGCCAGCGAGCGATTTGAAATGAGCCGTTACATGCTCGCCCGGTTCTAGCTGCAATCATCGGGTTGCTCCTCAGGGTGTGGCTAACAAGTCGCCGGCCTTTGGGTCGGCGCTTCTTTGTGCGCGAGCGGAGAGGGGTTACCAGCTGCATGACGCGCAAGGTTTTTGCGGCTGCGATATTCCAAATGCTCTTGTGCGCAGCCGCGGTGCGCGCGCCGGCACAGCCGGATCGGACGGCCGCCAATTTCCTTCTGGACTGCTCCAAGGAGCATGATGCGTGGTCCGCGTGCTCGTTCGCGGTGACCACGATGGGTGCCTACGATGAATACAACGAGCTCGGTACGCACAGCACATGCCCACCCAGAAGCAAATCGGAGGCGGAGATAGAAATGGAGGTAACTTCTGTGGTGAATTGGCTAAGCGCTCATCCGAAGACGCAAAGCATGGCGGAACCCGAAGGGATCGTGGCCGCCCTGAGCGCTCTTTATCCGTGCGCAAGGGAGAGCGGAAAAAAATCAGACGAATGAAGTTCTGGTGATGACCACAGCGCCATCATGAGCATGCCCCGCCACGCCAGGAGGGGGGGAAGGCGGGGATTGTTTCTAATTCACGATAAAATGCTGATTGGTGGCTGAGCGTTCTTCAATTCCTCAAAAGCTATGTCTGAACCGTGATGGGTGCGCATTCCCTCCCCATTGCAGTTCCCACCTCGGGGACCGAAGAAGCCCCGCGTGCCCCCGTGCGGGGCTTCTTCCACCGCCTTCAGTCACGAGTAATCAAATGAGGAAGCAGAATGAAGCTTCCAGCATTGGTGTGTGGAACGATCTTGCTCAGCGCGGGCTACGCCTTGGCCGCCGACAAGGGTCAGCCGCTGGATGACGACGCCTGCCAATCCACGTGGTCGATGGTATCAAGACAAGGCGGTTCCTTACATCATCGATTTCACGATGGTTGACGCCAACAAGGATGGTGCTGTCGACGCCAATGAGTTCGCCGCGGCCTGTCAGGTCGGTTGGGTGGAGGGCAAGTAGCTAACGATTTAAGCGCAGGGCGTCAGCCTTCGGCCGGCGCCCTTAGCTTGCCGCGCATGGTTTGCCCTTGTCCCGTGTTCTACGGGTTGGAGAGGACGGCTCTCCTGCTGGGTGAGGCGAGAGCGCTGGCCTTCGGGTCGGCGCTCTTTCGTGCCGAATATTGCCCTCCAATCGCCACCGCTTCGCCCGCAAGGGGTCAGGTTGCCAGGGCATCTTTTGGGCCCGGTTCCACCAGTAGGAGGAGATACCAATGAAGTACCTTGTCGCGGTCATCGTGGCTCTGGGCCTCGCGATTGGATTTGCAGGTGCAACGTTTGCCGCTGACGCCCCAAAAACCAAGGCCAACTGCGAGAAGTCCCACATGAAGTGGGACGACACGGCAAAGACCTGCTCGAAAGGATCGAGCTACTAAGGCTACGCGCGGGAGGGCGTCGGCTTCGGTCGGCGCCTTTTCTCGTTGAACGGTTAGGCCGCAGAAGACGCGACCTCGTGGCATTAGTCCGGTGGGGGTGGCGTGACCTTAGGGGGAGGATTGATTGAACGAACCCAGGCGATAATCTTCCAAAAATCGTCCGAAGTCTGGATGGCGGGGCCCATCGGCGGCATTGGTATTGCGCCAATACCTCCCTGCGCCAAGCGCGGGCAACCCTCTTTTTGCAACTCCTGAGACCCGAGAGTCACGAGCCTGAACAACGTGTCATCGCTATTACCCCAGAACCAGACCCCCGTGGTCAAGGGCGGGCATATGCCGCCGCCTGTGCCACCGTGACATTCGTTACGGCCCGGCCGCAGGAACTGGTGGTGGCCCTCGTCTGCGACCTTTGCGAAATCCTGGTAGGGACTTTCCAGTTGTCCCCTTGGGTGTTTTCGCTACCAATTCAGTTGGAGGCGTCGTGTCCCCTGGCTCGCAACAGCCGCCATCCTTGGATGCAGCTTCACCGCCCGGGGTCGTTGTGCCTGAACTCATCCGCAGCTTGGCAGGTCGAGGCTGCGGCGAAAATTGTGCGCACTGTATGGTTTCCTCTCCCAATATTGCCTAGTTGTCTCGTTGGATGCGGGGACGTTATCTTTCCCTGGGCCCATGTGAATATAGCCAAACGCTATTCGCTCCGGTCCGCGCCACTTCAGCGCGGGGCGAAGCGCCGAAGCTGGAGCGCCTTCTAACTGTCCTAGTGTTGTTTATTGCGTCTATGGCGCGAGAGGGTTGTCCGCAGATAGCTGGCCAGCCGTTGGGGCGGTTTGGGTCGGCGGCGCTGACGCTCACCGCCCTCTACGTGGTGTCACTGATCAAGGGCCAGCCGATGCCCGCGCTGTGGCCGCTCTTCTACTATGCGCTTCTCGTCAACGGCGCCTCGGCACCGCGCTCCTGATGCGGCTGTTCGCGCGTTTCTAGGCGCGGTTGGGTGTGCCGAGGATATGGCTCTTGGGCGGCAGCATCACCTGGTCGAAGTCCTGGGTAAACATCGCGGCGGCGAAGAAGGCGAGGGCGCGCAGCGTCTCCTTGCCGGTGTTCTCGAGATCGTGCCGCAGCGGCGTGGGCAGGACAAAGACGCTGCCCGGCCCGACCGGATGGGTGGTGCCGTCCTCCAGATAGAGCTTGCCCTGGCCTGCAATGATGTATTGCGTCTCCTCCGTCGCGTCGGTGTGCCAGCCGAGCCGGCCGCCGGGCTCGATCTCGTAGACGATGGTCGAGGACGCGGTCGCCCCATGGCCGCCATAGACCGCGAAGGCGCCGGCCCAGCGGACCGCGGGGTCGGTCTCGCCCCAGACCTTGGTGCGCGGGAGCTTGTCGGACGCGACGACGGGCGACGCCGCCAGTCTGGGCGATTTGGGTTTCAATCTAGTCGCGTATGCTGCGGGCATGGGCCGTTCCTCCGTGATGACGTGGCAAACGAGCCTACTCCCCGCCGTTTGAAGCAAGTATGTCCCCCGAAGTCCCGGTTAGGGCTCGGTAACACCACAGCCGCGCATTCGACTCGAAATGCGCCAATCGAAGCGTCCCGGAGGACTTACGCCGCGGCGAGCTCCTGATCCAAGGCGGTGGCGCGCTGCAGCGCCGGGCGTTGGGAGAGGCGCGCGACATAGGCCATGAATTCCGGCCGCTCGGGAAGAATTTTGAACAGCATGCCCCAGCGCATTGTGGAGCCCACGACCACGTCGGCGGCGGTGAACTGTTGGCCCATGAGGTAAGGCCCCGGGGCCACGGCTTTCGCCACCACGTCCATCACCGTGTCGAAGTCGCCATAGCCGACGGCGCCTCGCGGCGGTTGCTCTTGGCGCGGATAGCGGTGGTCCATCATCGCGGGCTCGATGCAGGAGGGGCCGAAGAACAGCCATTTGAGGTAAGCACCCCGACGCGCATCGCCGATCGGAATGTTCAACCCCGCGGCGGGAAATTCGTCGGCGAGATAGGTGCAGATGGCGGCGGCCTCGGTGATGACCGCGTCGCCGTGGCGAAGCGCCGGCACCTTGCCCATGGGATTGATGGCGCGGTAGTCGGGCGCGCGTTGCTCGCCCTTGCTCAAGCTCAAAAGCTGGATGTCATAAGGCTCGCCCACCTCCTCCAGCATCCAACGGACGATCGAGGAGCGCGAGGGGGCGGCGTGATAGAGGGTGAGCTTCATGTGGTTTCTCCTTGTTCCCCTGGGTCACGGCACTCTGATGGATAGGCGACGCCGGTGGCTCAAAAATGGCGAAGGCCGCTTTCTCGCGGCTCAGAAGACGACCTCCTTGCTCCAATGTTCGGCGTGGCCTTGGAAGGTGGCGAGCACCGCATCGTAGGCGGCGGTCATGGCCGCCTCGGTTCCGCGCTCGGCCGCCAGTGACTCGAAAATGGTGTGGTAGTCGTCATAGCCGCGCATCGGATCTCCCCGATGCCACCACAGATCCTCGACGGAGAAGAACTTCACCCAGGAGAAGAGGCAGTCGATCCAGTCCTCCAAATAGGCGCGAAGATGGATGGTCGGCTGTCCGAGATAGAGGCTCGCCTGGCGGATGAGCTGCGCGGCATGGGCCTGGCAGGCTTCCGCGTCCTGGACCTCAACGATGCAGCCGTCAAGAAATGCCGCATCGTCCGATTCGAGGAATACGAAGCTCAGTCGGTCGGCTGCAGGATAGAGCGCGCGCGGATCGAACAGCTTGAAATTGAGGCCGCGGAGTCGCGCGGTCTGCAGGCGCGTCATCTGTGCTCCGTCCAGCTCCGGATGATCGAACACGGGCAGGTCGGCCTCGCGGGCAGCGGCGGCGAAGGAGTCGCGGTCGCGTACGATCTCGCCGCTGACGAGAATCGCGCCCGAGATCGCCTGATCGATGCACTCGATATTGGCGCGCACGGGCTGTCCTGCCGCTCCAGCGGTCCCCCCGTTGGCTGGCCGCGCTCCTTCGGGGCTGTGGTTGCGCAAATAGCCGTCGCTCAGCGTGGCGAGGCGGTGCAAATGACCGAGCAGTCGATGCCGGGATGCCGCGTCGCGGCAGCGACCGTTCCAGGCGACGACGACGGAGGCCATAGAAAAAGCCGCTTCATTGTTGAGGGGCGCAATAGGCCCACCTTGCGATGGCTTGCGGCCGCGCGCAAGGCGCGACCTTCAGGTAGGGTTGCTCAAATCCAACCCGCGACGGACCCGTTGCCCTTTTTTGCTGCAGGTCGCGCGGGGTAAAATCCGAGGTCATAATGAACCGAATCATGCGCGCCCGCCGGCCACGTAAATAGGCGGCCACGGCCCTCGTTTGGTGGCGAAGCTCGTCGGCAGACGCCTGGCTCAGTGAAACAGGACGTAATAAATCACGTAGAGCCAGCTCAAGATCCCGTGGATGATCGCCCAGAGGATCGAATGGTTATTCGTATAGGAGATGGCGATGGCGAGCGCCGTGCCGAACGTCACGCCATATTTTGCGCCTTCATAGCTGTAATTCATATCCGTTCTCCTTGGGCCCCCGAAACAGCTGCAGCGAATCGAACGGAATTATAGCCCGGAACGGCGTGGGCTCGAAAAATGCAAACGGCGTAACCTCTGGTTGAGGTCACGCCGTCTGAACGTTCTTGGTGGCGGCTAACCGCCTCGCAATGGCTTCAGCCTTAGGCCTTCGCTGCCGCGTGGTGGTGGCCAGTGCCGACCAGCATGCCCGCCACCTTCTCCGACACATAGCCGAAGACGGCGCCGATGATCATCGACAGGATGATAGCGATGACGGGATTGGCCATGGAGACGGTCGTCATGCCTCCAGGGGTGGCTGGCAGAAGAGCCAAGGCGACAACGCTGGCAAAGCCATAGACCTGCGCCGGGATCGAAGCGAACAGCGGCAGATTCGCGAGCAGAACCATGGCTGCTACGCCGACGCCAACGCAGATCGCTGCCCACACGGCTGGCGGCAGGCTGGCGCCGATGCTGGCGCCCGCGGCGATCAATGTGATGCCAGCAATGATCGCACCGGCTGCAGTGCACAGGACGGTCGATTGCAGACCCGGCTCTTTGCCGCCGCAATGGAAGAAGCATCCCCAGGCGATGAAGGCGGCCCAGATCTGCAATGGTGCAAGCGCACCGACCCCCAGGAAGAGGTACGTGGCGACGGCGCCGAGGACGCCAACGCTGATAGCTAGAGCGGTATTCAAGGACATCTCACCCCCCTTTTGGTTGAGAGCGGGTGGATGTCCGCTTTGCCGGCGGTCCACCGGCTCGATCGAGCAGAAGCCCTTTTATGCGTCAGATCGAATTGGCTTCCGCCCAAATCATATTCGAATCCTGTGTCAAATTGAACCGCCATCTCGGCATTTTGCCCATATATTCGGCGCCGCTGGCTAAGGCTTGCGCAGCGGGCTATGTCGCTGGACCATCCTGCTGGCAGTTCCCTCACCGGGTCGATGGCGGCAGGTTCGCGATATCCTTGATGTACCAATCCTCGACCTTGACCACCGCAGGGTTCTCGCCATTGGCGTAGATCCAGGAGTCCACGGCGTATCTCTGACCGGTCTTGGTCTCCTCGAGCACCGCCGTCCAATGCGGCCAATATTTCACGGGGTCGCCTTGCATGGTCGCCTTGAGCAGATCGCCCTTGGAGAACGGAATTTGCACCGTGTGGTATTTGAGCAGCCCATGGCTCTGCAGCACCAGCATGTAGCTCGTGGTGTTGGTGGCCTCGTCGACGCAATCCTCTTGCGTGGGATCGCCGGAGCCCCCGAACTCCATACCGGCCCGATCTTGGATGCCGAGCCGATCTCCGACGATCCGCTCGATCAGACCGATAGCGTAGGCGACGGCGCGGCGCTCCTCGAAGGGAGTGTCTGCCTTCTTCGTCTTGCGCATCAATTCGGTGATCTCGGCAATGTCCTTCGGGTGGAAGTAAAACGTCGTCTTCATCCGGCAGGTGTAGGCGTGGCAAACCTCCACCACATCCCCTTGCGGAGGTGCGACTTCGAACTGGGCGAAGTGCTTGCGCGGGTCACCGCTCCGGTCATGGGTGCAGCCAGCAAGGCCGCTCGCGGCGAGAATCGCCACGACAAGCAAGGTCAGCAACCCACGGCCTTGTCGCATTGAAAAAACAGCCAAATTTTGAATCTGCGCTTCATGTTCTATAGCACTCGGCATTGCTTGCAAGCCAGGAAGCGGCCCGCAAAGCCAACATTTTTCAGGCCGGTGTCGTTTCGCAGCAACAGCCGTTCTGCCTTGGGACAGCACCCCGGCTCTTGGCTTGAAGTGCCCGATTTCCGGGTCTAGCTAGCACCTATGGCGGCGCCAGTTCATGTCATCGGTGGAGGCCTCGCGGGCAGCGAAGCCGCCTTCCAGCTCGCTTCCGCCGGCGTGCCCGTTCTGCTCTCCGAGATGCGTCCCGTGCGTAGCACCGAGGCGCATCAGACGGACGCGCTCGCCGAGCTCGTCTGCTCCAACTCGTTCCGCTCCGACGACTGGGCGACCAATGCCGTCGGGCTGTTGCATGAGGAGATGCGGCGCGCGGGTTCCCTGATCATGCAAGCCGCCGACGCCCACAAGCTGCCGGCGGGGGGCGCGCTCGCGGTCGACCGGGACGGCTTCGCCGACGCGGTGACACGCCGGCTCGAGGGCGATCCTATGATTGCGATCGCGCGCCAGGAGGTCGATGGGCTGCCGCCTGCGGCCTTCGACAGCGTCATCGTGGCGACAGGCCCCCTAACCTCGCCTGCGCTCGCGACCGCGATCCGGACGCTGACCGGCGAGGCCGAGCTTGCCTTCTTCGATGCCATCGCGCCCATCGTCTATCGCGAGTCGATCGATATGGAGATCTGCTGGCTCCAGTCCCGCTACGACAAGGCTGGTCCCGGCGGAGGCGGCGCCGACTACATCAATTGCCCGCTCGACAAAATGCAATACGACGCTTTCATCGACGCGCTGCTCGCGGGCGATAAATCCGACTTCAAGCAATGGGAATCCGCCACACCCTATTTCGGCGGCTGCCTGCCCATCGAGGTGATGGTGGAGCGCGGCCGCGAGACGCTTCGCCACGGCCCGATGAAGCCGGTGGGTCTGACCAATCCGCGCGAGCCCAGCGTCAAGCCCCATGCCGTGGTGCAACTCCGCCAGGACAACGCGCTGGGCACGCTGTGGAACATGGTGGGGTTTCAGACCAAGCTGAAGTACGGGGAGCAGGCGCGCATCTTCCGCATGATCCCGGGGCTCGGCCGCGCCGAATTCGCCCGACTGGGAGGGCTGCACCGCAATACTTTCCTCAACAGCCCGGTGCTGCTGGACGCGCGGCTCCGCCTCAAGGCCGATCCGCGCTTGCGCTTTGCCGGCCAGATCACCGGCGTCGAAGGCTATGTGGAATCAGCGGCAATCGGACTCATTGCTGGACGCTTCGCCGCCGCCGAGCGGCTGGGCCGCAGCCTGCCGCCGCCGCCGGCCACCACGGCGCTTGGCGCGCTCCTCAATCACATCACCGGCGGACATTTGAGCGACGGCGCGTCGGGCGCCCGCAGCTTCCAGCCCATGAATGTGAATTACGGCCTGTTCCCGCCCATGTCCCCTTCCCCACAGCCGCGCGCGAAGGGACCGCGCGGAGCCAAGGCCTTGGCACGTAAGGAAGCGCTCAGCACCCGAGCGCTGGCCGATCTCGATCGATGGCTCGCCGAGCCCGCGTCGGTGGCGGCGGAATGATGTGCGGTTTTACGGCGCCTTGCCCAGCACGAACCAAAACCGCACAAGTGTCAGCTTGAAGTTCGGCTCCTGATATTCGCCGTTCAAATTGTCGATCAGGGCGGCGCCGACAAGCCCGTGGCCAGTGCCGTTGATGCGCACGGGGGTGTAGTCCTGGGTGAGAGGCCAGCCGCGCCGCATGATCTCCCGCGCCGCGTCTAAGAGATTGAATTCGATTTCAGCGCCGTCCTCAGTGCGGGCCGTGATGACGTTGGCGTCGACGTCGAGATGCACCGCGCCTAGCCCTTCCACTTGTACCGATTGGGGAGGGATCGGCGCCGGAACCGGCCCTCCCCCTTCGAAGACGACCGGGCCGATGAGCTCGCTGTATCCCGCAAGGCCCATGGGTTGAGGCACGTCGGAATAGTGGGTGAAATAGGACGGGCTCGGTCCATTGGGGACATTGGGGCGAAGCCCGAGGGCCACGAGCAGCTCGCCCATCTGGGCCTCCGGCGACTTGCCGGACGCGAAGGGATCGGTCGGGTAGCCTTCGAACCAGGGCTTGAGCAGGACGAGGGCGTGGTTCTGATTGAGGTACCATTCGATGCTGCGGGCGCGTGCCGCCTCGGATCCGAGGAGGCTCGTCGCCTCTTCGTTGGCGGACGGCACGGTCAGCCGGCCGTCGACAAGGAGGCCCTTGGCCGCAAGGATGTTGGCCAGCTCGGCCTTCTGGCTCCGCACCGAAAGGCCGATCGCTCCCCAGGGACCGAACGACGCGGCGAAGAGGAGGAGTGCCAGCACCAAGGGCGCAAGCCTCAGATCGAAATTGTGAGGAAAGACGATGCGAAGGAGCGCGAGTATGAGAGCCCATACGCCGACCAACACGAACAAGTAGCGCTGCTCGGTGAGGCCGTAGGCTTCGATGCGTGTGTAGGCGGCAAGGAAAAGCAGCAGCAGCGGCATCAAGGCGAGCCAGACCCAGCTGCGCCAGAACAGGCGAACCAGCGCCCCACCGGTCTCGCGGATGGGATAGGCGAGCAGCAGCGTCGCGGCGCCGGTCAAGAGATACCCCACTACCAGGCTGCCGAGGGTGCCTTTGGGCAAGCTGCCTTCCAGCGCGATCTTCACGGTATAGGCGTAAAGGATGGCGGTGTAGACGAGCAGGAGCGGCACGAGCACGAATTTGACGATGCTCGCCACCGCGCGCGTGGTGAATTCCGTCTCATGCGCTTGCAAAAGCGGCTCGGTGAAGCTCCGCGGCGCAAACGCAAGCCAGCTCACCGGTGCCACGAAACCGAGCGCTATGGTCCAGATGTCGTTGTGTAAGCGCCAGGGCAGTGCGAGCCCGAACAGCAGGTTCAAGGTCTCGACGATGGCGGAAAGGCCAGATCCCAGCAGGACAGCGCCGACAAGCGCAATGACGCCGCCAAGCCAGAGCCGTTGGTTGAACAGCCAGAAGGAAGCGTTGCGCTCGCCTCGCGCCAGGTGACCCGCAAGACCGATCAGGAGCACGAATGCGGCGGAGAGCAGAAAGGGCGCGAGCCACAGCTTCCAGGCGAAGGCGAAGAGGAGCGCGATGACCGCGACGCCGGTGAGCCACAATAGGAGGCGTGTCAGCCGCGCGCGGCCTTGCGATTCCACATAGAGGTCGGCCGCGACCACCCAGGCAAAGGAGGCGCCCAAGCCCTCGACGATCCTTTGCTCCGTGTCGCCGGAGCGGGAGTCGTAGAGCATATAGAGGGTGAGCAAAGTGGCAATGGCGACCCCGAGGGGAAAGCGCGTAAGGGCTGCGCTCATGTCCGGCAGCAGGGCCCGCCACGACCAGCTCTTGGTACCCGCGTCAGCCATCTCGGTGTCTCCTCGGCTCATCGTCCCCGCCAGGTAGCCATGCGCCAGAGGCGGTAAAGCGGGTTGATTGCAGCGATTTGGTGCAGGGCGTCGTGTCCCTCGCGCGCCAGCGCTGACAGATAAGGCCCGACCAAAGATAGGGGCAAGAAAGCCGTGCGTAGCATTGGGTCGAGGCCTTGCACAAGGCGCGAGGCTTCGTCGAGCTTCGCGTTGGCCTGACGACGGAACTCGGCGAGAAGATCGGCCAGGCCCGGGGTCGTCTCGCCCGCAAGCACTTGCTCGGGCGTCGTCCCGTGACGGAGAAGCGCGTCCGCGGGCAGATCGACGCGCCCCCGTGCGGCATGGACGGGCAATGCGCGCATCAGTCCGGTAACGCCGTAAGCAAAGCCCCCTGCCCTGGCCGCGGTCTCGGCGCCGTCGGCGCCTTCTGCCAAAAGACCGGCTGCGGTAACGAACATGGCGCCGGCCGTATCGTCGACATAAGTTTGCAGCGCCGGCCAATCGGGCATGATCTTCACCGCCACGTCGAAGCGCCGCGCATCGATGAGCCGCTCAAGCGCTGCGCGCAAGTGTGGATAGGTTTGGAGCAGAGTGCCGATGGAGTCGGCCACCGGGTTGCCGGTCTTCTCGCCACGCGCGGCCTCGCCGCGCGCGGCGTTGCCCCGAGCCGCCCGATCGAGCGCATCGCGCCACCATTGCAGACGGATTTCGCCGAGGGCGGGCTCGCTTACCAGCTCGCCGATGCGAGCCAGCTCGACATTGAAGGCGATCAGCGCAAGGAGATGCGGCCGGGCGGAAGGTGGGACGAACAGCGCGGCGACATAGCGGTCGGCATCGCCCTGCTTGGCGATCCGGTCTATGGCGCCCAATCGCTCGCGGTCCTGCAAAGTCGCGCCTCGTGGGCCAACCAGGATCAGGCGCGCGCCGGCACTCCGGCCTTGGCCTTGGTAGGCGCCGAGCTCCAATCACGCTTCATGCCGAGGATCAGCTGCAAGGGCGCGGCGACGAAGATCGACGAATAGGCGCCGATAATGATGCCGAAGCACATGGCGAGGCTGAAACCATAGATGGCCTCGCCGCCCACGATGACGAAGGGCAGCATGGCGAGGAAGGTTACCACATGGGTGAGCGTCGTGCGCGAAAGCGTCTCGTTGATGGAGAGATCGAGCAACTCGACGAGCGGCATCTTCCGATATTTGCGCAAATTTTCGCGGATACGGTCGAAGATCACGACCTTGTCGTTGAGCGAGTAGCCGATGATGGTGAGAATGGCGGCAATGCTGGAAAGATTGAATTCGAGTTGGAGCGCCGAATAGAGGCCGATGGTGCCGGTCACGTCGTGGATCAGCGACGCGATTGCGGCGACGCCCAACTGCCATTCAAAGCGAAACCAGATGTAGATCAGGATGGCCCCCAAGGCGACCACCACGGCGAGGGTCCCTCCCGCGATCAGTTCCGCCGACACCGTCGGTCCCACCACTTCGATGCGGCGATAGTCGACGCTGTCACCGAGCGCTCCCTTCACCTTCGCGATCGAAGCCTGCTGCTCGGCCTCCGTTGGCTGCGCGGCGATGCGGATGAGCACGTCGTTCGGCGCGCCGAACTCCTGGATCTGCACCTCACCGATGTTGAGGGCATGGATCTGGTTGCGAATCCCCGCCATGTCGGCCACGGCCTCCTTGGTCTGCACCTCCATCAAGGTGCCACCCTGGAAGTCGATGCCGTAATTGAGCCCCAGGGTGGCGACGAGGATGAGCGGGACGACGGTCAACAGGGCGGAAACGACCCAGGTGACCGTCCGCATCTCGACAAAGCCGATCCTGGTGTCCGGCGGGACAAAACTGAAGCCTCTGAACATGTGTGCTGTTCCCTAGATCGGCACAAAAGCAGGCCGCGTCCAGCGCAGCCAATAGGCGACCATGAGTCTCGTCACGGTCACCGCTGTGAACATGGAGGTGACGATGCCGATCGACAGCGTCACGGCAAATCCCCGCACCGGCCCTGAGCCGAGCCAAAACAGCACCAGCGTCGAGATTAGCGTGGTGACATTGGAGTCAATGATCGTGGCCATGGCCCGCGTATAGCCGGCCTCGACGGCGGCGATCGGCGATTTGCCTGAGCGCATCTCCTCGCGGATGCGCTCATTGATCAGCACGTTGGCGTCCACGGCGATGCCCATGGTGAGCACGATGCCGGCGATGCCGGGCAGCGTTAGCGTCGAGCCCATGAGCGAGAGGACGCCGAAGATCAATACAACGTTGATGAGCAGTGCGATGTTGGCGAACAGTCCGAACAGCCCGTAGGCCGCAAACATGAAGATCACCACTAAGGCAAGGCCCATCAGCGCGGCCTTCTTGCCAGCGGCGATCGAGTCGGCGCCTAGGCTCGCCCCCACGGTGCGCTCCTCGATCACGGTGAGTTTGGCTGGAAGCGCTCCCGACCGTAGCGTCACCGCGAGATCGACAGAGCGTTCCACGGTGAAATTGCCGCTGATCTGGCCGGACCCGCCGAGGATCGGCTCGCGAATGACCGGCGCGGAGATCACCTTGTTGTCCAGGATGATGGCGAAGGGCAGACCGACATTTTCCTGCGTCACCTTGGCGAAACGTTTGGCGCCCGTGGCGTCAAAGCGAAAGTCGACCACCGGCTCGCCGCTGCGCTGGTCGAAGGCCGCCTGCGCATCGACCAGGTTCTCGCCGCTCACCATGGCCTGGCTCTTGATGACGTAAGGAATTGGGGGCGAATCCGCGGAATAGAGGAGTTCATCGCCGGGCGGCACATGCTTGCTCTCGGCCACCTGCGCGGCGTTAGCGGCTGGGTCGACGAGCTTGAACTCGAGCTTGCCCGTCTCGCCGATAAGCTTCTTCAGGCGCTCCACGTCGCTAATGCCCGGCACCTGGACGAGGACGCGGTTGCGGCCCTGACGTTGAATGCTGGGCTCGGTCGTGCCGAAGGCATCGACGCGGCGTCTGATGGTCTCGATCGAGGCATCGATGGCGGAGCCCATGCGTTGCGTGAGCCCCTGATCGGTGATCGTGAGCGTGATCTCGTCGGTCCCCTTGCGGTCGACGGTGAGGTTATAACCGGAGAACCCGGAAAACACGTTGCTGCCCACCGGCACCGCGAGCTTCCTCAGTTCGTCATAGGCCTTGTCGAGATCGGCGGTGTCACGCATCTTCACCGAGACGGTGCGGCTTGCGACGTTTTGCGAAAGGTCGGTGTAGCCGATACGCGCCTTGCGTAGGCCCTCGCGCACGTCGCCGCGCAGAGTGTTGAGCCAATCCTCCACCATCTCGTTCTCATCGAGCTGGTAGAGAAGATGGGCACCACCCTGCAAGTCGAGGCCGAGGCTGACCTGCTTATGGGGGAGCCAGGCGGGCACCCTGGCAAGGCTCGAGGCCGAAAACAGGTTAGGGATCGCGAACAGGAAACCCAGGACCACGATGCTAAGCACCAGGATCAGCTTCCACCTCGGAAAGACCAACATTACCGCTTAAACTCCAGAGCAAGCGAGCCGACTAAGGCATGGAGATTCGGCAAGACTAAGAAGCCGCCTTGGCCTTGGAATTGATCTGAGGCTCCCCCTTGCCGCGGACTTCGGACACGGTCGCACGCAGCACCCGGACCCGGACACCCTCGGCGATTTCCACCTGCAGCTCCTGGTCGTCGACCTTGGTCACCTTGCCGATCATGCCGCCCGATGTGACGACCGTGTCACCGCGGCGGATTGCCTCCACCAGGGCCTGATGCTCCTTCAACCGTTTCTGCTGCGGCCGGATCATCAGGAAGTACATGATCCCGATGATTAACATGGTCGGGACGATCAAGCCATTCAGGTAGTCAAAGGCCCCCGGAGCGGCTTGAGCGTAAATGGTCCTAAGCATTGCCCCTGTCCTTTGCTTGGCTTATGGGTGGCGCCCTTTGGCCTTGATGGCCCTGGTTCAAGTCCGTTTTGAGCGGAGGGCGCGTAGAGTGGCGCGACTATAGCCGCCCAGACCGCCTTTGCAACGGGCAAGCGGGCACCCCTAAGGCCTGAAGCGAGGCTGGCATGAACATTCAGGAACCGCTCCTCACGGGCCTTATGGAACGCATCGCCCGTGCGCTCGAGCGGCTCGTTCCCCCTCGAGCCGCAAAGCCCGATTTCGCGGCGGCTCAAGCCTTCATCTTTCAGCCCGAGGCGGGGCGTTTCAAGCCGGTTACAGACGTCAATCGCGTGCCGCTACCGCTGCTCAATGGTATAGATCGTATGCGCGACACCCTGCTCGCCAATACGGAGCGTTTCGCCGCGGGGCTGCCCGCCAACAACGCGCTGCTGTGGGGTGCGCGCGGCATGGGCAAAAGCTCGCTGGTCAAAGCCGTGCATGGCGAGGTAAGCCGCGCGCCTGGCGCGCGCGCGCTGAAGCTCGTCGAGATTCATCGCGAGGATATCGGCTCGCTGCCGCGTTTGCTTGCGCATTTGCGCGAGGCGCCGCAGCTGCGCTTCATCCTTTTTTGCGACGATCTCTCCTTCGAGGCGCAGGATACGTCATACAAGTCGTTGAAGGCAGTGCTTGAAGGCGGCATCGAAGGACGACCGGGCAATGTCCTCTTCTATGCGACGTCCAACCGCCGGCATCTGCTTGCCCGCGAAATGGTGGAGAATGAACGCTCGACCGCCATCACTCCGTCGGAGGCGGTGGAGGAGAAAATCTCGCTGTCGGACCGCTTCGGCCTGTGGATCGGCTTCCACCACTGCAGCCAGGACGATTATCTGGAAATGGTCAGGGGTTATGCGCGGCACTATGGGCTCGGCATTCCTGATGCGGAGCTCGTGCAAGAGGCGCTCGCCTGGGCGTTCACCCGCGGCAGCCGCTCCGGCCGCGTGGCCTGGCAGTTCATCCAGGACCAGGCCGGCCGGCTCGGAAAGCCGCTCGACGTCGAGAGGTAAGCGACCAGCCCTAGTCGGCGGCGGCCTGGGTCTGGCTCATATATTTGGTCGGGTCCACGGGCCGGGAGCCCTTGCGCAGTTCGAAATGCACCTGCGGCTGGCTGACCGAGCCGGTATTGCCGGCCTTGGCGATGATCTGGCCGCGCCGTACCTTATCGCCCCGCTTGACCAGGATCTCTTCGTTATGGGCGTAGGCCGACACCCAGTTGTTGGCGTGCCGGACGAGCACGAGGTTGCCATAACCCTTCAGCTCGTTGCCGGCATAGGCGACGACGCCGTTCTCCGCCGCCTTCACCGAGGTCCCTTGCGGCACGGCGACGTCGATGCCGTCATTGTGGCCGCCGTCGGGCTTGGTGCCGAACACCGAGATGATGCGTCCCTGCACCGGCCAGCGGAAACTATTTCCGGACATGGGGTCGGGCGTGGGCAACTGAACCATGCTTGCGACTTGGGAGTCGGGCGTCGTGTCGCTCTTGGCGGTCGCGCCGCCGGTGACTTCAGGCGAGGCAGCCGTCGGACTCGGCAAGTGCGACTGCGCGGCGCTGGGCGGGTCGGCCGTCACGGCCGCGCTCGGATGGTCCGCACCCGAGGCACCCGGCGCCGGAATGGTGGTCGTATGCACCACATGCACTTCGGGGCCGGCGCTCGAAGGCTTGCTGTCGCTTGCCGAAGCGGCCTCGGCAGGACTCGTGTCCGAGCCGGATCCAGCGCCCGGAACGATCAGCACCTGTCCGATCCGCAGCTTCTCGGCGTGGAGCTTATTGCGGGCGATCACGTCCTTCTCCTTCACGCCAAGCTTGTCGGCTATCCCGTGGGGCGTGTCGCCCTTCTCCACTGTGTAGGTCTTGGGCGCCGCAGAAGCCTTCACCTCCACCGGCGAACCGGGTGTGGGAATAATCAGCTCCTGGCCCGCGTTGACGCGGGTATCGGTAAGATTATTGGCGGCCTTGAGCGCCTCGATGGAAACGCCGTTGCGCTTGGCGATGGAGCCGAGGCTATCGCCCTTCTCCACCTTGACGGTGTTCGGCGAGGAGGCGGGCGCTTCGGTACGGACCACGGCCGGCTCGGCGCGCACGGGCACAGGAGCGCTATAGGAAACCTTGCGCGGCTGCACATAGGTGTGCGGCGCCGGTGAATAGGATGCGGGCGTCACCCGCGGGGTGTAAGTGTGCGGTGGCGCGTAGGCGGGGGCTGGCGGGGGCGGCAGATCGTTGCGGGCATAGGACGCGCTGCTACCGGAGGATGGGCTGTAGGTATCGGCGGTGCCGGGGGCGTAGACCGACTCCTCCGGAACCGGCAGCGATGCGGTGGTGGCGGGATCGGCCGCGTAGCTCGCGCTCGGCGCGCCTTGCGATCCCGTCGGGCTTGAGCTGGTGAGGTGATAGGCCGGATAATCGAAGCGCGAGACGCCGGAGCTGCAACCGCCAACTCCAAGCAGCAGGAACGTGGCGATAATCCCTAAAGCGCCGCGGCCAAGCCTCGACCAAAACGCCGCCTCTTGCATCCCTCTGCCCCTTTTTCAGACCCCATCGCAGCAGGACCGAGTAAACCGCCGAAGAGGTAAACAGGCCGTTAACGATATTGGCGCGCCCTCGAAAAAGAATCAGGAAACAAGGGTTTAGGGCCGCTTCACCCGGCCATGCACGAGCGGCACGAAGCGGACCGGGAGCAGCGGCTTCTGGGTGATCCCTTCCTCGGTTTTGTCGATCACCACCAGCTGCTGGGTGTCGCGGTCTTCGCCCAAAGGAATGATCATGCGCCCGCCCGTCTTCAGCTGCTCGAGGAGCTTCGCCGGCGGCTCGCGCGCGGCCGCCGTGACGATGATGCGATCGAAGGGCGCTTGCGGCGGCCAGCCGAGCCAGCCGTCGCCGATGATGGTGGTGACATTGGTGATGGCGAGCTGGGCGAAGCGGCGCTCCGCCGACTTTTGCAGCTCCCGGTAGCGCTCGATGGTGTAGAGCCGGCGGCAGAGATGCGACAGCACCGCGGCCTGATAGCCCGTGCCCGTGCCTACCTCGAGCACCTTGTGGCGGTCGTCGAGATCGAGCTGCTCGGTCATGCAGGCGACGACGAACGGCTGCGAGATGGTCTGGCCGCAATCGATGGGCAGCGCGATGTCCTGATAGGCGTGGTCGGCGAAGGCGGGATCGACGAACAGCTCGCGCGGCACCCGCTCCATTGCGCGCAGCACATTAGTGTCGCGGATGCCGCGACGCCTGAGCTGCATGATCAGGCCGATCTGGTCTTGCGCGCTCGCCATAATGCGAACCGTCCCCTTTCACGAGGCGGTATCCCAGTATCCGACGATTCTCCATCGCTGTCTTAGGTCTATAAGCGCCTTATTTTCCGAGCCTTGTGGTAAGCTGCTGGCGCGCCTCCTGATCGGTGAAGTCGAGGCAGAGCGGCGTCACCGAGATACGCCCCGATTGGACCGCCCAAAGGTCGGTGCCCTTGGGCGGCTGGCCTTTGCGCCGCTCGATGCCGACCCAGTAGTAAGGCTTGCCGCGGGTGTCCAGGCGGTCCTCGATGCGGAGCGCATCGGGATTGCGCTGGCCTTGGCTCGTCACCGCCATGCCCTTGACCTCCCGAGGAGCGCAGTCGGGAAAATTGACGTTGAGCACCACGCTCTCGGGCCAGCCCGCCTTGAGCAGCTTGCGCAGGAGCGGCGCGCCATGGCGCATGGGCGTGTCCCATACAGGGGTGCCGGTCTCGTTCTTGCCGATGGCGAGGCTCAAGGCGATAGATTTCACCCCAAGCAGCACCCCCTCGATGGCGCCCGCCACGGTGCCGGAATAATTCACGTCGTCGGCGAGGTTCTGGCCGCGATTGACCCCCGACAGCACGAGGTCGGGCGGTTTGTCCGCGAGCAGGTAGCGCACCCCCATGATGACGCAATCGGTGGGCGTGCCCTTCACGGCATAGCGACGACGGCCAAGCTCGCGCATGCGCAAGGGCTCGGCCAGCGTCAGTGAATGCGCCGCGCCCGACTGGTCGGTCTCCGGCGCTACCACCCAAACGTCTTTGCTGATGCCGCTCGCGATGTGCTCGAGCACGTCAAGGCCGGGGGCCTCGATGCCGTCGTCATTGGTGACCAGAATGCGCATGACTCAGTGCGCGGGCTCGATCTTTTCGAGGCCGCCCATATAAGGCTTGAGCACGTCGGGAACGGCGACGGAGCCGTCCGCCTGCTGATAGTTTTCCAAGACAGCGATGAGGGCGCGGCCCACGGCCACGCCCGAGCCGTTCAGCGTGTGCACGTAACTTGTGTCCTTGGCGCCCTTGGCGCGATAGCGGGCATTCATGCGGCGCGCCTGGAAGTCGCCGCATAGGGAGCAGGAGGAAATTTCGCGATAGGCGCCCTGCCCCGGCAGCCACACTTCCAAGTCATAAGTCTTCTGCGCGGCGAAGCCCATGTCGCCGGTGGAGAGCAGCACGACGCGGTAAGGCAGGCCGAGGCGCTTCAGGACTTCCTCGGCGGAGCCTGTCATGCGCTCATGCTCGGCGGTAGACTGTTCCGGCGTGGTGATGGAGACGAGCTCCACCTTGGAGAATTGGTGCTGGCGAATCATGCCGCGCGTGTCCTTGCCCGCGGCGCCCGCCTCGGCGCGGAAGCACGGCGTCCAGGCGGTGTAGCGTAAGGGGAGCTTCGCCTCGTTGGTGATGTCCTCGCGCACGAGATTGGTGAGCGGCACCTCGGCGGTGGGAATGAGCCACTGGTAGACTTCGAAACGCCAGAGTTTTCCCATCCACTTCCCTACAGGGTTTTGAAGATAGACCTCTCGGAATAGAGCTCTTTCTCTCTGAATTGATTGAAAAGCTTCCTCATCCTGCGATGACCAAGGTGCATTTGGATCGTCTGTCTGTTTCAAGCCGTGCTCGGTCATCACGAGCTTCCGACCGTCGATGTCCGCTACCCACCGCAGAGTGGGGTATTGTTCCTTTCGAAATTTGGGAAGCTGTGCAGTTCCAAACATGGTGCCATCCTGCACAATCAACGGTGGGTTGATCTCGGTATAGCCGTGCTCGGATGTATGCAGATCGAGCATGAATTGGGCGAGAGCGCGCTCCAATCTGGCCAGCGCGCCTTTGAGCACGACGAAGCGCGCGCCGGACAGCTTCGCCGCCGTCTCGAAATCCATCAGCCCAAGCGCTTCGCCCAATTCGAAATGCTGCTTGGGCTCGAAGGCAAATTTCATCGAGATGCCGAATTTGCGCAGCTCGACATTGGCTTTCTCGTCAGGTCCAACCGGTACGTCATCGGCGGGCATGTTGGGAATGCCGGCGAGAAGATCACGGAACTCTTTATCGAGCGCCCGCTCCTTTTCCTCGCCCTCGCGAATGGTCTCTTTGAGCACGGCAACTTCGTCCATCAGGCGCCTGGCTTCGGCCTCGTCCTTGCTCGCCTTGGCCTTGCCGATGTCCTTGGACGCGGCGTTGCGGCCGGCTTGCGCCTCCTGCAAGTGCTGAATTGTCCCGCGGCGTTGCTCGTCCAGGTTCAGGATTTGAGTCAAGAGATCGCGTGGCGCTTCGAAGCCGCGGTGGTTAAGCCCCGCAACGAAGGCATCCTGGTTGTCCCTGATCCATTTGATGTCGAGCAAGGTGGAATCCCGGCGTTGAATCGATGGCTCCGTATAAGACGCTCCCACCCCAATGTCATCGCCCGCTTGACGATGCACACCCCTACGGGCGCGCGAGCGCATGGCGTGCGGGCTTCGATCGACCCCTCATCCCGATCGAGGGGGATGGCGCGCCGAAAAGCGCAGATCCTATGGCTCGCGGTCGTTACGGGACCGCGCAGGCGCGGCTGACCGGGCCGCGCTTTTCGCCTGAGGTCAACGAGTTTGCCGCCCTCAGGTCGTCAGCCAGCTCCTGGTAGGGACTCATAATGGTCCCGGGCGGAGCCCCGGCGCCGCCCGAGTGCCGGCTTTGCATGCCGGCCCGCAGGCACCGCACCCCGTCCCGCCTAACGACGCCTCGCGAAGCGCCCCTCGGTGGACGAAGTGCACGCAGGATAGAGGCGGTTTGGGCCGCGGGGATTAGTTTCGTGCAAGTGTGGTCCGGTCAAACGGAACCGCGCAACGACACGATCGCGAGCCGCCCATCGGTGTGCCAGGGATCGCCGCCACCGTTACGTCCCTCTAGCTCGGCGTGGAAGCCGTCCTTCCGTTCCGTCGACTGCACGACACCGGCCTGCTGCAATTCGCTCGCGAGGCGGTCGCGCTCCGCATCGACATCGGGGGCAATGTGATGCGTCACCTGGCCGGTCGTGTGGCTGAGGCCGACGCGCGCGTCGAAGGTCGCGGCACCGAACCAACCGGGGCGCCCTTCATAGAGCTCGTCCCACCGCCAAAAGCGGACATGGTGCCGCTGAATGGGACCGCCTGCGAGCGGCTGCTCGAAAGCCAAATCCTGCTTGCGGCCAAACAGAAAGAGGTTACTGACCGGCGCATCGTCGTCGGGGCGATGTAAGACGGTGTCCGCGGCGATCCGCACGGTGCTCGCCAACGTAATCGCGTCGGCGGGACACCAGCCGGCCGCCGTCATGGCCCGCACGATTTCTTCCTCGGTTCCGACCAGGGCGACGTTGACCGGATCGCCAGGATGGCCGTCCCCTGTCAGCGTGACGCGGGCCGACTCGACAAGAAGCGGGTGGTGACGGAAATAGAGCACCGAGAGCCTGGGCACGATCACATAGGCCGCAACGGCCCAGACGAAAGTCATCAACAGCAGCGTCTTCGTGTCTGGCAGGTGGATCACACTTCACGCTCAAGCCGGCTTACCGGCAGGTTTGGGCTTGGGGCTCGCCGTGCTCGTGGCGGCGTGGCGCTTCTCGGCCAGCTTCACCGCATAGATGGAGAGCTCGTAGAGCAGGATCGTCGGCAGCGCCAAAGCAATCTGGCTGATGGGGTCAGGGGGCGTCAACACGGCCGCCACGATGAACACGATGAGGATGGCGTAGCGGCGCTTGGCCTTGAGCTGCGCGGAGGTGATCAGCCCGGCGCGGGCGAGCAGCGTGAGCAGCACCGGCAATTGGAAGCAGATGCCGAAACCGAGGATCAGCGTCATGATCAGCGAAAGATATTCGCTCACCTTGGCGGTGAGCTGGATATGCACCTGGCCCTGGCCCGTCTGCTGCATCGACAGGAAGAACTTCATGGCGAGCGGCATGGCCACGAAATAGACGAGCGCCGCGCCGAGCAGAAACAGGATCGGCGTGGCGATGAGGAACGGCAAGAACGCCTGGCGCTCGCTGCGATAGAGCCCCGGCGCCACGAACATGTAGATCTGCGAGGCGATCACCGGGAAGGCGATGAAGACGGCGCCGAACAAAGCGAGCTTCATCTCGGTGAAGAAGAACTCCTGCGGCGCGGTATAGATCATCTCGATGGGGGTATCGACCCCGGCCGCGAGCTGGTAGGGCCAGACCAGCAGATTGTAGATGTCGCGCGCGAAATAGAAGCAGACGGCGAAGGCGACGAGGATGGCGAGGCTCGACCAGATGAGCCGGCGCCGAAGCTCGATCAGATGCTCCATGAGGGGGGCCTTGGTGGCCTCGATGTCCTCGTGGGTCACGTCGCCTCTCCCTTGCGCGTGCGCGGCGACGCCTTCAACGCTAGCGTTTTCGACACTCGTGTCTTTGACGCGGGCGTCTTGCGGGACTTCGCGCTCGAGGCTTTCTTCGTCTTCGCCTTGGGGGTGGGCGCGGGCTCCGTTGCGGAGGTAGCGGCATCGGGCTTGGGCACCATCACCGGCCGATCGATAGGTGCGGAAAGATCGAAGCCGGGCGTGGCGTCCCGCACGCTCTCCATGGCCTTGCGCACCTCCTCGACCTCGGCCTCGCGCATGGCTTCCTCGAATTGGAGCTGGAACTCGGCGGCCATGCGGCGGAGCTTGCCCGCATAGTGGCCGAAGGTCCGCATCAGGCGCGGCAGGTCCTTCGGTCCGACCACGACGATCGCCACGACGGCGATGACCAGAAGCTCAGACCAACCGATATCGAACATGGGCTTGGTTCAGGGCAGAGGTGCGGCGCACGATACGCGGCGCCCGCGCCAAAACAGAATCTCAGCTCGACTTCCGGCCGCGCGGGGTCTTGGCGGAAGCGGCGGATTTGGTTCTCTGGGCCTTCGGCTTGGCCGACTTGTGCTCGATGACCTTGGGCGCAGGCCGCGGGGCCGGCTCCTCCTCGTCCTCGGCCATGCCCTGCTTGAAGCTCTTGATGCCCTTGGCGACGTCGCCCATCAGGCCCGAGATCTTGCCGGTCCCGAACAGGAGTACGAACACCAAGAGCACGAGGAGGATGTGCCACCAACTCAATCCCATGGATGCTCTCCGTCGCTACCGGTCCCAAGTCGCGTTCCGCCGGCGGCACTATGGCAGCAAAGTCGCCTGGGTCGCAAGGAGGCGCGCCGCGCGCGACCGTGCGGTCAGTCGCGCCGCTCACCGTCCTCCGGCTCGGACACGTCGCCCTCCTCCTCCTCGTTGTAGGCGGGCTTGTCCTCAAGCGGCTCCTCGTCCTCGCGTAAATCGGGCGCGTCGTCGGGATTGGGCATGGAGAAGCCAGGGGGTAAGGTCGAATCGAGCAGCCCCGCACCTTTCAGCTCGGAGAGGCCCGGAAGGTCCTGGATCGAGTCGAAGCCGAAATGGGCAAGGAAGCTTTCCGTCGTGCCATAGGTCACCGGGCGGCCGGGCGCGCGCCGGCGTCCCCTGAGCTTGATCCAGCCCGTCTCCAGCAGCACGTCGAGGGTGCCCTTGGACGTGCTGACGCCCCTGATCTCCTCGATCTCGGCGCGGGTGACCGTCTGGTGATAGGCGATGATGGCGAGCGTCTCGAGCGCCGCGCGCGACAGTCGGCGCTGCTCGACCGACTGGCGCTCGAGCAGGAATGCCAGGTCCTCGGCGGTGCGGAACGCCCATTTGCCGGCGACGCGCACGAGATTGACGCCGCGGCCCGCGTACAAGCCTTGCAGCTCCTCGAGCAGCGCCACCACGTCCTCGCTCGCGGCAAAATGCTGGGCGAGAGCCGCCTGGTCAAGAGGCTCCGGCGCCGCGAACAACAGCGCCTCAAGGATGCGCAGCTTCTCGCGCCGGTCCGCGGAGGGCAGCGCCATCACGTTGGAAGGAAACGGCAAGGGAAGCGAAAACGGGCGCGGTCCGCGATCCTTCTCGGCCGCCTCCAGAGGAGCTACCCTATCCCGATGCTGCGCTGTCATTTGTGACCTCGTCCTTGTTGTTGTAACCCGGCGTCTATCGTGCCTGGTCCGCTCACGCGGCCCGCTTGCGGCGGCGCATGAGCAGCAGTGAGAACGGCTTCATCTGGCAGAGCTCGAGGGAGCCCTCGCGCGTCATCTCCAAACTGGCGTTGAAGCTGCTTGCCAGAGCCGTGCGCCGAAGCTCGGGCTCGACCAGAAACTCAGCCAAGAGCTGGTCGAGGGGCGCCCAGTCGAGCGACATGCCGAGCAGGCGCTCGAGCTCGGTGCGCGCTTCCTTGATCGACCATACCGTGCGCGGCGGCATGCGCAGGTTGCGCACGGCCGTCCGCTGCCGCTGTTGCGAATAGGCCCTGAGCAGGTCGTAGACATTGGCGTTGTAGGTGCTCGTGCGCATGAGCTTGATGGGCTCCGGCATGCCACGGGCAAAAACGTCGCGCCCGAGCCGCTTGCGCGTCATCAACTGGGCCGCGGCATCGCGCATGACGCCGAGGCGCTGGAGGCGAAAGGCGAGCAGCGCGGCGAGCTCGGCGCCTGACGGCTCTCCCTCCTCGCTCGGCTCCAGCGGCAGCAGGAGCTTCGACTTGAGAAAAGCAAGCCACGCCGCCATGACGAGATAGTCGGCGGCGATCTCGAGCCGCAGCCGCCGCGCTTCGGCGATGAAGTCGAGATATTGCTGCGCGAGCGCAAGCACCGAGATCTTGGCCAGATCTACCTTCTGCGTACGCGCCAACCCGAGCAATAGGTCGAGGGGGCCCTCGAAGCCCTCGACATCGACCACGAGCGTCTCGCCGGCACTCGGCTCCGTCCGCGCCTCGTCCTCGCCCCAGTCGGAAGCGTCGTCGCATTCCCCTTCGCCGATGGCCGTCTCGACCGCGCTCATCATCATCCTCAAAGCTCAGGCGGACGCGATGGTCGTGCCGCCGATTTCCGTCACCAGCGCCATGGCGGCGCCTGCGTCAAAGGGCTGCGGCTCGCGCAGCCGCGCCCACGCGCGCGCGAAGCGCTCGGCGCTCATCCCGGCGAGCGGCGGCACCGCGCCCGCGACATCGCGCATCTCGGCAAGGTCGCCGCTGCAATGCAGCGCGACATCGCAGCCCGCCGCGATCACCTCGGCCGCCCGGTTCCCCATGGACCCGCCAAGCGCCTGCATGCCGATGTCGTCGCTCATCACCAAGCCCTCAAGGCCGATCCGATCGCGAATCACTTCGCCCATTATAACGGGGGAGACGCTGGCTGGTCGCCAGTCATCGAAGCACGGCAGCAAGACGTGCGCGGTCATGGCGAGCGGCGCGGCGTGGAGCGCCTGGAACGGGCGGAAGTCGACCGCGGCCAGCTCTGCTTCGCTGGCATCGATTCGCGGCAGCGACAGGTGGCTGTCGACCTTCGCCCGCCCGTGTCCGGGAACGTGCTTGATCACCGGCAGCACGCCGCCTGCGAGATAGCCCTCGACCACGGCGCGGCCGAGCGCGCCCACCACCCCGGGGTCATCGCTATAGGCGCGGTCGCCGATGATGTCATGGGCGCCCGGCTGCGGCACGTCGAGGACCGGCGCGCAATTGACGTTGATGCCGGCGTCGCGAAGCTCGGAGGCGATCAGCCGCGCACCCGCGAAAGCAGCCGATTTCGCCGCCTCGGGGTCGTCTGCATAGAGGAGGCCATAGGCGCGCGCGGGAGGCATCTGCCGCCACTGTGGCGGCCGCAGCCGCTGCACGCGGCCACCCTCCTGGTCGATGAGTACGAGAACCCCCTCGCTCTCCACCGCGTCCTTGAACGACGCGGCGAGCGCGCGAAGCTGCTCGGGTGTCTCGCAATTGCGGGCGAAGAGGATGAGCCCGCACGGGCGCATCTCGGAAAAGAATGCGCGCTCGTCGTCGCTTAAGGATGCGCCGGCGCAGCCGGAGATGAAGGCCCTGAGTTCCACAAAGCGGGGCTAGCGGCCGATCGCGGCGCGGTCAAGGCCTCCGCGCCGGCTTTAAGACCTCACTCCGTCATGACGAGGCAGTCGTTCAAGCCCTGCGATTTGAGCTGGGTGCACAGCTTGCTGGCGACGGTCTTGTCGTTGATGGGTCCGATACGCAAACGATACCAGACGCCCTTGGTGCCGAGATCGGCCTTCTGCACGATGGGGCGATAACTGGCGAGCAACGTCGGATATTTCTGCTGCATGTCGGCGAAGGTGGCGAGCGCTTCGGTCTGGTTCTGCTTCGAGGCAACCTGGACAACGAATTGGCTGGGACTCTTCGGGGCCGCGGCTTTCGGTGCCGGATCTTCAGCAGCCGCGGGGGCAACAGCGGCCTTGACCGGCTTCGGCTTGGCCGGAGCCTGCGGCGGTATGGACGCAACCTGCTGCGGCTCGGAGGCGGCAGCGGCGGCCGGAGCAGGCGGCGCCGCAGCCATATGGGCTTGCACCGGAGCCTGGGCGGCGGGAGCGGCCATTGGCGCTTCGGCGCTGGCGACCTGCGCCGGAGCTTGCGCCGGAGCGGCCGCGGCGCCAGGGGCTATCGGCGGCACGACCGAACCATCGGGACGGACCACCATCGTCTTCACGTGGCGAGGGCCGCCTTCAGGGTCGTCGACCGTGGCCACGGCGCCCGGGGGTACGGTGCCCGTATCGACGGCTTCAGTCATCTGGGGCGCGTCCGGAGCCCGCGCGGCGGACAACCCGGCCGTATCGACCGAGGCCGGCATCGCCGGCACGGCAACATCTTCCTGGCGCGGAACGAGGTGGTCGGCCTCGGGCTTGTCTCCACTCTCAAGGCGATCGTAGATCAGCTTGTTCTTGTGAGGCAGATCTTTCCCGGCCGGCTGATCGGGGGCCTCTTTGACCGGGCGATTGTCGGCCTGCACCAGCGGCGGCTCGCCGCCATTCATGGCGCCACCGCTCTGCTTATAGGCGAAGGCAAGGGCGCCGCCCAAGGCCACTGCGCCGAGGAGCGCACTGCCGACCATGAACATGCTGCGCCCCTTGATCGACAATTTGCGCGTGGCTACCGCGGCATCGGCCACCGGAGCCTGCGGGTCATCGAGGAAGTCCGCATCGGACTGCTCACCGTCATAAAAGCTCTGCGGGCTGCGGTGCGCTTGCGTGCCGCCCAAGGCGATTTGCGGCGGCTGGTCGTAGATGGCATCGAAGGGCTGCACGGCGCGGTGGGGATCGGGTTGCGAATATTGGCCTCCTTGCGAGGTCATGGTCCCTTGCCGGGCTTGCTCGTTGACAGGTTGATAGGCTTGCTGCCCATAGGCGCCATTCGGCATTTCGAGATTGTGTTCGTCATGCTGATAAGCGCCGTTGCCGGAATAGCCGGCGTCTTCGGGAAAGCTCGCATCCTCGGTGAAGCCATTTTCGGGGAAGCTTGCGTCAGCACCGCTGGCGGGGGCGAAGTTTGCTTCGCGGTAGCCGGCCGCGGGATAGCCCCCAGCGGGCATGCTCGCGTTGGGGAAGTTTGCATTGCCAAGGTTCTGGTCGGCAAACCCTGCATTGAAGCTCGCATTGCTCTCCGGCTGGTAGCCCTGGCTCGGATAGCTTTGCGCGGGCTGGCCCTGACCAGCCTGGCCCCGATCGGCATAGCCCTGATCAGGATAGCCTTGACCGGCATAGCCATGCGTAGGATTGCCGTGACCCGAATAGGCCTGAGCAGGATAGCCATTGCCGTTCGGATAGGCCTGAGGCGCACTTTGCTGGGGACCGGGATAGGGTCTGGCCGGGGCAGGATTGCCGCTGAGATAGGATTGGGCGGGGGCCGAGTTGGCGTTTGGATAGCCTTGGGCCCCTTGCGGGTACGCCTCGGGCTGCGACGGCTCTGATTGAGGTGGGAGGCCCTGATCGGGACCTCGGGTGACGGGGGTGTAGGACGGCATGCGCGCAAATACCGGACTGCCGCCGCCGAACATCGGGCGCTGTCCCATGATGGGCCGACCGGGTCTGGGTCCCGAACTCATGCAAGGTACCTCGCTCGTATATGTGCCTTAAGGATGATGCCCCAGGGCTTAGCGCCCGAAGCACCCGAAACGCTTTGCCTACGGTCAGAATTCGACTGCGACTTAAGGGTCAGACCGGCGCGAATGCCTAGTCTTTGGTACGCATGGATATGGTACTCCCCTCGAACCATCCCCCCTGCCCCGCTCAATGTAGCTCGTGCAAAGCGTGGACCCCAAGTATCCCGAGACCCGACGCCAACACCCGTTTCGTGGCAGCCACAAGCGCTACGCGTGCGCGAGTTAACTCTCGGTCACTCTGGTAAATAAAACGTAATTGTGGCGAGTCTTTGCCTCTATTCCAAAGACCGTGGAAGTCGCCAGCAAGATCATAAAGATAGAAGCCAATGCGGTGCGGCTCATGGGCCGCCGCCGCGGCTTGCACGATACTCGGAAACTGCGCCATGCGGCGGATCAGGGCTGTCTCTGCGGCGTCATTCAACCGGTCAAGATCCGCGTTGGCCAACGCACTCTCCTCCAGGTCGAGATCGGGGAGAACATCCCGTACGTTACGCAACACGGAACTTGCCCGGGCGTGGGCGTACTGGACATAGAACACCGGGTTGTCCCGCGACTGCTCGGTCACCTTGACGAAGTCGAAATCGAGCGGCGCGTCGTTCTTCCGGTAGAGCATCATGAAGCGGACGGACCCTGGGCCCACCTCGTCCACGACCTCCCGGAGCGTGACGAACGTCCCGGCACGTTTGGACATCTTGACAGGCTCGCCACCCCGAAATAAGCGCACCAATTGGCAAAGCTTAACGTCAAGGGCGCCCTTCCCCTGGGTGAGGGCCGCGACCGCCGACTGCATACGCTTGACGTGGCCGCTATGGTCGGCCCCCCAGACGTCGATCATGGTGTTGAAGCCGCGTCTGAACTTGTCGCGGTGATAGGCCATATCCGCGGCGAAATAGGTGTAGGTACCGTCGGACTTGACGAGCGGCCGGTCGATGTCGTCGCCAAAGGCGGTGGAGCGGAACAGGAGCTGCTCGCGGTCTTCCCAATCCTCCTCGGGCCTCCCCTTGGGCGGCGGCAGGCGGCCCTTGTAAATGAGACCCTTGGCCTTCAGCTCGGCGATGGTCTCGGCCACCTCGTCCCGGGGGCCGTCCGTGAGTGACCGCTCGGAGAAGAACACGTCATGGCGGATGCCGAGCTCGGCCAGGTCCGTCTCGATCATGGCGAGCATGGATTGGAGCGCGGCGGCGCGCACGATGGGGAGCCAGTCCCGCTCGGCCAGTTGCAGCAGCTCGCTGCCGTGCTGGTCGGCGAGCAGGTGCCCCACGGCTTTGAGATAGTCGCCGGGGTAGAGACCTTCCGGGATCTCGCCGATGTCCTCGCCCAGCGCCTCGCGGTAGCGCAAGAATGCCGACCGCGCCAGGGCCTCTACCTGGGCGCCAGCGTCGTTGACATAATATTCGCGTGTGACGGCGAAGCCCGCAAAGGCGAGCAGGTTGGCGAGCGCGTCGCCGAACACGGCACCCCGGCAATGGCCGACATGCATCGGCCCCGTCGGGTTGGCCGAGACATATTCGATGTTCACCGCCTCGACTTTGCCGGCAGCGCTTCTGCCGTAATCCTCACGGCTCTCGAGCACCATGCGCAACACGCTCGGCCAAAAGGCAGGCGCAAGCGTGAGGTTGATGAAGCCGGGTCCCGCGATCGCGGCCCGCTCGATCAGCGCGTCGGCGGTAATGAGCGGGACCAGCCGTTCTGCGAGCGCCCGGGGCGCCATGTTGGCCTGCTTCGCCAGGACCATGGCGGCATTGGTGGCGAGATCGCCGTGGGAGGTATCCTTCGGCGGCTCGAGGATAATGCCCTCGGTGCTCGCCTCGGCCGGCACGACGCCGTCATGCTTCAATTGTTGGACTGCCGCCAGGACGCGTCCGTGGAACCCTGCAAAGACGTCCATGCCTGCCTTCCGAAGGATGCGCGGCGCGACTAGCGTAAATCGGGGGTGGCGTCAAACAGACGCCGGTGCTCGGCGAGCGCATAGCGGTCGGTCATGCCGGCGATGAAATCGCAGACGTGGCGCGCGAAGGTGCCGGCGCTCTCGCACCACTCCGGCTCGCGCCATTCCGGCGGCAGCGCCTCGGGACGGCGGTTGTACAGGTCAAAGAGATCGGACACGACGCTCGCCGCATCACGCATGATGCGGGAGATGCGAGGATGCTGATAGACCCGCGCGGCGAGAAAGGCCCGCAAGGCCGCCAACTCCTGCTGCATGGTTGGCGAAAAGGCGACGACGGCGGATGCGGCATGGCGCACATCACCGGCGTTTTGGGGCTTGAGCCGTTTGAGCCGCACGTGCGTCTCCGCCACCGCATCATCGATCATGGCGGTGATCAGGCGCCGGTTCGCCTCGTTAAGCAGCCGGCCTTCCTCGATGCCGGGATAAGTCGCCTTCGCCCCGGCAAGCGCGCTTCCCGGGATCCCCGCTTCCGCCAGCTCATCAAAGGTGAAAAAGCCCGCGCGATAGCCGTCATCGATGTCGTGATTGTTGTAGGCAATGTCGTCGGCAAGAGCCGCGATCTGGGCCTCGACGGAGGCGTAGGTCGCGAGCTCAAGATCCTGCTTGGCACAATAGGCGAGGATCGTCTCCGGAATGGCCCGCCTTGCCTCTCCGCTTTCCCTGTCGCCAACGGTAAGCAACGGCCCGTTATGCTTGACCAGACCCTCGAGCGTCTCCCAGGTGAGATTGAGACCGTCGAAGCGCGCGTATTTCCGCTCGAGCTCCGTCACCACGCGCAATGATTGGGCGTTGTGGTCAAACCCGCCCGCGTTTCCCATGGCGGCAGCCAGGGCGCGCTCTCCGGCATGGCCGAACGGCGGATGGCCGAGATCGTGGGCGAGTGCGAGGGCCTCGGTGAGATCCTCATCGACCTGAAGCGTCCGCGCCATGGACCGAGCGATCTGCGCCACTTCAAGACTATGGGTGAGCCGCGTCCGGTAGTGATCGCCCTCGTGATAGATGAAGACTTGGGTCTTGTGGGTGAGCCTGCGGAAAGCGGTCGAATGCAGGATGCGATCGCGGTCGCGGCTGAAGTCCGAGCGGGTGGGGCTTCGGGGCTCCGGGACGAGCCGCCCGCGCGCATGGCGCAAATCCACGGCATAGGGCGCGAGGCTCCGCTCGCGCGCGTGCTCGCGCGTTTGCTCGTGAGCCCGGTCGCGTTTGCCCCTCTGGTCGATTGACAAGCCCGGCCGCCATCCTATGTTTCAGTCAAGACTTTGTGGTCGGAGAGCCCGCTTTGGGCCCTTGCCGAGGATTTGGCCTAACCCAAGATGAGCGAAGCGTCTATCACCTTGAGCGAGCGCGCAGCGCGGCGCATTACGGAGCTCCTCCAGAGCGAGGGGCCAAGCGCGCTGTTGCGCGTCAGCGTCGAGGGCGGCGGCTGCTCCGGCTTCCAATATCGCTTCGATCTCGTGCAAGAGCCGGCGCCCGACGATCTGCTCGTGGAGCGCGGCGGCGCGCGCGTCATCATCGATCCCGTGTCGCTCGGCTTCGTGCAAGGCTCCGAGATTGATTTCGTCGACGGCCTGATCGGGGCTCAGTTCAAGATCAACAATCCAAACGTCACCGCGGGGTGCGGCTGCGGCACGAGCTTCTCGATCTAGCTCGCCGTCTCCTGCCGATCAGCGGGCGTGCTCGTGCTTCCCGTCGCGCCATTCCCCCGCTATTCGTCAGGCCATGAAGATCGCCACCTGGAATATCAACGGCATCAAGGCGCGCATCGACGGGGCCAAGACGTGGCTCGCCGCCGCCTCCCCGGATATCGCCTGCCTGCAGGAGATCAAATGCGTCGACGAGGCCTTCCCCCGCGAGGAGTTCGAAGCGCTCGGCTACAACGTCGCCGTCCACGGCCAGAAGAGCTTCAACGGCGTGGCGCTCCTCTCCAAGCTTCCCTTCGATGAGGTGGCGCCGAAGCTCGCCGGCGACGCCGAGGACGTGCAGGCCCGTTATTTGGAGGCCGTCGTCTCGGTGCCCTCGGGCGTCATCAGGGTGGTCAATATCTATCTGCCCAACGGCAATCCGGCAGGGACGGAGAAATTCGCCTACAAGCTCGCCTGGATGAGCAGGCTCAAGGAGCGGGTCAAGGCGCTGCTCACTCTGGAGGAGCCGCTGGTCGTCGCCGGGGATTTCAACGTCATCCCCATGCCCGAGGACGTCTATAAGCCCGATGCCTGGATGGACGACGCCCTGTTCCGCCCCGAGACGCGCGCCCATTTCCGAGCACTCGTCAATCTCGGCCTGACCGATGCCTTCCGGGCCTGCCACGACGAGCCGCACCGCTACACGTTCTGGGACTATCAGGCCGGTGCCTGGCAGAAGAACCGGGGGTTACGGATCGACCACCTCCTACTGTCGCCGCAGGCGGCGGACAAGCTTGTCAGATGCGAGATCGACCCGGCCCCGCGCGGCTGGGAGAAGCCGTCGGACCACGTGCCGATCTGGCTCGAGCTCAATCTCTGAGCTCGCTGGCTCTGATGCTCTAGGGCTTGGGCGCCTCGGCGCCTTTGGCGAAGCCGACGGGCATCTCCATGGTCGCCGCGGGGTGAGCACCGCCCCCGGCCGCATCACCGGCCGCGTTAGCGGGTCGATCGATGCCCGTCGCCGGAGCAGCGGCGGCGAACGTGCCGCCCAATTCTGGGACCAGCGCGCGCGCTTCCTTGCGCGTCGCAGCGTCGGCCGAGGCGATGGCGTCGAGATACAGCCGCGCGATCCAATCGTGTTCCTTGCCGTCCGCCTTGGCATTCTCGTGAGCGAGCATGATCAGGGCGAGCCCCTTCGCCGGTCGCGCGCGGATGTCGTCGCCATGCCATAACAGTTCGCCGAGCGTCGCCTGCGCAGCGGCATGCTGTTTCTTGGCGGCCATGGCGAGCCAATTGGCGGCAAGGCCGGTATTCTTGTCCACCCCCTCGCCGGCGAGGTAGAGGCGGCCCAGTGCATATTGCGCATCGGGGTCGCCAAAATAGCTTGCCGCATGCCGGTAAAGACCGGCGGCACGCACGGGATCGGCAGGGAGCGAGATCGCCGGGAGACCGTCTTGGTAATAGTGGCCGAGCGCCACGAAAGCTTCGGCAACGTAACTAGAGATGGGGCTGCGCGGATTGATCTCGGCGCGCTGGTCGGCGATCTGCTGGTAATAGGTGAAGGCCTTGGCATCGTCCTTGGCCACGTCGGTCCCCGCGGCATAGAGGCGGGCGAGCTCCAACTGGGCGCCAAGAACGCGCCGCTCGGCCGCATAAGCGAGGCTCGCAAGCGCCGTCTCGGTATGTCCGGCGCTCATGTCGGCCATGCCTTCGCGATAAGCGTCGGTGGCCGAGGCATAGGTCGGCACATCTTCGGCCCCGACCGCGGCCGGGGCTAAGACCAGCAGCGCCGCGAAGGCGCCGATTACCCTTACGTCACACGTCCGCATAACACGCCACTTCCACTGCGGCGCCGGGATGGGTCACCGCGCCGGTCCGCGCGGGTCCAACCTCGTTCGCATATTTCCACAAATACCCGCTCCGGAACGCGCTAACCGGAGCCTTCCACGCCGCCCGCCGCTTGGCCAACTCGGCCTCGGTCATTTCGACGTCGAGAACGCCCTTCGCGGCATCGAGCACGATCATGTCGCCGTCGCGGATGAGCGCGATCGGACCCCCCACCGCCGCCTCGGGCCCAACATGGCCGACGCAGAAGCCGCGCGTGGCGCCGGAGAAGCGTCCATCGGTGATGAGCGCCAGCTTGTCGCCCATGCCCTGCCCGTACAGCGCCGCCGTGGTGGACAGCATCTCCCGCATGCCGGGACCGCCCTTCGGACCCTCGTAGCGGATGACGATCACGTCGCCTTCCTTGTACTTGCGCGCGCTCACCGCCGCGAAGGCCTCCTCTTCGCTGTCGAAGCAGCGCGCCGGCCCACGGAATTTGAGGCCCTTCATGCCGGCGACCTTGACGATGGCACCGTCGGGCGCGAGCGACCCGCGCAAGCCCACCACGCCTCCGGTTGGGGAAAGCGGCTTGTCGGCGGGCCGCACCACGTCCTGTCCTTCGTTCCACGCGACCTTGGCGAGATTCTCCTTGATGTTGCGCCCGGTCACGGTGATGCAGTCGCCGTGCAAATAGCCGTGGTCGAGCAGCGTCTTCATCAAGAGCGGCACGCCGCCGGCCTCGAACATGTCCTTGGCGACATAGCGGCCCGACGGCTTGAGGTCGGCGATATAGGGCGTGCGCTTCATGACCTCCGCGACCGCGAAGAGATCGAAGTCGATGCCGCATTCATGGGCGATGGCGGGAAGATGCAGCACGGCGTTGGTGGAACCGCCCGTCGCTGCCACCACCGCGGCGGCGTTCTCGAGCGCTGCGCGGGTGACGATGTCGCGCGGGCGGATGTTGAGCGCGAGCAAGTCCATTACCTTCTCGCCCGCCGCACTGCAAAAGCGGTCCCTGATCTCATAGGGAGCGGGCGCGCCCGCGGAATAGGGCAGTGCCAAGCCGATCGCCTCGGACACCGTGGCCATGGTGTTAGCGGTGAACTGGGCGCCGCAGGCGCCGGCGGACGGGCATGCCACCTGCTCGAGTTCGTCGAGATCGCCGGTCGATATTTTGCCCACAGAATATTGGCCGACCGCCTCGAACAGATCCTGCACCGTCACCGGGCGCCCGCGGAAGGAGCCCGGAAGGATGGAGCCGCCATAGATGAAGATCGAAGGAACGTTCAGCCGGCACATGGCCATCATCATGCCGGGCAGCGACTTGTCGCAGCCGGCGAGGCCCACCAGGGCGTCGTAGCAATGGCCGCGCATGGTGAGTTCGACGGAATCGGCGATCACCTCGCGGGAGGGCAGCGAAGACTTCATGCCCTGATGCCCCATGGCGATGCCGTCGGTCACCGTGATGGTGCAGAATTCGCGCGGAGTGCCGCCCGCGGCCCCAACCCCCTGCTTCACGGCCTGCGCCTGGCGCATCAGCGAGATATTGCAGGGCGCGGCCTCGTTCCAGCAGGTGGCGACGCCGACGAAGGGCTGATGGATCTGCTCGCGGGAGAGACCCATGGCGTAATAATAGGAGCGGTGTGGCGCGCGCGCGGGGCCCTCGGTGACGTGCCGACTGGGCAAACGCGATTTATCGAACGTCTTTGCGTCCATCTCTACGGCCCGGATGCACGGTGAAGAAGCGGCGGCCCCAACCACCGTCTCGAACCGATTTCGGCGCTGCGTCTCCTACTGCTCTCACCCTCCTGAAAGCCTTGGGAAACCGGTCGCGGCCGATCCTCCTCAAACGAAACTTGATGTCTCAAAGTTTTATGGCGCAAACGGGGCGAAAATGCCTCAGTATGTGGCATTTGAGTTACAATTGCTGAGATTCTACCTTACTGTGTCTCGAACCGCGAGATATGGGGTGCATGGCGCCAAAAAGGGAGCCCCAACCGACAGGCAACCTAGCGCCGTCGACAGGGAAGAGACCTACAGCGCGGCTTCGAGCCGCTTCAGCGCCTGTGCCAGACGCGACGCGATGGCCTCGGCATCGGCCTTGCGCTCGCGCTGCTCCTCGACCACGTGCTCGGGGGCGCGGGCGACGAATTTCTCGTTAGAAAGCTTGGCATCGAGCCGCGCGATCTCGGAGCCCACCTTGTCGATCTCGCGCTTGAGCCGCTTCGACTCCACCGCGACATCGATAACGTCAGCGAGCGGCAGCGCGAAGGTCGCCTCGTCGAGCACGATCTGGAGGGCACCCTTCGGCAGCTTGCCGAATCCCACTGTCTCAAGACGGGCGAGGCGCAGCAGGGTTTCCGTGTGACGCTCGACGCGCGCCTTGGTGTCCTCGCTCGCGCCGGAGATGAGCAGCGGCACGCGCGCCCCCGCCGGCACATTCATTTCCGCGCGCACCGACCGCACCTCGGAGACGAGCCGGATCAGCCAGCCGATCTCGGCATCGGCGTCAGCGTTCTGGAGCCCGCGATGCTGGGGCCACGGGCTTAGCATCAAGAAGCTCGCGCGTGGCTCGGGCGCACGCTTCGCCCATAACTCTTCGGTCACGAAAGGCATGAAGGGATGCAGGAGCTGAAGTGCGCGGTCGAGCACCCAGGCGGTCATGGCGCGGGTCTCGGCGGCGGTGGCATCGTCTCCCGCCAGCATCGGCTTGGCGAGCTCGAGATACCAGTCGCAGAACACGTGCCAGATGAAATGGTAGATGGCGGAGGCCGCCTCGTTGAAGCGGAAGTTTTCCAGCGCCTCGGTAACGGACGCGGCCGCGCGCTCGCTTTCGCCCGCGATCCAGCGATTGACGGTCGCCTTGGCGTGGCTCGGGTCGAAGTCTTGAACGGGGAGGCAGGCGTTCATCTCGGCAAAGCGCGCCGCGTTCCAGAGCTTGGTGGCGAAGTTGCGATAGCCCTCGACCCTCGCCGTCGAGAGCTTGATGTCGCGGCCTTGCGCGGCCATGGCGGCAAGGGTGAATCTGAGCGCGTCGGCGCCGTAGGTCTCGATCAGCTCGAGCGGGTCGATGACGTTGCCTTTCGACTTCGACATCTTCTGACCCTTCTCGTCGCGCACCAGCGCGTGGATGTAGACCTCGCGGAAGGGCACCTCCTGCATAAAGTGGAGGCCCAGCATCATCATGCGTGCGATCCAAAAGAAGATGATGTCAAAGCCGGTGACGAGCAGGTCGGTGGGGTAGTAGCGCTTGAGCTCCTTGGTCTGGTCGGGCCAGCCAAGGGTGGAGAACGGCCAGAGCCCGGAAGAGAACCAGGTGTCGAGCACGTCTTCGTCGCGGGTGAGCGGCACCGGCTCGCCTTCAACGCCCTCGAAGCGACTCCCCTGCTCCAGCCAAACCGAGCCAAGTATCACGTTGCGAACAAACTCACTCCTCGTAACAACCTCGACCGAGCGGCCATAGTGTTCTGCAGCCATCGCCTTAGCTACAGCCTCGTCCTCGGCGACAAATAACCCACCATTGGGCCCATACCACGCGGGAATTTGATGGCCCCACCAGAGCTGGCGCGAGATGCACCAGGGCTGGATGTTCTCCATCCAGTGAAAGTAGGTGCTTTCCCAATTCTTCGGCACGAACACAGTGCGGCCGCGCTTCACGGCGTCGATGGCGGGCTTCGCCAAGGTCTTGGCGTCCACATACCACTGGTCGGTGAGGAACGGCTCGATGACGACGTTGGAGCGATCGCCATGCGGGACGGTGTGAGTATGATTCTCGATCTTTTCGAGAAGGCCCTGCGACTCAAGTAATTCAACAATTTTCTTGCGAGCGGCAAACCGGTCTAGACCGCTGAGACTCCTCAGCTCCTCTAGCTTCGGATCATCGAGCGAATAACGAACGTACTCGACGTCATCATTTTCGCCGCGAAACCCGCCGAGTGCCTGAATGAGCTCGTCAGTTCCTCCAAATCGCTCTGCGAAAATCGTGGCTTCCCAAAAGTCATCATTTCGCTCAATCGAGATCTCAGCCGTGGTGTCGAGAATGCTGATCATCGGCAGCGCGTGCCGCTTGCCCACCTCGAAATCGTTGAAGTCATGAGCGGGCGTGATCTTCACCGCGCCCGAGCCCTTCTCGGGATCGGAATATTCGTCGGCGATAATGGGGATGCGGCGCCCCACCAGCGGCAGGATCACGTGCTTGCCGACGAGTGCCTTGTAGCGCTCGTCCTCGGGATGGACCGCGACGGCGGTGTCGCCGAGCATGGTCTCGGGCCGCGTGGTGGCGACGACGATGAAGGTCGAGGCGGCCTCCGGATCGAAGGTCTTGCCTTCGAGCGGATAGCGTAAATGCCAGAGATGGCCCTTCATCTCGACCTGCTCCACCTCGAGGTCGGAGATGGCGGTGAGCAGTTTCGGGTCCCAATTGACGAGGCGCTTGTCCTTGTAGATGAGCCCGGCGCGATACAGCTCGACAAAGACCTTGCGCACTGCGCGGGACAAGCCCTCGTCCATGGTGAAGCGCTCGCGGCTCCAGTCGCAGGAGCAGCCGAGGCGCTTCAGCTGATTGATGATGGTGCCGCCGGACTCTTCCTTCCATTGCCATACGCGACGGATGAACTCCTCGCGCCCCAGCGCGCGGCGATTGGGCTCCTGGCGCTCCATCAGCTGGCGCTCGACCACCATCTGGGTGGCGATGCCTGCGTGATCGGTGCCGGGCTGCCAAAGCACGTCCTTGCCTTGCATGCGCTCGAAGCGGACGATGACGTCTTGCAGCGTGTTGTTGAGCGCGTGCCCCATATGCAGCGAGCCCGTCACATTGGGCGGCGGGATGACGATGGCGAAGGGTTTGGCGCCCGCGCGGTCGGGGCGCCCGGCTTCAAACGCGCGCGCCTCTTCCCAGGCGTGGTAAATCTCGCCTTCGACCGATGCGGGCTGATAGGTCTTGTCGAGCATGGGGGTGGAGCCGAGGTGCGCGAAACGCGGGGGTCGCGCGCGTCCTACGCGCCACCTTCCGGGCTGTCAACCAAGGTCGGGAAATATCCGTGAGGTCTATCCGACGCGTTGCCGATGCGGGCGACCTCGCGACGCGCGATGACGCCTAGCTGCTCCGCCGTCTTGTCTCGTTGTCCTCGAGCTCATCGCGCAGAGCCGCCGTAAGAAGGCGCGACAAGTCCTCGTCGGCGTCCTTGAGCTCATCGCGCAAGGCTGCTTCGAGCACGCGTGACATGTGCGCATCGATCCATTGCCGCAGCAGCGGACGCAGCGTCGCCTTGACGCTGTCCTGCAGCGTCGCGCCCGAGAAGCCCGCGTTATAATGAGGCTCGTGCGATGATCCTCCATTCACCCGCGGAGGCGTGGGCTCGGAAGTGGCCTCGCCATTCTTGGCCCACGAGGACTGGCTGGGCGGCCAGAAGGCCTGATCTTCGGCCGTAGGCTCCGCCACCTCAGCCGCTACCTCCACGTCGGAGAGCACGAGCTCGGACGGCTCCGGCGCGGGCGCAGGCTCGGCCATCGGAGTGATCCCGGCCCTCAGCGCGGCAATGGCCGCGTCCAATGCCGACATCGGCTCCGGCGTGCCTGCGTCCGGCTCGGCCTCGACTCCGGACGCATAGGTTTCGGATGTGTAGGTTTCAGATGCGTAGACGCTGGTTGCAAAGGTGCCTGACGTGTAGGAAAGCGGCTGCGGAGCTTCCGCCGCAATGTCCAGGTCGGCAGGGGCTTCGAGCGGCCCCTCGTCCGTTGCAAAGGTGCCTGACGTGTAGGAAGGCGGCTGCGGAGCTTCCGCCGCAATGTCCAGGTAGGTAGGGGTTTCGAGCGGCTCCTCGTCCATGGCGGCATCGGCCGGGCCAAGTTCCTTGGTCAGATCGAGGACATCGTCATCGCCCGTGCTGCCCCCACTCAGCACGCGGGCAATGTCGTCGATGATCCGCGTGTCGGCCTCGGCATCAACAACGTCTGGCCTTGCCTCGTTCTGGACGCTCGCCGACGTTGCACCACGCTCGGTGGCGCTGGAATTGTCATCCGAGATAATCCGACGAATGGACGCAAGAATCTCCTCCATCGTCGGTTCGGGAGCTCGCTCCATGCTGCTCATCACCAACCTCTTGCCGCCATCTTCCCCGCTCGCACCCGGCGGTGGCACACCGGGGTGGCCCTCAGGCGTGGTAGCTTAACATACCGTTAACTTACAAGTCTCGATTTGGTTGTGGGACGGGTTCCGAGCGCGATGGTTAACCGCGATATTTTTGCAGGATCACTCGTCGGGGGCCGGCGGCGGTGGCGGCGTGAGGCCCAGCCATTTGTTTTTCACGATGTCATAATGCTCGATCGGATCATAATAAGGCACTGAGAGGCCAAGGCTTTGCGCGTGGGACCGGCCGACCGCGGCGCAGAGAGAATATTCAGCGACGAGGCGGTTGCGCTCCGCCGAGACGAGGCCGATCTGTGAGCCCTACGACGGCCTGGTCGCGCACGACATTGACATAGGCCGTGGCCGCGTCGAGCAAGGTGGTCTGCTCGATCGTGCGCAGGTCCTCTCTCCCCGCCTGGCGAATAGCGTTGATGTTCTGGAAGCCCAGTGCGGAGGGGGCTAGAACGTGAAGCACAGGGCCCGCGCAAAGCCCGGCAAGGGCTTCGCTCCAGCGTCGAAATGTGGCACCCCGCTCGCCTGGGCGCCGGCCTTCACAAAAAGATAGGCCTTGCCTGGACCCCCATGGGCGATGATCGCCACGAGCCTGCCTTGCTCCTTGAGTTGCGCCAGGAGGGCGCCGGGAATGTCCGCTACGCTGCCGTTGAGCAGGATGACGTCATAAGGAGCGCCCCCCGCATCACCCTGGTCGAGCGGCCCGGTGACGATCTCAGTGTTGTCGCGCGCGTGCGCGCCAGCCAGCTCGCCAAGATTGCGGCCCGCGGCGGCGGCAAGCTCGGGCTCGGTCTCGAGCCCCGTGACCGATCGCGCAAGGGACGCGAGAATCGCCGTCGAGTAGCCGGTGGCACAACCGATATCGAGCACGCGATCGTCGGGCCCCACGGAGGCAAGCTGGATGAGTCGCGCGAGAACGACGGGAGCCAAGAGGAAGCGCGCCGGCGCGCCATCGAGCGACGGCCATACCTCCACGCCCTCGTCCACATAAGCGAGCAGCGCCTTGCCCGACGGCACGAAACGCTCGCGCGGCACGGCGCCCATGGCAGCCAACAGGCGCGGGTCGGTTACCTGGCTCGGGCGGAGCTGCGACAGGACCATGATGAGACGTTGCTGCTCATAGTCGATCATCCGCAGTCGCCCTCCTGAACGTGCCTGCAAGTCCCCGGCGCACCGTTGGATAGCGAACCTTGCTCATCCAACCCCTACGCATATTGACGCGGACGGGTTCCGCATCTAGGTAACCCCTTCGGACGGAAGCGCCCGAGGGCTGGCCACGTGGCGGAGTGGTGACGCAACGGACTGCAAATCCGTGCACCCCGGTTCGATTCCGGGCGTGGCCTCCACCCTCATTCCGATTTCTCCTCCGCTCCCACCCTTTTGCCAGCGGGCGTCGTGTTTCTCCCGGTCTTCCGGCCGCGATGCCACCAAAGCGCGAGCCTGCGGCGCCCACGGCGCACGATGGGAATGTCCACCGAAAGGACGAGCAGTCCGAGCGGGATCATCCAGAACCCGACGACCGGCAGAAAGCCCACGAGCCCGCCGGCGACGAGCAAGATGCCGAGCCCGACGCGCACCACTCTGGACCGCGGCAAATGAAGCTCGCGGCCGCCAAAACGGATTTTATTGGCCATTGCCTGCCTTTCGGTGTGACGGCGTGCGCTCCAACATCCGACATAGACATTGCAGGAAAAAGCCGCAACGGCGCCTGGAGCCGCAAGTCATGGGCTGGCGCGTGCGCCTTGCAAGGCTCTGGAAAGGCATCCCGCCATTTGCTATGACCCGCTGTGGCGCAAGACAACGCGCCGCACTGCTCCCCGGTAGCTCAGTTGGTAGAGCAAGCGGCTGTTAACCGCTGGGTCGCTGGTTCGAGTCCGGCCCGGGGAGCCAATAAATCCAGGTGGGGTCGGATTGGCGCTACATAGGCGCTACACTTCTCCGGCACGTTAGTAGCCGCTAAGCTCCTCGGGTTGGGCCGGCGGTTAGGTTGTCGGCATCATCTTTCGAGCAGTTTTCAACCCTGACTTTCGCTGCCTCTGACTGATCCGCTAACTTGGCCTGCGGGTCTTGCTCAACCACGATGCAGCCTTCTCCCTTGACGGTGGCCCAACGTGGGGAAGCACGCCAGTGGGCTGCCGTCTGCGGCTCGGCACCTTCATCGGGGGAATTGGCTATGGCGCCAACGGCGTCGGTGAATTGGCAGAGGCGGCGGAGACACTTCGCCCACGGGGGTGGAAGGGTCCATCGGCGCTACCGCATCGCCGCCGCCAACGCCGGTCGCCGCCGCCGATTCGGATCGAGCTCAGCAGCGGCGAGCGCAAGCCGAACGATCGGAACGAGCCGAAGATCCAAGAGCGGCTCATCTCGCTGGCCCCGTCACTAGCGAGTAGCAAACGCCGAAGCTGGGGTTGTAGCTGTCGTAACAGACATCCCAGCCCTCGTTGTCGGCTCCTTTCGATCTTCTCACCTTATAGGTGGTGTGAACGCCAGGCTTATCGTTCACGTCAACGATGCCTCGCTTCGGATCAATGTCGACAATTACGTCCTCGCTCATCAACTCGGCAGCCTTGGTGTCGGTGTTGAGCGTGATCGTGCAGTCGCCGTCTCTGAGCATCGTGGTTCCAACCGCGTCCGAATTCAGTTACGTTGCGAGGCTCAGCAATCGCAGGCTTTGCAAGGCCGCCGCTTGCGCCGGGGGCGTCCACCACATCCCAGCCGTCGGCTTTGGCAGGCGCCTTTCCTTTTTCGTACTATTGCGCTCGGGGAGGAATATAGTGACTGCCTTGGGGGGCGGTGGCGTTGGCGTCCGTCAGGGGGGAGCGACTAGGGCATCACCTTCGTCGAAAGAGATTCCCCCAACCTCGCCTTACAAGCCACGCTTAATTCCCCCTTATGTTGCAGAAGGCAAGCGCGCACATCTTCGGGAGCAGCCTTGACACCCTTGCAGAACTTCAACCGGTCTTCAGTGCACGGGCTTGTGGTGGCAACAGCCGCGCTTGGGATCAATAGGGCGAACACCGTCAAGGGGAGGACGTATCTCATGGCTGGCCTCCAATGCTTGCTGTCTAGACCCGACGCCTACAACTTTACGCGACGGTCCGTGGCTTGGGAAGCTGCAGCGCCCAGTTTTGGCATCCGCGTGTCACGCATGGCAGCAATCCTTTAGCTGACGCTGCGTTGTGCCTGTGCCAAGATGCAAGGAGCGAAGAGGGGACCAATCGACATGCATGCTTCGCATACGATGCTCGTCGCGACTTTGGCGCTGGCGCTCGGCGTGAGCGCCGCCATGGCCCGCGAGGGCAAGACGTCCGGAGACCTCGCCCTGCGCGCCGGTCCCGGTGTAAAATATGAGCTGCTGCTCACCGTGCCGGCGGGCGCTGACGTCACGGTCGGTCCGTGCGCGCACGGCTGGTGCAAGGTGGCCTGGAACAGCTATTCCGGCTATGCCAACCAAGGCGGCCTTGAGGTCCAGGAAGTCTCTGGTGCGTCGCCGGCCGAGGGGGCGGAACCCGTCACCCCCGTCTATCCGCGCTACCCCTACCATTCGGGCCATTACCCTACGGCGGATGCCTATTACGATCTGCCGCCCTACGCGGACATCCCGCCCTCTTGGTACCGCGGGCGCTATTTTCTGACGCTGAGGGAGCACGGGCGCTATCGCTACGTGCCCTACGTCTTCACCCGCAACAACTACAAGGCGCCTTGAGCCTTGCGGCGCTTCGAGGAGGCCGAACGCGGAAGCGCTTGCTTCGCAAATCTCCTGAAAGGGCGCCGGTAGCCGCGCGGTGCGTTGTCGCCATATTAAAGCCGGTCCGGCGCTAAAATGAGAGGCCGCCCCACTAGGAGGCGGCCCCATGAGGGAATGTCCCGGACCATTCCGGGACACGATCCAAACCCCCCAGCCCTCGCAGAGGTTCCATTTGGAGCCTCTTTTCACGGAAGCCGCTGTTTCAGCAGTCGCGCCAGAAAGATCCTTTAGCGTGGCAAGAGATCCGTGAGCGCTGCTCTTTCGGCTTCTGCGATCTGTTGCTCATCGCGGCGCAGTTTAAGATGTGTCTCGATGGCGGCATATGTAATGATACCAAGTAGCAATAAACTTACTTCGATGGCATACGCCATGAAAAACTCCCTGCTTCCGCTATGAAAACCTCCCTGCCTCGGATCAACTGCATTCATTACAAGAAAAACCCTAATTGCTTTCATTAGGTTCCAGTAAAACTTGAAAGAAACTTGAGAGCGGCGGCGGATCCAGTGCGCTATCGCCGCGTCCACCGAAGAGGCTTTTGGGGGGCAAATTGCTGGTAGTCGCTGACGTTTATGCGCGCCCTTCCACGCCGCGTCGCTGAGCCAAGCTGCTGGAGCTGCAGGCGCAACGAACCAGTTTCAGCCAGGAGTCCGTCCTCGAATCTCGCACACCGCGTCTGGAGGGGGAGTATCCCATACGACCGTGGTGCTCGTCTGGCTGCAGCCTGTGGGAGCTGTTTCTCTTTGGAGCGTCGTCGAGCATCGAGCGGGGCTTAGTTCCGCCAGCGCAAGTATCTCAACCATGAAAGCCAATCTCCACTTTTCCAATAACTCGGGCTGTGTCATGTCAATGGGCACGCAGCAGGGATTCGTGTTTGGCGAGTTGATCATTTCACGTTTACGGTTTGTGACCTCTTGGGGTACCAGCTTCCGTCAATGCAGGGTCAGGTGCTACAACAACTATAAAGTGCGGTATACTGGGGGTTACTTTTGCACGGCCCTTTTTAGGACTCGGTGGCGTTAGCGCATAACGTCCTGCATCGTGGCGCCACTTGTAGCCGAGTTTTCCCTGCTCGAAGGGGATTTCCGTGCCGCCAACTGACTTGTTCCAGTCAGCAGTTCGGCAATATCGGCGAACGGGGTCTGCCGACTGCCGCCTTTCGGCAACAGTCATCGAGCCGCTACAATGCTATTAAGAAGGGGGTTGGGGTTGGCGTCATGTCAGAGCGTATTGTGTCGGTTGTTGAGGAGACCACAGAATCGCGTTCGTGGTCCCTCATCTACGTCATTGGCGTACCGCTGCTGGTCACCTGCTTTGCAATTGGGGCCCGCGCCTCGGCGTTAGACGGGCCCGAGAACATCAATCCGCAACCTGGAATGATCGAGCCCCATTACGAGGTTGGCGCCCGCTATTGGTGGAGCGAAGGCAAGATCCAATCCAGCATCAATTCTAGCAAGATCGACCCGTCGCTCGGCAATCCCACCTCGACGCTGACCTACGACAACGTGCAAGGCAATGCGGCCGAATTCGTCTTCAATGCGCGGACCGAGAACAACCTCTTCGCCAAGGGCTTCGTGGGTGGGGGCATTCGGAACAACGGCACGCTCGAAGATGAGGATTTCTTCGCGGGGCAGGTGAAATTCTCCAATACAAGTAGCCGTCTCGACGGTAACAACCTCGTCTACGGAACACTCGATGTCGGCAAACGGTTCATACTGAGTGACGGGCCGACAAAAATTACCCTCGGCCCCTTTGTCGGTTTCAATTTGTGGCAGGAAGAGACGGAAGCCCACGGCCTACGCTGCAAGCCTGATGATGTGGGAGGCGCTTTTTGCGGACCTGCCGGCTCCGTCGTAGTCCCCTTCTCCACCAAGGTCATCGGCAACGAGGCGGATTGGGCAGCGCTTCGGCTGGGTGGCGAGCTTCAGGTCAAGCTGTACGACCGTTTCACCTTCATCGGCGACGCGGCAATCCTGCCAATCGACTATCTCGTGGACGAGGACAGCCACTTCCTACGCAAGGACCTTGGACCCGTGCCCAATATTGAGGACTCGGGTCTCGGTTGGGGCTACCAGCTCGAGGCAGCGATCCGCATGAGCCTTTCTCCCAGTTGGTCCCTTGGGAGCGGCGTGCGCTATTGGTTCGCCGAGGTCTCTGACGGATCGACCAAGTTCCTCCATATCAACACCGCAGTGGAGTTAAGCGACTTTACCAGCCAGCGTTTCGGTGTCTTCAGCGACTTGAGCTATAGATTCTAGGAGCCACGGCTTCGGGCAGACCCCTCGTCTGCTCGCATGGCGCCATAGGCGGCGCTGCCAGAAGGCCCGCTCACTAACCCTTGGTGGAAGTGAGGAAGGCATAGCTACTGACCCTCGGAGCCAAGCCCGGAGCCGACATAGGCGGATCGACACAACCCTATTACGGGATTAGGCGGGGGGTCTTGCTGTCCGCCTTTACGTGCCGCTTAAGGCGCGGGAACACCGCTCGCTGATCCGCCAGCTGTTACCTGTGGGTCGGCGCTAGCCGGAGCCCACTCCTGAGCCTCAGCGAGAGTCACCGAGGCCCTTCTGCCGGTGCCCTCGGCGCATTTTAGATGCGTGCCCGCGTGGGTGTTACGAGCCGGGGCGGACCGGCCATAGGAAGCCGCGCCAGAGGAGCCCGCTCTATAGCCGCCGCCGAGTTGTACAATCCAACCACCAATGACGACGGCAAGGATGATGAGCGCTAGAACGACGGCCAACAGATTTTGCGACACACTTGCCTCCCCGTCTCAATGCCGAATTGCATCGCCCTCTTCACGAAGCTGCAGCATCAGCGCTGATGCTACGACGTCAAGCCAGGTCCCGCGCTCAAACGCGGTGATGCGATAGCGATTGGATCCGAACTCGCTGTCGAGAAATTCAGCATCGAACAGAAGGCGATCAAGCTTCCAGATCCGTATCCTGTTCATGTCGATGACGTCGTCGGGTCGTGCGTGCTCGCTAGACCAGAGCAATCTAAATTTCGAGGGTTTCTCTGCTTCTTGGCACTCTACACTTAAGGTTGCCCCGAGACCGCCGTCCTCGGTTGGCTTGCCACGCATCATCAGATAACCCAACACGAAGTCTGATATCTGCTCCGGGGTCATTTTCAGGGGGCCACATGGGGTGAACGCGGTCAGAGCGCCTCAACCGTGGTTGCGGGGTAAATAGGGCTGGCGCAAGGCAGGCCGACCCCCGCCTCGCCGCGAGGCATCTCAAATGCCGAGCCCCGGCCGAGTCGTACGGCGCATTGGTGACCCTCGCGGCGGCTTCGCCCGCGCCCTTAGGTTTGGCCTAGGCACTAGAAAAAATAAGGATTCCAGCCAGAACCAAGTATTGCTGTCACTATACCGTAGAAAATAACATCCTGAAAATCGAATACATAAAACCGTCAATGCATAAATATTTAATCATCACTTGTATTTTTCCCCTCTTTGGCGTATGTAAGGATGACTATTTGAATGATGGTCATTCAAAAATAACTTTTTACATATTCGGAGAAACATGATGGAAAATTCGACCGCAACGAATACGAACATCCCTCCGCAGAATACTGATCAGAAAAGCGCCGTTATGAAGGAAATCTGCTCAAAGTGGAGCAAGTTTTCAGAGCAAGACGTCTCTGCGATGAAGGGCAAGGCCGATCTCGTGTCGCAGGTCGTGGCCAAGTATGGGCTCCCTCAGATCCAAGTCCAGAGTGAGGTCGATGCCCTGTTAAAGGGCCGCCTGATCGGCGCGGGTGCCTAGATAACAATCCCTCCGAGGCCGCCGCTTTAGGGGCGGCCTCGGGCGGTTACTCTCGCATCCTCGCGATCGTTGTCCTTACAAGTAGCCCTAAGATGCCTCAGAAACCGACAAAGACGCGCGCCGAGCTCGAAACCTTGCTTATGGCCGAGCTGCGCAAAGATCCGGTGTGCAGCAGCGTTGAAGCTATTGCCATCACGGGCCGGGTTGGCAAACTCTGGAATATCGCCGTGGAGCGTGACGGTCCGCGTATTCGACCCGATTGCCGGCACAGAATCTGGGAAATTACCGAGAGGCTTTGCGGCCAATACGACTTGGCTCAAGAGCCGTCGCCTTGACGCTGAGCGGCGCATTCTCACGAGTGTTCATCTAACTGGTACAGGGCTCCGGCGGTGCTCAATGGGCGCCCGCTCGGGCGGGTTCCGCTACCGAGATGGAGGGTGTAAGCCACGGCCAAGGTTCTGACCGGGGCTTTCCCGATCAAAGGAGGGATCGCAGGGAACCTGCGGCAGACGGGCCGATCAGTCGGTCCCGCCCCCTCAGCTCGTTATGAGGAGCTTATGGGCAGACCAACTTCCAGCGGCCGAAGAATCCGCGCTTCCAAAAACAGCTGGGAGCGACCGGCGCTGCCCAAGTAGCGGCAGTCTGGCACTGCGGCCACATGATAGTTGACCCAAACGCATTGTGCGGTCCGCACAGCCAGTCGGCCTTCGCCGGTTGACCGGCAAAAAAAGCGCGGCCGCTAGGACCGAGCCCGCCAAGATCGTTCTGATCACGCTTGAACCCTCCCTTTCAGATCGTTGTGCCCACGAGCGATTTAACCCAGGGCCTCTCCGGGAGCCCATAGGAAGAGGAGTTGCCTTAGCGTCGTCGGCTCTGGCGTCGCGCGCCGGTGTGCGATTTGAGGACTTGCAAAACTATGCACTGAAATCGACTCGCACAGGTTTTCAGGCGGCTCCTTCGGTGCCAGAGTCACAAGCGCGGCAAATGTTAGGAGGGGGCCATGCGCGACATTCGTAGCGATCTGCAAGAGCGCAGTAATCTCATCGAGGAGCAAATCACGGCGGTCGTTGCTCATTTCGAAAAGGCGGTCGATCAGCTGCAAAGCGAGCGTGATGCGCGCCTAGCCGAGCTCGAAGCTGAGCTTGCCGCGCTGGGTGCGCTCATAGAGGCCGAACACCGGCGCCTGCCCCAGGGACCCCGGCCGATGGAGCCCGAGCGCCAAGACCCGCGGCTCATGGAGCCCGAACGCCAGCGTACATCCGACGGTCCGCGGCTGATGGAGACTGAGCGCCAGCGCGCGCCTGACGGTCCGCGGGTCATGGCGCTTCCGCGGCAACCCCTCGCTGATTTTCTTGCGCGCAAGCTGGCCGAGATCGGCCCGAGATCGAAAGACGACTTGAGCGGCTTCGCCGTACAGGAAGGCTATTTCCCTGACACTGAGCACGCCAGCTCCGGCGTTCAGGCTACGCTCGTGGAGCTCCTGCGCGGCGAGCGCATCAGCCAGCTGCCGGATGGGAGGCTTGCGCCAGCTAGGCTGTCGCAAATGATCCGGCTTCGACAGCCGGCGTGAGGCGGGGCGACAGCGCTGCTCAAACGGCTGTCGCTCATCGCCCTAACGAGAAATATCGGAACCAGGACCAGGGCGCGAGCGTCTATCAGTTCTAAGCAATCCCTAGGCCAGGAGACGCGCAGAGGGGCGTCGGCCCTGAGGGGGCCGGCGCCCTTTAGTCGTATCAGTGCCAGGCTCGGCGCCAAAGTGGGAAATGAGACACAGAAGCCCGTCAAGGACATCTAGACGGCAGCAAAGTAGCTACTGCCTCCTCAATCGATTTCCAGAGTGAACTCTGGGCTGGACGAGCAGGCTCGTCTAAGCCGGAACGAATTTCAGTGCCACGCCGTTGATGCAGTAGCGCAAGCCCGTGGGCTTGGGCCCGTCGTCGAAGACGTGGCCTTGGTGGCCGCCGCAGCGGCGGCAGTGGACCTCGTCCCGCACCATACCGAAGGTGTAATCGGTATTTTGCTTGATAGCGCCTTCGATGGGGGCATAGAAGCTCGGCCAACCCGTGCCGCTGTCGAATTTGGTCGCCGAGGAAAACAGCGGCAGGTCGCAGCCGGCGCAGGTGAAATCGCCCGTGCGCTTTTCGTGATTGAGCGGGCTGGTGAAGGGCCGCTCCGTGTCCTCTTCGCGCAGCACCGCATACTGCTCGGGCGTCAGCAGCTTTTTCCATTCCTCGGGCGTGTGAGTCACTTCGAAGGTCTCGGTGCCGACCGCCCGCGCGCGTAACATTTTGGAACCGCCATAACCGGCGGCCGCAAGGGCTACGATTCCAGCCGCGCCGATAGTGATGTTTCGTCTCGTCAGCATGGTTGCTCCTCGATCCTGGCCGCGCCCCGTGGGATACGTGCGGGCCAGTGCGCAGAACGTCTCATGTCGGTTAGGAACATAAGCACTAAAGTCGTTGGTTCAATTCAACTTGAGCGCACGCCCGATCACGACCGCGTTTGCCGGAAAAAGCGGTCGAGCGCTAGCCGCGGGAGGCCACTTGCGCGGCGGGGATGACGATGACGCACCGCACGCCCTTGGGGGGAAAGGTAAGCTTCACGTCGCTTTCCAAGGCCTGACCCACCACGGTCTCGATCATGGCGCGACCGAAGCCGGACCGCTCCGGCGCGGTCACCAGCGGACCCCCCCGCTCTTCCCAGACGAGCTTCAGCTCCGAGGCGTCGTCGCTGAACCGCCAACGAACGGCCACGCGACCGGCTTGGCTGGAGAGCGCTCCATATTTCTCGGCGTTGATGGCCAGCTCGTGCAGCGCCAGACCGAGATTGTGGATCGCCTCGGGCTTAAGCATGACGTTCTCGCCGTCGATGGCGATCCGCTCGCTCAAGCGGTCTGTATGCGCGCTGAGCTGCCGCTCGATCAGCGTGCGGAGCGACGCGCCATGCCAGTCGTCGGCGACGAGAAGATCGTGCGAGCAACCGATGGCGACGAGACGGTTACTGAAATGCTGCAAAAAATCCTCGACTGACTTGGTACGCGACGCCGTCTGCCGCGCGATGGCCTGGATGACCGCCAACAGATTCTTCGAGCGGTGAGTCAGCTCACGTAAGAGCAGACGCAGCTGATCCTCGGAGGACTTCCGCTCGGTGACGTCGACCGCGACGGAGGTCGTGCCGATGATGGCGTCTTTCTCGTCGCGCAGCCCCTCGATCAGGAAATAAAAAGAGCGCGAGCGCCCGAACAACTGAAAATCGATATCGAGCTCCTGGGAAGAGCCCGTCGCCATGGCCTTGCGCTTGGCCGCCATGATCGCGGCCGCCGCTTCGGGGGGCAGAACCTCGGCGTCGGTCTTGCCGATCATGCAATCCGAGGTAAGCCCCGCCGGAGCGTTGTGCGTCCACACGAAGCGCATGTCCTTGTCTTGGCTGAAGACCGAGATGGGGGAGCCCCGAAGCGCTATCTCGAAGCGCTGTTTGGCTTCCGCCAGCTCCTTCGTGCGCGCCTCGACCCGCTCCTCGAGCTGATGCCGTGCCGTCTTCAGCTCCTCAAGGGTGCGCAGATGGGCGACGATCTCGGCTTGCAGGCGATCGCGCGAGGGAAGCCGCAAGAGCTGGGGAGCGAGCCGCCAAATGACGATCGCGGTGACGAGCGCAAAGATCGCCGTCGCGGCTTTCAGCACCCCTTCGACCGCGTGGACTGGCAACCACAAAGACAAGAGCGAAGCGAGATGAGCCAGGCCGCTTGCGACCAAGAACAGCGTGAACAGCGAGAGCACCGTGGTCTCGCTCAGACTGCGTCCCTGTCGTCGCAGGTACACGTAGAAGAGCGCTGCCGCGATTACCAGAAGGGACAGGCCGATAACACCGTCGGCGACCGCCTCGGTCAGCACAAGCCAAGACGGCGAACCTGTCGTCCCCACGGTTGAAGACTCAGTGCTGGACAGGAAGGAAAGCCAGTTGTGCATCGCCCTTGGTCAACTCGTTGAGATCCGCGAGCGCACCGGCACCGGTTCCCACGCCCTACTCTCTACTCCCTAAACCCCCCGGCATGGGCTTCGTTCTCGATGACCGCCGGTTTTTTCCGTTGCAGCCCCCCAACGACGGAACCGCCGCGCGACCTTGGCGTTAGCTACTGGTTCGAGCGCACGCCAATGCCCCACACCCTCGCGCGGCGCCCGAACCAACGCCCGCCGACCGAGCCCCTCCGGTCGCGGGCGTTTTCTTGGCGCGGGTGTCAATATCTCCCACCAACACAGCTGCATCAGGATCCCGCCGCAAAAGCCCCGACAACGGCCAGGAGATCTTTCCCCATAAAGGGCTTCTTGATCAGCGGCGCGGTGCGGTGCTGAGGCGGCAGCTGGTCGCGCCCGTAACCGCTCACAAAGGCAAAGGGAATCCTTCGCACCTTAAGCGCGTCGGCGATGGTGCCGACCGGCTCTCCCGCAAGATTGGCGTCGAGCAGCGCGCCATGCACCTCTTCGCCTTCGATGGCCTCGAGCGCATCCGCGATCGTACCGTGGGGTCCAATGACGTGGAGCCCCGCCTGCTCGAGCACGCCCGCGATATCGAGGGCGATCAAGAACTCGTCTTCGACAACCAGAATGCGCCTTGCGCCCATCGTTGCTACTCTCCTACCGCCGCCTGCCGGGCACCGGTTCCGTCATCTTAATCATACGCAACTCTCGCGCATTTGACTGCCTCGGCGTTGCTTGATGCCAGCGTTGCCAACGGAACCGTGGCTCAAGCGCACACGTTTCAGTGTCTCTATGGACCACTCTTGAGCCAACCGCGCAAGTCGGGGGCAAGCGAAAGGAGCACGCACATGAACTGGGATCGAATCCAAGGCAATTGGAAGCAGTTGCGGGGCAAGGTGCAGCAGCAATGGGGCAAGCTCACGGATGACGATCTCGACCTGATCGAAGGTCGCAAGGTCGAGCTGGTCGGCAAGATCCAGGAGCGCTACGGCCTCGCCAGGGACGCGGCCGAGAAGCAGGTCGACAGTTGGATGCGCAACGTCTGACCACGCATCGGTCTGCCGCGGCCTCCGCCTTGTGGAGGCCGCGGCCCATCCTTGTTGCACGGGTCCGAAGATATCACCTCAGTTGAGCGCGCTTCGGCCCAGGACGGAATTTTGCACGATTTTTCGCGGCGCGCGGCGCCCGCGTGCGGTAAGAGAGTAGCTCGGGCAGGCTCGGTTCGCGCGTTTTGCGTTCCTGCCCTCATTCGGCCCTTGGGCAGCACGTCGGTCGCCGCCTGATGGCTTCCTAGGAGGGTAAAATGCTGAGCACTATTCTCATTATCATCTTGATACTCATCCTCATCGGCGCGTTCCCGAGCTGGCCGCACAGCCGCGCCTGGGGCTATGGCCCTTCGGGCGTGGTGGGCCTCATTCTGGTGATCCTTCTCATTCTGCTGCTGCTCGGAAAGATCTAGCCGCACAGGCAGACGTATCGGGAGCGGGCCTTTCGGTCCGCTCCAAACTCCCCTCAAGCACTCCAGGTTTACGAGGCTTAGGCCGTGAGCGACGGCCGGTCGCGAAGGTGTGCGCGCCGCTCGAAGAACAGCGCTTGGCTCACAATCGCCTTCACCGTGTCTGGCTGATAGGGCTTGGTGATGAGGAACGCGGGCTCTGGCCGCTCGCCCGTCAGCAGCCGATCAGGGTATGCCGTGATGAAGATCACGGGCACCTCGAAGCTGCCGAGCATCTCATTGACGGCGTCAAGACCCGAGCTGCCGTCGGCCAGTTGGATGTCGGCCAAAACCAGGCCGGGAGTTTGCTTGGTCGTGGCCTTTACCGCTTCCCGATGCGTGCGCGCGACGGCAGTGACGCGGTGGCCGAGACCTTCGACGATGCCTGCGAGGTCCATGGCGATCATCGGCTCGTCCTCGATGATGAGCACGTCGGTCGCCACTTGTGCCGCAATCTCACGGCCCGCGCTATCAATGAGGCCGTCCAAGGTGTCGGCGTCGACATTGAGAATCTGCGCGACCTCCGGCATCGAGAACCCTTCTACCGCCGAAAGCAGGAAGGCTTGGCGCGGCAATGGGGTAATCGAGTCAAGCTTGCGGTCCACCGCGCTTGCGGGATCAGCCGCGGCCTCAGCCTTGAGATTGATGTCGATGGAGTCCCATAAGCCCACGAAGATCCGGTACAGCGCGACGCGCGGGTCAAGGGCGCCGTCGAACAGGGACGGCTCCTCTATCAGCACCTCAAGGGTCGCCGCTACATAGGCATCGCCGGCCACCTGCGTTCCAGCCAATGCGCGAGCGAAACGCCTAAGGTAAGGAAGGTGGGGAGCGATCGATTTTGATATCGACATCCGCATCTGGCTTTCGATGATTGTCCTGGAGAACCCCATTGGCATGACCGGGCGAGAGGTGGCAACTGGAAATCGCACGCGCAATCATGGCCCCATCGCGTAACAACCACTAAACGCGATGACCAGCTTGACGGTTCCCAGTTGGAACCAATTGACTTGCCGGGGGTTCTTGGCGCAAAGGGCAGGCGGCAGAGGCATCGTTGAAGGGCCGGCAGCCTGCCCATAGGGGACGAAGCGTGGACGAGGAAGCAAAAAAACGAGAACGCCGGAGAAAGTTGCCAATGGCGACCAAGACCATGGACCTCTCAGCGGAGGCGCGCGGAGCGCACCCGGGAGAAAGCGCCTTGCACGAGAGAGAGATGGAAGACGGATTTTCCGCCAACCTACAGGCCCATATCGGCCGCCACGTGCGAGCAGTATTCGATGAGGTCGCCCGGGAGCCTGTCCCCGAACGTCTCTTGCGGCTTCTCAAGGACCTCGAGCAGAGCGGAGACAAATAGGTGCGGCGGAAGGTGTCGGCGGCCTTGAGGGATTCGCTCGTGGCGGAGATGTCCAGTCTCCGGGCGTTCGGTGTCTCGCTCTGCGGCGACAAGGAGCGCGCGGACGATCTTGTGCAGGAGACGCTATTCAAGGCGTGGAACCACCTCGACTCCTTTCACGAGGGGACCAATCTTAAGGCGTGGCTCTTTACCATCCTGCGCAACACCTATTTCTCGGAGCGGCGCAAACGGCGGCGCGAAGTGGAGGATACTGACGGCAGTTATGCCGCACAGCTCGCCACCCCTCCCGAGCAGCTTGGTCATATGGACATGCAGGACTTCCGCGCCGTGCTCGCCCGCCTCCCCGACGATCAGCGGGAAGCCCTGATCCTGGTGGGCGCCGCGGGCTTCTCCTATGAGGAGGCGGCGCAAATTTCCGGTTGTCCCGTCGGTACGATCAAGAGTCGCGTCAACCGCGCGCGCGTCCGCCTTGCCGAAATGCTGGGATTGGCCGCGAACGTGGATTTCGCGCCGGCGGCGGCAACCCCCGTCATCAAGAGCGCCTAGCCGTCGCTACCGCGGGACGCGGGCTCTGCTTCTTCGCCTAGGCGGGCGGGCGGGGCCCTACCACCATGTTGACAAGGAGAGGCAGCACGAGCAGGACGAGTGCCACAACGAAAATGAGCTTGGCGATGGACGCGGCCGTGCCGGCGATGGCGGCAAGGCCTAGCGCGGTCGCAATGAGTGCAATGAGGAGAAAGGTCAACGCCCAACCAAACATGTCCAAACTCTCCTTTTTCCTGGGCAGCGTTCGTTAAGCATCATATGCGACGCTTATCGCTTCTTGCCAAGGGTTTCGCGACATTTTAAAGCAATTGGAGAATAGCCATGCGGACGCTCGCAGCCAGCGATTTTGAGAGGGCAACGCTCGACCCCGCCTCGGTCTTTGGCGCCCCCAGAGACGTGGCGGGCGCCGTCGACCTTACCCCGGCGGAAAAGCGAGCGATCCTGATCCGCTGGGAGGCCGACGCCGAGGCATTGCTACGCGCCACCGAGGAAGGCATGGACGAGACCCGCAGCCCGGCGGAGCTTTTGCGTGCCGTCCATGAAGCCCTCGAACGGCTGGACGCTGCCGATCCGTCCGCCAGGTAGGGCTGAATCGGCCATTTCTTGGGGCTTCACGTCCCAGAGCGCGCGGAACGACTGCTCGATCCCTTGCGCTGTCCACTCTGGAGGAGCCTAGGGCCGCAACAGCGGCCGTCGCTGCTCTGGAACCGCAGCGGAAAGGAGCATTCATGACCAAGGTGCTGACCAACACCGAGGCGCGCGCCGGAACCCGCCCGCAGGCGCCATGCTCTGGGTGCTTATCGTCTCACTCATTCTTGCCATTATCGCAGGGCTCCTGCTCACCGTGGATTGGATCAACCTGCCCTGGAGCCGAAAGCCCTTGGCGTGGGACGCACGGCATGACGCAAGTCCGAGGCTATGTCGGACGTCTATTGGCAACGGCCCTCCTGTTGGCGGTGGCGGCAACGGGCGCCATGGCTGAGAGCCCGCCGTCTGAAACATCTTCCTTTCGCAACGACGTCGATGCCTTCGCCGCCTCGGTCAAAGTGCAGACCGAGCGTGTTGTTGCGGGCGTGCACCGGGCGCTCGAGCGCAGCACGCGGAAGCTCGTCGTCTTAAAGGCCCGCATGCGGAGCAAGATCGAGACGTGGCGCGCGGAGCTAAGCGACCAGAAAGCCGGTTTATGCCACTGAGTGGGGACGCAGCTACGATACTCAATGCGTGGAAGACGGGTGCCGCTCAATCCTGGGCCCAGATATGCGTCGCGGCGGCCAACATGCTGGAGGATATCGCAGACCGGATGCACGCGCCGTCGGAGACCCATGCAACCCGCCCCTGAAGCGCTCGGTCACAGTACGATCCATGACAGGTCCGTCTACGACGTAGCAGGTTCACGCTCCAGCTCGCGCTCCCGCTCCACCTCGCGCGCGAGCCCCAGAGGCTCGGCGAGGATCAGCCCCCGCACCGAGTTACCGAGATAGATGCGGTCGGCGCGCTTCAGGTCCTGAAGCGTCAGCACCGCCTCGCTTGCGGCGGCGCGTGGTAGATCGATCAGCTCCTCGCGCAAGGTACCCGGCAGCAGGCCGCAGGCGAGCGCCGGCGTGAACAGGCGTCCATCCTGCTCGAGAAAGAGATTGGTGCGGGTGCCTTCGGTGAGCTCGTCCCTTTTATTGAGGAAGACGACCTCGTCGCACGGCTGTAGCGCCTTCTGCCGCGCAAGCTCGCGGTCGAAGAACTCCCGCCGCGTGGTCTTATGGAAGAAGAGCGGGTCCTTCTCGTCGAGGCGCTGATCGGAAATCACGAAGCGCCACACCGTCCCCTCGGCCGGGAGCTCGATCGGGGTCGAGGTCACTGTGAGGCCGCCGTCCTCGGCGAGCAGGAGGCGCACCATGCTGACTGACGCCTCCGTTCGCGCGGCTTCCTTCTTCAGCACCGCGAGCACGGCGTCGCGGTCGAAGGGGTAGCCGAAATGAGTGGCGGAGGATTTTAGCCGGGCAAGATGGCGCTCGAGCAGATGGAAGCCCGCAACCGGCTCGTAGCGAATGGTCTCGATCAGCTCGAAGGGCGGGTCTGCCCTGGTCAGGAACTGGGCCTTGAGCAGACATTCCTCGAACTCGGAGCCCATCTTGGAGTCGGCGACGATGCCGCTGCCGATGCCCATTTCTCCACCATGCTTGTCGATCACCACGGTGCGGATCGCCACGTTGAACTGAGCATCGCCGTTGGGCGCGATACGGCCGATGGCGCCGGTATAGACACCGCGGGGACCAGCCTCGAGCTCGCGGATGATCTCCATGGCGCGGACCTTGGGCGCGCCGGTGACCGAGCCGCACGGGAACAGCGCGCGCAGCATGTCCTTGAGCCCGATGTCCCCGCGCAGCTCCGCCGTGATGCCCGAGGTCATCTGATGCACGGAGCGATAGGTCTCGACGGTGAACAGGTCCGAGACCTCGACGGAGCCGATCTTGGCGATGCGGCCAAGGTCGTTGCGGAGCAGGTCCACGATCATGAGATTCTCCGCCCGCTGCTTCTCGTCCATGGCGAGCCAGGTCTTGAGCCGCGCGTCCTCGCGTGAGTTGCGGCCCCGCGGCGCGGTTCCCTTCATCGGACGCGCTGCGATCTCCTTGCCCTCGCGGCGGAAGAACAGTTCGGGCGAGAGAGAGAGCACGTGAAAATCAGGTGCGCCAATCAGAGCGCCATAGGCGACGCGCTGCTTGCGCCGGAGCGCGGCGTAAAGCGTGACCGGATCGCCGGCAAAGGCGAAGAGATATTTGAGCGTGAGGTTGATCTGATAGACGTCGCCCGCGGCGATGTAGTCCTGCACGCTTGCGAAGGCGCCCGCATAGTCCTCGCGCGTCCAGGATAGCCGCAAATCGGAGAAAGACGCGCTTCCTTCGGCGCCGTTGGCCTCCAGCCAGGCGCGCGTCTCTTTGTCATCAAGGCAGCGCGGCGCGCGGAAGAGCCCGATCCAAAACAGCGGCTGGCGGCGGTGCGTGGGCAGCAGTCCAGCGAGCTTCGGCTCAAGACAGTAGCCCAGCTCATAGGAGAAGAACCCCGCCGCCTCTAGCCCGGCAGCAAGACCCTGGGTGACGGCATCGAGGCCGGCCTCGACCGCATGGGGGTCATCGACCACGACGATCTGCTTCGGCGCCTCATAGAGGAGGCTCGTTCGAGACGTGCTCGTCCCGGGCGAGCCCGCGCCGCCTTGGGTCAGGCTGTCATCGAGGAGAACGTAGGGAACAGAGGTCATTTTACCGAAGCTGATCTCGCGCGCCGGCGCCTCACCACAAGCATAGTCCATATGGGAGGCAGGCAGGTGAACATCGAGCCGAAAATCAGGCCAAAATCAGCATCTCGCCCTTGCCGAGCACGGCCATGTCGCCCATCAGCCTTCGTGCCCGGTGACCGAGCTTGACCGCAAGGCCTAGGGCTCGAAGCTGCCGCCCGAGCAGCCTGAGATAGTTGAAGTCGAGCACACCGCAATCGCCGAAAGTGGGCATGACGTCCTTCGGCTTGTGGGCGAGGATCAATGAGCCGCGCCGGAGCCCATAGCCGGCAAAGGGGCCGACCTTTCCCATAATCAGGAGGGTCCCGGCGATCAGGCGCGCCCCGGCATAGTCGCCCGCCTTGCCGTTGACGAGGATCAGGCCGCGGCGCATGCGTTCGCCCAGCATGGAGCCGGCATTGCCGCCGACGGTCATAAGACCGCCGCGCATGCCGAAGGCCTCGCCCACGAGAACGCCCCCCGCGCGCTCGCCCACGTCGCCCGCGATCTCGATACGGCCCCCGGCCATGCTGGCGCCCGCGGCCTGCCCAGCTCCGCCGGTGAGCGTGACCTGGCCGCCTTTCATGCCGGCGCCGAGATAGGCGCCCGCGTCGCCATCCACCAGAATCTTGCCCTCCGCCAGCGCCCGGCCGATGCGGTCGCAGCGGGCATCGGTTCCGATCAGGCGCAGCGCGCCCGCGTCCTTTCCCTTCAGCTTGAACAGATCGCCCACGACGAGGGGCACCCGCGTCGTGCCGATGGGCAACGCCTCGATCTCCTTGGGCTTGAGGCCGGCGAGCCGCGCCGGCATGAGCGGCGAAAGATCGAGCCGCTGGTCAGGCATTTCTATCAGCTCCAGCGTCAGCGCGCTCACTTGACGATCTCCTTGAGATGAAAATGATGCGGCCCGAGATTGCCGCCGTAATTGCCGGCGGTGACATGGGTGACGCCTTCCTTGGCGCCGCCGTCAACAATTGCGAAGAGACCTGCGCGCATAGCGGCGGCCACCGCGGCCGCGCTCAAGCCGTCGATGACAATTTCCATCACCGCCTCGACATTGAGGGGCAGCGCTGTGTTCACCGCCGCTTTCAGCGTCGGGCAATAGGCGTCGTTGGTCGAGGCGATCTGGCCCTTGTATTTTGAGCCTACCTTGGAGCCCGAGCGCACGATGCCGCCGGGAAAGGGCGTGATGACGTCGGGTACCTGACCGATCGCCTTCACCGCCCGCTCGCAGGCGGCGAGCACCGCGGCATGGGAGCGTCCGAGCACCAGCAAATTGCCGCCGCCCACGGCCTCCTTGGTCACGCCGGTGGTCGCCTCGCAGACAAACTCCCCGTCCATCACCGGGATGCGCCAGAAGCGGCGGCCGGCGATCAGTTTCGACACCTGCCAGCCATCGCCGAAGAAGCGGAGCGAAGCGCCGAGCTTCAGCTTCCTCTTGGTGCCTTCGAGCCCGGCGAAGCAGGCCGAGCCAGGGCTCGTCAGCACGCATTGGCCGACGCGGTTGCGCAGCTGACGCTGCAGCTTCTCGGTCTCCATGGCGAAGAGGAGCACCGAGACGCCGGGGCGTCCGTCGAGCGTCTCCGCGGGCTTGAGCTCCCGATCGATCCCGGCCTCGGCGCCGCACGCGATTACCGAGGTGGCGAACCCCGTCATGGTGCGGGCGGCGATCGTCGCCCATTCCCGCGTCGGCGCGGTGATGATGACCCGCGTGCCGGCCATGGGAAAGGCCTCGGCGAAGGTCTCGACGATCGTGACGCCCTTGATTTTCATATCTGGCATGGCACCGTCGCAAAGCGTTGCGGGCGTCCGGCGATGTCGGCGGGGACGCCAAAGCTTGAAGTACCGATGCCGTAATACCGGTCCCAGTAACGGTCGAGCTTGCGCTCGATGGCTGTGTCAAATCCGGGAGCGACCTGGAAGGCGCGGCCCCAGGTGACGTTGATCACCTCGCCCTCGCGGACGACGAGCGCGCCGTCCTTGAAGACGAGATTGGCATGGCTGAACATGGCCGTCTTGTCCTTCTGCTCGGTATAGACGGCCACATCCGCAACCGCCCCCGCGCCGAGATGGCCGCGATCCGTCAGGCCGAGGATGCGCGCCGGAGCGGCCCTGGTGACGATGGCGACCTCGGGCAGTGTGAGCTCGCGGGTGACGCCGGGTAGATTGCAGACCTCCCTCGCCTCCGCCGGCACTTGCTCGAGCCAGCGGGCGCGCTCGTCCCTATCCATCAGGAGATGAATGATCTCGGGGTAGCGCGTGAACAACGCGCCGTTCGGGTGATCGGTGGAGAACAGTACTCGCCACAGATCCTCGGCCAGCAGCATGATCTCGAGCCCGATCGCCCATTGCACCGCGTTCACGAAGCTCGCGGCGCGGTACTTGTAGGGCACGAGGCCGGTGCCGTTGCCCTCGCCCTGGATGATCTCCCATTTGTTGGGCTGGGCGGCGCCGCGTCCGTCGAACTGGCGCAGGATGTCGCCGGAGAGCGTGGTGGTCTGGCCGAACAGGACCTGGCCGATGTCGACGCTGACATTCTTATGAGTGTTGATGGCCTCGGTCAGCCGCGCCGCGCCGGAGGACAGGCCGTTCGGACCATCGCTGCCATAGCCATAGAATTGAATGTGGGCGAGATGCATGGGCAGGCCGTCGGCCGCTGCGATCGTCGCCACCGCAGTCGCCACATTGCCGGCGAGCCCGAGATTGTTGCAATGGACGTGGACCGGATGCGGCACGCCGAGCGCCGTGACCGCATGTTGCAAGGCTTGCAGCACCGCGCGCGAGGTGACGCCATAGGCCGGCACCACGTCATCGAGGCCGAAGCTGCGCGCGTTGAACTTGAAAGCCGCACAGCCGCCGGCGTTGATGACCTTGAGCCCGAGACCTTTCGTATGCGAGAGCGTCCAGGCGACATAGTCCTCGATCTCGCTCGAACCCGCGCCGTCGTGCAACAGGCCCAAGCTAAAATCGTCATTGCCGAGGATCACGAGACCGCCCACATCGATGATGGGGATGCGCGCGAGCTCCGTCTGCGCCTCGATGGCATGCGTGGGAATAAGCGCCGGCTCGATCACCGTGGTGTAACCCATCTCGGCATAGCGGATGCCGGTGGCAAATGCGCTCCAGGCGGCGGGAGTCGAGGCGATGTCGGCGCCCTCCTCGTTCGCCAGTGCCGGCAGCTCCGGCATCAGGAGGCGCGCCATGGTGACGTTGGAGCCCCCGATATGGGAGTGGATGTCGACGGCGCCGGCCATGACGATCTTGCCGGACACGTCATGGGTGTCATCGGCGGCGCGGCCCTGGGGCAACGCGGCAGCGATGCGGCCATCCTCGATGAACACGTCACCCGCGGCGTCGCGGTCATGGACGGGATCGATAACCCGGCCGCCTTTGAGCCTGATCAGCACGTGCGGGCCTCGATGTGCCGAGAAATCCCGGTCAGGACCTCCGCCACGGTTGGCGCGTCATGGTTGGGCCGCTTCGCCTTGACCATGCCGATGCCGGCGATCTCGGACAGATAGAGCGCCGCATCGTGGTCGCGGCCGGGACAGCCCACCGCGATCAGAACATCGCCGGCAGCTTGCTCGTCAAGGCCCGAGGCGGACAAGACCACCGTCGGCACGCCGTGCGGCCACTCGACCCCGCTCGCCGCCAGCGCATCGACCCACAGGAGCGCATCGGCCTCGCCGCTCTCGATCAAGCGCCGCGCGCCATAGCGCCAGGGGTCGTGCTCGGGCAGCCCGGCGACAAAGCGCGTCCGCACCGGCAGGCCGCAGGTCCAGGCCGAACAGAGATTGACGCCGTCCCCGTTGCCGGGCGCCGGCAAAGACAGGGTGGCGGCGCGCGTGGTCAGGCATAAAAGGTGCACGATGCCGAGGACGGCGCGCTGAACCTGCTCCTCGAGATCGCAAGGAGAAATGACGAAGACGGGAAAGGCACCTTGGCGCAGTCGCTCGGCGAGGCTCATGAGCGCGGCCTCGGTCTCCCCGTCGGTGGAGACCTTGCGCCCGCGCAAGGCGGCAGAGAGCATGGAAACGAGCGTCGGGAGATCGATGCCGCCAGGGGTAATCTCTGTCACAGGGACGCGCGCGCGCGCATGGGCCGGAACTTTGGCCTTATCACCACCGAGCAGGACGAGTTCACGCGGGTTGTCGCCGGGCCGGGGCAGGCCTTCCTCCTTGGGAAACAGCGTGTCGAGGAAATGGGGATCCCGCTCCAGCGGCGACTCACCCACGAACACGATGAAATCGGCGCGATTGCGCGCCTCGCCGAGGCTCGCCGGACAGCCGCCCATCTCGCGCATGATCTGCGTTGTGCGCGCGAGCCCCTCGCCGGCCGCATGGTCGACGACACCGTCAAGCTTCTGAGCAAGGGCAATGGCTGCTTCGGCGCCGGCGATATCGGTGAGCAGTCCGCCGATTACGGGCAAACGCGCGCGTCCCAATATCTCCGCCGCCCGTTCCAACGCATCAGCCCGCACAGATCTTCACTCCTTCGGGTGCATCGCCATAGCGCGGCACCATTAAACAGGTGTCCCAAGGGGTGCAAGCGCGCGAATGGCAGCATCTGGCGCAAGTTCCGCTTTTTGCGACCAGCGACACGCGGTTCGGCCCGCATGGCTGCTCGGAGCAATCGGGGATCGACGTCCTACTTTTTCGGTTTGTCGTATTTGATGTAGGCGAAGCGCATGTCCTCGGCTGGCGTGCCTTCGAGGGTGTTGTCCTCGAGAGCGGGCTGCCAATGCACCACCTCCTCAATCTTCTTGGCCAGCGCAAAGTCCTTGTCGGTGATGCCCTTGGCCGCATGATTCATCAGCCGCACCTCGACCCAGGCGTAGGAGGCGGTGATGTCGGGGTGATGCCAGGCCGCTTCCGCCAGATGGCCGACGGTGTTGATCACCATCAGGGTGCCCTTCCAGCTGTTGGTCTTGTATTTGCGTCTAATCCAACCGCCTTCAAGGTACCAATGGGGCAGCTCGGCCTTGAGCCGCTCCTCGACCTCGGCGTCGCTATAGGTGCGCTCGGTCGTTGCCATCGCGTCTCTCTTTTGAAAGAGTAAGCATTCCCCTCACCCGTGAAGCATATCGAGAGGCTTCAGGCCGATCAATGGAGGCCTATCCGACAGCGGGCTCCGGCGGCGCTTTGGCGCCGTGCGAGGCCGTAACGGTCACCACCGGCGCGCGGTTGCATTTCGGCTTCCTCGACCCAAGCGGCCGGGGCCCTCGCCCCTTTGGCAGCTTCGGTCTGGCGCTTGACTGGCCGCGTACCACGCTTCAGCTCCGGCGCGCCGATGCGTTCAAAGCGGAGGGGCCGGAGCGGGACCGGGCGCTGACCTATCTCCGACGCTTCGTCGACGATTCCGGTGCGCGAGATGCCTATGCGCTGCACATCGAGGAGGCCATCCCACCCCATTCAGGTCTCGGCTCGGGCACGCAGCTTGCGCTCGCCGTCGGCGCCGCCCTCGCCGCGTTGAAGGGGCTGCCGCTCGACTTGAACACGATCGCCGCCGGCGCGGACCGGGGCAAGCGCTCGGGCATCGGCATTGGCACCTTCGCACAAGGGGGCGTGGTGCTCGACGGCGGCCCGGGCGCCGGAACGCTGCCGCCGATGCTCGACCGGCTGCCATTTCCGCCGCAATGGCGGGTGCTACTCATTCTCGATGGAACCGGAAGCGGACTCCATGGCACGAGCGAGACGGCGGCCTTCGCATCATTGCCGGAGTTCCCGCAAAGCAAGACCGCCGAGCTCTGCCGCCGCGTGCTCCTGGGCGCCCTGCCCGCTCTAGCTGAACATGACTTTCAGACCTTTACCGCCGCGATCGGTGCTCTGCAGGCGGAGATGGGCGCCTACTACGCGAGTTTGCAAGGCGGCGCCTATGTCAGCCCGCTGGTGGCAAGCACTCTCGATTGGCTCGGCTCTTTGGGGCTTGCCGGAATTGGACAAAGCTCGTGGGGGCCGACCGGATTTGCCTTTATCGCGTCGGAGGAGGCGGGCAGCGCCCTGCTCGACGAGGCGCGCGCCCGCGCCGACTTCGCCCAGCTCGACTTCCACCTAGTGCAGGGGCGCAATCTAGGCGCCAGCATCGAGAGGCGTTGACGCGGATTATTTACCTCACGCCATCGAGAAAGCTTCTCCCCGCAGCCGACTGTGGTAAAGGCACCCCCGGAAGCCTCCCGCGAGCGCGAGGTAGGCACGGAAGGAAGAACCGAGGACCATGGCGCATCCCCGCATCCTGCACATGCTCACACCGCTCAAGCATATGAGCCCCTTCGATGTGAACATGGCGCTCGACGCCGGCTATGATGCGGCGATCCCCTACACATCCGTCACCGTCGAGGACGTGTCCGGCCTCGTGCAGGACGCGATCTTCTCGCGGGGACCGGAAGGGCTGAAGCAGACCGGTGTGTTCATCGCGGGCAAACGCGCGATCGAGGCGCTCGACATGATGGCCCGCGCCAAGAAGGCCATGGTGCCGCCGTTCGAGATTTCCGTATTCGCAGACCCGGCCGGCTCCTTCACCACCGCCGCAGCCATGGTCGCCTGCATCAAGAAGGCGCTGCGCGAAAAATTCTCGACCGAGCTCAGGGGCAAGCGCGTCGCGGTGTTTGGCGGCACGGGCGTGGTTGGCTTCGCCTCCGCCGTGATCGCCGGGCTGGAGGGCGCGCACGCGACGCTGATCGGCTATGACGGACCGGACAGGGTGCGCAAGCTCGCCGAGGAAGCCAATGCCCGCTTCGGCGCCGAGATGCGCTATGCCGACGGCTCGAGCGAAGAACAGAAGTCCGAGCTTGCCCGCGACGCCGACGTCATCATCGCCGCGGGTCCGGCCGGGCGGCGCCTGCTCACCCTGGATCAGCTCAAGGGGGCAAAACAGGTCAAGGTAGTGACGGACGCGAACGCCGTTCCGCCCTCCGGCGTCGAAGGCGTCGGCGTGAACGACGATGCGACGCCCCTTCCCGGCACAGGTGCTGTCGCCATCGGCGCACTCACTGTCGGCAATGTGAAGTACCGGACCGAGTCCGGACTGTTCAACATGATGATCGAAACGGAAAAACCTCTCTATCTCGACTTCCGGGACGCTTACGCTCTTGCCCAAAAGCTCGTTGCCTGAACGCGGCTCCCTCCTCATAGCGGCAATCTCGGGACGGGCGCTGGCCGCGTCGGCCCGAAGAGCGGGCTTTGCACCCCTGGTCGCCGATTATTTCGCCGATGCCGATATGGCAGCTCTCGCCCACCGGTGCCAGAAGCTCACCGGCGACCTGGCCCAGGGCATCAATTGGCACGCCTTGCACACAGCGCTCAGTTCGCTTGCCGAGGCGGCGCCAACGCCCATCGCGGGCCTCGTCTATGGCTCGGGCTTCGAGGACCGGCCGCAGCTGCTCGGCAGGCTCGCCCAGGGCTGGCCGCTGCTGGGCAACGACGCAGAGACAATCGATCGTATCAAAGCGCCGGAGCGGTTCTTCGCCCTGCTCGACTGTTTGGGCGTGCCTCACCCCCGCACGGTGATGCAATTGCCGGCGGCCAAGCATGGCTGGCTCGCTAAGGGACGCGGCGGCGCGGGGGGCGGTCATATCCGGTCAAGAATCGCTCGGCCAGCGAACGCCTCGGTCTATTTCCAGGAGCGCGTCGCGGGACGCTCCATCTCGGCCCTGTTCGTCGCCAATGGTTCCACCGCACGCGTGCTCGGCTTCAGCGAGCAGTGGACCGCGCCCATCCGGGGGCGTCCCTTTCGCTATGGCGGCGCTGTGCGGGCGGCCGAGCTTGTTCCGCACCTTGCCAAGGCCATGTCCTCGGCCGTCGAACAGGTCGCCCGCTCCTTCGCGCTGAGGGGGCTCGGCAGCGCCGACTTCATGGTGAGAGGAGATGAAGCCTTGCTGCTGGAGATCAATCCGCGCCCCGGTGCCACCCTCGACATCTTCAACTCCGACTCAGATCCACTGCTGGGACTTCACCTCGATGCGGTGGTGGAGGGCCGGCTGCCGACTGGGGGACTAGCGCTTGAGGGCGGTGCCGCTTCGGCCATCGTTTTTGCGCCAAAACGCCTCACCGTGCCGAAAATGTCATGGCCCGCCTGGGCCGCGGACCGACCGAAGCCAGGCGAGCGGATCGACAAAAACCGCCCGATATGCACTGTGTTGGCCCGCGCAAAGACGCCGATCAGGGCCAAACGGCTGGTCGAGGAAAGAATCTCAATAATTCTAGCCGCTTGTGGCGGTGAGAGCGTGGGGGGAGACGGTGAACTTGACGAAAAAAATGGAAGAAAGCGCAAGGCGCCGCGCGGAGATACCGAGCGTCAACGCCAAGGTCGTACCGCTGGTGGAAGGCCTCATCCATAGCGCCTCGGCCTTGCGGGTCGACGTCGCGCGGGGCTCTCTGGGTGAAACCCTGATCGATTGCGGGGTGCGCGCCATTGGGGGGCTCGAAGCCGGGCGCCGCATCGCGGAACTCTGCCTCGGCGGCCTCGGCCGCGTAGCGCTCGAGGCCACCAACCCGGAGAGCGCTTGGCCGTTCTTCGTGACCGTGCATACGAGCCAGCCGGTGATCGCCTGTCTTGGCTCGCAATATGCGGGCTGGAGCCTGACCGTCGAGGAAAACGGCAAGGCCTACCACGTGCTCGGCTCAGGACCCGCCCGGGCGCTCGGCTCCTCGGAGAAACTGTTCGACGAGCTCGGCTATCGCGACACGTTCGATCGTGCCTGCCTCGTGCTCGAGGCGGATCGCGCGCCGCCGCCGGCCCTCGTCGAGCACGTCGCCAAGGCCTGCAAGGTCAAGCCCGACCGGCTCACCATCGTCTATGCGCCCACCTCCAGCCTGGCCGGCACGGTGCAAATTGCCGCGCGCTGCCTCGAGGTGGCCCTGCACAAGGCGCATGAGCTGCATTTCCCGCTCAATCACATCATCGACGGCATGGCCACTGCCCCACTGCCGCCGCCCGCGCCCGGCTTCGCTGCCGCCATGGGCCGCACCAACGACGCCATCATCTATGGCGGCCGCGTGCAGCTCTACGTCACTGGCGAAGCAAAGGACGCGCGCGCCTTGGCGGAGCAGCTGCCGAGCCTCAAATCCAAGGACTATGGCAAGCCCTTCGCCGACATCTTCGCCGCCGTGAAAGGGGACTTCTATGCCATCGACCGCATGCTGTTTAGTCCAGCCATGGTGACGATCACGGCGCTGAAGACAGGCGAGAGCTTCGAGGCCGGACATATCGACACGGCCGTGCTGGCGCGCTCCTTCGCTTGACGCCGATGCGACCGCGCCGTCACAGCAAGCGTCCTCCTCCCGCGGCAACGCCCGCAAGCAACGCGGCCATCGTGTTGTTCGGCGACGGTCGCGATTGGCACGGGAGGAGCCTGCAACGGGCCTTCAAGACGCGCGGGCTTGCACCTTTGCAAGTCCCCCTCACCGCGTGCGGCTTCTCGACCGCGACCGCAACGGGCTTGCTCATTCCGGGGCTAGGCGACCGCCTTCCCGACGGGGTGCTGGTCCGCTTCGTGCCGGGGGGGAGCTTCGAGGAAGTGACCATGTATCTCGGCGTGCTGCATGCTTTGCGCGAACTCGGCGTCATGGTGTGGAACGACGCGCGCGCCATCGAGCGCTGCGTCGACAAGTCGACCACCACCTTTTTCCTGCAGCGGGCCGGAATTCCCACCCCCTGGACCTGGACGGGCGCCGGCCGCGAGGCGGCGGAAGCGATCGCGGCGGCCAAGCTCGCCCGAGGGCATAGGCTCGTGCAGAAGCCGCTGTTCGGTGCGCAAGGCAAGGGCTTGCGCCTGATCGCCTCGCCGGCCGAGCTCGTGCCGCCCGAGGAGGTGAACGGCGTCTATTACCTGCAAGAGTTCGTGCCGCCGGCCGAGCATGCGCGCGGCCAGCATCAAGACTGGCGGCTGTTCGTGTGCGCGGGACGTGTCATCGCTGCCATGATCCGGCACGGGGCGAGTTGGATCACCAATATCAAGCAGGGCGCGCGCGCGGAAGCCGCGATCCCCTCGCAGGAACTGATTGACCTCGCCTTGCGGGCGTCGGCCTGCGTTGGCGCCGACTATGCCGGGGTCGACATCATTCAGGCGCCGGAGGGCTCCTTCCTTGTGCTCGAGGTGAACTCGATGCCCGCCTGGAACGGATTGCAAGAGGTCGCCCATGTTCGCATTGCCGACCGGCTCGTCGCCTGTTTCCTCGACGCCGCGCTCGGGCTGCAACAAGCCGATAGGCAAGAGGGCGCTTGAGGAGGCCGCTCCAGCCTGAAGCGATCGCCTGCGCCTTCCATGACGCCTGCCTTGCGGAGCTCGATGCGCTGAAGCCGGGCAATGTGCATCGCTTCGGCGCGGGCCACAGCATGAACGTCGCCGATTTCGAGTCAAGCGCTGCCGCCGCGGCGCCAATGCTCGCGCAAGCCGGGATCGGGGTAGGCACGCGCATCCTCCTCGCCGTCGAGGCGACCATGACAGCGGCCCGCCAGAACACCAATCTCGGCATCATCCTGCTTTCGGCCCCGCTGGCCGCCGCAGCGCTCGACGGCAACAAAGGCGCGCTGCAAAGCCGCCTCTGCCGCGTGCTGGCGAGCCTCAGCGTCGAGGACGCCAGGGAAGCCTACCGCGCAATCCGCCATGCAAGGCCCGGTGGCTTGGGACGCGCGCCCCGCCATGACGTGGCCTTAGACCCTGACATCACCTTGCTCGAAGCCATGGGCGTCGCCGAGGCGGAAGACCGCATCGCCTGGAACTATACCCATGGGTTCGCCGATATCTTCACGCTCGGTCTGCCCTCGCTCGAGCATGGGCTCGAGCGCTGGAACGAGCGGCCTTGGGCCGTGACAGGCGTCTATCTCGGCTTCCTCGCGGCTCACCCCGACACACTGATCCAGCGCAAGTTCGGAGGCGCCACTGCCGACCGCGTGCAGGCGGAAGCGCGGGCAATGCAGCGGCACTTGCTGGAGAGCGCGGCGCCGGGCCGGTTGGCGCCGGAACTCATGGACTTCGACCGGGCGTTGAAGGCCGGCGGTCTGAACCCCGGCACGAGCGCTGATCTCACCGTCGCCACCGTGTTCGCCCACGCTCTGCAAGTCATGGAAAAGGGCCATTAACCTGGGCGTAGGGCCCTCGCCTCTCGCGAACAATCGACTTGCCGATCCTTCCAGCCCCGGACTATGTTCTCGCCTGCTAGCTCGCACGGGAGTTGCGGATGGAGGCGCGGTCACAAGCACCTTCGTCGCCGTCGGCGGGGATTCGCGGACGGCGCAAAGCGGTTTTGATATCGTGTTCAGCGCATTAGGGAGGGTTTAGTTTCATGGCCAAGATTAGTGGTACTTGTGTCGGCGAATCGCTCGTCGGCGACGGCAACGAGGTCGCTCATATCGACCTGTTGATTGGTCCCCGCGGCGGCGCCGTTGAGCAGGCGTTCTGCAACGCTTTGACCAATAACAAGGACGGCTTCACCACGCTGCTCGCGGTGGTCACGCCGAACCTTTTGTGCAAGCCCCCGACGATCCTCTACAACAAGGTGACGATCAAGGACGCGCGCCAGGCGGTGCAGATGTTCGGTCCGGCGCAATATGCAGTGGCCAAGGCCGTCGCCGATTCCGTCGCCGAAGGCGTCATACCGGCGAACGAGGCCGACGATATCTTTATCTGCGTCGGCGTGTTCATCCATTGGGAAGCCAAGGACGACAAGAAGATCCAGGACTTCAACTATCGCGCAGTCAAGGAATCCATCGCCCGAGCCGTCAAGGGCGAGCCAAAGGCTTCCGAGGTCACCGCGAAGAAGGACAGCGCCCACCATCCGTTCGCCGCTGGCTGAAAGGGAGAACCCCCAGGTCGGGACAAAGCCGGCAAACCACCGGGCCCGATTCGGCGGTGGCTCCAGAAGCTGGGTTTTTGAGCGACGGGCGCTTTGCCTCTACGTTTCGGATCGCCGCCTTCGCAAGAGGGCGGCGATTTCGTTTTGGGTGATGGCGCCAGAATGCAGTGCGGTCGCAGCCAGCGCTCCACGCGCTCCCGCCGCCGCAACAGCCTCCAGATCGCCGACGTTGCGCACGCCGCCGGCCGCGTGAACGGCGCGGCCACGGCCAGAGCCGACGACGGCCCTCAGGTGTTCGAGATCCGGTCCGCGCTCGGTGCCGACGCGGCCGAGGCTCATGACAACGAGTTGGTCGGGCCAGAGACCGGGCTCCGACAGGAGCGCTTGCGGGCCACGCAAGCCGTCAGATGTAAAGTCCAGCGAGAGCACGAGACTCTGACCGAACACCGCATGAAGGTCGTGCCAATTTTCGATTGCAGGCAGGCTTTCGCTGCCGACCACCAAATTGGCTCCAAGTGGGAGCCAGAAGGCGCAATCCGTAACATCGCCAAACCCGGCGTCGATCCAAAGATCGGTGCCGGGGAGGGCGTCGGCAAGCTCCCGGCACATGTCGAAATGGTTTCCGGTACCGAGAATAGCATCAAGGTCGGCGACATAAAGGGCGCGCGAGCCCGTGATGGCGAGCAGCTCGCGCGCGATTCCCACCGGATCATGAGCTGCACCGAGCGGCGTCTCGATCGGGCGATATTGGGCGCGTTCCCCCGCGCGGGCATGCACAACCACACCGCCCTTGAGGTCGATGACGGGAATGAGGATGAAGTCCTGCACCATTCAGTCTCGGCTCCCTTGTCGCGCTTGAATATAGCGCGGGTTTGCCCGAGAGAAACGCCATGACCACCATCATCGGCTGGGATTTGGGCGGCGCCAATGGGAAGCTGGCGCTGGTTGAGGGGACCCTCGTGCAGCGGGTGATGCAACTCCCCTGCCCCATCCTGAAAACGCCCGCCAAGTTCGACGCGGCCGTCGGTGCGGCGCTGGCGCTTGCGCCTTCATCTGCGTTGCATGCCGTGACCATGACGGGAGAGCTGTCGGACGTCTTCGCCAACCGGCGGGAGGGCGTGGCCTATCTCGTCGGCCTGATGCGGCGGGCCATATCCGGGCAGACGCTTCTGGTCTACGCGGGCAGAGCCGGATTTCTCGATCCCGACGCTGCCGTCTCCCGCTGGCTCGATGTGGCGTCGGCCAATTGGCATGCGAGCGCCAGGCTTGCCGCGCGAGAATGCGGAGAGGGCCTGTTCGTGGATGTGGGCACCACCACCACCGATCTCGTACCGCTCAAGGCTGGCGCGCTCGCGGCCAGGGGCTATACCGACGGGGAGCGACTGACGGAAGGCGAGCTCGTCTATGCGGGGGTCGTGCGCACGCCGGTGATGGCGATTGCGCAAGCCGTACTCTTCGGCGGACGCCGGCAGAGGATCGCAGGCGAGCGTTTCGCCACCATGGCCGACGTGTGGCGCTTAACCGGCGAGCTTCCAGACGATGCCGATCCCTATCCAACCGCCGACCAGCGGGGCAAGAGCGCGGAGGAAAGCGCCGCGCGGCTCGCGCGCATGCTCGGCCGCGACGCCGCCGAGAGGAACCTCGTGGACTGGGTCGCGCTTGCCTGGCGGCTTGCCCAATGCCAACTCTCCCAGCTGGAAGACGCTGCTCTGACCCTCTCGGCGCGCGAGGGGCTTGGTCCCGATGCACCGGTGATCGGCGCCGGTTGCGGGCGTTTCTTGGCGAAGCATCTCGCGCAAGCGCTCGGGCGCCCCTATGTGGATTTCGCCGAGCTGATCGGTGCGGCTCCGGACGCGCGCGAAGGGGCCGCGCGCTGTGCCCCCGCGGTCGCCGTCGCATTGCTCGCCGTCGCGCCGGTGGAAAAACGTGGGAGTAACCCTGGCGCAGAAAGGAATTGTTGATCGTGCTCCGCCGTGCTTTGACCTTGCGCTCGACTTACATGCTACGAAACAAGAAAGAAGCTAGGCACGGAGGCTCTATGCGTCACGTTCTTATTCTCTTGGTCGCACTTATGATCGGTGGTCTGGTCGCGACCACCCCGGCCAACAAGGCCGCCGCGGGGCCCCTGCCGGCCGCTATCGCCGCTGACCTGGCTCCCGCAATGGTCGAGAAGGTGGACTATTGGCACCGTTACTATCGGCACCATGGATATGCGCCAGGCGCTGTCGTGGTCGTGCCGGCTCCTGTTTCCGATGCCCCCCCTCCCGCCGTGGAGGTCGCCCCGATTCTGGTGCCGGTTCGGCCCCTCAGTTGCGGCCAATATCACTATTGGAACGGCACCCAATGCGTCGACGCGCGCTACAACAATCCTTACGTCGGACCGAGATAGCGACTCGCTCATGATGCTTAGGGCGGTGTCTCCCTGGGAACGGGGACGCGCGGCCGTTTCGAGGGATCTATGCCCGTAATGCTGCCGAGGTAGGCCAAGATGGCGGCGACTTCCTCCGCCGAGAATTGAATCTGCGGCATGTCTTGGTGTTTGGAGCCCATCCCCTCCGCGCGATTGGAATTTAATGCCTTGATCTATATACATAAAATGTGTAATCGCCAAGTCCACCCATGATACTACCCATTTTCCTGCTTGAACCTTGGCTAGGATGGGTGGGGGGGCCTCGGCACTGCCACGCAAACCGCGCGGATGCAGCAAAGCCAGCCACGCCGTCTTTGTTTGACACAATCGAGGATGTCGAAGCTTCACGCCTATGGCCGGGAAAGGTCGTGACCGAGGTTGCCTCCGGCCGGTCCATTCTGGGAGGCCGAGCCGGCGCATCAGGACTATCTCGATGCGGCCGCAGGCAAGCTGGAACTCGGGCGCTGACGCGATTTCTCAGACTTGAGACGCTGCGAATCCGAGCCAGGCAAGGACGGCGGCAACAACGCAGGCAACCCAGCTCGCCCATACTGGAATCGAAGTCGTGCCAATGGTGACGGGCCAGCCCTTGATGGCACGTACCAATTGCAAGACGGCAACGAGAGTAAAAATGAAGGCTGAAAGAAGCGCATAATTGCTAGCACCCATCGCATCCTCCTGGGAAGCACATTTCTCGCGAGAGCTTGTACCCCACCACGATGCATGATCGGGTGATTTAAATCATTTGGACGATCTGGGTGGGAGACGGAACATGCCAAAGATCGACGCCGACATTGGCCTTCGATATTTATTGGGAACTTGGGTACTGGGCAGCCTTACGATGCTCTTCTGGTGCATCGTTCTGACGCCCATCATCCTGATGATAGGTTTTGCTGGAAAATTCTGGCCGGTATGGAATGCAATTGCCGCTCATCCGGGTTGGGCTTGTCTCGCAACAATAACGCTAGTTGCCACGGCAATGCTATGGATTTGGCTGCTTATAATGGTAAGCCATAGTCTGTTGAGACGAGCGTAACAGACTTGTTTTTAAGCGGCGTCGGCTGTGCTTTTCCGCGTCGCGCCGCTCGACGCGGTTCAGCGGCGGTTATGAACCAGCGCCTACTACCGCGTTCCGCGATGCTGCAAACCAAATTGTTTCACCTTGAGGCCAAGCGTGCGCAGCTCAAGCAAAATCACGGGCACCTGGTTGGCGCGAGTGTCAAAGGATCGTAAGGTATCACCAAGCAGGTTCAGCCATGCGGTTATTAGCAATTTTTGCGTCATTGGCTCTATTGGCCTCTCTTTCGCCGTACGCAATCGCGGAGGAGGCGCCAGCAGGCGCTAACACGCAACAGCAAGTCCTCAGCGAGGTTGAGCTCGACGCGCTTGTGGCCCCGATTGCGCTCTACCCAGACGCTCTACTCGCACAGGCACTGATGGCTTCGACTTACCCGCTAGAGATCGTCCAGGCCGACCGGTGGGCAAAGGCCAACAAGTCCTTGAAGGGAGACAAACTTAAAGAGGCTTTGGCAAGCCAGGATTGGGACGGGAGCGTCAAAGCGCTCGTTGCGACGCCTACTGTCCTCTCGATGTTGAATGGCGATCTCGATTGGCTCGAGAAGCTCGGCGACGCTGTGCTGGCGCAACAAGCCGATGTCATGGACGCGATCCAGCGCCTGCGCTCGAAGGCACAGGCAAACGGCAAGCTCACCACGACCAAGCAGCAAAAGGTGACAGTTACTCAGGAAGCCCAAAAGCAAGTCATCGTGATTGAGCCGACCTCCCCCGAGACCGCCTATGTGCCTTATTACGAGCCGTCGGTCGTTTACGGCACTTGGCCCTACGATGACTACCCGCCTTATTACTTCCCGCCAGCGCCTGGTTACATCGTCGGTGGAGCACTCGCTACGGGCATCGCTTGGGGAGCAGCCTATGCCGTTGGCAATGCCATTTGGGATAACTTCGACTGGGGGCACGGCAACATTAACGTCGATATCGATAAGAACGTGAACTTCGACAGGCACGTCGATAGGAACAATGTGCATGTCGAGCATTGGCAGCACAATGCCCAGCACCGGCGTGGCGTAAGCTATAACAATAACCAGGTCCGGAACAAGTTTGCCAATACCAATGTCGGGTCTGAAAACCGCAAGCTCGACTATCGTGGTCGCGGCGGACAGGAAGTGTTGAAACCCGGCAACAAGCCAGGCGGCAATCTCGGCGAAGGCAAGCGGCCGACTTCGAGCATGCTGCCCTAGAGGGGAAGAAGTCCAATCTCGGTAAGGGTCCGGGCGGAGTTCAAGGCAAGCGGCCGACCCAGCATGCTGCCCTAGAAGGGAAGAAGCCCAATCTCGGCAAAGGTCCGCAGCACCACGGCGGTGGGCATCAAAACCGCGGACACCACGTGCAGCACCACGGCGGTGGACCTCACAAGGGCGGTGGCCACGTGCGTCCCAGCGGCGGTGGGCATCGTAGCGGCCATCATGTGAGCCATCGCGGTGGTGGCGGACATCGCGGTGGTGGCGGGCATCGCGGTGGTGGCGGGCGTGGCGGTGGGCGTCGTTCCGACATCCGCCTAAAGGAAGACATCGTCCCGTTGGTGCGGCTCAGCACCGGTCTTGAACTCTATCGCTTCCGCTACAAGGGCAGCGATCGCACTGCCTATGTAGGCGTCATGGCGCAGGAGGTACAACAAATCGAACCCGGCGCAGTCTGGCGCGATCACAACGGATATTTGATGGTCAATTATGATCGGATAGGGCTGAAATTCATGACCTGGAAAGAGTGGCTGGCGCGGACCAGCGCGAGGGAGAAGCGATGATTCCGCGTGACGTGAAATCCCCTACCGCGCCAATTCCCTTCCACAAGCTCCTCAAAGTGGTCGCAATCGTCGACCGCAACGATGCGCAGACGAAGCAGCTTCTCATATTGCCGCTGAGCATTTCGAAGTCGAAGTCTGCGA
>CAVUHA010000010.1:0-938610 GCA_963741155.1 uncultured Alphaproteobacteria bacterium | reverse complement strand
CTCACGCTCTGCAATTGCGGCATCATGGCGTTCCGCTCGAGCAAGGTTCTTGCGGACCTGATCGGACGCATCGGCAACGACAACGCCAAGGGCGAGTTCTATCTGACCGACGCGGTGGCGCTCGCCCGGGCCGCCGGACTTGACGCGCGCATGGTGCGCGCGGACGGCGCCGAAGTCTTGGGCGTGAATTCGAGAATGGAGCTTGCGCATGCCGAAGCCACCTTGCAGCAGCGCCTCCGGGCCGCGATCATGGCCAATGGTGCGACGCTGGTGGCCCCGGATACGGTGACCCTCAGCCACGATACGGTCGTCGGCAAGGACGTGCTCATCGAGCCCAACGTCGTGATCGGCGAAGGCGTCGCGATCGCCGACGGCGCGATCATCAGAGGCTTTTGTCACATCGAGGGAGCGAGCATCGGGGCAGGGGCCGTGGTCGGGCCGTTCGCGCGGCTGCGTCCCGGCGCGCGCATCGCGCAAGGGGCCCATGTCGGCAACTTCGTCGAGATCAAGCAGGCCGAGATCGGCGAGGGCGCCAAGGTCAACCACCTGACGTATATCGGCGATGCGAGCGTGGGCAGCGGGGCCAATATCGGCGCCGGCACCATCACCTGCAACTATGACGGCTTCGCCAAGCATCGCACCGAGATCGGGGCGGGGGCCTTCATCGGCTCCAACACCTCGCTCATCGCACCTGTAAAAATCGGTGAGGGTGCCTATATCGGCTCCGGAAGCGTCATCTCCAAGGACGTGGCACCCGACGCGCTGGCGCTCACGCGATCACCCCAAGAAGAGCGGGCAGGCTGGGCCGCGCGCATGCGCGCTCGCTGGTCGCGCAAGCCGTAGGACATAGAGTAAGTCATTGAGGTCGTTGGCCAACTCCGTTTTTGCGCCCGGCATAAAATTCGTGCAGCACCAGCGCGTCCATGTCGGTTTGCAGAAAGCACGCTATAGCCTCTTCAGGCCGCTCCACGATGGGCTCCTTCCGATTGAAACTCGTATTCAGAATTAGAGGTATGCCAGTCAGCTCGTCGAATTCTTTGACGAGATCATAGAACCGCGGATTGATCTGGCGATCGATCGTTTGAATTCGTGCCGTTCCGTCGATGTGGACTGCCGCTGGTATGAGATGGGCCTTATCAACACGAACTTTAGGAGCCATCGTCATGAATGGGTCGCTTTGGTCTATCTCAAAAAACTCTGACATGCGCTCCACGAGCACGACCGGGGCGAACGGACGAAACGGCTCCCGCTGCTTCACCTGGGCATTGATGTGATCCTTCATTTTCGGGTTCCGCGCATCTGCCAGGATAGAACGATTGCCTAGCGCACGCGGTCCCATCTCGGACCGACCTTGGAACCAACCAATAATTTTGCCGGCGGCAAGATCACTGGCTACCCGAGTCAACAGCTTGCGCTCAGTCATGCGCTTATATGCTAACCCAGCGTGCTGCAGTGCTCCGATGATATCTCCTTCGCGGTATCGTGGGCCATAGTAGGGATCCGTGAGCTGGAAACGGCGAGCCTTAGTTAGCGTCTTATGATAGTGCCATAGAGCGCTTCCGAGCGGGGTGCCCGAGTCAGACGCGCAGGGAGGCACCCAAACTGACTGGTAGTCGCTATCGCGAAGAATGCGAGCATTCGCTACACAGTTCAGAGCCACACCACCGGTCAGACACAGATTGCGCGACGGATGCCGCTTGGCGAGCGCCCGCACGATATGTAGCACCGACTCCTCTATCGTCGACTGCAGTGCGAAGGCAAGGTCGCGATGGCGATCGTGGATAGGTTCATCGCTTTGGCGTCGGGGGCCAAACATATCTGTAAACAACCTCTTGAACGGCTTGTTGAGCCCATGAGTGTGGTAACTGACGAAGTCCCGGTTGATCGAGAATCGCCCCTCCGGCTCTAGGTGAACTAGATCTCGAAATTTGCTCACATACGTCGGAGCGCCGGCCGCGGCCAATGCCATGACCGTCCCCTCTTGCGAGACTCTAAATCCTAAATGCTCGGTGACGCACGTGTAGAGCATTCCAAGGGAGTCAAAGAAGTCGCTCTGCCAAACTCGCTCCAGTCGATTGCCAGAACCGACATATGCTGATTGAGCTGTCTCGTCGCCATATCCATCCATTACGAGGACTGTTGCCTCGTCGAAAGGAGATACGAAGAAGATCGCTGCATGAGCATCGTGATGGCGAACCTGAACGATCTTTGGCAGCCTTTTGAAACCGAAATGCCCCCACAACCCCCACCTGATCCCCATCGGCAAACTGACGAGGAGGGTTGACTGAGTAGGTCGGGCACTGGGGGCAACAAGATTTAGGCTGCTGGGAAACCCGTCGGCTAAGGCGCTTGCATAGGCCTGCCAAAGGCAGGGCATGTTCCATGGTGTGGTGATGACATCGATGTCGCTCAGCTCCGGGCCTAGACCGTTGAATGCTGCCCTTACCGATCCGGCCGGAAACCGCATCGTGTGCTTCTCGCGGTTGAAGCGTTCCTCCTCAAATACGCTTGTGGGGACGCCGTCCTGCAGTAGCGCCAAGCCAGAGTCATGAGTGCGCGTGACAATCCCAAGAATGTTCACGATTGCCTTCTCACTCTCGTCAGTCGGCTACAGATTTGTCGTCGGGAGGATCGTTCTTCGGCGGAAGCGCTGAATCACGAAGTGGTGGATGAGGTGACTCTCTGGGGCGGCCATTGGCTGCTAGTTTTAGCATTTTTAACAGCGTCGCATTTCTAAGGCCTGCGAGTTGAGCGGCAAATGATCCAACCAATCAATTCGGCCTTGGATGCTCGTTCGCCAGGGCCTGTATCAAAACGCCCAGACACTCGTAGTCGAGACGTACAACGAGAAGCCAGGATGCGGCTATCAGGTCTCTAGCTCCCCAGCCAGACCAACAAGCCTAAGAGCACCAATGTCCCGACAACAAACAGAGCGCCAATCACTGGGTGCATCCCTAAGAAGCTCATATTGCCTAACCCTCTCAGCCTAGCGCTGTATGAACTGCATTGAAATTAGGAGCTAACCATATGGCAGAAATACAAAAAACAAAAGCGAGGACGAGCACTCAACCCAGCTGGTCGCGTTACCGCTGAGATGGCCAGATATGTAGGCTATCCAAGCTCAATCTGATCAAGCCAGAGGAATACAAGCTATGGAATGACGGTCTGGCTAAGATGAGGGAGGGTATGCCTGATCATCAGGTGACGCGCAAAATGGAGGAGCTAGATGCGCTGATGCAGCGGCTGAAGGCTCCGAACGTTGTCAGGTGGGGCTAGGACCAGAACACGATTGGTCCTCACATGCTGCAGACGCATTTGGCCTAATGGCTATCTCTTATGAGGAGCCCAGCGTGTCGGCAAGGTTCAGACGCAAGTTGGACTCCACGGATTGGGATCGCATGAACGACGACATGGACGAAATTCTGGAAGAGATGTTGCAGTGGACCGACGCGGAAGTGCGGGCGTCGCTTCTTGCCGAGTTGCGGGAAGATGATGGGGCAAAGCTGCGGCGGCTAATGAGTGCGTGCAGCAAGAACGGTAGTGAGTGGTGCAAGACGGTGATGGATATTTTACGGCGGTGTCCTGACTTGCGGGATTGTTGCCCCAATAAAGTACCCCTAGATATCATCTGCCTCTCGATCTAATTTAGCGCATGCCAAAGGAAGCCAGGAAAGAACGCGAAGCCAAACGTCAGCGGCGCCGCCGTCGGTTTGGTTTTGGTGGTTCGGGTGGTCGAAAGCACCCGCGCGGAAGCGTTCACGAGCGCAGCATTGCTCGCCGCAAGCTCAAAAGATCAGAACAAATAACCGAGCCCTCATTAGATATGATTACTGAGAGCCAATTTAACGCCGATACCGTTGGCATTTTCGTGGCCTCTTTGGGCTCCTTACTGACCGCTTTATTCTTAGCTATCGCATTTTCGATCACCCGCGTTCCAAGCGTCGGTTACATAGGTCTTGCTGTTCTTACAGCAGGGCTCGCAGCCTTATACGCATCATTGGATCGCGCAGAGTATGAGCTGGAATCCGTTTAGCCTTGCCACTCAGCTTCTTGAAGCGGCGGTACGCCTAGGGCTTAAATCAGTCGTTCGCAGCCTTTTGGCCTTGGTCGCAATCTTTTGCCTGCTCACGGTGACACCCTTGCTCGCAGAAGAAATCCGTCCGATCGTTCGCGCTATTTTGTTGGTCATCTTTGCTTGTGAGGGATTCAATCTGATCTATCGCTCGTTCACGGTCACCAAGTGAACATGATGACCTGGACCGAAGAGGGCGGCCCGGAGGTATCGGGTCCACCAGAACACGCAGGCTTTGGAAGCTCTCTCGCGCATCGGATTGTCACCGAGCAATTTGGAGGGAAAATATCGTATGATTGGAAGCGGGATGGCTTGGTCGTCCGGGTTACGGCCCCTCAATTGGCAACAATCGAAAAGAAACCGGTCAAGGCGTAACCAATTGCGTCAGCCGAACCAACCGCCGCCGAAGCCGCCGCCGAATTGAGTTATGATGGAGCATCGCCTCACGATCTAGGGAGCGGAGCACATGCACATTCTCGGGACCATCATCATTGGTTTTATCGCCGGCGTAGTCGCCAAGCTTATTACCCCGGGGGCCAGTTACGAGCCTCAGGGGTTTATCCTCACAACGGCCCTTGGCATCGTCGGCGCCTTCATCGCGACCTATCTAGGCCAGGCGCTTGGCTGGTATGGGCCGGACCAAAATGCCGGCTTTATTGGAGCCACCGTAGGTGCGGTGCTCATACTTCTAGTTTGGGGACTTATTCAGAAGGGCAGGGCGGCTTAGGGCGCGCGCAGCGCGATCCGGTGGGGAGACCGCGTGGTAGGCCGCCACGCCCTCTCGGTAGCGTTCAATGAGCGTCGCAAGATCGGTCATAGCTTGCCCTCCTTGCTCAGAAAGTGCTCGACCGCAAAGCCGAGATATCGGGCATGGCTTGACCCTCCCAGCTTGGCATTGATGCGCTCGATATTCGGCCCAATGATCTCGGCGACTACGACGGCGTTGAAGCCGCCCGTGCCGGCGTGCTCCTTGTAGAGCTTCCGCGCCTCGCCGATCTCGCTCTCGGATAGGAAGTCTGTGACAGTTACGGTCTTGATCACTTCGTTGGCCTCATCTATGCCCGCGTTTGCATTCTTGTATATGTATGAGTGTCAGCGAGGCGCGTGCGGGCGCGTACATATACCGTACATCGGAGTTTCAGAGTGGCCAGAAATGGCGGAAATAATGGGACGTTTGACTCATAGAGTATGAGTTGCGCGCCCCTTGGCTGCCTCATTAGTAGGCTTAATGGTTCGAGGATGGAGTAGGGGACGATGTGCGGCATCGTTGGCGCCCTTGGACGCGGGCCGGTTGCCGGCCAGCTCGTCGACGCGCTGAAACGCCTCGAATATCGAGGCTACGATTCGGCAGGGGTCGCCACCGTCGAGAACGGCGTGCTTGGCCGCAGGCGGGCCGAAGGCAAGCTGCGCAATCTCGAGGCTCGCCTTCAAGCCGCGCCCCTCATGGGCGAGACCGGCATCGGCCATACCCGTTGGGCCACCCACGGCAAACCCACCGAAAGTAATGCCCACCCGCACATGACCGACGACGTTGCCGTCGTTCATAACGGCATCATCGAGAATTTTCGCGAGCTGAAGGCCGAGCTGATGGCCGATGGCGCTGTGTTCACGAGCGACACGGATACCGAGGTGATCGCCCATCTCGTCGCCCGGGAACTGAAAGCGGGCAACGATCCCGTCCGCGCCGTCTACCACACGCTGAAGCGGCTCGAAGGCGCGTTTGCGCTCGCCATGATCTTTCGTGGCTACAACGATCTCATGATCGTCGCCCGCCAAGGCAGCCCTCTCGCTATCGGATTCGGCGACGATGAGATGTTCGTCGGCTCCGACGCGCTCGCGCTCGCACCCTTCACCGACGAGATCGCCTATCTCGAGGACGGCGACTGGGCCGTGCTGACCCGCGAAGGCGTGGCGGTGCGCGACCGCAGCGGCAAGGCGGTGCGCCGGCCGGTTACCCGGTCGCTTGCCACCGCACTCCTCGTCGACAAGGGCAACCATCGCCACTTCATGGCCAAGGAGATTCACGAGCAGCCCGAAGTGGTCGGCCATACGCTCGCCAGCGTCATCGATCTCGCCGCGAGCCGCGTCGAGATTCCCGCGCTTCCCTTCGACCTCGCCACGCTCAACCGGCTGTCGATCTCGGCATGCGGAACCGCGTTCTATGCCGGCCTCGTCGCCAAATACTGGTTCGAGCGCTGGGCGCGGCTTCCTGTCGACCTCGATATCGCCTCGGAGTTCCGCTACCGGGGCGCGGCGCTCGATCCCGGCGGCGCCGCCCTGTTCATCTCCCAGTCGGGCGAGACCGCCGATACGCTTGCCACGCTCCGGCATTGCCGCGAGCAAGGCCAGCGCGTGCTGTCGATCGTCAATGTGCGCGAGTCCTCGATCGCGCGCGACTCCGACTTTGTGCTGCCGACGCTGGCCGGGCCCGAGATCGGCGTTGCCTCCACGAAGGCTTTCACCTGCCAACTCGCCGCCCTTGCGTGTCTCGCCATCGCGGCGGGCAAAGCGCGCGGGGCCATTGGCAGGGAGCTTGAGGTCGAGCTTGTGCAGGCTCTCGCCGAGGTGCCGCGCCACATGGCAACGGTGCTGCGCGATGAGAGCCCTTATGAGACGCTGGCGCACACCCTGTCCAAGGCACGCGACGTGCTCTATCTCGGCCGCGGGCAGAGCTATCCGATCGCGCTCGAGGGCGCGCTGAAGCTGAAGGAGATCTCCTATATCCACGCCGAGGGCTACGCCGCGGGCGAGCTGAAACATGGCCCCATCGCGCTGATCGACGAGAACATGCCCGTCATCGTCATCGCGCCGCGCGACGACCTGTATGACAAGACCGTGTCGAACATGCAGGAAGTGGCGGCGCGCGGCGGGCAGATCGTGCTCGTCGGCGATGCCGACCCCGCAAGCACGGGCTGCGCCATCGTAACGTGGCTGCAGGTCCCAACAGTGCATCGCTTCGTGACGCCGCTCGTTTATGCGCTTCCCGTGCAGCTCATCGCCTATCACACGGCGGTGTTCATGGGGACCGACGTGGACCAGCCGCGAAACCTGGCGAAATCCGTGACCGTGGAATAGGCTACAGCCTCGGATTTGCCCGATTTCTTTGTTGGAGCAAGGACATGCTGGCATTTTTGCGTGACTTGCTGCCGCGCCACCGAACCTTTTTGTGGCGCTTGCGCGCCTGTGCGCTCGGCTGCGGCGCACTGCTCGCGCTTTGGGGTGTCGCCATGGCGCAAGACAGCGGTCCGCAGGCGGCTTTGACGAACGGTACCGCGTCCTATAAGGCGGGAAAATACGACAACGCCGTTAGACAGCTTACGGCTGCGGTCAATAGCGATGCCTTGAACCCCGGCCTTGCCGCCAACGCCTTATATTTTCGGGGCATGGCCTATCGCAAGCTCAACCAGCCTTCGCGCGCCATCGCCGATCTCGGTGCGGCCATCTGGCTCGGCCTGCCCCCGTCTGATCGCCTCTCCGCGCAGGTGAACCGGGCGCTGTCCTACCGCGCCGCTGGTCTCACCGCGGAAGCCGAGGCCGAGATCGCATCGGCGCGGAAGTCCGGCTTGAACAGCGAGGTCGATGCGCTGCTTGCCGAGAGTGGTGGCGCGGCAGACGCCTCGATTGCCGCATTCTCCACCGAGGTCCATGTTGAGGATCAGGCTAGCGCGCCCACGCCGCCGCCGGCGACGCGGACGGCAGACGCCTCGGCCCAGTGGACGACCTCGGTGGCCAACACGCCCGGGCCAAGCATGGCACCGGAGAAGCCGCCGGCACCTCCCGCCGCGGGCTCGTGGGACACCGCCGTCTCCCCCTCCGATGCGGCGCCCGAGAAGCCTGCGATCAGCGGCAATCGCCTATCCCGCTGGTTCGGCTCTCTCAGAAACTCTCCTGGTGCCTCAGGCGATCAGTCGGCGCCACCGCAACCGGAGAGCAGTGCACCTGCTACCGGCTGGACCACGCAGACACAGACCCGCGGCGAGGACGCGAGCCCGCCGCCCCAGCCCCGCACTGCCGAAGCGACGCCGGCTACGTCGCCTCCCGCAGCAAACAGCGGCTACCGCTTGCAACTCACCGCCAGCCGTTCCGAGGACGAGGCAAAGCAGCTCTGGCAGCAGGTCTTGGGCCAGCATAAGGAGCTTGCCGGCCGCGAGCCCCTGATCGAGAAGACCGAAATCGGCAATCTCGGAACCTTCTATCGCCTGCAGATCGGACCCTTCCCCGACAAGGCGGAAAGCCTTAAGCTTTGCAACGCGTTGAAGCAGAGCGGCGTCGATTGTTTTCTCGTGATGCGCTGAAGCGCGCCGCCGCGTTCTCTGCCTCCCAGCCTGCCATCGCGGCCTGCCGTCCCGGCGTTAATGGAACCGTGATATGGTGCACTGGTTAGGCACTGGGAAGCCACCTTTCGACCCATCCATGAGCGTCAATCCCGATCCGAAACCGACGAAGCAGCCAAAGGTCATCGCGCCCGCGGTAGAACCCCCGTCCTCGAGTCTCGGCGCGCGCCTGCGCAGCTACTTCCTGACCGGCCTCATCGTCGCTGGGCCCTTGGCCATCACTCTCTATTTCGTGGCCTGGGTCATCAACCTCGTCGATGCCTGGGTGAAGCCGATCATCCCCAAGCAGTATCTCCCGGAAAGCTACCTTCCCTTCACCGTGCCGGGCGTTGGGCTCATCTTCGCCATCGTCGGCCTGACGGTGATCGGGGCGCTCACCGCCAATCTGTTCGGCCGCAGCCTCGTCAATTATGGCGAGAGGCTGCTCGCGCGCATGCCGATCGTACGCAGCGTGTATCGGACCCTGAAACAGATCTTCGAGACGGTGCTTTCCAAGAATGGTGGCTCCTTCAAGCGGGTGGGCCTGATCGAGTTTCCGCGGCAGGGGCTCTACTCGATCGTGTTCTTGGCCGGCGATCCGCCGCGGGAGATCGAGGACAAGATCGGCGGCGTCGACCCCCTCATCACCGTGTTCATGCCGAACGGCCCGAACCCCACCACCGGCTTCATCCTCTTCATGCCGCTGAGCGAAATCATTCTGCTCGACCTTCCGGTGGAGGACGCGGCAAAGCTCGTGGTGTCGGCGGGCCTGGTCGGCCCCCCCGACGCCATTCCCCTGGACAAGCTCGCAAAGCTCAAGGGCGCCAAGCCCGTGCCGGAAGAAGAGCCCGTCGTCTGAACGGGCTTGCCGCCGCGCCGTCTCACCCGGCCCGCATCAGCCTGATGGCGTCGTCGCGCTCGAACAGATAGAGCAGCAGTTTGAGCGATGCCGAGCAGGCGTCTTGCAAGCGGGGGTCGCGCGCCAGCACAAGCCGAGCCTCGTCCCGCGCGGCTGCTAGCAGCGCTTCATCTTGCGGAAGCACCGCCACCCGGAACGCGGGCAAGCCGCTCTGCCGCGTGCCGAGCAGCTCGCCACCGCCGCGGAGCTTCAAATCTTCCTCGGCGATGACGAAGCCGTCCTCGGTCTGCCGCATCACCTCGAGCCGCGCCCGCGCCACCTCCGACAGAGGCTGGCGGTAGATGAGGATGCAGGAGGACTTGGCGGTGCCACGGCCGACGCGGCCGCGCAACTGGTGCAACTGGGCGAGCCCGAAGCGCTCGGCATGCTCGATGATCATGATGCTGGCATTCCGCACATCGACGCCGACCTCGATCACGGTGGTGGAGACGAGCACCGAGAGTGCGCCGGACGCGAACGCCGCCATGACGGCGTCTTTCTGCTTCGCCGGCAGCCGCCCATGCACGAGACCCACTCTATCCCCGAACCGCTTACGCAGATCGGCGTGGCGCCCTTCCGCCGCGGCGATGTCGAGAACTTCGGATTCGGCCACCAGCGGGCAAACCCAATAGACTTGCGTTGCCCCTTGCAGAGCGCGCTCGATGCCGCCAATCACGTCTTCCAGCCGTTCCGACGGCACGGTGCGGGTCGCGATGGGCTTCCGTCCCGGCGGCTTCTCGTCCAAGCGCGAGACATCCATGTCCCCATAGCTCGTGAGCAGCAGCGAGCGGGGAATGGGTGTGGCGGTCATCACCAGGAGCTCGGCGCCGCGGCGGATGCCCTTTGCTTGCAAGGCGAGCCGCTGATGCACGCCGAAGCGGTGCTGCTCGTCGATCACCGCAAGCACGAGGTCGCGGAAATCGATCCCCTCCTGGAACAGCGCGTGCGTGCCGATGAGAATCTCGATCGCGCCTTGTCTCAGCGCGGCGAGAATTTCCTCCCGCTGGCGCCCGCGCTCGCGGCCCGTAAGCAGCGCGATGCGCAGGCCCGCTGGCGCGGCGAAAGCTTCGATGGTTTTCAGATGCTGGCGCGCCAGAATCTCCGTCGGCGCCATCAGCGCGGCTTGCGCGCCTGTCTCGACGGCCGACGCCATGGCGAGCAGCGCGACGATGGTCTTGCCGCTGCCCACATCGCCTTGCAGCAGGCGCACCATGCGGTGAGGCGCCGCAAGGTCGGCGTCGATCTCCGCGAGCACGCGGAGTTGCGCCGGCGTGAGCCGGAAAGGAAGCTCGGCGAGGATCGCTCGGCGAAGTCTGCCTGGGGCGGCAAGGACGCGTCCGGCGCCGCGGCGCAGCCGCTGCCGAATGACCGCCAGCGCGAGCTGGTTGGCGAGGAGCTCGTCATAGGCGAGCCGCGCCCGCGCGGGGGAGGCAGCGCCGAGATCGGCATCGGACCGAGGCGCATGCAGCCGCTCGATGACTTCGGCGAAGCTAGGCCACTGCTGCTGCTCGAGCCAGCCCGCGTCGATCCATTCCGGCAGTTTCGGCACACGGCTCAAGGCTTGCGCGATGGCTTTGCGCAATGTCGAATTGGTGAGCCCGGCGGTTAGCGGATAGATAGGCTCGTGCAGGGGGAGGGTGCTGCCGCTTGCCTCGTCGGCCTTCACCACGTGATCCGGATGCGGCATCTGTAGCCAGCCGTCATAGGCTTCCAGCTTGCCCGAAATGATGCGCCGGCTCCCGACAGGCAGGAGTTGCCGCAAATAAGTGCGGTCGGCATTGAAATAGACGAGCTCGAGTGCCCCGGACGCGTCCTCCACCAGCACACGGTAGGGCGCCCGGCCTCCGCGCCGCGGACCGCCCGGCCGGTGCTCTGCCACCGTGACATCGAGGGTGGCCAGCTCGCCCGCACGGGCGTCGGCGATCTTGGGGGTCAGCGTCCGGTCGATGACACCCACCGGCAGGTGCCAAAGGAGATCGATGACCCGCGCTTGCGCCTCCTGATGGCGCGGGGCCACGAGCGTGTTCAACAGGCCTTCGATCCGGGGCCCCACGCCGCCAAGGCTCCGGGCAGGGGCGAACAGGGGTAAAAGGAGATTTGGCCGCATCAAGCTTCCCGCGCGGTCCCGCATGGCGCCCAGGCTTGACAGAGTCAAGCCTGCCCCGCTCTAACGCGGCCTGTAACAGGCTAGCCCAAAAGGCGAGCGCCTGTTAGGCGCGTTGCGGCGTGCCCTTCAAGGAAGCTGTTCCCATGGTCTGCCATGCCGCCCGATGATCTCGCGATGCGCCGCCGCCGGGCGCTTTACCGGGCGACCCATCGAGGCTCCAAGGAGCTGGACTTCCTGCTTGGGCGCTTTGCCGAGCAGGAGGTGGAGCGCATGACCATCGCGGAGATCGGCATTCTGGAGCGCCTGATCGAGGCGCCCGATCCGGATATCGCCGTGAGTCTGCTCGACGGGCAGTCCTTGGGCGAGCCGGAACTCGACGAACTCATGCGGCACCTGCGGCGTTTCCATGGGCTCCGGCAAGGGTGACCGGCCGCTGCGTATGACAGAGAAGCCAAAATCAATGCCGCCGGTCGAGCTGCTGTTCAAGCGCCCGCGCAGCATCGCGAGCGGCGTGCCCGAGGGTCTCGACGCGTTTCTGCTCGGCGAGCTTGCGCGTGTGGCGGCGCGCTCCGACGGCGCCCGTCCCATCCTGCACATCGCCCGCGACGGCCAGCGCCTGGCCATGTTCGAAGACGCACTTGCCTTCTTCGCGCCGGAGGTGCGCCGGCTCAGCTTCCCCGCCTGGGATGGTGTGCCCTACGACCGGGTCGCGCCCAATGCCGAGACGATTGCGCGCCGCATCGATACGCTCGCCGAGCTCACCGCGCGCGAGCTGAGCGATGCGCGGCCCTTCATCGTGCTCACCACCGTTAACGCCATGCTCCAGCGCGTGCCGCCGCGCGACTTCCTCGTGGGCTCCAAGCAGCGGCTTAACCCCGGCGGCGTGACGCCCATGGCGAGCCTGATCGAGCGCCTGGAGAGCCTGGGCTATGGGCGGGCGGGGACGGTGACCGACCCGGGCCAATATGCGGTGCGCGGCGGCATCCTCGATGTCTTTCCACCTGGCCCCGAGCCCGTGCGCCTCGACTTTTTCGGCGACACGCTGGAGCAAGTCCGCGCCTTCGATCCCGAAACTCAGCGCACCCAGGGGCGTCTCGAGGCGGTAACGCTTCTGCCTATGAGCGAGGTGGCGCTGACGCCCGAGACGCGCCGGTCCTTCCGCACGCGCTATGTGGAGCAGTTCGGCTCCGTCACCGGCGACGACCCGCTCTATGAGTTCGTCTCCGCCGGCTACCACTACCAGGGCATAGAGCATTGGCTGCCGCTGTTCCACGACCGTCTCGAAACTCTGTTGGACTATCTGCCCGATGCGCGCGTCACCCTCGATCCCTTGGTGGACGACGCCCGCGCTCGGCGGCTCGAGCAGATCAAGGATCATTTCGAGGCGCGGCAGCAGGGCCTTGAGCGCAAAGCCTTCGGCGCGCCGCCTTATCATCCCGTCCCGCCCGAGAGCATGTTCCAGAGCGAGGCGGAATGGCAAAAGGCGCTCGCCGGGCGCCAAGTCATCGCGCTCGATCCCTTCGAGCGCGCCGAGGAAGCGGGTGGCGCGGACGTCGTATCCTTCGGCGGCAGGCAAGGGCGCAAGTTCGCGCTCGAGCGTCCAAGCGAAGGTGCGAATGTCTTCGATTCGGTTGTCGCCCATGCCGTCCGGCTGAAGGCCGAAGGCAAACGCGTGCTCGTCACCTGTTGGAGCATCGGCGCGCGCGAGCGGCTCGCGACCCTGCTCGGCGAGCACGGCATCGGGGAGACTGAGGGCGTCACCTCGTTTGCCGAAGCTCTTGCCGCGCCGCAATCAACGATCGAATTCGCCGTGTTGCCGCTGGAGACGGGCTTCGAGGCACCGGGACTGGCCGTCATCGGCGAGCAGGACATTCTGGGCGACCGGCTCGTGCGCCGGACGCGGGCCAAGCGCGGCAGCCAAGTGCTCACCGAGGCGTCGAGCCTCGCCGTGGGCGACCTCGTGGTGCATGCCGACCACGGCATCGGCCGCTTTGCCGGGCTGACCACCATCGAGGCCGCGGGCGAGCCCCATGATTGCCTCGAGGTGCACTATCAGGGAGGCGACAAGCTCTTCCTGCCGGTGGAGAATATCGAGCTGTTGAGCCGCTATGGCTCCGACGAGTCGTGCGTACAGCTCGACCGGTTGGGGGGCGCGGGCTGGCAGTCGCGCAAAGCCCGCCTGAGGAAGCGCATCCGCGACATGGCCGAAAAGCTGATCAAGGTCGCGGCGATGCGCGAGCTGCGGCAGGCGCCGACCTTCACGCCGCCCGACGGCGTCTATGACGAGTTTTCCGCGCGCTTCCCCTACGAGGAGACCGAGGACCAGACCACGAGCATCGACGCCGTGCTCGACGATCTTGCCAGCGGCCGGCCCATGGACCGGCTGATCTGCGGCGACGTCGGCTTCGGCAAGACCGAGGTGGCACTCCGAGCGGCGCTTCTCGCCGTACTGGCCGGTAAGCAGGTGGCCGTAGTGGTGCCCACCACGCTCTTGGCCCGCCAGCATTTTCACACCTTCACCGAGCGCTTCCACGGCTTCCCGGTGAAGATCGCCCAAGCCTCCCGTCTCGTCGGCGGCAAGGAGCTGGCGGAGGTCAAGAAGGGGCTCGCGAGCGGCGACATAAATATCGTCATCGGCACCCACGCGCTCCTCGGGAAGAACATCGCGTTCGCCGATCTTGGCCTGCTCGTCGTGGACGAGGAGCAACATTTCGGCGTCGGCCACAAGGAGCGCCTGAAGCAGCTGCGCGAGGATGTGCACGTGCTGACGCTGACCGCCACGCCCATCCCCCGCACGCTGCAACTTGCGCTTACCGGCGTGCGCGAGATGTCGATCATCGCCACGCCGCCGGTCGACCGCCTCGCTGTGCGCACTTACGTCACACCCTTCGACCCCGTGATCTTGCGCGAGGCGCTGCTGCGCGAACGCTATCGTGGCGGCCAGAGCTTCTTTGTGGTGCCGCGCATCTCCGACCTCGACGACGCGGCGGCCTTTCTCGCCGAGCACGCGCCGGAGTTGAAGGTCGGCCGCGCCCATGGCCAGATGGGGTCTCGCGAACTCGATCAGGTGATGAACGCCTTCTACGACCGCCAATATGACGTGCTCCTCTCCACCTCGATCGTGGAGTCGGGCCTCGATATCCCCTCTGCCAACACACTGATCGTCTTCCGCGCCGACATGTTCGGGCTGGCCCAACTCTATCAGCTGCGCGGCCGCGTCGGCCGCTCCAAGATCCGTGCCTATGCCTATTTCACCATTGCCGTTGAGGCGCGGCTGACGCCCGCGGTCGAGAAGCGGCTGAAAGTGCTTCAGTCGCTGGATACGCTCGGCGCCGGCTTCACGCTCGCGAGCCATGACCTCGACATCCGGGGCGCCGGCAATTTGCTGGGCGAGGAGCAGTCGGGGCACATCAGGGAAGTGGGCTTCGAGCTTTACCAGTCCATGCTGGAAGAGGCTGTGCACGCGCTACGGGGCGGCGAGGGAGGCGTGATCGAGGATCAATGGTCGCCGCGCATCAATCTCGGCACCTCGGTGCTGATCCCGGAGACCTTCGTGCCGGACCTGCAGGTGCGACTCGGGCTCTATCGCCGGCTCTCGAACGTCGAAAGCCATGACGCCATCGAGGCCTTCGCCGCCGAGCTGATCGACCGCTTCGGACCGCTGCCGGAGGAAGTGCGCCACCTGCTCGACATCGTCGAGATCAAAGGGTTGTGCCGGCTTGCGGGCATCGATCAGATCGACGCGGGGCCGAAGGGCGCCGTGATCGGCTTCCGCAACAAGACCTTCGCCAACCCGGAAGGTCTCATCGCCTTCATCCGCGAGCAGGAATCTGGCGTGAAGCTCCAGCCCGACCACCGGCTCATCTACTATGCCGACTGGGAAACGCCGCAGGAACGCCTACTAGGCGCCCGCGACCTGCTGAAACGGCTGGTCGAGATCGCCGAGGCGGTGAAGCAGGCGGCCTAGTTGCGCTCGGGTTATACCTGCCGCAGCATCTGGTCACGCTGCACGCGGCCGGCAGCGTCGCGCGGGATCAGCTTCACCACCACGAGCCGGTCCGGCAATTTGTAAGGCGCGACGCCCCGCATCCGGAGGAAATCGTGCAACGCGGCGAGCGAGATCGGCTGACTGGGCTTGGGCACGATCGCCGCAAAAATGCGGTCGCCGACAATGGGGTCGGACAGCACGAAGCAGGCGGCGTCGATAAATCCCGGGAAGCTTTGATAGATCTGATCGAGCTCGGCGGCCGCGATCGAGAAGCCGCCGTGCTGCAGGAGCTCGGAGTCGCGCCTGACCTTGAACAGCTCGCCACGCTCGCCTTCGCTCACCGCGCGCAGGCCCGAGCTTACAAATCCTTGGCCCCGGGACAATTGAGCCAGCGGCATACCGGGGCCCGGCGCGCCGTGCGGAACCACGGCCCCACGGAGCAGAAGCTCTCGCGGAACCAAGCCGAGTGCGCGGCCCGGTCCGAGCGCCGTCTCGAGATAAACCGCGCCTTCGCCGTACTCGCCCTTGATCTTGCCGAGGGGGAGCAGCGCGGGGTCGGTCCCCGCCGCGCGCCGGCGCACGATCGCGGCAAGATCGCCCAGCGGATAGAGATCGAAGAAGGAAACGCCGATGCCATCGAGTTCCGGCGCCTTCCCGGCGAGCTCGGCCATGGACCAGACACAGCCCGCCCGCACAAGCTTGCATTCGGGTGCCCGCAACACGCCGTCCTCGTTGAGCGCCGCAAGGATGGAGACGGGGAGCGCCGTCACCGTCGCTTCCGACTTGATGAGCTGCTGCACGAAGGCGCCATAGTCGAAGGGATGGTGCTGCGCGAGGACGCCCCCGCTGATGAGCCAGGGCATGAGCCCGAGGCTCAAACCCACCACGCCCGTCAGCGGGTAGGGGCTGAGGATGATGTCGCGGCTCGTGAGCGACAGCGCCAGCACCGTCATCGCCCCTTGCGCCAATAGATCCTCCTCGCCGCGAAACACCGGGACGAGCGGCGAGTCGGCGCGGGCGGCGAAGGTAACCATGGCGCAGCCTGGAAGGGCCCGCGCCTCGACCGGTGCCGCTCGTCCGCTCAATCCGGTCTCGAGTGCCTCGTCGAGCGAAGTGACGCCGTCGGGAAGGTCGCGGCCAAACCCTAGCACGAAGCGCACGGACATGTGGGCCGCGGCGATCTCGCATAGCGCTTCGGTCTGGCTCTCGCCGGCAAAGCTTCCTGCGCCCAGCAGCGCCTTGGGGCTAAGGGCATTGCAGGCGCTTTCAATCTCGAACCGCCGCCAGAGCATCGGCAGCATGCCCACGGTGAGCCCGGCGCGCCAGGCGGCAAGGATCGTGAGGGGCTGGAGCGCGACATTGGGGAGTTGGACCAGGATCCGGTCCCCCGGCTCCAGGCCAAGCTCGATGAAGGTGCGCGCAAGCGAATCGACGGTGGCATCGGCCTCGGCATAGCTCCACGTTCCGGCACCACCGCGAACGAGCCCATGGCCATTGGGCGAATCTGCGAGCGCGAGAGCATCGGGCCGGCTGAGGGCGCGCTGGCGCAACAGGGCCTCCACGGTGAGAGACTTCCGCTCCTCGCTGATGTCCGCGTTGGTGGCGAGCGTGCGCATCTTTGCTTGCCGTTACGGCTGTGCGGGCTGCGAGGGCTCGATCCACCAGGCATCTAGACGATAGCCGTAGAGCGGCGTCGCCTCCGGCCGCTTAAGCTCGCGCCAATAAGCGAGCCACTGCCTGGGCAGGTGGAAGAGGGGGATGACGTAATCGCCCGAAAGCAGGACCCGGTCGAGCGCGCGGACCGCCGATACGAAGTCTTCGCGGGTCTTGGCCGCAAGCAACGCCTCGATCATGGCATCGACAGCGGCGCTTCTGACGCCGGCATAGTTGAACGAGCCGTCGGTCGCCGCCGCGGCGCTGCCAAAGCGAAAGGACTGCTCGTTCCCCGGCGACAGCGAGACCGGCCAGAAATACTGGATCATGTCGAAGTCGTAGGTCTGCTTACGCTGCTGATATTGAGTTGAGTCAACTTGACGGATTCGCGCCTCGATTCCTACCTGTTTCAAGGCTTGCGCATAGGTCATGAGCAGGCGTTCCTGCGCTCGGGTGACCGCCAGAATCTCGAAAATGAATGCCTCGCCCGTGGCCGTGTTGACGAGCTTGCCGCCGTCGAGGCGCCATCCGGCCGCTTCGAGCAACTTAAGCGCCTCTCGGCGCCCGTCGCGATTCTCGCCCGAGCCGTCGCTGACCGGTAGAGCGAAGCTGCCATCCAATATCGAAGGCCTGACCGCGTCGGGATAGGGCGCGAGCAGCTCGCGCTCGTGGGCATCGGCGGGGCGCCCATGGGAGCTGAGATCGGAGCGGGCGAAATAGCTTTCGGTGCGCGCATATTGGCCGTGATAGAGCGCGCGGTTGATCCACTCGAAATCGAACAATTCCATCAGCGCCTGGCGCACGCGCGCGTCGGCGAACAGCGGGCGGCGCGTGTTGAAGACGAGCGCCGACATGCCGGCGGGCGTCCCGTCCGGGAGTTCCTCCTTGATGACGCGGCCGTCGCGGATTGCGGGGAAGTCGTAGCCCTCGGTCCAGCGCGTCGGATCCTCCTCGGGACGGAGCGTGATGAGCCCCGACTTGAACGCCTCGAACATGCTACCGCCGTCGCGATAATAGTCGAAGCGGATCGTATCGAAATTGTAGAGCCCGCGATTGATGGGGAGATTTGCGCCCCAATAGTTCGGGTCACGCTGGAAGGTGATGCTCTTGCCGGGCTGCACCCCGGCCACGGTGTAAGGGCCGCTGCCGATCGGTGCAGCGAAGCTCGTCTTTTCGAAACTGTCCGCATCGATCAGGTGGTGCGGCAGCACCGGCATCAGCCCCATGATCAGCGGCATCTCGCGGTCACCGCTCTTATCGAAGGTGAATCTGACCTTGCGCGTCCCCGTCTGCTCGGCGCGCGTGACCTTCTGATAGTAGGAGCGGTGATTCGGGCGCCCGTGATCCCGTAGTAGAGCGAAGGAGAAGAGCACGTCATCCACGGTGATCGGCGTTCCATCGGAAAATTTGGCACCTTCGCGCAAGCTGAACTCGACAAAGTCGCGATCGGGCGGCGTTTCCACCGTCTCGGCGATTAAGCCGTATAGGCTGAAGGGCTCGTCATAGGCGCGCCCGAGCAGGCTCTCATAGACGTAGTCGCGCACGCCCTCGGCGGAAGTGCCCTTGACGATCAGCGGGTTAAGGCCGTCGAAGGAGCCTTGGACACCAAGGATGACGCGGCCGCCCTTGGGCGCTTGCGGGTTGACGTAAAGCAGATGGTCGAAGCCGGGGGGGTCCAGCGGCATCCCATGCATCGCGATCCCGTCCGTGGACGGGGCTTGCATAGGCTCGGCGCCACTACGGCTCCCCGGGAGCAACAGCATGCCAAACACTAGGAGCCAAATAGGGGCTTTCAACAACGGACGGGTCTGGCTATAGATGCTTCCGCATTGCAGCATGGGCGCGAGCGTAACACGCCTCGCGACGGCCAACAGGCCCGGCGGCGCCCCTAACGGGGGTTGAGGCCGGAAGGGTTGAAAGCGGCTTCGGAAAGTCTCGCTAACGTTCGGGCCAGCCACGTCTACGCCGCAATTAAGGTGTTGACCCTAGGGCGCGGGTACTCAGGAAAAACGGGGTCCAATGGCGCACGAAAATGACGCGCCCTTATCCGCAAAGAAGAGGAAAAGTGGATGATGGTCTGGTCGAAGGTTCGAGGGATTAGCCGTGGCTTGGCCGTGGCTCGGGCGGCATTGCTTGCAGTCGTGGGAGTGCTGGCATTAGGTGTTGCGGCGCCACTGGCGGTTGCCCAGCAAACACCACCACCTGCGACGCCTCCGAAAACCACGCTACCGCCGAAGACGACGCCGGCCCCTGCTGCGGGCGCCCAGGCTCCCGCGGCGGCCCCAGCGGCCGGCGCTCCAGTGGCTGGCCCGCCAGAAGCCGGTGCTCCGGCCGCGGCGGGTGATGCCGCCGCTGCCGCCGACGACAACTCTTGGGTTAAGCTCTGCGAGAAGAGCGCCGAAACCGAGAACAGGGAAATTTGCCTCACTCATCATGAGCGGCTGGACGGCAATTCGGGCATGGTGCTCGTAGCCGCCGCCGTGCGCAAGATCGAGGGCGAGGAGAAGGAGCAGCTTCTCGTCAGGCTGCCCACGGCGATTGCACTCGCAATTCCGGCCGGCGTGCAGATCAAGGTCGACGACGGTGCGCCGATCGCGCTGCAATATACCCTTTGCTACGCGACGAGCTGCCAGGCCGAGACGGAGATGACCAAGGAGCTGTTCGACACCATGCGCAAGGGCAAGCAGATGGTGGTCGCGGCCGTCAATCTGCAGCGCAAGGCGATCGGCTTCCCGGTCCCGCTTGCGGGTTTCGGCAAGGCCTATGACGGGCCGCCGATCGACAACGCCAAATACCAAGAGGCGAGGCGTCAGCTGATGGAGGTAATCCGCAAGCGCCAGATCGAGCTCGCCAACAAGGCGAACGAGGCGCAGCAGCAGAAAGAGCAAGGGCAGGGCGGACAGGCCCAAGCCGGCGGTCAGGCTCAAGCCGGCGGCGCGGCCCCACCCCCGGCCCCGAATGCCTCGACAGCGCCGAAGAAAGCCGGCTCGCCGCCCACGCCTTAAGCCGCCGCGAGATTATGCCGTTTAAGTGGGAAGCCCGCGCCTTGGTGCGGGCTTTCGCTTTTTTGCTAGGCCATCAGCCGCCCGCAGCGCGCGATCAATGCTCTTGCAGAAAGCGGAAGCGGAAGATTCCGTTCTTCAAATCCTCGAACAACTCCGACACCTGCGGATGGCGCAGCGGCTCGTCGGACGCGTCGGGCACGAGGTTCTGCTCCGAGACATAGGCGATGTACTCGGTGTCGGCGTTCTCGGCGAGCAGATGATAGAAGGGCTGGTCCTTGAGAGGTCGCACGTCCTGTGGGATCGAGCGGTACCACTCCTCGGAGTTGGAGAAGGTCGGATCCACGTCGAAGATCACGCCGCGAAATGGATAGACCCGATGGCGAACCACCTGGCCGATCTGGTACTTGGCGCTGCGCGAGACGGACATGACGTGAGACCCCTCCGGCGAGTCCCCTGCACCGATAAGACTGAAGAGCGGCGGAGCTGTCAACGGCAGTCAGGTCGAGCTTTGCGGCCTCACCACCAGCGCCGGTTCGACCACATAAACTGCTCCGGCGCCTCCCGGATCCAAGCCTCGAAACGCCGCTGGATCGCCGCCGTGGTGACGCGGATGTCCTCGGCCTGATTGCTGGTGCGCGGGATCCTGAGCTCGTTCACATTGACGTCGAAACAGGCGCGCCTGCCGATGCGCATGCAGCGCCCGATCCAGATGCGCGCACCGACCCGGCGCGCGATCATCGCCGCGATCGGCATGCTCTTGGCCGGATAACCGAAAAACGGCACCTCGATCCCTTGCGCGTCGTAGAGGTCAGAGATGAAGCCGAGCCGGCCGCCCTGGCGCACATAATCCATGATCAGGCGCGCCGTCTTTTGGCCTTCCTCGTTGCCGGCGGCACGGCGGCTGCCGAACAGGCCGCCGGGATAGAGGTCCTTGCGCTGGGCGCGCAGGTAGCGGTCGACGTAAGGATTCTTCACCAGCCGGTAGACGCCGGCGGGACGCACGCCAGCAAGCATGATCGGCCACATGCCGAGCTCCCAATTGCCCATATGCATGGTCACGATCAAGACCGGCCCCATCTTGTCCTTATACCGGCGGATGACATGGCCATTGGTGACGTGCAGCCGGTCCGGTTCTTTCAGGATGCGGTCGATATTCATGGTCTCGGCCATGACGCGGCCGAGATTCTCCCACATGCGAAGCGCGATCAGCTGGCGTTCCTCCGCCGTCTTGTCGGGAAAGGCGCGCTGAAGATTGGCGAGCGCCCGCTTGTGCCGCCGATTATAGGGGGCGATCAGGCGCCACAGTCTGCCCGAGATCGCGCCTGCCACGTCGATAGGAAACAGGCGAACGAAGCCGATCACGAGGCGCAAGACCGTGTATTCGAGCCGGTAGCGCAAATCGCGAAGGGGCGGGATGTCCGATGGCTCGGCCACTGGCGGCGTCGTCTTTCTGGTTAGCGGAACTCGGAGCCTAGAGGGGGCGTCCTGGCAAATGGCGCCTTGCCAGTCAAGCCCGCCTGGCCGTGACGGCTAAAGGCTCGCCCTCGGCCGCATCAGGCTGGGCAGCTCCGTAGGTGGTGCAAGACCGGCCTGCATGACCAAGCGCCGCATTGGCGCAATTCGGCTCAGGCCATGCAGGACAAGGCTGCGCGCCGCCTGTACCGGCAAGAGGTCGGTCAAAAGCGAGCGGCTCAGGAGATCGACGCCCACGGTGCGCGTCGCGATGTCGATCCGGCGGGCCGCGGCGTAGACCTTGAGGACCTCATCGCCACCCGGATCGGAGCCGCGGCGAAGCGCCGCCGCCATGCAATCGGCAAGAGCTGCCGCATCGCGCAAGCCGAGATTCAGGCCTTGCGCGCCGATCGGCGGCAGGATGTGGGCCGCCTCGCCGACAAGCGCCGTACGCCGAGCCCCAAGCTCCTTGGCGCTGAAGACGGTCAAGGGGAATGAAGCGCGCGCGGCGACCGTGTCGACGCTGCCAAGCAGGCCACCGAGCCGCTCGTCGAGAGCTGCGCTAAAATGGATGTCATCGAGCCGCATCAGGCCCTCGATCTCGGCCGTCTCCCCGACCCAGATCAGGCTCGAGGCGCGCGGCTCTGGCAGGGGCACAGTGGTCAGCAAGCCGGCGCGCAGGTGAATCTCGTTGGAGATGAAATCATGGTCGCGGGCATGGCCGAAGCTCGTCGCGATCGCGGCCTGTTCGTAGCGCCGTTCATCGGCGGCGATCCCCGCCGCCGCGCGGCAGATCGAGCGGCGGCCGTCCGCACCAACCACGAGCCGGGCCTTGAACGCCTTGCCGTTGCTGCAAGTGAGCCGGAGGTGATCTGCCCCGGGCTCAATGCGGGCGACGCTGTCGGGCTCGACCGCGTCCAGGGTTTGCATTGCCTGCGCGTAGAGTGCTTTGACGAGCGCGGTATTCGGGATGTTGTAGCCGAAGGTATCAAGATCGAGCTCGCTCGCCAAAAAGATGATTTCCGGTGACCGTAGCAGATGATCGGAGGCGTCGATGATGCGGATGGCTTTCAGCGGCGCGGCCTGATCGAACAGCGCATCGAAGACCTTGAGCGCCTTTAAGAGATCGACCGAACTCTGCAAGAGCGCCGCGGTGCGGGTATCGCCGGGACTTTCACTCCCGCGCACCGGAGAAGGCCCGATCAGGACTACCCGCGCGCCGACATGGGCCAGCGCGAGCGCCGCGGCAAGTCCGGCAGGGCCCGCACCGACGACGGCGACATCACTCACAAGCGCCAGCGGCTGGGCCGCATCACCCATGGACAGATCCTTGCACGATCGAGGCGCCAAAAGCCCCGTCACCAGGGCGATTTCATCCCCACAGTAGCCTTCTGCTCAGGCCCCCGCCATGTGGTGATCCTGCCGCGCCCGCTTCGACAATGCCGCCGCAGTGGCCGAAAAGCCACAGCAACAGGCGAAAACGCGGCTGTCGCAAACCTGTCATCAGAGCGTCATTGCTCACCCAATAAAACGGGAATGCTCAATTGGTTGGATAAACGAGCGCGCCATTCCAACGCGTGAGAAGCGCGGAAGAGCAGATCGCTAAATGGGACTGTTCTTAAACGCAGATATAACAAAGCGGAGAGGGGTCATGATCGGGGGACTAAAGGGCACCACCAGCCAGCTGGTGATCGCTGCCATGTTTTGCGTAGGGGCGGCGGTGTTTATCCATAAACCCGCTAAGGCCGCCGATCTCGGCGGCGATTGCTGCGCCGACCTTGAGGAGCGCGTGGCCGAGCTTGAGGCCACTACGGTGCGCAAAGGCAACAAGAAGGTCACCGTGACCATGTACGGCAAGGTGAACTACGCCACCGAGTGGTGGAACGATGGTGCCGAGCAGAACAGCTACACCGTCAACAACTATAACGAATCCACGCGCTTTGGCTTCAAGGGTGCGGCTAAGATCAATGACCAATGGTCCGCGGGCTACAGGTTGGAATTAGAAATTCGGCCGGCGGATTCTCAGGTGCTAAATCAGTTCCAGGACAACAACAATAATGACCCGCTGGGCGCCCTGAACGTTCGTTGGTCCTACATCGACCTCAACAATAAGAACTACGGCGAGGTGCGATTGGGACTGACCGCGACGCCCAAATACGACGTCACCAAGGACACGATGGAGTACATATCGACGTTGGACGGAGAAGGCGGCGGTCTCTCGGACACGTTGGTCTCGGACTTTCGGATGAATGATGGCTTCCGTCTGCGGGAGAAGGGCTTCGACAACGCGGAAGGTCTATCCGGGGCGTTGAAGGGCAGCACAGCCCTAACGTGGTCCAACATCGCTCGCTGCTATAGCTCGGGCGACCAGTTCAACTGCTCGACGCGCCGCAATGGTGTCGCTTATTTGTCGCCGGCCTGGCAGGGGTTCAGCGCTTCAGTGGGCGAGTTCGAGGACGACGATTTCAGCGCGGCTATCCGCTACAAAAACACCACCTGGGCCGACACCTGGCTCTTTGCCGCAAGCGTCGGATATGAACAACTGCGCGATGAGCGTTTGCAGCAGGGCGGCGGCGGCCTTGCCGGCTTCCAGCGAGACTTAGACGAATGGGCAGGTTCGGCTGCGCTCAAGCACAAGCCGACCGGCCTGTTCATAATGGGTGTTTTCAGCGACGTCTGACTCGAATGACTCGAACGTCAAAGGGGCGTTCAACGGTCAGGGCGCGCCGCAAATGAACGCATGGAACGTCCAGGGCGGCATTCAGCGGAAGTTTTCATGGTTCGGTCTCGATACGCTCGGCGAGACGGCCTTCTGGGGCGGCTACAGCGACGTGAAGAACGGTTTCGCCCCGGGCAGCAGCGGCGTCGACAGCACCATAACACCGGTATGCTGCCAAGCGGGTAGGCTCGGCACGCCGGCCACGATGCTACTTAACGCCAATAGCTTTCCAAGCATCGACTTCAAAACCCAAGTCACCAGCTCGGATGTCAATGAGTGGTTTCTCGCGCTCGATCAGGATTACAGCGCGGCCGCCATGCACGTCTATCTAGCCTACGAGCACTTCAACCCCCCAGAACTCAATTTGATCGACTCGGCCCGCGATCACGTTCCACTGAAGTTGGACGGCTTCGATCTCATTTATTCGGGCGCGCGCCTTTACTTCTAGTCGAGTTGTCCCTTTTCCGAAGCTACGAGGCCGCCCTTTTGGGCGGCCTTTACTTTTCTCCTGACGATGGCCGTGGGGGAATCGGACTGTGGCTCGGGCGACACAGGCGCCGCAGAAAACTTAGAAATTTCCCAATATTCATAAGACGTTAACGCCGCCATCGACAGGCTTGCATCGGCGACGGCAGTCCCTATCTTGGAGAGTAGAGTGTTAGACCCATGCGAAAGCTTCTCGCGATTGCGACTGGAGTAACGGCCCTGCTTTTGGCCGGTCCTGCTTTCGCGTTCGAGCAGACGCGCGCCGCGCCGCCGCAGACGGCGAACGATGCGGCACCCGCAGCCAAAGCTCCTGCCGTAGAGCTTGGCGCGCCCGCTGCGGGGGGCGAGCAGAGCAAAACACCTTTGGGGGCGAAAGTCTTGGGGTTCGGCATCCTGCCCAAGCTCGACTTCGGGCTTGAGCTCTTATATGGCGACAAGCAGCAGCAACAACTGCAGCTGGAGCAGGGCGGGCTATCCGACGAGAACGACGACGTCACCGTGCTCGGGAAGATCAACCGGCACTTCTAGGACGCGCCCACGGGCACGCCTCCTCGATCATCACCATCCGCAAACGCGTACGCCTCGTCATGATGCGCCGGCCGCAGGACGCCCGCCCGTGAGCCGGCGCCTCCTTCGCTGCCCTGGTGCACGTCTTGACGTCAGCGGGCGCTGGCCTCGCCCTGCTTGCGCTCCTCGCAGCCGCCCGCGCCGACTGGCAGGCGATGTTCCTCTGGCTCGGCGTCGCGCTGATCGTCGACGCCATCGACAGTCCGCTCGCGCGTCGGATCAAGGTCCAGACGATCTTGCCGCGTTGGAGTGGGGAGCGCCTCGATCTCATCATCGACTACCTCACCTATGTGGCGGTCTCGGCCTTCGCTCTGTGCCGGTCCGAGCTCCTGCCGGTGTCCCTTGCGGTGGTTGGCATTTTCATCGCGCTCACTTTCGCGCCTGTTCTCTGGGTACATCCGTTTCGCGTGCGGTGCTTGCGCCCGCTGACGGTGCTCGTCACGGCCACCTGGGGCGGAGCGGCCATCCTCGCCATCGCCGAACCATTCCCTTCGCCGCTCTGGATCCAGTTCCTGCTGATCGCGACGGCAGCCTATCTCATCGGCATCGGAACAATTCGATCGCTCGCCGCCATGGGAAACGGTTGAGCGCTCCGTTTGGCCATGGACCTCTTTGGATCACTACGTTATTAGCTCCAGGGCCGCGCGTTCCCCACCGGCCCTTGAAAGCTCGGCACCTAAGCAATGCTGACCGACTGGCTGACCGATCCGCATATCTGGGCCAGCTTCATCGCCTTGAGCGCGATGGAGGTCGTGCTTGGCATCGACAACGTCATCTTCATCTCGCTCATGATCACGCGCCTGCCCCCGCCGCAGCGGTTGATGGCGCGGCGCATCGGGCTGTCGCTCGCACTCGTGTTCCGGGCGATGATGCTTGGCGGGATCGCCTGGTTCATTCACCTGACGCAGCCGCTGTTCACGCTGTTCGGCAATGCGTTCTCCTGGCGCGACCTTATTCTGATTGCCGGCGGTCTGTTCCTGCTCGTAAAGGCTACCCGCGATATCCATCAGGACATCGAGGGTGAGCTCGACGAGAGCGGCGTCGCGCGCGCTGCCGACACCCTGCTGTCCGGAATCTTGCAAATCGCCATCATCGACATCGTGTTCTCCGTCGACTCGATCATCACAGCGGTGGGCATGGCCGACTATGTCGAGGTGATGATCGCGGCGGTGGCGGTGGCCATCCTCGTCATGTATTTCGCCGCCGAGCCCGTCGCCGCCTTCATCGAGCGGCACCCCACGACGAAGATGCTCGCGCTCGCTTTCCTGTTATTGATCGGTGCCGCGCTGATCGCCGACGGGTTCGAATTCCACATCCCGCGCGGCTACATTTATTTCGCCATGGCCTTTGCCGCGGCTGTCGAGGCCGTCAACGTGGTCGCCTTGCGCAAACGGCGCCGGAAGGTCCGCCCCAATCGCCCTCGGAAGGCGGGATCTGCGCCCCGGTAATCGCCATTTCCTCGTCGCCTTAACTTTGTCACGCAGTTTTCCAGCTTGAGCCGTAAATCGAACGCTTTTGCACTGCGGTATCGGGCCTCTCATGCAAATTTTAGGCGAAACAAGAGGATGCAATGAAAATCGGAGCTTTTATCCTCACCGCTTGTCTCGGTCTCTCGGCCGTCCCGGCGGTTGCCGAGCAGGTTACGCTCGCAGGCGACGAATTGCGTCAGGCCGTGACCGGCAAGACCGTGTATCTCAAAGTTTCAGGTTTCGATCTGCCGATCCGGTACGCCGCCAATGGCCATATGAGCGGACGTATCAATGCGGTCGCCGCGAGCTTCTCGCGCGGCGATGGCACCTCCGACACCGGCAAGTGGTGGGTCGATAACGACCAGCTCTGCCAGAAATGGTCGAGCTGGCTTGAGTCGAAAGCCTATTGCTTCAAGCTCACCCGCGACGGCAACAGCGTGCATTGGGTGCGCGACGATGGCCTTTCCGGCACGGCGCGCATCAGCGGCTGAGGGCATCAATTCGGTGAGAACGTAGGGGAGCCGCCTCACGGGGCGGCTCTTCGCTTGTGCCGAGCCGAGCTCCTACATGTTTGAGGGTCAGCCCGGACCCTCATCGTCGTTTCCAATCCAGCCTTCCTCCCCGCGATCACCGACACGCTGCTCGCCTCCGGCTTCCACTTGGACCGCGAGACCGCTTCAGCCTCTCCCCGGCATGTCAGGCACCGCATGTTCCGGCGAACGCCGCCGAACCTCGCCCCGGCGCGGCCCTTATTCTTGGCTAACGAGGAGTCGCCCTGCTAGGCTTCGGCCTTGCCGGGGGAGTAGCGGCACGCCAGAGGATGGATTGAAACCCCTGGCCAATCGATGCGTTCGACCCATGAAATCCAGGAATTATGTCGGCGTCTTAGGAGCCTCCGAATATGACAGAGCCGCCAATCAGTTATCGCGAAGAACTCGAAGTCGTACGCATTGACCCTCTTTATCTGGAGCGGCAGCGCAACAGACACGCAAGTCGCGGCGTCAGCTTCCTCATTCTCTTAAACGGCGTCGCGGCGCTTGTGCTTCTCGCAAGCTTTGCCCACCTGACGCCGCAAATGGAAAATGCCCCCAAACTCATAGCTGCGATGTTGGTGTTCGGCGCAGGCGCGGCGACCGCCCTGGCAAGCATGTTCTTTGCCTATCTTCGCCGCACGGTTGCGTTAGAGGCACCGAAACGAGTTCCCCTGCGCGCCGCGGTCTGGTGGCTCGCGACGATCGCCGCCATCGGCAGCACGGCGTGTTTTTTGATTGGCCTGACTATGGCCGGCACCGCCGTGAAGCCAGCGCTCTCTAACATCACAACTTTGGAAAAATCGCCAAGGGTCGTGCAAGGTCCAATCGGTCCGGCCGGCCCCCGAGGAGAAAAGGGCAACAAGGGCGACCCAGGCGAGAAGGGCGACCCCGGAGAGAAGGGGGACAAGGGAGACCCAGGAGAGAGAGGGGAGACCGGGCCTGCTGGCGCGGCTGCGCCGACCGGAGAGACCGGTCCTGGATCCGCCGGGCCGGCTGGTTCGGAAACGCCGTCTGGTCAGTAGCCCTCGGCGGTGAGCTAAGAACACCGAACTTAGAGCACGAGAGGAAGGACGTCGGCTTCGAACCGGCAGCCTTTTTTGATTCGGGGATCCAGTTATCCGGAGTCTTTTTCAATGAGCGCGCTGTTCGTTCACCGCGTTCGCCGGGGGAACCTCGTCCGAGGATACGCAACGGAAAGTGACGGTGTTTTGGCTATCGGGGTTCAGCATGGTCGAGAGTTTCTGCCCTTTCGCGTGGCAGTATTCGCCGGCCTTACTGACGGCCTCGTTTATCGCCGCGGTCTCTTGCGACACGCCGCCAAAATTGTGTCTGACGCCAATGCTGTAGGTTCCTGGTCCGACCTCCCGCACTGATCCAACCGTAGTGGCACAGCCCGCAAAGCTTGTGAGGCAAGCCACAACCCCTAAAGTAATACGAGCGTCGCTCATCGAGTGCTGTCCCTTGACGAATCACCGGGGAAAAACTCGCCGCTGCAACGTCCGCTTTGGGTCATTTGCGGACCTGCGTTGCAGCTGCAAACTCTAGTCCTCAATGATTACGTTGATTCGTCCTTCCCTGACCGCCTTGATGAAGGTTCGGTAGTCACGCTGGTTCTGGTCGGCATATTCAACCGCGAACTCACAAACTGCGTCATCGAAGCTTGAATTAGAACCCATGTAGCCCGCAATTCTCGCGACGTCTCCCGATCGGGCATGCGCGCGCGCCAAGGCCCACGCACACAGTCTCCCATACCGCCCGCAGGATCTTGAAGTCCCAGCCTTCAATGATCGCGGTTATCTTTGTGTCTCGTAATTGCCGGATGTAGTAAACCCGGGCGCCCTCGCCACGATACCAACCAAGGAACCTGTCACTGGCCGACTGCATGAGGCGCTGACCTGCCACGATCCGTTCGCCATTATTTTTATGGAGGCTCTTTCCCACGTATGGCTCCAAAACCGAAGTTTTGGCTTCCTTGATTTGCAGAAAGATCGGGTCATCGTCCGAAGCCATAGAAGCGCGCAATGCCACACATGGTGCCAACACTGCCGACACCGACAACCTTGAACGCTAGATCGCGGAAGTAAAATCGATCGAAGAGCACGCGGACGTGTTCTGGCAGGCGACTTTGGTAACCATGCCTGTGCGCCTCTCGTTGAAAAAGTTCCAAACCTCACCACCGCGTGGGAAAGACGTCTCAGCTCCGGTGCCCTGAAGCCCTCAGCAGTCTATGTAAATTGATAGTCAGCTAGCAGTGCTCGAGCCTTGACTGAGGTCGATGTTATTTGACCGGCAGAACATCAAGGTTCGCCTCGATGGCAATTCGAGCAGCTGACCCGACCGGCGTCCGTTGCCTTGCGAGAGTCCGCAAGGGGTCAGAAACAGCTAGGTTCAATGTTGAATTGAATTTCGTTAGGTGCGGTTTGAGGAAGGCGTCATGCTGCGTCAATTCTTGATGGGTGGTGCGATCAGCGTCTGCAAAATCGTGATTCACGCGCTGGTGATGACGGCGGTGGTCCGGGTGTCGCAGGCGACGGCCGTGAAGGCTGCTGCGCGGCCCAACCTAGTCCTGATCGCCGTGATGGTTGCCACTGTCTCGGTCCTGATGGCCGCCCATGCTTCCGAGGTGATCGTGTGGTCCCTCGCTTATGGTCTCGTCGATGCAGCACCGGCCGGCACTGATCATTTATACTTCGCATTTGTGAATTACACGACGCTGGGATACGGCGACGTTGTTCCGGTCGAGCGCTGGCGATTGCTAGGGCCGATGACGGCAATGAACGGAGTGTTGATGTTCGGCTGGTCGACGGCGGTCATCTTCGAGGTGCTGCGCAAAGCGATGACTGTCACGGCTGCCGACAATCCTTCGCGCAGTCGCGATCTTCGTGGGGGAGTGCGGATATAAGTTTTCGCGGCAGCTTGAATGCAAAAAAAGAAGAGGGAGCACCCTGATATGGGTCCAAGCCGATGGATCCCGGCGCTGCGCTGGCTGCTGGTTTATGAACGCTCTTGGTTGCGGGGCGATCTTGTCGCCGGCATCACTCTGGCCGCCTATCTGCTGCCGGCAGCGCTCGGAGATGCGTCCCTTGCCAATCTGCCGCCCCAGGCCGGCCTCTACGCCTGCCTATTCTCCGGCCTGGTCTTCTGGCTTTTCTGCAGCTCCCGGCACACGGCTCGTTTACATGGCGAGGGACTCCGACGCCCGGCTCGGCGGCATCAACCGGTTCATGTCCGTCGCCGACGCCCTGGACAGGCTATAGACGGCCTAGGTGGAAACGCGACGCGCTTTGCCGCCTATTTTCCGGTCTGCTTTGTGCCAAAAGCGGACCTAACTACAGGCAAGATGCCATCCGGCGTCGGCCGAAGCCGACGCCCAATGCTAGTCGCTATATCGTGCGGGAGAAGCTAAACTGACCTTTCAAGCCCACTAGCCGGGCTCAAAGGGAGGGAACATGCCACTCGATCTTTCAGCACCCAAGGTCATCACTTTCAGTGTCGCGGTCGTTATCGCCTTGATCGCCGCAATTATTCACTACGCTCATCTCGGCGTCCCGTATGTCCACAGCGGATTCACGCTCCTGTTAGTCGGCTTTTTGGTGCTGGCTGCCGGCAACGTGCTCCACGGAGTGTAGGCAAAGCGGAGCAGATAATGAAAGGGCGCCGGCCGAGGCCGAGGCCCTCGCCGCGAGGGGTCCGTAAAATCCGGATGGGTCCAATCGCGGCGCTAGAGGCGGCAAATGAAACACTGGGCAATACTCCTTTTGTGCGGACTCCTTGGGTCTGTCCCGATTTCCGGGATTGAAGCGTCGGCGCAAGAGTATGCCGGGCCGATCAGTCTCAACTGATTGGACACCCTTTAATTTGGCGTCACGGTGTTCACACCTATCGCTTGGCGCGCATATCTCCACTTTTCAGGCGAAAGCACCCGGACTAACGTCACGAGGCCAAAAGAGGGATGAGGGACAGACGATGCCGGGAACGGTGATTTACGAGGCGCATCCGGCGATGTTCCGGGCGCATCCCTTCTGGTTCATTCTTTACGTCCTGCTGATCGCCGCCTTTGGCACTGGCATCTTCATCCTGCGCGCCAGCGACAGCAAACTCCTGTACGAGCTTTCCGCCCTGCTGATCGTCGCCTTTGGCATCGGCATCATCATCCTGCTGTATTGGTACATCAAGACGCGCGCCACTGCGCTCACCATCACCGACAGCGAACTCATGTATGAGCGGGGCATCTTGAGCAAGGACCGCACCGCGATGTCGCTCAGACACGTCCGCTCCGTAAGTATCGCGCAAGGGTTCATCAATCGCATCCTCGGGGTAGGGACCATCCAGATCTCCACCGCCGGAGACGAGCCGGAATTCACCGTCGTCGACATGCCCGACCCACATGCGATCCGGAAGGCGATCACGAAGGCCCAGAAAATGCGCAGCGACTAGCACTGAGACGTGACGCTGGAGAGCTGCATGCGCATCGTGCCTTCGCCGAGCCTGCTGCGCCACTTGGTCCGCCAGGTTGAGAAGACTAGGTCTACGCTGGGAGCGTTACCATCAGACTCGTCGACGACGTTCAAAAAATCCCCAAACCAACAGTATGAGCACTGCGCCCACGATAGCTCCAATAAAGCCGGCATTCTGGGCCGGCCCATACCAGCCAATGGCCTGCCCGAGGTAGGTCGCCGCGAAGGCGCCAACGATGCCAAGGATCGTTGTTAGTATGAAACCTTGCGGCTCTTTATCGCCTGGCGTGACAAGCTTTGCGATCACCCCCGCAACAAAGCCTATAATGATAGTCCCGATAATGTGCAGCATGTCCTCCCCTCCCATTTGGCAGTAGTTCTGCCATATGTTAGCAAAATTTCCATGCATGCGGGAGTCGAGCGTGCGGAGGCCCGCGGGGCTGGCATCAACCCCACCAGAAGATGGCCGCGATGATGACGTAGAGGCCGACGAGCGCAGCTCCGTCGACCACGTCGGCACGGCAGGGGCCTACATCACCGCCACGGCACAACATGTTAGGGCTAACCAAGGTTACGGGGCTTTCCAGCGCCGTAACCTTGGTTTTTGGCTCTGGTCTTCGCCCGCTGCAGCGTTCGCCAGCGCTACTTTGCAGGCATCGCTAACCTCGGCGACGTGAGCTGGGCGTCTCAATACCATCGACGGCAAACGTGCCCTGCACCCCACAACGCGCACCTGCGGACTTGGCGGCGGACGACTCCATGGCCGTAGGGCCTATACCGGTAGTGCCTATACCCACCGTAGCCGTAGTGCCTATAGCCGTAGTGCCTATGCCCGTAGCCGTACTAACGGACTTGCGTGATCATGCCGTCCGGCTGATGAACTGGCGCAGGGGTCAATGCCTGCCGACGTTGCGACGGCCGCATCATGACTGCCTCCACCGTGAGTTTGCTATCAATCGAGTGATTGCCACCACTTTCCGTGAAGGGAGAAACCGCCATGAAGACTTTTATTTCGATTCTTGCAGTGACCCTCGCACTTGCCTTCACAGGTCCAGCCTTCGCGGGAGATGTCAAGGCCGCAAAGACCGAGAACGATTGCTTGAGGGATGGTGGCACGTGGCATAATTCGAGCAAAACTTGCTCCAAGAACAAGATGTAAGCCCACTGTCGCTTTCGGCTCCGCTCCTGAGCCTTAATGTCGGTTCTGCGCCTATTGTCATCGAACGGTCGAAATTCGATTGACTATGGAGCGGGGCCGTTCTTGGGGGTTGGTGGCCGTCAACATTGCGTCAGCGTCCCGGTCGCATTTCGCTGCGGCGCTCATCAGGGGTGCGCTGCGCAAAGGCCAATTGATGAGGGGAATAGGGATGATGCTGCGGCGTGCCCGTCTAGGCCCTCTCGTCGGAGCAGTCTTGATGGCCTCGTCAGGCGCGTCCGCCGGTCCAGCCCTTGTCTTCGAGCCCTATAATGGCACGGTGTTCTACGCCGAAGATCCCGACGCCCAGTGGTTTCCCGCCTCCCTCACCAAACTGATGACGGCCTACGTCACCTTCCAGGCGCTGAAGGCAGGCGCCGTCATGCCCGACACCAAGCTCATATGCTCGAAGGAGGCGACGGAGCAGGCCCCCAGCAAGCTCTGGCTAAAGGTAGGCGAGTCGATCACGCTCGACGTCGCGCTCAAGGTCCTCATCGTCGAGTCGGCCAACGACGTCGCCGTCATGATCGCCGAGGGGGTCGCGGGCAGTCAGGAGGCGTTCGTCCAGCGCATGAACGAGGCTGCGCAGCATATCGGCATGACGCGGACCACTTTCGCCAACGTTAATGGCTTGCCAGACGAGCGGCAGGTGACCACCGCCCGCGACCTCGCTAAGCTCGCGCAAGCCATCATCATCGAGTTCCCCGAGCACGCCGATCTGTTCACCACCGTCCAGGTTCAAGTGGGTAAGCAGATCATGCGCACGCATAATGGTCTGTTGGTGAGTCTCCCCGGCGCCGACGGCATGAAGACCGGGTTCATTTGCGAATCCGGATTCAACGTGGTGGCGAGCGCGACCCGGGACGGCCGCAGGCTGGTCGCCGTCGTGCTGGGCGAGCAATCGGTGGCTACACGCCGCGTGCGCGCCACCGACCTGCTGGAGAACGGCTTCAAGCGCTATTTCTGGAAATCGCTGTTCGGCACCAGCATCGATGGGCTGGCGATCCAAGCCTCGTTGACCGATGGGCCAGCGCATTTGAAGGACGCCATCTGCGGCGTCGCCAAACCGAAGCCGTCCAGTAGCCGCAAGGTCAGTCGCAAGGGCGGCTCGAAGAAGCGCAGCACCCTCAGCGCCGGCGCCAATTGAGCGGGCATGTCCGCTTTGGGTCAGAAGCGGTCATCTCGGCATGCCTGGTTTCATGTCTCAAAAAGCAAAAGGCCAAGCTCGTTGTCGCCAAGCTCGACCGCCTCTCTCGCAACGTGTCCTTCCTATTGAAGCTCATCAACTCGGGCGTCGAAGTTTTGTTTGCGGACCTTCCCGAACTGAATGGAGCCATGGGAAGATTTATGCTGATCACGATGGCGAAAGCCAAGGTGCGGGACGCGGTATGCCGATAGGCATGGCAAGCTCTCACGCACGGACCACGTCTACACGCTAAGGGGATAACGGGGCCAAACGGCTTAGCCCATCCTGGTGGGGTGGACCAGTGTACGTCCGTATCTGGGGTCCATACCTAGGTCTAGCTCGCTCGAGAGAGACGACCGACCTACTCTTGGGCCTCAATGTCTGGGGAGATCGCCGAAATGGCCATGTCATTACAAGCCGCCTCCGAGGCGGTGCATGACACCATCAAGCAGTACCCGCTGTGGTATCTGCTTCAAGGCGTTTTTATCGCCGTGATTGGGAGCGGTGTGGTCGGAATCCTGCTCGCCGTCTATCTCTGGAGCAATATGGCCGTCACAGCCGCTTGGGTACTGGGTTTATTGCTTCGAATTCTTCTTATCTCCGAAGGATTGGCCCTAACCAATCTCGCGGGGCGGTTCCGCATAAGTTGAGCCCACGAAAGCCGAGCTTGCGATGGAGCCCGGCCAGTTACAACTTCTGGGGAGAACGCGTTGAGGGTGAGTGATGAGTGGCAAACGCCGAGCCCCTCTTGGCGTGGAGTGTGCGCTTTGGGTCATTAGCGGACCAATTGCTCAAGTCGCTCTCGATCACCGCAGTTCCCGTCGTACTTCTTTGGGTGCTCTGCCAGTCCAACGCTTCACCGCATGCGTGAACGAGCTGACGTCCTGGTAACCAAGCAACCAAGCGATCTTTGAAATTGAAAGGTTTTCGTCCGTGAGATGACGGTTGGCAAGATCGGACCTGACACTCTGCAAGACACCGGCGAACGTCAACCCCTCAGATGCAAGACGCCGTGCCAGTGTCCGCTGGCTTACGCCTAGTTTGCGGGCGATTTCACTCGCTCGCGGCTTACCATGGGGCAAGAGTAGCGCGATCGCGTTTTCGACGCTCAATCCGAACGGACTGCGGTTCGTTGGCCGGCCGGCAAGCGCTTCCTCGCAATATTTGACTAAGATCTCATTGAGATACGAGTCCGCACCGACCACCGCCATCTGTCTAATCGACGTCGGGAACGCTACTTCATCCACCGCTGCCCCGAATTTGACCTTGCTACCGAAGAAGGCATTGAGCTCTGAGACGTCGTCGCTACGACGATGGGTAAAGCTGACGTGGGTCGCCAGCAAGCGACGGTTCGTCAACTGCCGGCATATACGAACGAGCGCTACCATACAAAACTCAATCTGATGGCGATCTGAATGTCGCGCAACGCCGACATAGTCGAAGCTAATCCCAATGTCCCTTCCGTCACGAAAGGTCAGCGCGATGCCTTCATTTACGACCTTGCTGTATCGTGCGCCTCGCCGCAAAGCCTCGCCTAGAGTGTCAGAGGAAGCCAACACGTAATAGAACAACCCCAACACTCGAAGATCGAATTTCTGAGCGAGGTGAAACCCGAGAAATGCGTCGTGGAGTTCTGTGGCGGCGAGCTCCAAAAACTTAATCTGAGTTTTGACGTTGAGGCGAGCGCTGGGGTCATCGATCTGCTGAAGAGTCAGACCGGCCTTCGGCAACAGCGATTCTATGTCGCTTCCTTCCCTCTTCGCGTGCGCCCAGGCGAGGCGTGTGATGCCGCCCGTGGCCATGGGAAATGAGGGGGGATGAATGGCGTTGGAAGCACGCACGTCAGCAATCCTACATCGACATCCCATGAGACCGCGGAGTGACCAGCAGGAACAATTCTTTGGCACACAATAGCAAGTTTTGCGCAGAGAGTTGTCTATATGCAGGGTCTCGCCCGATCACTGTCGCCGGGATTCACGGATCAACAACACGATTTTGAGCAGGAAGATGCCCGATTTGTCTGTCGAAGTCCGTTGCCGGGACATTGTCGTCTCCAAGCCAGGAACCGGACTTTCCGTAACGTATCGTCGAGAGCGTAATGAGCCCATGCTGGTAGCGCTTGGCTCAATGCGCTGCGATCCCGATGCAGACACGCTTGCGTTTCTGGCCGAGGCGTGGGAGGCCGCCCACGCCAAAGCGAAAACATTAGGGTGGCTCTAGTGGTGGTTTGTCGAGCCGCCGCTCAAACTGCGCCGCAGCGACTTTCCGCATTTTGGGGCTCGGTAATTCGTCGACTTGAGTTGGGGTCGATACGGGGGAATTCTCGACCCCACTCGGCGGCTCCGGTGACCTAGCCTCTTACCAGGTGGCGCCGGGGCCGCTCGTTTCTCGGTGAGGGGTTGAGTGACTGAAGTCGGTCGGCCCAAGGGATGTCCGGCAAGTCCTACCGAATGAGTAGAGGCAGAAAGCTCCCCTGAAGGCCAAGACCAGGAGCGCGCAGATTTTATTTCAGGCGAAGTGCGGAAACTGGTTGACCGGGACGACTTCCAGATCAAACAGTTCGAGCCTCTCCACGCCGCGTTCGACCATTGCCTTCGCCTCCTCGACGCTGGGCGCGTTGAGAACCGCAAAGAAGCCCGGTTCATCCCCTACCTTGTACAAAACGTGGGACAGCACGCCGTGCCGGATCAGATCCCAAGTGGAAGGGCTTAGTCGGCGGGTAAGGTGCTCAATGAGTTTTTCCCGTGTTGCCCCCGCCTTGGGCCGACTAATCACCATGAATAGCATGGTCAACCTCCATCGAGTACGGTCGCACGCTTCTAAGACAAACTCGTGACGCGCTGCCCGGTATCATCCCTACGGGTACTACGTGTACCGTCCGTACGGGTACTACGGGTACCGTCCGCACCGCAGACACTATGCGTATCGTAGGTGGCAGCGTTATTGGTGACCCGCCTGGGCTGCTGGGCAAAAAAGTGCGCGTCATGTCCGCTTTACCCCGCATAGCGGACGTTGGTCAGTGCACGTGGGATGTCCGATAAGTGCCAAGAGCGGACATTCTCGGCGAGAAAACCACTGAATGGTTTCCCCTCGCGTCGAGAGCAGGATCGCGTAGCATGTCCGTTCAGGGTCATTAGCCGATATAACGGCCCGTTCGGCACCTTGGCTTGACCCTCTGCCTACATGCTCTTCGTTAGGGCGTCCGTGATGTTGAGGACGGACGCTGCGGGTCTCTAGAGCTTTCGGCGAACGGCCTAAAAGGCCTTCGCTGCGATAACTACCTTTAATTAAAAGCGGATAATCAATGTAGTATGCGTATTAATTATAGTAATTTCTGAAGATAAGACGCAGGAGACGGCACCATGTTTGCGTTAAGGCGGACAGTCGTAGCCAAGGGCGTGAAGTTCGTCGGTAATATCACTGCACCGGGATTGGTGAAGGTCCACGGTCAATTCGAAGGTGACCTGCACTGTGCCAAACTCATTATTTCCCGAAAGGCACATATTCACGGAGCTATCGAGGCGCGACGCGTCGTTGTCGACGGAAAGGTCGAAGGCCCAATTCAGGGCGAAGAAGTCGTTCTAAAGTCGCGAGCGCATGTCGTCGGCGATATCAAATGTCAATCTTTGACCGTCGATAAAGGGGCTCGTGCAGAGGGCCGCCTGGATTATGCGGTAGTCAAGCGCAAGCCCGAAAAAATAAAGACGCTTAGAAAAGGTCTCGCTAGGCGGCGGGAGGAAGGGGAATTGCTTGCTGCGGCCGAAGGCTCCACGCGCTTAACTGAGCTCGTTGTCGAAGCTCGCCACCAATCGGGGAATCCTAATTTCACCACCGATGAGGCGCTCACGTTCCTAACCAAACGAGGTAATGACGAGGCAAAAGCATTTCTCAATGCGCTTAGGAACCCCAAGTAGGGGTCGTTCCTTCATGAGCGCTTTAGGCGCTCAATTCAACAAGCCCAGATTGCACTTCAATGACACTGAGGAACGATGACAGGTAGATGACCACAGATGTAAAAGGGCGTCGACAATGAAGAATAAGCCCCAGATCATGTGCGGTCACCGACCAAAGCGAGTTAGCTAGCTCGCGGACCTCACGATGTTACAATCCTGTCATTCAGGCGAGCTAACCTCGCACGTTTTCTGATGATTATGTCTTCCCAGCCCCGGTGCGCCCCAAACGTGCCGGGCCTTTGCTTATAACTTGGCCAGCGGCCAAGCTTTTCCTTTTTTTGCGAAGAATGCCGGGCCGAAGCCACGCCCCTACACGATCCACCCCAGCTCGCGCGCCTTGTCGTTGGCGAGCTTCCGTGCGCGAGGCAATAACTGTCCTTGCGCGCGGCAGACACTTGTTGCCGGCCGATGTCCCAATTCATTCGGCTTCCCGGTGACCCCGCAAATGGCTATCTTTCACGATGCTTCGGGGCTCATCAGGGGCAGTTTCAGTCTATGACGAGACGGAAATAAGTCGGGAGGTCACAATGACCAGCGTCAAATGGACGATCAAGGCGCGTGAATTTGCCAACTGCAATTGCTCCTATGGCTGTCCCTGCCAGTTCAATGGACTGCCGACATACGGGGATTGCCGGGCCGTCGTCGGTATCCAGATCGACGCCGGCCATCACGGAAACACGCGACTCGACGGGCTTAAGGTCGCCGGCATTTTCAAGTGGCCCGGCCCTATACACGAGGGCAAGGGTGAAGCCGCCATCGTTATCGATGAGCGCGCGACTGGGCCTCAGCGCGAGGCGCTGCTGCGCATTCTCAGCGGACAGGACACCGAACCCGGCGCGACGATCTTCAACGTTTTCGCCTCCACGCTCGAAAAGCTGCATGAGCCGATCTTCAGCAAGATTGATTTCGAAGTGGATATCGATAGCCGCATGGCACGCCTGATTGTGCCAGGCGTGATCGAGACGCGTGGTGAGCCCATACTCAATCCGGTCACGGGCCAGGACCACAGAGTGCGCATCGATATGATCGGTGGGTTCGAATATACGCTGGCTGAGATTGGACGCGGGTGGTCCAAGACCTCACTTCCAATCGCATATGAGCTTAACAATTCCTACGGCCAGTTCTGCGAACTCAATCTCAGCCAGAGTGGGATCGTGCACTGACTACCCACAACCCACATGCACTTGAAGTTGTACTGCGGCGCGACCGCGTCCTGGTCGCAGCGGCGCTCTCGCTGATTGCCGCGCTCTCCTGGCTCTATTTGCTGTGGCTTGCCGCGGACATGAAAATGGGCGGCGTGGACATGACTGGCTTTCGGATGATTCCTGCCGGCATGGGCCTGATGATGCCCGCCATCACACCGTGGAAAAGCGTCGAGTTCGTCTGGGTTATCGCAATGTGGGCGGTAATGATGTTCGGCATGATGACGCCCTCCGCCACGCCGACGATCCTGATCTATGCGCGCGTCGGCCGGCAGGCGGCGGCGCAAGATAAGCCGTTCGCTGCGACGGGTTGGTTCGCCGCTGGTTATCTCCTGGTCTGGACCGTCTTTGCGCTCGCTGCAACTTCGGCGCAATGGGCGCTCGAACGCGCAGCCCTGCTCACCTCGATGATGGAAGGCACGAGCAACTTGTTTGGTGGCATCGTGCTGATTGCGGCCGGGCTTTATCAGTGGACGCCGCTGAAGGACGCCTGCTTGTCTCAGTGTCAATCGCCGCTGCACTTCATTCAGCGCCACGGCGGCTTCCGGCGTGATGCGGCGGGTTCGCTCGCGCTCGGCGCGCGGCACGGAGCCTATTGCGTCGGCTGCTGCTGGGCGCTGATGGCGCTGCTATTCGTTGGCGGGGTGATGAATGTACTGTGGATTGCCACCCTAGCGATCTTGGTGCTCGCGGAGAAGGTCATTTCGGCTGGCCGGCTGATCTCCCGAATCTCGGGTGCGGGATTCATCGCCGGCGGGGTATGGCTCGTGGCAGCAGCCCTGCGTTGACCGGGACGCCGCGTTATTTTTCCACTGATAACCCATTGGGCGAAGAGTTTTCTGTGCGGAGACCAGCTTTACTAGGCCGTGTACTCATTTCTTCATGGCTGAACCGAAAGGCGCGCGTCGCCCGCCGCGCACTTCGGTTGCATGGCAAGCATGGCTAGACGATCCACCCCAGCTCATTATGTGAGAAGGCTATCGATCTGCTGCTTTGCAGTAGCAAGCGCTAGCGCTTCGCTCTTGGCATCCATATCAAAGGCATCGTGTTTGATGACCGGCAGGGAAGGCCTATGGGCCTAGCACTATAGTGCCAATGATTGCCCTTGCCGAAAACGTCGATGCCGTAACCCCGATATGCTGTCTGACTCGTGCGCATGGCCACCTCACCTTCAACAGTGGCCAATGTACTGCGCTTCGGAGCCTGCAGGGAAACAAGATGCTGGCCAGCGCCATCTTCTCCTTTCGAACCTGCACAAGCCTAACCAGTCGACAGATTGAACAGGAGATTGTGCGCAAGGCCCGCCACCTTCTGCAAAGGGCGGCAATGGCTGCCTGAGAGGGCGATTTGAGGTGGGGTCGATACGGGGGCGTGTTCGATGCCTCCTCGAAGGCCTCCGCAATCCGCCTGTGCTGCTCCTCGCTCAAGCGCATTGGCAACAATAACGCGAGCGAGATGGCGTTTGGTGGGCTTCAGTTTCGTTCTACACAGGTGAGTTGAGACGCGGAGTCATCGCAGCCTGCGGTAACAATGGCGGATGGGGAGGGATTCGAACCCTCGAGACGCTTGCACGTCTGCCGGTTTTCAAGACCGGTGCCTTCAACCACTCGGCCACCCATCCAACATATTGAAGTATATTGATTTCTCACCCACGACCGCTAAACTTGAAAGCCAGTTGCTACCGAATTTGCTACCGAATCAAATCATCTTGTGCCTCCAACGCGCGCCATGGCGCGGCTGAAAGCCCTGTCGAGTTGGTCGGCCACGTCTTCCTGCATCGTTTTGGTGACGTGGGAGTAAAGATCCATTGTGGTGGTGATGGTCGAATGTCCGAGGCGCTCCTGTGCAATCTTGGGGTGCACTCCAGCGGACAACAGTTGTGTCGCGTGACTGTGTCGCAGATCATGGAAGCGGACGCGGGGAATGTCCATCATGCGGCCAATAAGGGACGTGAACTCGTGCGTCAGGCTGCGGGGTTGGTGCGGCTGGCCATCAGCCCGAGCGCACACGAGTGTTTCCCCACTCTGCCGAATACCAAGGGCCAGCAATTCCTCCGCTTGCTGACGTTTGAGCCGGCGTAGTTCGTCGACCGCGAACGAGGGGAGGGTGATGCCCCGCGCACGTTCCGTCTTCGGCGCCTTAAAACGTAACCCGGCTTTCGTTTGCTCAACACTTTCGACTACGCGCACGGCGCCGTGCTCAAGATCCACGTTACGCCAGCGCAGGGCCAGTATCTCGCCCCGGCGCATACCTGTTGTCAGCCCGAGGAGTACGGGCCAATAGGGGCGTGTGTGCTTGATGGCACTGAGCAGCCGGGTCGATTGTTCCACCGTGAGCGTCGTCATTTCCTTACGCTCGACTTTGGGGAGCCGCTTCTTGAAGGCGTCGGCAGGGTTGCGGGCGATCACCTGTTGCTCGACGGCGCGGCCGAGCGAAGCTCTTAGAATGCGGTGGATGTGGCGCCTAGTGCGAGGCGAAAGGCCGCCGGGCTTACCGTCTCGCCGTCCCTCTGTCGCCCATTTGGTATAGGCCGCCTGGATATGGCTGGGTGCGAGCTTGCTGATGGGTAGGGCACCCAGCTCAGGCACGAGGAAACCCCAAACAATTTCGCCATATCTCTCGTGTGATTTCGGCGAAACTTCATCGCGCACGGTCAGAAGCCATGCGGTCAGCCATTCGCGCATCGTCATGCGGCTGCTGTTAACGTGCTCGTGGGTATCAAGCGTGCGCAATAGACGACGCAACTCACGCTCGGCTTCCTTACGGGTTCCTCTAACGGTCGCCGTGGCGACGCGACGTTTGCCCGTAGCGGAGTCTTTGCCGAGGCTATAGCGGACTTCCCAAGCACCTGGAGTTCGCTCGCGGATGTGACCGGTGCTACGCATTGCTTGTCCTCTGGCGCCAAGTCTTCGCCGCACGTTGCCGGATGTGCCCCTTCATGCTGCCGGTTCCTCCTCCCCCACATTCGGCGCCGGCGGCCGGTGTATCATTTTTCTGCAAGCCCCAGCGTTTGCAATACCCAAATCGCGGTTGTGGCTACGACTTCAGTTTCCCTTCCCCTTTGCTTCCGCAAGAACACCGTCTGAGCTTCGCCTGATAGTGGGCCGTTCAATACGGCTTCGCTGATTAGGCCGATTCCTGCCGTAATCGCATCGCCAAGAATTGGGTCAGCAGGCCAACTTATTCCGCGGTGTTCCAGCGCCCCTAGGAAAAATAGAATCGGACGAATTACAGACTCTGCACCTCGCCCTCCGAGTGCTTGGATCAAATCCTTGTCCCTGAAACTGGCCTCTAGCCGACGTTCCGTTTCTTCACTGATAGAGCGGTCGTTTTCTTGGGCCGCATGCTGGAGACGCTCACGCAAATTTCGGCGCAGCCGGAATGTGAGGTTAGCCGCCTTCCGCTTGCCTTCTGCCTTTGGAGGCCGCCCGATGCGCTTAGTCGAGGTTGGGCCAGCGGAAATTGCCCAACCAACGGCGGATGTAGCGCGGTCGCCCCCTTCAAGTACTTCACCGGGGCCCTCACCCTCGGGCCGTCGTGGTTTGCGCTTGTCCCCTGGCATGTCGGCTCCCCCCATTGATCTACGGCACGTTTTACGCCTTTCCTTTACGCTTGACAAGGCCGTTAATGAACGTTTATAAACTGGCAATAATGGGACGCCCATGAGCAAATCCATATCGGAAATTCTAAATGGCCTAACAACCACAGTTCCTCTGGCTGGGAAGGTTTTAGGGCTGTCGAGGAACAAGGCATACGAAGCTGCTGCGAAGGGGGAAATCCCGACAATCAGGTTCGGCAAGCGCATTGTCGTCCCGGTCTCGCCGCTAAAACGCATGCTGGGGCTGGAGAATTTGCCGAAGAACTGGGAGGAGGACGCGTAATGGTCGCTGGCCACGATAAGGCGATGGGCCGCCGAGCTTGGGAATTTCTGTCCCTGAGTTTCAGAGTACGTGTGGGGGAGCGTGACGGCATTTCGCGCCCTCATCGACGGTGTGCAAGTGCCGAGCACGAGCGGCCCCAGGGAGGAGGATTCCCACGCCGCTATTCAAGAGGCCAAAGAAGTGGAGTTAAGTCAGATGAATGAAAAGGATAAGCCGATGGATCCCGAGGCTCTCGTGGATCTAACCCTCGAGAACTACGAAAAACGGATGGCGAAAAGAAAGATTCCGGACATCTATTTCTTTGTCAGGTACGGATCCAGCGTAGAGCGGCGTGGCCCACAGGGCGACCTTCATGGCACTTACATCGTGCAATGGCTCTTCCCCTTCCACCTGGATCGGGTTGTCAAAGTCGAGACAGGCCCAAGGGGCACAGAAATGACCGTCGAGAGCAGTCCCCCCTGGGACTATGACGTAATCCGCGCCGCCGACGTCGAAATTAAATCCGCCGACGAGCGCCACGCTCTCCTCGAGGAACATTTCGGGCAACCTATTCCGCGTTAGGCGAAGTTCATGAGCCGCTCTGCAAAGACCCCAGGGCTGGTCAACTGCTTCCTCAGCCAGCGATAAATTTGTGTCAGATTGCCCCCGGAACTCCGCCTCACTCGCATAAATAGATTTGTATAGCGGTTCTTGTCTTCGCCGATGTGCGTGATCAATTCGTGATGAGAGTCAGCGGCAAACGGGTTTCGTGTTTGAAATTTACTCCGACCAGTTTTTTTGTAGGCAAAGGAGGCGCCCCGACAGTTTCCCCGACAGAAATGACTTCGATCCGGCTGCTCAATCAAGTCGGCGTGGGGCGCATTTGTTGCCCTGACACTGACGTGCAACGCCGGCTATTCCGCCGATGCTTGCACGACGCTGACCGCGACGGGCCACCCCCAATATCCGGCGGTCGCTTTCAAAGACGGCGATCACATCGCGGGCGCGGCACCAATGCTCGTCGAGGCAATCGGCAAGGAACTCAAGATTCCCGTTGCATCAAAATTCATGGGGTCTTGGGCCGATGCGCAGGCCGCAGCGCGCGAGGGCAAGACCGACGTGATCTTCGGCATCTACTACAACGACGAGCGCGCCACTTATCTCGATTATGTCCAGCCGGCCTTCATGTTCGATCCGGTGGTCGTGTTCGTGGCCAAAGGCAAGGGCTTTACCTTTAAAGGGCAGGACGACCTGATCGGCAAGAAGGGCGTCACCAACCAAGGTGAAAGCTACGGCACCGAGTTCGACACCTTCATTAAGGACAAACTGGCCGTCGCCCGTGCTGACGGCATCGACGACGCATTCAAGGACCTTTTGGCCGGGAAGGCCGAGTATGTGATCGCTGGCTACTATCCAGGCATCGCCGAAGCGGCCAAACAGGGCATCAGCGACCAAGTCGAGCCGCTCGACCCGGCGCTGCTCTCCGCCGAAATGTTCGTCGCCTTCTCGAAGAAGTCACCCTGCCGCTTGTTGTCCGCTGATTTCGGCAAAGCGATAACGGCAATGGGCGCCCAAAGCCTTTAGGAAGCCCCCCATCCAGAACGTGCCAATTTCCCGACCCTTGCTTCGCGATACCGGCAACCTCAAGCTCGTGCAGAGAGCGCTCAATCACGCTGAAGCAAAAAGCCTGCGCAGCGACCCCTGCTAACGCGCGGTCGGCAAGTGGGGGTGTAGCTCACAGTTGGTTAGAGCGTCAGCTCCCCACGCCGCCGCAGCTTCACGCCGGTTTTGCCCGTGCCCCCGCCAGGATCGAGGTGGTCAAATCATAGTGGATGATTGCAAGGCGGAGCGTGGACTGGCAGTCCTTGTCGTTGAATTGAAAGTTCTCGACGCCGCCCAACTCCATGGCCTCGTCGAAGCGTGTCGCTATTTCCCCCCCTATTTTGTGAGGGTCGTCCCAGGCGCCGTAGTATCCATCCACGGATGAGATTAGCCCGACGGCAAGGAGGTCCTCGAGAACATAGGCCTCGGCACCTTCAATGTTCATGCGAAGGATCGTGACGTCTCGCCTCGGGTCGACGCCCTCCCGGGAGAGGAAATCAGACAGTCGGACAGCCGGAACTTCGATAGCCTGATTACCGCTTTGACGGATCAGGCTGTCTCCGGTTCCGTCATTGCCATTGAGGTGCAGCATCACGACCGGCCCATGTTCCAGACCCACGACTGCAGCGTTCAACAGTGACGTGCCCGGGATGCCTCCGACCGCTTCACGCGCGCACTTAAGATAATACGGATGCGCTTCGAAACCATACAGACGAAGCTTGCAGCACCTCTGAAACCAGTCGGCCACAAGTCGCAGCTGTTTGGCGTTCTTGTGCAGCCCCAAGTCGATGTAAACGACGCGAACACGAGGCGGGATACATCTAAAAAGAGCGCCCAACCCGAGGCGGCGTCGCCGCCGTGCCAGAGCTTTTCGACCCAGGCGAGCAGACGCTCTATAAGCCTTGATGTTTCGGTGCCAGTCCGCGCGAGCCGCTAGCAGCATAGGGGAAAACCCGACTTACCGCCCAACGGCAGTTAAGCGGTTGGATGCTTACACCGAGATTACAACCGGAGATGACACGGCAACCCTGCCAGGGCCTCCCCAGACACACTCGCCCGGATGGCCGTGGGGATACTTTGAACTACCGGATAGGGGGATTGAGTTTCTGCCACACCAGTAGGTGTCAATTCCGGCGAGACGCCTCAATTAATCGCTGCGTGCAGAATTTCCTCCTTGTTTCGAAACACCGGCGTGAGTTGCTAAGTCACCCGACTTGAGGCAAGCCCACTTCTTGAGGTATTCCTCAAGCCCAGTCATGGTTGTGGGTTGAGAAGTTCGGTTTCAAGATCCGGTATCGGACTTCACACAGTCGGAACGTGGCCAGGAGCTTTTCTTCGACGGCTCTCCTTAGTGGCGACTGCAAAAACTTTTCAAATTGTTGGTCGTCATACACGCCTCTTTGCCGCCGGAGCTCCTGCTCAAGTGACAAAGGGGCAAGCTGGCATCCTTGCGAAGCTGGTTCCGCTCCGCAACCTCCGCACTTGCCTTTGCCAAATCAAACATTGAGGTCTCCTGTAAAACGGACGCCGTCCACTCCCTCCTGGCCGGTTGAAGTTTTTTTTCGAATTGGCCCGAAATGACCGCTCCGCTCGTATAAATATATACAGCGTATATACGAGGTTCACGGCTTTGCGGCTTTCGTCCCAATCCGAGCTTCGAGTGCATTGATGTGACGCTAGTGACGGAAGTGACACTGATATTACCCTCTTGAAAAAAATTCAGGAGAAGAATTGGAAAGTTTTGGATTCATACGTCACTTCCGTCACTAGCGTCACAACCTCTCGTGTCGAGAGGCGTCATCGATAACCTTTTCGCAATGGAGGATCCCATGAAGCAAACCAACTAGGAGTAAGCACGTTGCTCAACGAGTACCTTGATTTTTACAAAGAGAATTCCTTCACTGTTATTCCCGTTAGACCGAGAGCTAAGGCACCCGCGATCACCGCCCGGCAACATCGTCGCCCAGCTGACTTCAATCCTGCTGAATTTGATGACCAAACCAATGTGGGAGTGGTTCTCGGCGAGGCCACAGGCGGACTCATCGATATCGACCTCGATTGTGATGAAGCCCTCACGCTCGCACCAATCTTCCTGCCACCTACCAGCCTTACGTTTGGGCGCAAGAGCAAGCCAGAATCGCACCGCTTCTACCGCTGCCAAAATTCCGGTAGCACACAACGTCTATCGAGCAGTGGCGGTAGGACCTTGCTCGAATGTCGCGGGAATGGTGGCCAGACGGTAGTGCCTCCATCGCTTCATCCGACCGGCGAGCTAATTCAATTCAACGAAATGGGTTTGCCGGCACTAGCCGACTTCAACGAGCTGGTCCTCCAATGCAAGCTGATGGCGACTGCCATCGAAATAGCCCCACACTGGCAGGGCGGCAGTCGTCACAAGCTATCGTTGGCTGTTGCCGGCGTGCTCCTCAGAGCGCAGGTGAGTCTCGATGGTGTGTGCAGTGTGATCAGAGGCATTTGCCGGCTAACGGAAGACGAGCAAGAGGAAGATCGGCTCCGCTCAATTCAATCAACGGCGGATCGGATTCTCCGGGGTGAGCCGGCGACAGGTTGGCCAAAGCTCTCGGAATTCATTGGATCCCGGTCATGCGACCACATCGGCAATTGGTTTCGAGCAAGTGTGTCGGAAGCCAATGCTTCGGAAGCCAGCATCGATGTGCCGTTCACGAGGGACTCGTTGAATGACGCAGGCAATGCGGAACGAACAAAGCGCCTATTCGGCCGCGACCTCATCTATGTGAGCCAACTTCGCCGGTTCTTTTGTTGGAACGGTGTGAGATGGGTCGAGGATGCGGACAATCTGAATACGCGAACCCACTGCCTAAAGTCAGTCGATCATTACCTCGCTCAGGTGAGACGCGGTCAGCTCAACACTTTCGACGACGAGAAGGTGATCGGCTTCCTGAGAAGGTCGAAGGATCGAGCAAAACTGAATGCGCAGTTTGATCTCATGAAGCCGATGGTGGGTTGCGACGCGGGCAAGCTCGATGCCGACGAGCACAAGATTGGCTGCCTTAACGGCATGATCGATTTGGATAGCGGATCCCACTCAACACCAGATCGAACGGCAATGATCACAAAGCTGCTCAACGTCGAATACGACCCTGATGCAGCCTGTCCAGCGTTCGATAAGCTCGTGCACGACATGCTAGGAGGCGATCAGCGCAAGATCGACTTTATGCAGAGGTTAGCTGGCTATTGGCTGACAGGATCAACCAAGTACCACATCTTTCCGATTCTCGTCGGCGATGCCGCTACCGGAAAATCCACATTCGTAAATGCCGTCAAGGATGTGTTGGGCGACTACGCGACAGACACGATGCCCGAGACGCTTTTCGAGAGCTCAGCCAACGCGATAGCACAATACGACTTGGCGACGTTGCGCGGGCGCCGCTTTGTTGTAGCCCAGGAGGCTGAATCTGAGCAGCGTCTCAAGGCCGGCATCGTCAAGGCTCTCACTGGCGGAGATACCTTGAAGGTCAGATTGCCCTATCAGGATCCGTGGTCCATGCCTCCGTCTGCAAAGTTTCTTATGGTGGCGAACCGACGACCCAACCTCGATGCTCTCGACAGCGGTCTTAAGCGCCGCGTGGAGATCATAGAGTGCGGCGAAGCGCTGCCGGAGCACGAAAGAGATGTTGATCTGGCAGAGAAGCTTCGTTCGGAGAAATCCGGAATCTTAAACTGGATGCTGCAGGGTTGGTGCGAAGTGATGCGATCAGGCCTCGACGCTCCGACGGTCGTTCTAAAAGCCACTCAGGAATTTTTCAATGACAGGAACGAGCTGAGCGCATTCTGGGAAGAGTGCGTCGAGAGAGCACCCGACGCGAAGATTGCGGTTGGCACCTTGTACGAGGCCTATCGAACCTATTGCGGACAGGATGGAATCGAAGCACGGAGCCAACGAGAGTTCGGCCGACTGGCACGAACTGTTTTCAAGGTTGAGCAGAGTCGCAACGGAAGCACGCGATATTGGAAAGGCATCGCATTGAGAACGGACGCAGCCGGTGACTCGTGTATCACCAAACCGATCGCCTCAGTGCTGCTCGACTGACGATTAGCGGTCGGTTCGAAAGCATCACACATCGCGGTCAACTGACCCTGCTGTATAAATATAGATAGAAGGAGAGAGCGTTGCTGAGACCAAACGACAAACCGGTGCTTTTTAATATTCCCGTACCGTTGCTCAAACACATCGACCTAGCTGCGCGCGAGCAGGGCGTCACGCGGACGCACTTTCTGCGTCAATCCGTCGAACGCAATTTGCAGCACTATCAAAACGTCGAGCGCGCTATTTTCGCTCGCATCTATCAGCAGGGCATGAGCTAAAGCAGCAAGAAATAGTCTGCAAACATCTCTTCGGCGTGCCTTAGCGCGCTTGGAGAGGCGATCCGTAGAGAGAACTTTTGGTCATGCTGAGCAGATGCTCTTGCGCCGCAGGCAGCGCACGCAAGAAATCGCGTCCCTAATCTCTGTTAGGCGGCTGATATGAGGGCGCGCTAGGCATCAACTCAAGAAAGGGTACGCAAACTCTGCGCGGGAGCCGACTGAATTGTCATCCAATCTGGACCGATACAAACGGATCGCACCGCTCTATGACCTGCTCGATCTTCCCTTCGAGTATGGCCGTTATCGCAAGATACGGCCCTTGCTCTTCCAGGGCCTCAAGGGGCGGGTGTTGGATGCGGGTATTGGAACTGGTCGAAATATTCAGTTTTACCCACCTGAGGCCCAAGTCGTCGGCATCGATATCAGCCCAGCCATGCTGGCACGGGCCGAGCGCAGACGTCTTTCGCTGGGGGCTGACGTTGAGCTGCATCAGATGGATGTAACCCACCTTGCCTTCGAGGATCAGTCCTTTGACGCGGCGGCGGCCACCTTTCTGTTCTGTGTTCTACCCGATGATCTACAGATCCCGGCTCTGCGCGAGATTGGCCGTGTCGTCAAGTCTGGCGGGACAATCCGACTATTAGAGTATGTACGCCCGCGAGGTGCCATGCGGAGGGCCATCACGCGGCTGTGGGAGCCGTGGGTTGCTCGGGCCTATGGGGCAGGTTTTGATCGCCGGACAGAGGAGCGCGTTCCGCAGGCTGGCCTCGAAGTCGTCGAGTCCCGCCTTGTGGTGGACGATCTAATCAAGCTCATTTCAATTCGCACAATGAAATAGCCCCTCAATACTGAGAGATGAGATAGCCGAGACGAGATAGCCAACAACGGCGTGCCAAAGTCACGGGATCACGCGTGGACGGTCCTCTTGCCCGCATCTCAGAGGGCATTAGCCTGCCTGTCGGCGAGCTTCGCCATCACTTGATAGAGATCAAGGCGCTCAAGGGCAGGCTAGTCATCCTCGCGTGCTGTACGGAAAAGCGTTCGGCCATTCTAGCCTGGTGCGCAGCGCCACCGTGCGTGCCGCAGAGTTCCAGTTGGTTGCCAGATGAAGGAGAATAGTAATGAACCTGTGTAGACAGATACGGCTCAGCGCGTTGCTGGTGGCTCTCGCGGTGCCGAGCTCGGTGGCAATTGCTCAGGAGCAAGACCAACAGATGCCGATGATGGGGCAAGGGACGACGGGCCCGGGCATGATGCCGGGCGGAATGGGCCCAGGCATGATGCATGGCCAGGGCGGAATGGGTTCCGGCATGATGCAAGGCGGCATGGGCCCCGGCATGATGGGCATGTGCCACGGCATGATGGGGCAAGGCGACCTCAAGGCTACGGTCGAGGGACGGCTTGCCTATGTGAAGACGGCACTCGGCATCACCGACGATGAGGCCGCGGCGTGGAAGGCCTATGAGGACGCGTCACGCGCCAATGTGCAGAGCATGCAGGCGGCGCATCAGGCCATGATGACTGCGAAGCAATCGGGTTCGGCACTTGACCGCATGCAGTCGCATATCACCATGATGCAGGCGCGGCTCGATGCGTTGAAGGCTTTGCAGCCGGCGACCGAGGCTCTCTACAAGGCGCTGACCTCCGATCAGCAGAAGAAGGCCGACGCGCTGCTCGGCATGGGCGGAGGCATGATGTAGCGGCATGTCCTATTATCTCGGGAAGGTGCTGCCGCTTGGATTTGACGATGCCGTTGCCCGCGTCACCGAGGCTCTCAAGGCCGCTGGCTTCGGCATCATCACCGAGATCGACGTGCAGGCGACGCTCAAGAGCAAGCTCAATGTGGAGTTTCGCCCCTATCGCATCCTCGGGGCCTGCAACCCTGCGCTCGCCCACGAGGCCTTGCAGCTCGAGGACAAGGTCGGGACCATGCTGCCCTGCAACGTCGTCGTGCAGGAGCTCGGACCTCAACGCGTGGAAGTAGCGGCGGTCGACCCCGTAGCCTCGATGATGGCCATCGACAATCCCGACTTGCAGGCAAAGGCCGCCGCGGTTCGAGCCAAGCTCGAGCAAGTTATTGAGTCGCTTTGACCCGCATGCATTCGTTGCAGTAAGCGGTACGATTGGTTGGCCCTGCAAGCCCTCATCGAAAGAACACGTATGTGATGAGCGCCGCGGTAACCAGAACCAGGACGATCAGAAGTATTAGCCCTCCGATGCCCATGCCCCACATTCCGCCGTCCATCATGTTCTGCATCACGTTGCTCCTGTAGCTTGCACCAGAGGGGCGCCGAAGCTCGTTGTCGATCAAGCGTCGCCGGCCAATTAGTCACCATCGTTGGACCGTCAACTCACCGATTTTGAATAACGCCCTCTCAAAGCAGGGAAAATTTGCGGACGAACAGGGAAACCCAAAGCGCATAACAGCGAACTAGCGGCGCGTTTGCCTGATGGGTACCGCCGACTGTGGAGGTAGCCGGATTGCTCACTGGTGGGACAGTGGCTTGTGGCGCGTGGCTTCAATCCTGATCCGGCGCTCCCAGGGGGAAGAGAGGCCGAAACGGCCGCGCCTCCTCTACCGCCCGGGCGAAGGATGGGCGGGCGAGCAACCGCGCGCGGTAGGCGCGTAGCACTGGATAAGCCTCCGAAATCCGGTGCGTCCAGTCCGCGTAGAACAATGAGGGCGCGGCCGCGCAGTCTGCCAGCGTGAAGTCCGCGCCAGTCGCCCAGGTCCTGGCGGCAAGCTGTCCTTCGAGCCAGGCGTAGGCGCGCTCCAGCCTTTCCCTGGCGAGGACCAGTCCTTCCTCGCTCTTCACCGGGACCCGCTTCAGCGCACTGTCTACCGCAATCTGCATCGCCTCCATCACGTGCAGGTCGAAGAAGCGGTCGAGGAAGCGCACGTCCAGCGCAGCCATCGGGTCCGCGGGCAGCAGGCGCACCGGCCCGGGATGCGCGAGCTGCAGGTACTCGATGATGATGCTGGTCTCGACGATGTTGCGCTCGCCGTCCACCAGCAGCGGGAACTTGCGCAGCGGCCAACGCTTAAGCCACTCGGCCGAATGTTGCGGCGTATCCGGCCCGATGCAGCGGAACTCGAAGGGGGTGCCATTCTCGTACAGCGCAATGAGCACTTTCTGCGTATACGAGGAGAAGGGATGACCGTAGAGCACGAGCGACATCGTGGGACTTCTCAATTGAGCAGCGCTGAACCGATGGCAGCGTGACGATACGAATTGCTAGAAGCGCTTGGTGAGACCGACGAATGGGTTGATGCGGTCGGACGCCCGGGTCACGCCAAAATTAGACCCGAAATCGAATTCCCAATCATGGCCAAATTTGTAGAGAACACCCGTTCCTAAGATTACGATTCCCGAGGGATCTTCATTTCCAAATAGTGTGGCCACCTCATAATAGGTGGAGAGGGTCGAGGTCCAATCGTAGGACAATGAGGCGCTGTTAAGAAACTCGACGTGATACCCGGAGCCAGCGTCGTTATGAACGAAATCGTACTCCGTCATCAGCTCAAGCTCGGCCTTGTCTGACAGTTTAATAGCGAAGGGAACAGCCATGCTGCCCTGTACATGTTCTCCGCCCTCCGTGGGAATCTCCAGCGACGGAAGGAGGCCAAGGGCAGTGGCACCCGTTTTCTCGAAATTGTCATTGCCGAAGAGATTAAACTTGGCATGCAAATCCAGTGAGCCTGGTCCAGAATGCCAAGTGTCCAGCGATGAGCTTGGAAACCTCGTATGGACCACATTTAAAGGCTGCACGAAAAGTCCGAGTTCGGCATAGTTAGTGATTCCGAGTCTGATTTCTGTTGCGCCAAAGTCGAATTCTTCTGTGACGGTTCTTTCCGCATCCGGCCGGGAAAGTGAGTAGCTGAACAGGCCAGATTCAAATTGAATATGGCCCGCGTCGACCGTGAACGGGCTGTCCGTGACGTCTGGACGATCCGGGTCGAATTCGCGCATGCACTTAGCGGGCGTCGGATTGAAGAGGGTATATTGACTCTTGTCTGGACAGGCCGCGTTCTCGTCATCTTCCGCAGCGGCTAAGCTTCCGAGCGAGCTCGCGTGAACAGCCGCGACGATAAGCAAGACCCATATCCAGCGCCTTGCGAAGTTTAGCCCACCCCCGTTGCCGGTTACCTCGCTGTGCAAAGTTCCCCCCAGAGCCAATGAAGGACAGATGAGCGAAAACGAAGCGGGAGTGGATTAAGGTCACTGTGGTCTGGCCGACATGCTGGAATCTCGCTAGCCCCGTCCCCGTCCCCAGAGACTCCAGCGAACAAAGCATACGCCAACCGGCGATTGAGTCCAACGACAGGGAAAAGAAAACGGTGCGAGAAGTGAATGTCTCATGTGTGCCCGGGCGAGGCTCTTTGTCAGCCAGAATCTAGAGCAGCAAGCCGAAGGGACCCATGTACAAAGTGATGAGAATGAAACCCCATTTCATCACCGTGGGCTCGGGGGGTTGTTCTTCAATTGATCAAAGGCAACGTAAGCCGTCGATAGGCCGGCAAGAATGAACCAAGCAATCAGCGCGTAATCATAGGACTGTACGATCATCTATTTCGCCCCATCGGATCGCTTCTCCTCCTCAGTGACGCGCGCAAAGCCTTCCTTAGCGCTTTCAAGCGTTGGATTTAGTTGCAGTGCCGCACGGAAGTCGTCGAGTGCTTGCGGGCTTTGGTCGAGCGCTTCGTAGGCTTGCCCACGCCAACTCAAGGCAGTTGCGTCTGAGGGTCTTTCGCTCAGAGCCTGCGTGAAATCGTCGATGGCCTTTCGATACTCGCCTAAGGCGAGGTACAGACTGCCACGATTGAAATGGCAGTACGTCAACGCAGGATCGTGTTCGATGGCTACCGAATAATCGACGAGGGCGTCGTCATAGTAACCCAGCTGGAAATTAGCCAGGCCACGATTACAATATGCGAGCGCAAAGCCCGGCTTTAACCTGATGGTCTCTGTGAAATCGGAAATCGCATTCTCATAGCGACGCAAACGCGTGAGGACTGTGCCTCGGTTGTACCAAGCCTCATAAAGCTCGGGCTCCAACTTTATTGCGGTACTAAAATCACCAAGGGCGAGCGCTAGCTCTCCAAGCGTCGCCTGCACGCTGCCACGGTCTACGTATGCCCCCGCAAACGCGGGATCGCCCCCAATAACTTGACTCAGCAAGGCAACCGCGCGTGCAAGTTTCTTCTCGTGGGCGCAAGCCGTGGCCTGACCGAGGAGAGCTTCACGCTGCTCTTTGCTCACTGTTTCGTGGGGAATGACGTTGGCGGGACAGGCGGTGTCCGTGCTGCTCTGTGCAAATGCTTTGGCCAAGCCCACGTCGAGTGAAAGCACCATAATGAAGGTGGGGATGAGCGCGATACGGAAGGTTATCTGCATGGTTTTAAGCCCTCGGGTGCTTTCTTGCATTTGCCTCTGCGCGGTCGCTCGCTTTGGCCGGTGTTGATCACGGTTGCCATCCTCTCCGTTGGGCGGCGCTTGAGCGTGATCTTGCCGGCCGCCGCGTAGCGTCCCTGCGCCTCTCCATTGATCGTTTCGTACTCCTGCCCCTGGCGAGCGACCGCGAACGTCAAAGACGCAGTCACAAATGCCATCACAATGATGGCGACGACCAATCGTGCGACGAAAGCGCACTTGCCCATGATGTTCTCCTTTCTGCGGCGCACTCTGATGCCAATTGCGCTCAATGACTCTTCGCAAACGGCACAACTATTCGGGAGGTTGGTCATCATGCCCATGGTCACTGTGCGTCTCCATTTCCTGCATGGTGTCTTCGTGACCCCTTGGAGCGTTCCTCACGAAATTTTGGTATTGATCGGGCGTGAGCTCCGGCATCCTCCGCAGGAAGGCCACGAGGTCCCAAAGAAGCTCGTCGTCATGCGTCGCTCCCCACGCGGGCATCCCGGTCATCTTTACTCCGTGTTTGACGATCCAAAACTCTTCGGCCGCTGTGAGACTGCCTCCGCGATTGAGTTCTGGGGCGCGAGGATAGAGGCCCTGGCTGATTTCTGTTTTCTTCATGCCCGGAGCTAGATGGCACCCGCTGCACATCTCTGCGCATTCGTCGGCACCTTTCGAGACGCGCTCCTGGTTAGCCAGATCACCCGGCACGGCCACACCGACAGCGTGCGCGGCTATCGACCGTTGCTTCACCAATTCCGGGAGCCAATAAACTGGTTGGGTGTGCGGGGCGTCTGCAGCGATGTTGTAGATCCCCGCGTAGATGACGACCGCTACAACACCAATGGCTACTGCACCTGCCACCGACACGGCGACGAACCAATTCCTCAGGGTCTGGAAAGCGGCTGTCGACCCCGACCCGCCATGGATGGGCATGAGTCATACCTCGACTGTCGTTGGGGAAGCACGGACGAGGCTTAAGCCCCGCCTATGCGGGCTCTAAGACGACAGGCGAGAAATCGGAGGTCGGTCGAGTCTGTCGGGCGCCTGACCGGAAAAGCTAGCCTGCAGCCCAAAGGAGACCGGCGTGCCGGCCCAGGCGTGCTCGAACATATAGCCAAGGCCAGGCAGCAAGGCAGTCACGCAGAAAAGACCGCAACAATTAGTCTTGTGGCCGCCGCTCCCATGCTTTTCATGATCAAGATCGTTCGGATGGTGCCCGTCCGCGGCTTGGTCATGGTCCGCTTGACCAACTCCGTGGTCATCATGCGTCAAGCAATACACCGCGTGTTGGGTCGGAGCGAATGCGACGGCGATGGGGGGTGCCACAAAGGCAAAGACAGCGAGTGCGGCGATCCAAATCGCCACTCGGAACAGAAACCCTTTGCTGAGAGCTGTCAGCATCTAAGCTCGTCCAATTGCCCCATGGCACGCTCCAGCCTAGTGACGGCATCGCATCGCGGCAAGCGTTCAAGGCGCTAGGCGAAAGTGTGCATCTATTCACCTGATAAATATTCATTTCATGCATGTTTTCCGATTGTCCTAGGGTGTTCAGGCATGCGGCCGTTGCCGCTTATGAGGGGGAACGGGGGACAAAAATGTACAACGAGGCGACCAGCCCACGCTGGGGCCAAGTCTTGCTTGCGGGAGCCATGCTCTTCACCTGCGTGATGCTGCTGACGCCTTCTCCAGCGTCCGCCCAGTTCTATGTACGTCAGCCCGATGTGGAGAAAGGCGAAAGCGAGGTCGAAGAGCACGGAGCGGCTTTCGTCAGCCCAGGCGATGACGAAGACCTCCGTCAGAGCCACGAGGTCGAGTTCACTCGAGGGCTGACCGACAGGACACAACTGATAATAGAGGGGTTTTTTGAGCAACCAATTGGCGAGAGTTTGCAGTTCAAGGAATTCGAGATTGGTGGCCAATACGAGCTCATCAAACCGCAAGGAGACGGCTTCGCGCTTGCATTTCGAACTCTTTATGAGGCGGTCAGGGATGCCCCGGACGAACTCCTCTTCGGCCCCCTCGCGAGGTACTCAGTGGGTCGCAACAGCACCACTCTAAATACATTTTTCGTCGGCCAAGTCGGAGATCATCCGACGATAGACGGGTTGGAGTTTCAGTATAATTGGCAGTTTAAGCACGAGCTCAGTCACCGCCTCGCGTTCGGCGCCGAGGCCTTCGGCGAGATCCAGGATCTCGCACATCCAGGTTCATTTAACGACCAGCTGCACCGTGCCGGCCCGGTGATCTATCTAAATTTCGGCGAAGAGGAGGAAGGCTATGCGGCCGAGAAACGCGAAAGCAACGAAGGTGAGCGCGAGCAGAAATCCGAAGCGCTCGAATTGAAGCTGGCGGCGGGCGTCTTGTTCGGGTTGTCCGACGCTACCTCGGACGTCACATTCAAACTGGATGCCGAGCTCGAGTTTTGAGGTATCTGAGAGAGAGATGGCGCTCGCACCGGCCATCGCCCCAGCTCGCGCAACGGCCGCAAGCTGATAGTCCATCGCGCCGCCCAAAATGGATTTTCTTGGCCCGCGATGTCCCCGCATGAGAGGGTCTGAGCTGTGACCATCGATCGCCGCTACCTGTTGAAGCTTGCTGGACTGGTGCCGCTGATTGGTGCCGCGCCGCGCTTGGCCTGGGCCGTCGGTGATGAGAAGGCGGATTACACTATCCGCATTGGCACCGGTCTTGTGGAGCTGGCGCCCAACCATGTCGTCTCGACCACGCTCTACAACGGCCAGTTTCCCGGACCACTCATCCGCTTCAAGGAGGGCCAGAGGACGGTGGTCGACATCTACAATGATACTGACGTGCCTGAGCTCGTGCATTGGCACGGGCAGATGATCCCAAGCGACGTCGACGGGGCGGCGGAGGAAGGCACCCCCTTCGTGCCGGCGCGGGGAGTGCAACGTATCAGCTTCGTACCTAAACCCTCGGGGTTCCGCTTCTATCACTCCCACGTGGTCCCTGGCGCCGACCTCAATCGCGGAACCTATACGGGCCAGGCGGGGCCCGTCTATGTCGAGCCCAAGAACGATCCTGGGGCATACGACCGTGAGGTCTTCCTGGTGATGAAAGAATTCGAGCCGTCTTTCAGCCGCGGCGGAGTTATGGACACAGACATGCTCGCACCTGGCACGCCCATCAAGGAACTGCAAGAGATGGGCGCGAAGGGCGACGAGGAGGCCAAGGGCACGCCTAAAGGATATGAGGTCGGCTACGCGCTATTCAGCATCAACGGCAAGATGCTGGGGGCCGGCGAGCCGATCCGCGTCAGGCAGGGTGAGCGGGTGCTCTTCCATGTGCTCAATGCCAGCGCCACCGAGACTCGCAGCCTGGCGCTCCCGGGCCATGACTTTCGCGTTGTGGCGCTTGACGGCAATCCGGTTCCGACGCCCACCAATGTGCCTGTGCTGTGGCTCGGCACCGCGGAGCGCATCTCGGCTATCGTAGAAATGAACTATCCCGGTGTCTTCGTCATGGGCGATCTTTCCGATAACGACCGGTCCCACGGCATGGGCATCGTCGTCGAATATTCCGGGAAGGGGGGCAAACCGCAGTGGATGAAGCCGAAGCCATTCCGCTGGGATTACACGCCCTTCGGCAATGCCGAAACGACGACGCCAACGCCGGACGAGACAATCGAGATGACTATCGTCAAGCACAACGCCGCTGCCAACGGCTTCAATCTATGGACGCTGAACGGCGAAGCCTTCTCCACGGAGACCATGAAGCCGATGTACAAGGTGCAAGAAGGACGCCGCTATCGACTCAAGTTTCGTAATGGAAGCGATGACATTCATCCGCTGCACCTGCACCGGCACAGCTTCGAGCTGAGACGAGCCTGCGGCAAACCCATGGCGGGGGTGTTGAAGGACGTGGTGATGCTTGGCGGCTTCCAAGAGCTCGAGCTCGATTTCGTCGCCGACAATCCGGGTCGCACGCTCTTTCACTGTCACGAGCAGCTGCACATGGATTTCGGCTTCATGGCGCTGTTCGATTATGCATGAGCGTCCAAACGACCCAACCTCCGCTGCTGGCACATAGCAGACCGACTCGAAGGGCGCTATGACATCAGCTACTGACCCATAGCGGACCCCTGCGGTCAAACATTCGCGAGGCGGGGAAGTTCGTCTCCCGCGTGGAAGCGCCCATAGCGTAACGCCAGGGTAGGAAGGATGAGGAGGTTTAGCGTCATGGAGGTTAAAAGCCCGCCAAGAATGACGATCGCCATTGGCCCTTCAATCTCGCGCCCGGGTTCGCCCATGCCAACGGCCAAAGGCAGAACACCGAGAGCTGTCACAAGCGAGGTCATGAGGATGGGAGCAAGCCTATCGGCAGCGCCTTGTATCGCCGTATTGTTGTTCCAGCGCCGACCCTCGTTGCCGACCAGATGCTCGTAGTGGGCTATCATCAAAATAGAGTTGCGCAGCGTGATGCCGAACAGGGTCACGAACCCTACTATCGATCCGAGCGACAGAAGGCCACCTGAGGCAAAAACGGCGAAGACGCCTCCGGCTAAGGCGAAGGGTACGTTGACTAGTACGAGCAGCAGGTTGTTCAGGTTTCGCGTTACCATCGACAGCAAAAGAACTATGCCGACGCCAGCGATAAGCGCATTGAGAAGAAGGTCCTGCGTTGACTGCGACTGCGCCTCAGCGGCGCCTGCGAACTCAAGATAGCTTCCGGCGGAAAGCGAAACCTTGGCGGCGAGCTGCGCCTTGGCAGCGGCAACGAACGACGCCACGTCACGGCCCATCACGTTGGCAGTAATGGTTTGTACCCGGCGTGCTCCTTGATGGAGCACCTGATAACGGCCAGAGGTCTCGTAAATATCGCCGAGCTGCTTCAGGCGCACATAGGCGCCGCTCGGCGCGCGCAGCGGCAGCTCCGAGACCTGGGCGATGCTTTCCCGAGTTCGTGGGATCAGGATCACGATGATCGGAAACACCCGGTTCGCCTCATAAACTTGGCCGACTGTGTCGCCCTGATAGGCCGTGCGAATAGAGTTCTAGGACGTTGACGGCATCGAAGCCCCACCGCTCGAGGTCTTGCTTGCGCAGCCTGATCGAGAGCTGCGGCAACCCCGGCGGTGATTGGACCTGGACGTCCGTGGCGCCCGGAATGGCGTTCAAGGTTCTCGCAATCTCCTGCGCCTTGGCATCCAGAACGTCGAGATCGTCGCCGAAGACGTTGACAACGACCGAGGCCGTATATCCGGACAGCGTCTCCTCGATCCGTTCGGTTAGACATGTCTCCATGGCGAAATTCACCCCCGGATACCGAACGAGGACTCGCCTGATGTCGGCTTGGGCGAGCTCCATTTCTTCGCCTCCGAGAGGCTTCAGGTCGATGTCGAACTCGCTGTGATGCGTGCCCAAGGTATCGTCGCTCTGTTCGGCCCGCCCCACGCGCTGCGCTACAAATCTGACCGAAGGCAGCGCCCGCAGGGCCACGGTCACCAAGCCGCCAAGCCGAAGGGATTCGGCAATCGATGTGCCGGGGACGGCGGCCATATGTGTGATGAAGTGTCCCTCCTTGAGTTCAGGAATGAAGCTCTCGCCCAAGAATGGAAGCGCCGCACAGCCGGCGACAGTGACGAGAATGCTTGCCGCGATGGTGGCGCCAGGTCGACGTGAAATTCGGCGCAGCACATTTTCATAACGCTGTCTCGACCAGCGCAGGACTGGCGGTTCCGTCGCCTTCATCCCTGGTCGGGCAAGGAGGAGCATCGAAAGCGCCGGTGTTACGGTAAGCGCGACCAGGAGCGACGCCAGCACCGCTAAGGCGTAAGCTACGGCAAGCGGACCGAAGAGCCGACCGGCGAGGCCAGGCAGTGCCAGCACCGGGAGCGCCACCAGAATCACGGCGAAGGTTGCGTAGACAACAGCGCCCCGCACTTCGAGGCAAGCATCGAGCACCACCCGCGCGCCCTGACGTGGCTTGCGTCGTTTCGCGTTCTCGCGCAGCCGCCGGAGGACATTCTCTACGTCGATTACCGCGTCATCGACAACGACGCCAATGGCAATGGCGAGCCCGCCGAGAGTCATGGTGTTGAGCGTCACGCCGAATGAGTAGAGGACGATGACGGCTGAGAGCAGCGAGAGCGGGATTGAGATGCAGGAGATCGCGGCGGTGCGGACATTGAAGAGGACCAGGAACAGAACCGCAATCACCAACAGAGCACCGAGTAAAAGTGACGAGCGCACATTGGCTGTGGCGACGTCGATAAAGTTAGCGGGCCGAAAGATGTCGGGGTGAAGCTCCACGGCATCGAGCCGCAGGCTCTCATGCAAATCGGCGAGCGCTGCCTCGATCCGCTTGGTGACCTCGGCCGTATTGGCCCCATACTGTTCCGAGGTGACGAGCTGCACACCTGGCGTCCCGTCTATGGCAGCACCGCCAATGGGAGGCTCTGGCGCCTCAACTACATCGGCCACGTTGGCGAGGGTGACGCTCGCGCCGCCTTGGTTCACCAGGACTGTGTGGGCCAAGTCGTCGGGCGTGATCGACTGCCCCTCGCTCTGAAACACGATTCTCTGGTTTGCCGTGTCGATGAAGCCCGCACCGCGAATGCCGGTGGCGCGGGCGGCCGCGTTCACGACGTCGTTCAATCCAAGTCCGAAGCGGATGAGCTGGTCTGGATCGACCTGCACCTGAATGGACTTGGAGTCACCGCCGAACACGGCGACCTTCGCCACACCGGGCACCGCCAGCAGCCGGGGCCGGATGGTCCAATCGGCGATAGTGCGCAACTCCATCAATGAGCGTGTGGTCGAGGTCAGGCCAACCACGAGGACGGTGCTTATGGAGGAGGTCAGCGGAGACATTGAGGGAGATTGCACCCCCACCGGCAGTTGAGATGTCTCCTCGGCGAGCCGTTCCGCTACGAGCTGCCGGTCGCGGTAGAGATCGCTCCCTGGCTCGAACGTGGCGGTGATAACCGAAAGCCCCTGGATTGATGCCGAGCGCAAGGTGGCGACGCCCGGCGTGCCATTGATCACATTCTCGATCTGCTGCGTGACGAGGACTTCAACCTGCTCTGGCGATAGGCCTGGCGCCTCGGTCTGGATCACCACTTGCGGCGGGGCAAACTCGGGGAAGACGTCATATTTACTTCGCTGCACGACGTAGACGCCATATCCCAAGACGATGCAGGCGAGGGCGATGACCACGCCGCGAAAGCGGATAGAGAAACGGATGAGCGCGGCCTGCGGCCCAGACGGCTCCGCACTCACTTCTGCTCACCCTCTTCACCGACCTGGACTTGCGCGCGGAACTCTTCCGAGAGGAGCATCTGAGCGCCCTGAACGACAACTTCGGTGCCGCTCGTGAGAGTTCGGACTAGGTATCCCCCCTGAGGCAAAGCATAGTCGGTTGCGATGGCGCGCCGGCCGAAGGTCGAGGGACCGGTTCGGACGTAGACCCAGGCCTGCCCCTGCCACCAAACGACCGCGGGCCCTGGGACCACGACACCCTCGATGGTCGAATCCACAGGAACGAGGGCGAGCACGTTCATGCCGGGAAGAACATCGCTCGAAGCCGCGACGGTGTAGAGGAGGCTGACGCCCTGAATGGAAGGGTTTGTCTTCGTTGCAGGTGAGATGAAGTGGACTTCCTTCTGCGGACCATTCTCCAGCTGGATAGTGACTATTGCCGGCGGGTTGGTGACCAGCATGCCTGGAGGCAACGTCACCTGAACCAAATAGTCCTGGCGTTGCACCAACCGCGCAAACAGTGAGTTCTCTTCGCCGAGCGATCGCCCAAGGATCGGTCCCCAAGTCTGCTCCGCCGTCTCATTGATCGTCCGCAACTGTGCCTCGGCTGAGGCCAACGCGGCCTCATCGGTGTGGAAGGTTGCTTCGGCAGCCTGCAATTTGTCGAGAGTGACAACACTCGTCTGGGTCTTGAACAGCCTATCCTCGCGCTCGAACTCGGCGCTGGACGCATCAAGTTTTGCTCGCGCGCTTTTTAACTGCGCCTTGGCGAGAGCGTAGCTATTATTGAGGTCCACGAGCGGTTGCAGGTCCAGCACCGCCGCGTAGGCGCGCAGTTGCTCGTGATATTGCATTTGCTGCAAGGCGACCGTCCGTAAGCCGCTCTGCTCCTGGGCCGCCGCGTCAAGCGTGATGACCGGCTCACCCCCTTCGAGGGAGATGCGTTGCGGAGCTTTGACTGGACGCTCGCGTTCGGCCTCCTGCGCTAACTCCTTACGGCCCTCGATGAAGCCCCAGATCGCAACAGCTCCGAGACCGAGCGTCGCCAAGACGATCAGCGCGGCTCGCCCCAAGCGGCGCATTTTTGTCTGCTCGAGTTTATCCATTAGACTGGCACGACCGACGCGACGAACTGCTGTGAGGTCAGCAAATGACCCAAAGCGGACATATGGCGATTTGGGCTTAATGTCCGCTCTCCACTAGTGTAGTATGAATACTTCGGGGACAGGCAGTCTCCCCGTCAGACGGTTGGCCGTCCAAGCGCTGCGCAGCGCTCGATTTCTCGAGAGGATTGCGCATGGACATGCCCAAACCAATTTCTCCGACCGAACTTTATCTCGAGCTTGGCACCACTAGAGCGCCCGTTCTGATCGACGTGCGGACGGGACCAATTTTCGATGCCGATGACCGGCTCATCGTCGGCGCTCGCCGCCTGCCCGACAACGTTGATCAATGGAAGGACGAGCTTGCTGGGGACCACCGCTGGGTGGTGTATGGCAGCCAAGGCGATGAGACCAGCCGTGTTGTGGCCCAAGCGCTAGGTGAGTTCGGACAGGAGGTAGCTTATCTCGAAGGTGGCTTCGCCGCTTGGGTCGCGCAGCGCTTACCAACCCGAAAGCAGCTTAAGACGGGTGTGAGGAAGTGGATCACCCGCGAGCGACCTAAGATTGACCGTATCGCCTGCCCTTGGCTCATCCACCGCTTCATCGACCCTGAGGCCGAGTTCATCTATGTGCCGGCCGAGCAGGTGCTCACTGAAGCTAAGGCCATAGGAGCCATTCCCTACGACATTCCCGATGTAGAGTTCACCCACGAGGGTGAGCGATGCTCGTTCGACACGATCCTCCGCATCTACGACATTGTCGATCCACCGCTTCAACGGCTTGCTCTGATCGTCCGCGGCGCTGACACCTCTCGGCATGATCTCGCGCCTCAGTGCAGCGGGCTATTCGCCATCTCGCTCGGCTTGTCAGCGAACATCACTGACGATCGCACAATGCTGGAACACGGCATGGTGATCTACGACGCGCTCTACACGTGGTGCCGCACTCTTCAGGCAGAAACCCACGGCTGGCCCCCCGCGCGTTAAGTCCGGATCGATAGACAATTCAAGGAGTGCAAACATGCGTACTGAGATCCCCGTCCTGGCCTTCATTCTTGGGCTGGCGTTCGTTGGTCGTTCAAATGCCAGCGACATCGACTGGCCAAAGGTAGACGACGCGCTCGGCAAGACGGCTGCGGTGCAAGGTGACATCCACCGCTATGGCTTTCCACGCACCGATTTGCAGGTGACGCTCGACGGCGTTGCAATCAAGCCGGCTTTGGCGCTCGGGGGATGGCTCGGTTTCGAACCGGTACAAGATGGCGCGGTGGTCATGGGTGACCTTGTTCTCACCGAGACCGAGGTCAATCCAGTTATGACCAAGCTGCTAGAGGGCGGCATCGAAATCACTGCTGTGCACAACCATCTGATGCGCGCGAGTCCAACCACGTACTATATGCATGTCCATGGTCATGGTGACCCCGTCGCCATGGCGACGGCCATTCGCGCTGCACTGGCGGAGAGCAAGACACCATTTGCGCCCCCTGCGACACCTGCTGCCCAGACCGCGCAAATCGAACTCGACACGGACAAGTTGGACGCGGCCATCGGGGTTAAGGGCAAGGTCAATGGCGGCGTCTATCAGTTCTCAGTCCCTCGCAAGGAGACGATTACCGAGGACAGCATGTCCGTTCCACCAGCCATGGGCACTGCCATCGTGATCAACTTCCAGCCCACAGGCGGCGGCAGGGCAGCCATAACAGGCGATTTCGTAGTTACGGCTGAGGAGGTGAACCCGGTGATCCAGGTCCTGCGGGAGAATGGCATCGAGGTGACGGCTATCCACAGCCATATGCTCGACGAGCAGCCGCGGCTGTTCTTCGTCCATTTCTGGGCTAACGACGATGCGATCAAGCTAGCAAAAGGCTTGCAGGCAGCACTTCAGAAGGTCGCCGTCGCGAGAGGCTAAATTGACCTAATCCTCCGAGGGAGGTCCGGCTCTATTCTCAACCGGTCGTGGGCCAAGCTGCGTATCTGGACGACGGCGGTGTACTAAGCTTCGGCACGCGCCCATGGGGGGGACGTGCCTAACCATGGACGCTGGGACAACGCTCGACCTCGATTGTCAGGTGAGAAAGGCCCGGCAAGTCGGAGAGCCGCTTCTTATACGCGCTTGAGGTCTCGGGGTGATCGGACACAACTGAAACAATAGCGGCGATATGACCGGGGCCAACCCGCCATAGATGAAGGTCCGAAATCTTGTCACCTCGTCGTTCGAGCCGCTCGGCAATTTTTGCCGATAGAGTGGAATCAGAAGAAACGTCAAGCAGAACGGCGCCTGCCGCACGGACAAGGCTCCAAGACCAGCTCATAATGACGACCGTAGCGATGAGACCCATGAACGGGTCCATCCAAATCCACCCAAACTGACGCCCCGCCACAAGACCAATAATCACCAACACGGAGACGGCGGCATCAGCCATCACGTGCACAAATGCGGCACGCAGATTGTGATCTCGATGGTGGTGACCTCTTTGCGAGTGCTTATGCGCTTGAACGCCCTCACGAGCGTGATTGTGAGGATGGGGGTGATGGTGATCTTCACGCAACAGGAAGGCACTAAGGAGGTTGATGACCAGTCCGACTACTGCAATCGGGATCGCCTGGTTGAAGGCAATGGGCACCGGGCTAAAAAATCGGTTCAGGCTCTCGTAACCGATAAGAAGTGCGATCATCGCAAGTGCGATGGCGCTCGTGAATGCAGCCAAGTCCCCGAGTTTCCCGGTTCCGAAGACGAAACGCTCGTCGCCTGCGTATCGACGCGAGTAGGTGTAGGCCAGGGCAGCGATAAGGAGCGCCCCGGCATGGGTTGACATGTGAAGCCCATCCGCAACGAGCGCGACCGAACCGAACCAAACGCCGCCAATAATCTCGGCAACCATCATCGCTGCGCAGATAGCGATGACGATCCACGTCTTTTGCTCATTCCGTGCGTGCGCCTCCCCGAGGAAGACGTGCGCGTGGCGAAAGTCTTCAATCGAGTGCGTATGCATAAGGTCTGTCTCCTTGAGCTTTCCGAACGCCCCCAGCGGCTCTTAAGGATGAGCTGCATTGCGGACAGTATACCAATCGACAACCCCCGCATCGCTGAGCCGCCACAAATTAAATGCTGATCAAGGTCCTCGATTAGAACGCCTCAGGCAAAGCCATGGCTAGTGGGGCCGTTGCAAGTCGAGGCGCCAATTATCCTCCATTCTGGAGGATGCGCGAGGATCGTGTACATGCTGACAAACATGGCAATTGGGTCTGAAACTAGTCACGCAGGGCTCGCGGTAACGCCGAGCCGAAGTTTTGAACACTGCAATCAAGAACCGCAGACTTGGTCGCAAAGCAGCGAAGGGATCGGGCGGTGCGATCTCTCAAGAATGAGGCGCCTACTGCAAGTCAGGTTGGCTTGGTACGGGTTCCGATCAGTGAAGGTAGGTTCGTTCCGCGGACTAGCCGAAGACACCCTCTTCGTCGATCTGTTCCATGCCGGCGGTTTCATTCTCTGCCGCCTTGAGGTCCACCGTCAGTCGGGCGTGTTTAGTCCTTCGTCCGGTCGTGCGTTGAACCGCCAGCTCATTTCGCTGCGGGAGTTGATCCGATAAGTCCCCACCCCCCGCTGGAAAGGCACGTGGGGCTGGGGCTGGCCAGTGTCATGAGTTGGCTTTTCCTGCACAGCTCTGCGCGCCGCCCAGCTCCCACAATGTCCGATTCTGGCACTAAGCGGACGAGCGCGGGCCGCTGATCAATGTCCGTTCCCAGCGTAACAGCAGACATCAATTTCTTAGAGCGTCACGTCCGCTTTTGACCCAAAGCAGACATTTACAGAGCGCTTTCGAACCCGAAGATGTGCTTCCAGTCGTCCTTCATGCTGATCACGGTCCACCCGTCCTTCTTCGCCTCGTCGAACAGCTCTTGAGTAAACGCGCCTACTTTCGTGTCAGGAAGGCTTGGTGACGAGGGGGGCCGTGACTGATTTTATTCCGAGGGCGGAGAAAGAAGAAGGCCCAGCTCTACCCAAACCGGACCTTCTCCAGCATCAGCCCACGCGCAACTTCTGCTGGGATGAAGAGCGGGACCAACGCTAGCGCAAGTTTAGTTCTCTAGGGGGGCGATTCAATGGCGGCTGCGCCGAACGGCCGTCGCATCGAAGCCAACCTTGATCTCAGGTCGGTCGGGGTTTTTAGGGATGAGCCGAATTGCGGGCAGTATAACAATCGGTAACCTCTGCACAGCCCTCCGCGTTGCCTAGCCCGAATTTCTACATATGGCACCAAGCGGACCGGTGCCATCTCTCAAAACCCCAAAGGTGATGGATGCAAATCAAGGCGGAACGCCGTGGACTGACATTGCTTAACTCAGAAGAGGTGCTCGCTTTGAGCCCCGCACGTTGAGGAGAACGTCAATGGGAAGATTTGGAGTTATCGCCTTCGGTCTGACGCTTGTCGGGTTGATAGCCGCACTACCTAGTCATTTGGTCGCGTACACGGGGGAAAAACTCGCTAAAGGGGCAAAGGTCAGCATCGAACAAGCCCGCGCCATCGCCCTTCAAGCGAGAGCCGGAGCGATCACCGACGAAGAATTGGAACGCGAAAAGGGCGGCAGCGGTCTCCGCTACTCCTTCGACATCAAGAGCGATGGTGCCGTGTATGAAGTCGGCGTGGATGCGCAGACGGGCACGGTCCTCGAAAACAAGAAGGAGGGGCCTCATCCTGATTGAAGACGCCCGCCCGGAGTGGATATCTTACCGCCAACGACTCAATTCTTATTCCGACCACCAAACAATGCCACCATAGGTTTGGCTTTGGTGGAGCACGCTCGTGCGTCAGCAATGGCCAGCGTCGCGATCTTTCTCTTGGCGCTCAGTTTGGTTGCATGTAGCCCAAAGCCCCCCTCTAATTTCGTTGCCACCGATCCCGCGAACCGAGCAAACTCTTGGGCGCTCGAAAGGGCAGATGTCGATTGTAAGGCTGAAGCTCGCAGCAATAGCTGGTTCTATCGCTGGCATTTGAGATACAGGGCTGATGCGGATTATGTGGCGTGTATGGAGCAGAAGGGGTTCGTCAAAACGCAGATCGCCCAATGACGCACCACGAACGTCTGACCGGCAGGCAGCTCCTCATCCCTGAGATTTCCGCTCTCGCTTGATCTCGACGATCTCCATAGGCGCGTACCGAGCGAGCTCTATGGTGGCGAGTTGCTTTTCTGTATCCCGCGCGGCATGAGGTTTTGCCACCGATTACAAATCTGTATAGCGGCGGATGTTAAATGCGCTAACGCTCAAACCAATTTCCGACGAGGTTCTGCCGCCGAATCTTCGTGTGGTCCTCGTAGATAAGCAAGCAGTGATCTTGCGCGACACGCAGAGTTGTCGCGGCTCAGACGCGCATCCAGGTTCGACGCGGGCAGAAGCATCTCCGCCAGACTTGCGATTGCGCAAGCGTCTGAAGCGCCTACGACGTGTCGCAAGGCACTTCCTCGGCTACCGCGCGTTGCTCAAGCTTGGACCGTCCTATCGGGAGCTAAAGAACGCTGGAATCATCGACTATTTTAATGGCTATCCATCGCAGGCCTTGCGGCCCCAATATGCCGATCTTTGGGGGCTTTATCTTATTGCAATGGAGCGCAAGCCAAATGTGCTCCTTGAGCTCGGCGGTGGTTATTCAACCTTCGTTTTCGCTCACGTCGCTTGGCAGCTTGCGCAGCAGGGACACTCAATTGATTTTTTCAGCGTCGACGAGTTAGACTTCTGGCAACAGGTTGTGAAGGATCACCTGCCTCAACACCTACTGCCGTTTGTTCACTTCCGCCGGAGCGACCCCGTTATCGAGCGGTTGGGAGGGGAAGCTGTCTCGGTCTTCAAGCGTTTGCCGGTCGCATCCTGCAACTTCGTCTACGTAGACGGTGGGATCGTGCCAGGCGCCAAGATTGGTGCCGATGCGCTTCACCTTGAGCAGAACGCACCGCCAGACTACGCAATTCAGATTGATCACCGAGAGAAGACTGTCGGCTTTCTAAAGCGTCACCTCAAGTTCGAGTATGAGATGGGTTCGGGTCTCAACGGCGTTCAGACCCTGTTCGTTCGTCGGCCTCGGGGACGTATTTCGCCGTTGCCGCGCCTCTAAAGGGTCATCTGGCGCCAACCGCGATAGGAATCCCTAGCTATCGGCGTTTCCCTCCCAGGTCACCCATACGATCATGGCTACTATCGTCAACCCGATGCCAAGGATAACGCCGAGGAAAAGTTGCATCCCTATGTCCCTCCCATCGCTCGTGGTTTGGGGTGAGGCCGCGAAGGCTAGCACGGAAGATGCCTGCAAAAGCCCGACGCAACAAACCGTTACAACAATGTACCTGCTACCAAACGTACAGAATAACCCCGGACCTGGCAGGGATGTGGCCCCACCACATTCGCCAACGCCAATGCTGCGGCAATCGCCATGAGCACGGTGGATGCCTGTGGCGACTACACCGTTGAATGACCAATAGCCCACCTAAATGGACTACAGGCATTGATTGAGGATGCCGCATTGTCGTGATTACGCCTGATAGTGATAGCGACGACGTGCGCGCCCACTTTCTCTAGAGCATTCCACCCCTCAATTTCGCCACTCACCAGGAAAAATTCCTTGGCGCGATCCGCCGTGTCTGCGATCGAATGCAGCGCCAGAGCTCCGCATGGTTCGATCACGGCCCACGCCAAAATTGGCTCAAACGCTTTCATCGCGCCCAACTGTCCGTCCCCAAGCGGATTGAACGTGGTGCGGACGTCCCGAACGGGATTCGAATTTTTTGCGCTCTTTACCTCCAGGATACCCTTGATCAACTCAGGTGAATTCGAGAACCGCTCCTCTTTAAGCACGTTGAGATGGCCCCCGAGGCTGGAGACGAGCTTTGTGAGGTGGTCCAACGAATGTGCCCAGCAGTGGCTTGAAAATTGAAATGTCTGGCTTGGACTCCACTTGCCAGTGATTATCGCCTTGCCGGAATTGCCGACAATCGTAAGTATGTGGTGGAAATATTCGTGCAGGTCATCCGGGTGAACATGGATCAAAACTTTGAGTGAAATGACTAGTGCCGGTCGCTGCGAAGCGGCTTCTTGGACAGTTTTCGGTGAGATTAAGCGCAGATTGGGAGATTTGCGGTCAAGCAGCTCGACCTCGATTAGGGAGCGGCCCCGATCAAGCAGCGCTTGGTCAAGTTCCAGGCCCCAGAATGCTCCGCGCCCCAAGTACCTCATGGCGTGAACGCCCACGCGCAGCGTACCGCAACCGTAGTCGACACAAACATCATCCGGCCTTAGACCGAACGTGCGTAGCCAAGGGACTTTATCCCGCGATCTGACACCTAGACTCGGATGCGGTTTGCCCCGCTTCAAATCCGATCTAACTATTTCAGAGAAGTAGGCCTTGTACTTCGCGCCAGGATTAAGTTTCTGCCATCGTCTATATTGATAATTCTGCCACGCGATTTTGGCGCGTTCGAATGGACGTTTCACAGTTGCGCTTCCCAGTTGCTCCGCAATCGGACCTCAATTTACCGTCAAAGTGCAGAGATATATGTTTTCCTCAAATGCAGACCAGACGACGGCACCAAGGTTGCGGTGTTGTGACCAACTGGAAAGGATGTTCTCAGGCGCTGGGGCCGTGGACAAAGCCGTGGCATTAGCATCGCATCCAGCACTGAGGATTTCGGCGGTGGCACTCGTGACACTCTCGACAACATATCGCTCCACCAGTTCATTTACGCTTCGACGCGGAACTATGGCTATAGGTTGGACCGTCATGAAGCAATGATCGAAGCGTCCCGATGCCTTCTCTCTCTCCGAGAGGATTAAGAGCGCTTGCTGGTTCGGCAAGGACAGATCGAGAGGGTTGGATTCATAGCGCTCTCGTTCCACGATTTCCCGAACCGGTGGGCGGCCGCGAAAATAAAACGCTAGTTCAGCGTTCACGTCGTAATTGGCCGTTGCGATCCAACGCGCGTGATTTCTTTTACGCAGCTCCTCGATGATCGTGGCAAATTCTTGCCAACCTTCAAGCCTAGCTACCAGGCTTTGAATGGGGAATGGGAGTTTCACCGGATTCGCCAAATACAAAAGCGAGAGAACGGAGATGACCATCCCCAAAGGTACCACCGCGCGCTCTAGCCGCACTCGACGCCAGGGATCGTTTTGATTCTCGGCGTAAGCGACCGCAACGATCGCGAGTTGAGGGTAGATCGGTGCCAACCAGTTCGCCTGGACACGATCATGGAACGCGTGAACGATCATATAGGCTACAAGCGGAATTAGGGTAGCGAGAAGCACTAAGGAAGGGTTCGGCCGGACTTCCGCTCGTCGCGTCAGGGCGTTCATAACAGCGAGAATAATGAAAAATGTGATTACGGGGTTGAGCAAACCGGCCTGAGATAGAAGAAACTCGCCCAAATATCGCAACGTGATCTGATGTCCTGCAAGCCGACCGAATTGTTTATAAAAAGAAATCCAGCCATGTTCCGCGTTCCAAAGGAGAACGGGCGCGAAAACGACAAGCGCAACGACACCTCCAGCCCAAAGCCACGGACTCCAGAGCCAGCGTCGCATCCGTGGGTCGATCAAAAGCCAAAGAAGGATGCCAGGTCCCAAAAAGAGGTTGGTGTATTTCGATACGCAGCCAAGGCCTGCGAATAGTCCGACGAGAAGCCACAGTTGCGGACGACCCGTGCGCCAGATTGCCGAAAGAGCCCAGACAGTGAGTGCCCAGAACATGGCGGAAGGCGCATCCGGAGTACTAAAGATGGCCCCAACGCCAACGAGAATCATAGCGTTGAACCAAAGCACTGCGCGGTGGGCAAGCAAGGATAATGGGAAAAGAAGGCGTGCCGTTCCAAACACTGCGAGCGACGCCACTAACACAGATAGGAGTGGAGGCATACGAACGCCAAGCGCACTATCGCCGATAGCTGTGGTCGAAAGCCATATCCACCAAGCCACCATTGGGGGATGGTCGGAGTAACCGAGAGCGGGCGTTTGCGACCATAGCCAATAGTAGGCCTCATCCGGAGCAAGGCCCGCGTGCGCCGCGGCCCACAGTCGAATAAGCGTCAACAAAGAAAGTATCGTCGCGACGACCTGCCAACTGGGACGCTCGAGGAACAAGTCATGGGTTCGGTGCTCTAACCAGCTGATCGGTGCCCCGAATTTTTTGGCGCCCTTAGGGGAAGGATCGGCTAGTCGAATCGATCTATAGCCCGGAAGCGTAAAGCTGAATCCGCGCCAGGGAATACCTGAGCGCTGCAACAACCCAACCAAGATTCAAATTCCCCATCGTCGTAATGCTCTAGTCACAGTCATGATCGCGTCAAAATTTGGCTGACGCGCGGATTCTACGTGGTCCAAACGTATACGGATAAGTGACCTGGCGAGGAAGTTTACAAAATCACATATCGAAAGAAACCGCACGTCTAACTAAGAGCCAACTTTGAACGTGATTCTCGCTTGAGCTTCCGGGCGGAGGTCACCTTCATGCTGATCGAGACGGGATTACTGTCGCCAAATAAAGCGGCACGCTCGGGGGAAGAAGGATCGAGAGACCGTAGTCGTGCCCCGGTCCCAAGCGCGCCGGCACTCGCCATCGTGATTCCAACGCTTAACGAGCGCGCAAATATACCCCTGCTCGTTCAGCGTCTCGCCGACGTCCTTGTCGATGTTAGATGGGAAGTAATTTTCGTCGACGACGATTCGATCGATGGCACCATGGAAGCCATCCGAATACTGTCTCGCTCCGATTTTCGCATCCGCGGTATCAGGCGTATCTCCAGACGCGGACTTTCGGGCGCAGCGCTTGAAGGAATTCTCTCGACATCAGCGGAATTTGTCGCGGTGATGGACGCGGATTTGCAGCACGATGAAACGCAACTCGTTAGGATGCTGCCTTATCTCATAAGAGGAGAAGCGGACGTAGTAGTGGCTAGCCGCTACCTCAAAAGTGGCAATGCAAGTCTCGGACTCTCTAAAGGACGACAGCTAGCCAGCGGTTTGGCTATTCAAGTTGCACAATTCGCTTTCAAAATTCCCCTAAGCGATCCGATGAGTGGGTTTTTCATGCTACGGCGTGATATCGTGGAGGAGATGGCGCGAGAGCTTTCGCCGCAAGGGTTTAAGATTCTTGTGGATATACTGACCTCAACGCGTCGTCCGCTGCGTGTGGGTGAAATTCCCATCGTGTTTGGTCCTCGACTTCACGGAGAAAGCAAACTCGATTTTAGGGCGGCGCTCGACTATGCCGGGCTTGTCGTAGCCAAGCTCTCTGGTGGCTTTCTATCTGTACGCTTTTTGATGTTCGGCTTGGTTGGTGGAAGCGGCCTATTTATACATCTCACCATATTGGGCACCTTGCTTGCAGGACATATTGGCTTCCCCGAGGCCCAATCTGCGGCGATGCTCTGCGCAATGACCTCGAACTATTCCTTGAATAATACCCTTACATACCGAGATCGGCGTCGGCGTGGTTGGCGCTTCGTCACAGGGCTGGCTTCCTTTGCTGTGCTTTGCAGTGTGGGCATGGTTGCGGGGGTGGGACTCTCAACCGTTTTGTACCAGGAGAACACTCAATGGTGGGTAGCTGGAATCGCCGGCGCACTAACGGCTGCAATTTGGAACTATAGCACTACCTCGACCGTCACATGGCCGTCCTAAGGCATATCAGTATGCACGCTCAGCAAATCTCTCAACATCACAAGCATTATAAGCCCGAGCCCCATTCGACTTGTGACAGTTAACAGCTGGGCGAGCACCCGCGTCCACAGCGATTGGCTGACTAAACCCAGCCAATTCAGAGGCCCCTAAGTAAGAGAGGGCCGTTCGCTTAAGGCAGCCTACGGCGCGAGCAGCCACCAACCAACAAGCAATGCCAAGAGCGACGCGACCCCCAGGAAGGTCGCAATCCCCGCCCCTTCGCCCCATCTGTCGCCGACCAGCGCCGCGATAATAATAGCGAGCGTAGGACACCCCGCCACAAGGACAAACTCTACAAATTCGCGCGAGACCACGCCTAAGGGTCTCTCAGTTCGAAGCACTCGTATGAGAAGTTTTGCTGTTAGACATTGAGCCGATTGATCATTGACCGCCTTGCAGCGCATTCGCTACTAACTCCTGCTCCTTGGTCGCAGGCACGGGCACATGCAACAGGGAGGCGGTCGTAGCCGACGCCGTTCCGGGTCCTTCGAACGAGCCGGCAGGGTGAGCCGTCCAGCCGCTCGTTTCGAGCGCTTCCTGCAGCTCCGCTTGCCTCTTCTGATACACAACGCTGCGCAGCATGGAATAAAAGTCGATCGAGCCCTCCTCAAGCTCCTGCATCTGGTCGGCTTGACCCAACTTCGTGAACGGGCTCGCAACGGTGCCGACGACGGTTAGGTTGTTGACCGTGGCGGCAATCTGCGCCGGCAGCACCCCTCCGGCGGGAAGCGTCGCGGCGAACTCCACGGTCGTTCCGATCAGATCGCGTATGTTGGTTGGTCCAATAACCGGCAAGACCAGATAGGGGCTATCGCGCATGCCCAAGACATACAGAGTCTGTCCGAGATCACCGGATTGATGCGGCAGGTTTTGGCGCGTCGCGACATCAAAGAGGCCGGCCACGCCAAAGGTCGAGTTGACTGCGAAACGGCCGAGAGTCGTCGCAGCAGCCCCCAACCGGAGTTGCACGACATCGTTGGCGAAGACCATGGGTTCGGAGAGATTGCTGGCGAACGCCTCAACCGAGTTGCGCACCGGCTCTGGCACGCTGTTGTGGTATGCATTTGCAACTGGATACACCACCGCATGATTGAAGCGCTGGTTGCGCTCAAACACTGAGCGGTTCATCCTTTCGAGCGGATCGGACACTTCTTTTGATTCTTCCGGCAAACTTGCCACATCGTTCGGCGCGTCGAGTGCAGCCTGGGTGTCTTTGGGTTCGACCGATGGATTGTGAGAAGCAAGCAGTTCAGGCGAGGGCATGGACGTACCGCCCGCTGCGCAAGCCGAGAGCGCAGCAGCGAGGGCAATGGCAGCAGCCCGCCCGAGATAAGAAGCTAAATTACTATCCCCCATCTCACCAACAAAGCGCGCTGCGATACCCGGCGGGAGCCGTAGCGACTGCACTTTGCGTAGAGCCGAATCTAGACGGAAATCCGGCCTCAAGGGTCAAAGGATTGTATATCAGCAGACAACTTACTGCCTCGGATCGAGTACCAGACGGCTTGCCGCCTTCAGCCGGTCGACGTTTGCTCGACATTCCTAGGATGACTGCCTGCCCTTTGAGGAAACAAAAGAATGCAGGCGACCATAAAAGCCGCAATGACGACGGAAGCGAGCGGACGGCTGAGGTTAAGGCCACCATGATCCAATGGCTTGTCGAGGAAGTCCCCAACCGTAGCGCCAAGCGGTCGAGTTAAGATGAAGGCGCCCCAGAACAATAGGACCCGAGAGACGTCAGTCCAGTAATAGGCCGCCGTCAGCACGGCTAGCCCGGCGGCAAACACGAGGGCGCCACCACCATATCCAAGGCCTGAGGTGTCGGCCATCCAGTCACCCAAAGCCGTCCCCAAAGTTTGAGAGAACGTGATGGCCGTCCAATAGAATGCCTCAACCTTCGGCGTGTTGACCGTCTCGACTGAGATTGAGCCGAGGGACCAATACCACAGGCCAAGGACTGCCATGAGGCAGGCGAACAAGAGCAACGACCCTCCTATGTAACCAATGCCCATAGAACGAGTTGCAAAATCGGCCATCGTCGTGCCTGCCGTGGTAGAGGCGACAATCACGGACCAATAAAGAAACGGGTGAAGCTTCTTTACAGCAATCTGAATGCCAACCAGCACGACCAGGGCGGACAGAAAAATCCCTGTGCCCACCAAGTAGCCCAAATCCCAAGTCATGGTCACGGTGTCGCCGCCAGTCTCGCCCAGCGTTGTCGCCGTGATCTTGATGATCCAGAAGCCGAGAGTGAGCTCCGGAACTTTGGTGGCGTAGTGTGCAGAACGTTGCATCATACGAACCCCAACCTAGGCAGGCTCAATCAAGCTACGGCAGTGAACCAAGTTCAAGAAAGTGAGTGTATCGCAGCAAATCGGATTTGCGTTGCCTAGAGCTGGGTTACGCGTTGGATTTGACGGGCGGAGTATCGCTGTTCAGTTTTCCACACCTCGCTGATCGAGCGCCGAGCGCCTGCCCGAGGATCCGAAAACCTGGGTTCAAACACTATTGTAACGCTTAAGCCAGGAGCATTGTCCCCAACAGTGAGTCGCATGCCATGGAGTTCAGCCACAGCGGCGACCAGTGGGAGGCCAAGCCCAACACCAGGCGTATTGATACTAGAGTCCAACCGATAAAACCTGCGAAGGATACTCGCGCGCGCCCCCTCCGGAACGCCAGGGCCATTGTCGGAAACGCTCGCCATCAATTGCGAGCCACGGTCTGCAAGAGACACCTCAATATGCGATCCTTGCGGTGTGTGTCTAATTGCATTGTCGATAATGTTTGCCACCATCTCTGAAAGAAGATCTCGGTCGCCCCAATATCTGATCGAAGGGGCTATATTTGTGGTGAGAGTCTTCCCTTGATCCTCCGCCCCAGCGGAATACGCCTCCGAGATTGTTTCAAACAGCGCGCTGAGATCGAGTTCGCAGAATCCCGCGGTGCGTGTTCCAGACTCGATTTGTGCAATTCGCAAGAGGGCCGAGAAAGTCTCGAGGATGTTATCGGTCTCAATAAGCGCCGCATCGATCATCCTTGCGGCCTTGGCATTTACCCGAGAACTCGCGCGCGCCTCTTCGAGTTTCTGCCGCAAGCGCCCAAGAGGAGTTCGCAGCGCATGGGCGATGTCATTTGAGACCTGGCTCAAACTTTCCATCAAAAGCTGAATGCGGTCGAGCATCCGGTTTAAACTCGCGGAAAGACGATCGAAATTGTCATAAGTGCCGCGCAACGGCACACGTGAATTGAGATCACCCTCGATAATCGCTTCGACCGTGCGCACAACGGCATCGACTCGTCTCAAGAAAACGCTGCTGAGCAGAACGCCGCCTGCCAGTGTCAGGATCAGGAAAGCTAGCAGCGCCCAGCCCAGCGCATAGAGGAACGCCCTACGAATATCCTCCTTTGGCCCGAGTTCATCTCCGACTGCGAGCCGGAAGCCATTATCCAAAACGACCAACTCGACGCGCAAGTGATCAGAGCTGTTGGGGGCTTGCTTGTTAGGCAATGCCACATCGCTCCAACCGAGTGTCGCAGGCATGGGCAGGTTCCCGACCAATTCTTTCCCGTCGGCATCGGCCAGACCATATTCGAGGGTATCGAAGAACGTGACCCGCTCTTGTACTTCCCTAACCAATTCGTCGGGGCCTTCCTTTAGTTCCCCCCGTAGGAGCACAATTTCTGCATCAATGCGCGCGGCCAGTTGTTGGTCTATTGAGGCCTGGACCGTCCAATACACGATGAACCCCAAGATCACCGCCGACGCAGCGAAGAGAATGGCGTAGAGGAGCGCAAGCCCGAAGCTGGCGTTACGGATCAGTCTAAAGCGGCGCCCGAAGGACATAACCTGCTCCGCGGATTGTGTGTATCAACTCTTCCTGATCACCCGAGCTAATTTTGGCGCGGAGCCGGCTGATATGCGTTTCCACGATCTTCGTCTTGGGATCAAAATGGAATTCCCAAACCTTCTCCAGCAGCATCGTTCTCGTTACCACTCGTCCCGCGTTGCGCAGAAGGTACTCGAGCAATCGATACTCACGGGGCTGCAATGCGATTTGCTTGCTACCTCTCTTTACTCGATGAGCAACGAGATCCATTTCCAAGTCAGCAACTCGCAGAACGGTTTCGACCTGCACCAAGTTGGGTCGTCGGGCTAACGCATTGACGCGCGCCAATAGTTCCGAAAATGCGAAAGGCTTTGTAAGGTAGTCATCCCCTCCCGCTTCTAGCCCTTCTACTCGATCATCAATTCCGCCACGCGCTGTGAGGAAAAGTACGGCAGCCTTGATGCCGATACCGCGAGCCGTTTGCACGAGCGCCAGCCCGTCGAGACCTGGTAGCATGCGGTCGACTACGAGGACGTCGTATTCGCCATTTGCAACCGTCACCAGTCCCTCCCGCCCGTCAGACACGTGGTCGGCAATATGACCGCTCTTCCGAAGGCCGCCCACGACATAGGCGGCTGTCTCAGCATCGTCCTCAATCACTAGGATTCGCATGACGCTTATTTTCGTTATGAGGTTGGAACAACGCAGGTTGCGTTGATATCGCCGCTGAGTCCCTAGAAGAGCGAATGATTGTGTTTTTTGAGTGAGGCGGAAGCGGCACTCGAAGTCTTCTTCAGCAAAAGCACGACAGCGGTTACGCGCGAATGCGCTGATTACCAATCGGTATACTTTCAGCAAATCGGCGGCAATCGAGTTGGGCGCCACTCTTTCTCAAGAGGATAAGAATTTGTAACCCTGGTGACGCCCGGGCGCCATAAATCCCAAGCACCAAATTGATCGAGCAAAACGTCGCCTTACGACCAGCGCGCTTACGCGTCGCGGCAAACGAAAGCCGCGTGTGTGAGGGAGGAAGCTATGCTGCTGCAGTCAGAACTATCGGTGTACGCCCCGGCCGATCACCCCATTTTGGATTTCGAAAAACTACGTTCGGCGACGCTGGCAACGCAGCCTTTCGATTATTTGATCGTTTCGGATTTCATTCGGGCGGAATGGAAAAATAGGTTGATGTCGGGCTATCCAGCTATCAGGAGGGGCGGCAGCTTTCCCTTATCGACCGTACATTCAGGGGGCGACTTCACCAAGCTTATCGATGCAATGAACGGCCCAGAGTTTAAACGCATCATTGAGAAGAAATTTTCGCTCGACCTGGAGGGGCGACCTACCATGTTTACGGTACGAGGTCGTTGTCGCCCCAGCGACGGAAAGATACACACCGACACGGAAAGCAAGATCATAACAGTGTTGTTGTACATGAACGCGGACTGGGCAAACCAAGGCGGGCGCTTGCGCCTTTTAAGAAGTGCCACAAAAATCGACGATGTGGTTGCAGAGATTTCGCCGACTGTTGGTACATTGTTGGTTTTTAGACGTTGCGACCACTCCTTCCACGGACACTTACCGTTCGAAGGAGAACGCAAAGTAATCCAGATGAATTGGGTCACGCACCAAAGGTTCGTGGATCGGGAATCCAAACGTCACCGGTGGTCCGCACTGCTAAAAAAATTTCGCCTGTCTGCATGGCATTAGTTTATGGGGGAGTTGACCTGCTGGGCGCTTACTGAGGGGTTCGCTGGCATGGAGAATCAGTGCATCGGATTGGCGGAAGCCATTGGTGTCCGCTGCGAGATAAAACGAGTCAGACGTCCCCGTATGTCAGTGAAATTCCTCCCCCCCGTTCTCTGGCCTAATCCACTCGCTAGCGCCGTCGGGGAGGCAAATCTATCTCCTCCGTGGCCTGACATCCTAATCTCCAGTGGTCGTGGTAGTGTCGCTGCAGCTCTCGCTATCCGGCGCCACGGCGCCGGAAAGACCTTTGCCATACACATTCAAACTCCTTACGTGGCTCCTTCACGTTTTGATGTCGTGGTCATACCGCAGCACGATTTTTTACGTGCGGAGAATGTTGTTGTTACCAAAACGGCGCTGCATCGAGTGACCAAAGAACGGCTCGCCGAAGCAGTGCAGAATTTCCAAAGCCACCTGACGCACTTACCGCGCCCCCTGATTGCGGTGCTTGTAGGGGGCTCGAACAGACATCAAACCTATTCTCCGGAAATGATGAATCGAATGGCCGGTCAACTCATGATGGCCGCGCGAGAGTGCGGTGGCGCTCTTGCGGTCACGACGTCGCGCCGCACAGGAGACAAATACGCGCAAATGCTACGTGACAGCCTGCAGGGCGTGCCACTGTTTTTCTGGGAGGGTGTAGGAGAGAATCCTTACTATGCTCTTTTGGCCCTTGCGGATGCCATCGTTGTTACGAGCGATTCCGTGTCGATGGTCTCTGAGGCGTGCGCAGTGGGTAAGCCTGTCCATGTTTTCCACATGGGGGATGGGGCCAAAAAGCTGCGGCATTTTCATCAGGCCCTAATAGAGGACGGCGTAACGCGACCGTTCGTAGGCAAGATTGAACAATGGTCATATGATCCTCCAACCGAAACGGAAAGGGTCGCGGCCATTATTCGGGAACGCCTGGGGCCTGTCGTGCGCAATTTCCGCTGCGGCAATTTCTAAAATTAGAGCAGTGATGCCTTCCGCTGCAGATCTCAAGTCCAGCCGTTCGAACAGCGGCCAACGCATCGCGCCAGCCTTGTTCTTTATCGGTCCGCTGGTGACCTCGGCGGTACCGCGCCTGACATGGCTCTTGTTTTCCCTAATCGCCATTCCATTGATCGTGCCGATTCTACGTCAGCCCCGCGCTGTGGGGCGGCTATCAAGGCCGAATGCCGTCTTGTGCGCTTTTATCCTTCTCGCTCTTTACGTGCTTCTCAATGCGACATGGGCCGCTAACCACGCCGGTGCTTTTGGTAAGGCTGCCCTTCTGTTGGGAGTCGTTTTAATCGCTTTCGCCGCGAGCAAAGCTATCGAGGAGTTGGATATACGGCAGCTTCGCATTTGCGCGCTCGCCTTCACCGCCGGTGCATTTTTAGGCGCGCTTTTTGTGTTGTTCGAGTTGCTAACCAAGGGCGCCATCACCCGACTGGCCATGAATTCGATTCCTTGGCTGCATCCGGTCAGTGCAAAGCACGTCGTAATTTCTAACGGTGAGGTAACGAAGATCAAGCTTCCGTCGCTCAATCAAAATGTGGCGATGCTGATGTTCCAACTATGGCCATGTCTATTGGTCTTGAAAACCGTAGCGAGTGGGGCTCGGCGATTTATTCTTGTTGGTCTGTTCTTCCTAGCAGCAGCCGTTCCAATTGCGATTTCGGAGCATGACTCTTCGCAAGTCGCACTTATTGTTTCGCTTCTCATTTTCCCGGCGGCGTGGGTCTGGCCTCGTGTAGCCGTTCCTGCGCTCGCGATTACATGGTGCATTGCTCTTGTACTCGTCTTGCCATTTGATTTTCTTGCCTACAAAGCCGAGTTGCACCTGGCTACGTGGCTACCGAGCTCCGCGCGAGCGAGAGTAATCCTTTGGGAATACACAGCTGAACGCGTGCTCGATCATCCTTGGGTCGGAATCGGCGCCGATTCAACGCCTGCGCTTAAGGAGCAACGCGACCTTGCCGAGCGACCGACGGGCTTTGTATATCCCCGGATGACCGGAGAACACGCCCACGATCTTTTTCTCCAGACTTGGTACGAGCTTGGCGTAGTGGGTGCGATTCTAGTTGCATTCGCCGGCGTCGCCCTTGCGCTTCGCATCCGTCTTCTGCCATCCGAAGCCCAACCCTTTGCTGCTGCGACCTTTGCTTCCATCGCATCCGTAGAAGCCTTCGCCTGGAGCACGTGGCAGCCTTGGCTGATGTGCGCAGTTGGACTTGTACTTCTGTATTTACGAATGGCGGCGAGCACCGTTGCAATCCAGGGCGTGCCATCCTCGACGGCACGTGGACAGGCGGGCACTGGTGGAACATTCGAGCGACCGTTGCTACCGAATTTGCTACCCAACTCGGTAGCACGTGCCGGGACGGAAAAAGTCTATGAACGATCCAACCGCCAGAATGTGCCAATAAACCGGGATGTTTTGTTACCAGCTGGGATGGCTCAAAACGGCTGCCATAGAATTTCAAGACCGGTGCCTTCAACCACTCGGCCACCGATCCTCAAGGGTTTCTGAGGATACAAATCGGAAACTGCAACCGAATTGCAACCGTCGCTGCAATATCAGCGTTCCCGCGCGTCCTAACACTGAGGCGATAGCCTTCGCTGCCGCCGCATCTGCGCCCTCAATCAGGTGCCCGTAAACGTCCAAGGTCACGCTTGCCTTGCAGTGGCCCAGTCGTCGGCTAATAGTCAGCACGTCAACACCCCACGAATCAGCACCGAAACATGAGTGTGTCGCAAGCTGTGAAATCTCACCCGCGGCAGTTTCGCGGCGGTGCTTAGTCTCCAGCATGCCTTGCTGAGATTGCGGGGACGCAACAAACCGTCGTCTCCATTGCCGAAAACGAGAGTGTCCGCCTGAGTAACGTTGAAAATATCCCACAGCAGGACAGCGCTGAGCGCGCCCTAAACAAGCTGGCGCGTACCTTCGCAGCCCAAGTAGACGCTCTGAAACGATACCGGACCGGTGGAGAGCAAAAGGTCGCGGTTCAACACGTCACGGCAAGTGATAACGCCCAAGCAAATGTAGGAAATGTGTCTGCGGGGGGTGGTGGCAAAAAAGACTGAGACCAACCTCATGAAGCGGGAGCAAAAGGGGGAAGCCAAGGGACGGAAATACGCTTTCCAAAACGCCTCTCGTTGCACGGCCACCTCAAAGCGCACACACCAACGCTGCAAGGCTCCCGCCGTTCGTGGTTGGACTGTCTGCCGGTTCCATGGAGCTCGGGGTGGAGCGCCAAAGGGCAAGGCAAATGGTGCCTGGAAACACGGGTACTACAGCGGGGCAGCGGCGGCCGAACGTCTCCTGGTCAAATTGCTCCTAAAGAACGCCTCAAGCGTTCGGAAGCTTCTGTCGAAGGGTGAGAAGTGAATCCGCTTCGCCTCTGGGCATCTGCGCTTTTTAAGCGTCATTCGCGGTCCGCGCTATATGGGTCTCACCCCGCGACATAAAGGTCTGTGAAAGCATCACGGGTACCAATTTACCGTCGGCGAGCTGCCGAATGCGGTTCATACGCACAAGTTCTGCTAGCGTGCCGTGCACGTCGCGACCGGCGCTTTCGACATGAGCAAAGTGGCCCTCCTGCACAGCGAGGCTACACAATTCCTCACCCGACACGGGACTGAGCTCGACCAGTTTCCGCATAAGAAAATCGGAAAGCGCATATTGATGCTGCCCCAATGCTGCGGGTCGCTGAGCATTCGCTAAGCGCGCCTCTTCGGTTTCGATGAGAACGCGAAGCGAGGTAAGTTCGGCATTTAGCTCGGCCACGCGCTTGTCGCGCTCTTTTTGCAACTGCTCCATCGTGTTCTGGAGGCGAGAATTGACCGTGGTGATTTCATGCTCGACTAATCTTGCACGTTCCTGCAAGTCATTGCGGATGTCGCGCATGAGCGCCCCTCCTGAATGTAGTCAGAGGCCTCCAACCAAAAGCTGCATACCGAATGTGGCGAAGATGTAGCGACGTTAACCATGATCCGGTGCCGGAGTCTCGAGGATGCCCCTACAGCGGGTAACAGATGGGATAGTAGAAGGGCCAGTAATGGTAGTTGTAAGGATAAGAACAGAAGGATGGCAGGTAGTAGTAATGTCGGCGACCATACGAATAATAATGCCGATGATGCTCTCGCCAGCGACGTAAGTGCACCTTCGTCACGAGACTGTCGCTTAATCTTTGGCTCTTCGCTATTGGGCGGCCCGACGCCGCCAGCATGGACGAAGCCGATCCCGGAGCGATGACAACCGAGACGCCAAGGCACGCTAGCAATGTGAGTATTGTGGTCCGCATGGGATTGCTAATTGGGATATGGATCGTGGCTAAGCCCGCCATTCAGCGGCTCGGGGGGAAGTCAAAAAATGCGGTCCAAAATCCGTCGGCGGGGGCGGCATTTTGGCCGGCCCCCACAAACACATCTCGCAATGTCCGTCTTGACCACCTGAGTGCAGAATCACTAGCACCCTTCTGCCTTGCTTCACTAGCTCCGTAATGCCGCCCCCTGGGCTCCGCCCTGTCGATCGGTGCAGCGAGCGTGACAAGTACCAGGGCTAAGGTACCGCCTAAAGCTAACGTCAAACTCATGTGTTTCATTTTGTCTGACCAGATCTCTAACACAATTCGACACGTCGAGCGGGATAAAGCTCACGGGACGACGCCGACCTTAGCGTCTGCACGTTCGGTCAGGGCCGTCCTCCGCGCGGAGCAAATGGCCTGCGGGGTCGATGCGATACTGCCTCATGAGCGCTTTCGCACCTTGAGTTAGGTCAAGTGGGGGACCGACGCCGCAGGCTACGTCCGCTCTTGGCACAAAGCGGACTAACCGCACGGCGTGCCATGAAGTCCGCTACTGACCCAAAGCGGACTCTGCAGCAGCCGCGTTAGTGGTGTTGATTATGACGGCATATGCACGTAACGGTCCGGGCGTACACATACGATCAAATGCTTACCGGCCGCCTCGGAACTTGAGCGCGCCCTCGGCATTATGCATCGGTGCTGCTCCTGACGCGCATCGATCCGGTCGACGCCGAACGCCCGAGACCGTAACTGCGGCGCCGCTTCTCGAAATTTGACCGGCTCCCAAGGGGTTTTATTGCCAAATCAGGGCGTTGGGCCCGATGCGGCGGCCGCGGTTTTCGACTAGTTTTCTAGCCCCATATCGCGCGGGGCTGCCGGGGGCGAACGGTCCGGTCGGCAAGACGGAGGGGAGCGGGTGAGGCAGATACATTCAGAGCCGGTCCTTGGCGCGCTCTCACCAAGTGTCGGGCGCGAACGCGGCGCCGACGGCATCTCCCCAACGCCACCCAGCTTTGGCGCCAAGGCGTTTCAGGATCTTTGGGAAGGCTGGCGCAACTATCGCGAATTATGGCTCGCCATCGGCTGGTACGACATCCGCAAGCGCTATCGCCGCTCGGTCCTCGGGCCGTTCTGGATCACCATCAGCATCGGCGTGCTCATCACGGCCTTGACGTTTCTTTACGTCCCCCTGATTGGCCGCAATGTCGAACGCTACGCGCCTTACGTCGCCTTCGGCATCATCGCCTGGCAGCTCGTCTCAATGCTCGTCACCGAAAGCTGCAACGTGTTCATCGTCAATGGCACGACCATTCAGCAGCTGCGCGCACCGCTCAGCATCTATATCTATGAGGTGATCTGGAAGAACTTCCTCATCCTCGCCCACAATCTCCTGATCTACGTCGTTATCGTCGTGATCTTCGGCATCTGGCCGACCTGGGCGACCTTGCTCATCATCCCAGGCATCTTCCTCGTCTGCCTCAACGGCGTCTGGGTGGGGATGCTGCTCGGCCCGCTCTGCGCGCGCTTTCGCGACATCCCCCCGATAATGGCGACCATTGTGCAGATGATGTTCCTGCTGACACCGATCCTTTGGCGCCCAGACCAGGTACCCGGCCGGGAGTTCCTGGTCGTGTTCGATCCTTTCTACTATTTCATAGAGCTCATTCGCGAGCCATTGCTCAGCAATGCGCCAACCCAGCTCGTCTGGAGTGTGGCGCTCCTGATCACGGCTCTAGGCTTTGCCGTGGCCATTCCCTTTTTTTCCCGGTTCCGCGACCGGGTCCCCTACTGGGTGTGACGCTTCAAGATGGCTTCCGTGCAACTTGCTGACGTCTGCGTCAGCTTCCCCATCTATGACTCGCGCAGCCGCTCGCTCAAGCGGCGCGCGATGTCGGTCGTTACGCGCGGCCGCGTCCACAGCGACCCACGGGGCCGCATCAGCACCGATGCGAACCACCGCGTCTGCGTCCACGCCCTCGATCACGTCACTCTCGAGATCGAGCATGGCACGCGGCTCGGCCTCGTTGGCCGCAACGGCGCAGGCAAGAGCACCCTGCTGCATGTTATCGCGGGCATCTACGCGCCGGAGCAGGGCAACGTCGCCGTCGAGGGTAGGATCGCGTCGCTGCTGGGGGGCAGTCTCGGCATTGATCCGGAGCTGACCGGCCGCGAGAATCTCGAGCTCCGCGGTCTCTATCTCGGCCTGAGCCGCGCCGAGATCCGCGAGCGGCTCGAGGACGTCATCGACTTCACCGAGCTTGGTCCCTTTATCGACATGCCGTTCCGCACCTATTCAGCCGGCATGCGCGCGCGGCTCGATTTTGCCATATCGACGTCGATCGAGACCGAGATCCTCCTACTCGACGAAGGCTTGGGCGTGGGTGATGCAGGCTTCATTGAGAAGGCCAATCAGCGTCTCGAGAGCTTGGCGGCGAGCGCGGGCATTGTCGTTTTCGCGTCTCATTCGGAACCTCTCCTGCGCAAGCTCTGCACGCGTGCCGCCCTGATGGAAAGTGGCCATGTGCTGACCGTCGGCGACGTCGACGAGGTGTTGCTCCGTTATCGGGCGTCGATCGAAGCTTAGTCTGCCGCATCAAGGAAATGCGGGGCGCGCTTCAAGGCCTTGCGCGGATCCCAGACCAGGAGCTGCGCGACCTCGCTATTGCTCAGGGTCCGCTCGCTCTGCACCTTGCGACGGCTCTGCCAAGCCCGCGGCAAAGCTCTCATACCCGCGACCATGCCCTTGAACGCCGTCGGCCATCTGGCACGGCCACGGCGCAGGAGAACGAGCGGCGCCACGACGAGCTGCAATGCGAGCACGAGCCAGACGAGGGGAGAGGGGATGTTCTTGGCCATCACCCAGATCCGATTGCGCTGGCTGTGCCAGATGAAGAATTCGCTGTCCCAGCCGGCGATCGCCGAGCCGACATGCGCAATCTCGGCGTTGCGCACCTGGACGCAATGCTCGCCGCGAAGCCGCAGGCGAAAGCCGAGGTCGACGTCCTCGAGGTAGCAGAAAAAGGTCTCGTCGAATCCGCCAGCCTCCTGGAACGCCTCGCGGGCGTAAAGGGCGCCGGCGGCGCAAGGGGCAAAGACCTCGCGGTCTTCGTCCGGCAGCAGGGTGACCGCCGAACCGGACGCGCCGCGCCAGGCCGTGCCGAAAATGGAGTAGACATCGCCGAAGCCATCCACGCGGTCGGGATGCTTGGCGTCGATCTGCGTCGAGCCAAACATGCAGGCGTGTTGATGCCGCAGAGTGGCGCGTCGAAGTTCTTCCAGCCAAGTGGTTCCTGGCTCGGCATCGGGATTGAGCATAGCAATCCATGCCGTCGCGCAGTCTCGCGCGCCGAGATTGCTCGCCGCAGCAAAGCCGAGATTGGCACCAGCGCGATGGACCCGGAAGCGGTCGTCGGGCAACCGAAGCGCTTCGATCGAGCCATCGCGCGAAGCATTGTCGACGATGACCGCCTCGAAATCGGCAAGCGTCTGGCGGCCAAGCGCGTCGATGCAGCGCTGGAGCAGCCCGGCGCTTTGGTAGCTGACAATGATCACCCGCGCCCAAGGTGTCCTGGAGCGCATGTCAAATTCTCCCTTCCCGCCGCGTATTCGGGCAGAATCAACCATGCTCAACCATGGCTTGTACGGCAGGCCACGGCTATAAGTCGTTCCAGCGCCTTGAGCCAGGGCGCTTTCCCGTCGCCGCGCCTGGCGCGCATGACCAGGTCGGGCCATCCTGAGGGCAGGGGGGCCATCACCGGCAATGTAACCTTATGGGCCTGCAAGTCCTCGCCTTGACCCGATACGGCCGCACCGGCGCGAGCAGCCGGCTGCGCTTCCTCCAATTTTTGCCACACCTCGCCGACCACGGCATTGAGGCGCACCCCGCACCCTTCTTGGACGATGTTTACCTTAAGGAGCTCTATGGCGGACAGCGCCCCTCCCTGCAGCGGGTCATCACCTTCTACTCCGAGCGCCTGAAGCACCTCGCCATGGCGAACAAATTCGATGTTGTATGGGTCGAAAAAGAAGCGCTGCCTTGGATCCCCGCTTGCGCTGAGCTGATGGCACTCCGTTCGGTGCCCCTGGTGATAGATTTCGACGACGCCTGGCATCTCCGTTACACCGAATCGTCCAAACCTCTGGTGAGGCTTGCCCTCGCCGACAAGCTAAGCCGCATGGCCCGGCGCGCCGACCACGTCATCGTGGCGAACAGATACCTCCAGGACTGGGCCGAGGACGCGGGCGCCTCACGCGTGTGCTGCATTCCCACGGTGGTCGACCTCAGCCGTTACGCCGCCACGCCCCTGCCGCCGCCCGAGCCTTTCACCATTGGTTGGATCGGCACGCCGGAAACCGTGCATTATCTCAACACCATCCGAGGTGCCTTGCGGCAGGTGCTGGAGCGGAGCAACACGCGTCTGTTGCTGATCGGCCCGGGCAGCGCGCGTTTGGACCTTCCTAATGTCGAAGCGCAGCCGTGGTCGGAAGGTGACGAGACCAGCCTCCTGCAGCGCATCCATGTCGGTATCATGCCGCTGTCGCATGGTCGTTGGGAGTACGGCAAATCGGCCTACAAGCTCGTGCAATACATGGCTGCGTCCAGGCCCGTGGTGGCATCGCCGGTGGGGGCCAACAACGACGTAGTGACGGGGGGTGTGAACGGCCTCTTCGCCAGCACCGAGAGCGATTGGGTGACAAGCCTGGAGCGTCTGCGGGCCGACCCGGCCCTTGCGGCCGCCATGGGAGCGGCAGCCCGGGCGACCGTTAAGCGCTCCTTCTCGCTTGAAGCGACCTTGCCAAAGATCGTCGAGGTGCTCGAATCGGCGGCCAAGGCCAAACGAAGGGGCTGATGGCTGGAGGCGAGGCCCGCCAGATGCGGTCTTGCGCCCTTCAGCGGTGGTGGCGACGCCGCACGAGTCCCACCGCCACCACCAGCAGCGCGCCGAGGGTGGCGCCCGCGACCCAAACATTGTGCGCCATGGCCGGATCGAGATGGCCCGTCAGCAGCGGGTCCTTGACGATGATCTCGCCGGCAATCCAGCCGAGCAGGGCGGCGCCCGCCCATACGACGATGGGAAATCTCTCCAACAGGGCGATGACAAGAGCGGCGCCGGCCATGATCAGCGGGATGCTGCAAGCGAGCCCGAACATCAAAAGCGTATAGCTGCCGCGCGCGGCCGCGGCGATGGCGATGATATTGTCGAGACTCATCACCACGTCGGCGACGGCCACGATTCTAACCGCGCGCCAGAGGCTGTCGACCGGCTCGATGTGTCCGTTCTTGTCGTTATCCTCAGGGCCGAGCAGCTTGATGGCAATCCAAAGCAGAAGCGCTCCACCGATCAGCTTCACATAGGGCATCGACATCATTGTCGTCACCACCCCGGTGAAGACGACCCTGAGCGTGACGGCCACCATGGTGCCGAGCACGATTCCCCACAGGCGCTGGCGCACTGGCAGCTTGCGGCAGGCAAGCGCAATGACGACGGCGTTATCGCCCGACAGCAGAATGTCGATCCAGATGATTTGTAGGACGGCAAGCCAAAAGCCCGGCTCGTCAACGGTCATGCTGCGGCTCCGTCCCCTTCATCCCGCGAGGGCCGCCTCGCCCTCTCGGCCGGCGCGCTACCCATTGATGCAAAAAGCGGCAAGGGCAAGACGAGATATAATCCTTGGGAAGCAAGTTTGAAGAAGGGAGTCGGCGCCTTGTAGTCTTCCCCTGAGCAAGCCCGAAAGTGCGTTTCAGATCACGACAAATTCTCCCCGATCGCTTATGCTCGCGTCCATCGAACCCACGAATCGGCCAGCTTTGGCCAAGCTTACGGGGGAATTGTGATGCCAGCCCTCCATTCGGAATTTATCAGCCCGGTCGCCGCCCTAATCGCTGGAATTCTCATTCTGCTCATGCCACGGCTGCTCAATTTCGTTGTGGCGATCTATTTGATCGTGATTGGCGTCATCGGGCTTGCGCCGCATTTCCAATGAGAGGTCATCGTAAACGCGGTCTTGGCTAGAGCATCTGGAACCGAGTTTCCCGATAGCCTATAGTCATGCTTCTACGCTCAAGACCAAATAGAGAGCGCACCCCGCATTGGAGCGGGTCATCCCGAATGTTCGTAAGGCGCAGCGTTCAAGAAAAGGCGCCCGACGACTTTTCGGCGTTTCAGTTGCGCAAGACGCTGCTGCAAGACAGCGTCAGGCGGGGAGCTTGCGGCTTCGCAAGTGAGAGTGCACCGCTAAGGAGGAATTGAATTCCATGTTGGAATTCCGACCGAGGCTTACATTATCTTGCCTCATCTCCATCTCCGTCCTGTCTCTCGGGCTCGGTGCAGCCTTAGATGCGTGCGCGGGAACGGCGGAGCCGGCGCAGGGCACGGTCGCTGCGCCTTCACCACAGGATGGCGCGGGCGACGCGCCGGACGTCGCTGCCCAACCCAATGATCAAACGCAGACCCCCTATGTGTGGTCGGCGACCCGAAGCGGCTCGAGCCTAAGACTGAGGGGGTCGGTGCCCTCCGAGGAGGATCACCGCACCGTGCTCGGCATGGTCAAGGCGCACTTTCCTGATCTTGAACTGGAAGATCGTCTCAAGATCGTTGTTGGCGTACCGAGCAAGGAGCAATGGCTTGGAGCGGTGAGCTTCGGGCTGAAGCAGCTCGCCCATCTGAAGCACGGCTCGGCGCGGCTGCTGGGCGTGGGCTTGAAGGTCGACGGCGAGGCGCGCAGCGCTGCGGACTACGCCGAGGTCAAGAAAGCGCTTGCCGGACCTTTGCCGACCGGCCTCAGCATCATGAGCGACAATGTGCGGCCGCCCATGGCCGAACCTTTCATTTTCACCGCTGACCTTGGACCAAGCGGGTTGACGCTGTCCGGCAGCGTGCCGAGCGAGGAAGCGCGCGGGCGCCTGCGAGAGCTGTCGCGACAACTGTTCGTGCGTCCGACGGTTGACGACCAGCTGCAGCCTGCCTCTGGCGCGCCCAAGGATTGGGATGGCGCCGTCGCCGCGGCCTTGCGGGCGCTCAGTCGCCTTGAGTCCGGCAAGATCGCGCTTTCAGGGCTTGCGGTCACGATCGAGGGGGTTGCCGCCGATAAGGGAACTGCCGTCGCCGTGTCCTACCAGCTCAAGCGCGATCTGCCGGCCCTCTTCTCTTCTTCCGAGAGCATTCGCTGGAAGGAAGCAGAACTCCTCGCGCGACTTGGGCGGCCCGCTGTTCACCCGCGTTAAGGATGCACGCGGCAACAGCGAGTGAGCGCGGAGCTGCGTGCTGGCCAGGCCCGGCGGCAAAGCCTGGATCCTCACCTAGTCATTGGCGGCGAGAAACATTCCTATCGCCTCGACCGTCTCGGGCTCCTTGAGCAGCGGCGCGTGGCCCTGGTCCGGCACCGTCACCGTGCGCAGATTGGGATGCCGCTCGACCATGGCCTCGACGGTCTGCACGCTGAGCAGGTCTGAATTAGCCCCTCTGACCACGAGGGCCGGAAACTGCCCAAGCGCGATAAATTGTGGCCAGAGATCCGGAGCCGGCCGGCTTAAGTCGATACGGCCGAAAGCGCGAGCGAGCCTTCGGTCGTAGCCCGCTGCCGGACGCCCGTTGGTCTCGTTGAAATTGGTGCGCGCCATTTCCTCCCATTGCCAATCCTCAAGCGCGGGGAAGGCGCGCTCGTTCATCTCGCGCATCAGCATCGTGGCGTCCTCCCAGTTTCGCGGCACTGGGGTGCGTCCCACATAGCCCATGATGCGCGCCAACCCGCGCGTCTCGATCGCGGGCCCCACATCGTTGAGCACGACGACACCCATGGCGGTAGGCCTGAGCGCCGCCATCATCATGGCAATGATGCCTCCGCGCGACGTGCCGATGATGGCGGCCTGATGCAGCCCTTGCGCCGTCATGAAGTCGAGCGTGTCGATGAGCTCGATAAAGGGCGTGTAGTTCTCCCAGAGGGGGTCATATTCCGAGGCACCGCGCCCGCGATAATCGAGGCAGTAGACGGGCCTTGGCCGCTGCGGGTGACTGCAGAGATAGCTCGCGAGGTAATGAAAATCGCGGGCATTGCGGGTGAGGCCGGGAAGACAGACGACAGGCCGGGCCCCGCCCTCCGCCGCGGGATAGTGACGGACATGCAGCTTAAGATCGTCAAACGACGCATAATAGATGTCCCGCCACAGCTCGCCATCAAGCTCGGACATGGGGTGGATCGACCTTGGGAGCGTTGCAGGGATGTCAGCGCGTTGTTGCGCGCCGTCGACCAATTGGCCACTCGTGGTTAGCCACTCCTGGCTCAACCACTAGCGGCGCTAGTTTTTAGCAAAGTTCAAGTTGGAGCAAGCGTAAGCTCGCCAAAGGACGCGCCGGCAGCCCGCGCTCTCAGTCGGATTTGGCTTGCACCTCGACGACCGCGGCCGCCGTCGACTGGCCGCCAGGCCGCCCGCGATTTAGGTCCTGCACGAGTTGCAGCGCCTTCTCACTGCCGGCGATGCGCGAGCGATAGAGCTGCAGCGTTTCCATGATCTTCTTCACGTATTCGCGGGTCTCGGTGAAGGGGATGCACTCGATCCAGTCAATCGGGTCGGTCTTCGGGTTGCGCGGATCACCGAAGGCTTTCATCCATTCCTGCACTCTGCCGCCTCCGGCATTGTAGGCGGCCAGAGCAAGGAAATAAGAGCCCGAATAGCTGTTGATCAGTTCGCGCAGATGCGCTTCGCCGAGCTGGATGTTGTAGGTGGGGTTGGTCAGCTGCGCCGCCTCGTACTTCACTTTGTATTGCCTGGCGATGGCCTTGGCGGTGCCGGGCATCAGCTGCATCAGCCCGCTCGCGCCGACCGGGCTTTTGGCGCCGGCGTTGAATTCGCTCTCTTGCCGCGAAAGCGCATGCACGAGCGCGGGATCGACGCGGTCGGCAAGCAGGCTCTTGAACTGAGGCAGGACGCCGATGGGGAGCGCGTAGTCGCCGACGGGCAAGTCGCGATTGAAAGCGATCTTGGCAAGTCGGAGGCTGATCTGCTGATTGCCTGAGGCCTTGGCCAGCTCGGCGAGCAGCACGACCTCGCCGGGGCTCTTGAGGGTGCGCGCGAGTGCCAGGAAGAACTGGGGCGTCACCCGGTCCATGTCCGAGGCGAGCGCAACGCCGATGGCGCGGACGGAGTCGCGGGCGAGGAAGCGCTGGATGTCGGCCGGGGTGGGAGGCTGGGTTGGCGTCACTTCCAGATTGGCGGGCTTGGCATCGAGCGCCTGGCGGCCGAGCTGGCCGTAGAAATATTGCGGGTAGCGGGCGGCGACGTGGAAATGGAGCCGCGCGGAGCCCGTGTCCCCCAGAGCCAGCGCCGTGCGGCCGAGCCAATACTCGGCAAGCGCGATGTTCTTCGAGCTCTTGGCTGCCGTGCGCGCCGCGAACAGGTGACCGAGAGCGGTATTGGGCTCGTTGAGGAATTGGAGCGCAATCCAGCCCGCGAGGAACTCCGCCTCGACATAGGCATCACCCGAGATCGGCCCGTGCTTGACGGCGATCTCGTAAGCGATGCGAGGCTGGCCGGCATCAAGCGCCGCGCGACAATTGACCCGCCGCTCGGTCCACCAATTCTCGAGATCGAGGAGCTTGTCTGGCTCGCTCGGCGCATCGAGGAGCATCTTCCAGGCCTCTTCGTCGCGATCCTTGCGCCTAAGCCACTGGATGCGATTGAAGAGGAGCCCGACATCGCCGGCCGTCGTGCTCGCCGGCAGCGCGTCGAGCAGCTTGCCTGCGTTCTTGCCGCGCTTCACCACGGCAACGCGCGCCGCGACTTTCTTCTGCTCGTCGGCAGGAAGCAGCTTGGAGATCCTGAGCGCCGCCGAGGTGGCACTCTCGTCGTCCGGGTAGAGCAGCCGATCAATGCGCGCGCGGTGATCCTCGGGCTTGAGCATAGTGGCATAGCGGGCGAGGATCTTGTTTTCCACCGCCGTATTGAGCTGGTAGTCACGCCAGGCCGAGACAACCAGCCCGTGAGCCGCGGGCTCATTGCCATCCTTCAGAAAGGCGCCTGCGAGCGCGGCCTTGCCGGCACCAGTCACTGGTGGAGACGCCGCGAAGAAGGCTTTGATCTGGTCGGCGCTTGCATCGTTCAGGAACAGGGCCATCTCGGCCCGCTCGCGCAGCTCGTCCTGTCCCGGCCAATCGGGGTTGGCGTTGCGGAATTGCTCGATGGCGTCGGCTGGCGCACCGATGCCGCCGCCCTTGTAGGCATACCAGGTGGCGAGCTTGCGGGCCGCTTGGTCTTTGATCCTTGCGATTGCCGCTTGTGCCGCGTTGCCGTCACCCTTGTAGCTTGCGCCCAACGCATCCTTGAGATTGGCCTGGTCCGCGGCGCTAAGCTCATAGGCGAGGAGAGGCTTCAAGATCGAAGCGAAGTCCACAGCGGGCGTCGAACTGGCGCTGCCCTGCATGGTGACGGGTGGCGTGGAGTACGAACGGCCAGGGTTGCGGTCAGGAGAAGGAATATCGACGCCTTGGCCTTCAGGCTTTGCCGCGGGAACCGCTGACGGTGATGGTTGCTTTGGATTCCGCTCGGGCAACGGCAGGTCGGCGGTCGATCCAGTCGCCTCCGCCGTCGCGTCGGCTGATGCGGCCTCCGGCGCGGCGGCCGGGCGATTCGGGTTGCGGTCGGGAAGGGGAACGGATGCGGCCCCTGCCACCTGGCTGGTCGCGGGCTTGGCGACCCGAGACTTGGCTGCATGCGACTTTGCCGCGTGCGTCCTCGCCACGAGCGCCTGCGGCGCCAGCACGAGGGGCGCGAAGCACGCACAGAACAAAACGAGCGATAGGGTAGCGCTAAAACGTTTCATCTCGTCGATCGGTACCGGTTGCGCGATCCTGCCAAAATTGGATTCAGGATATCCCCCTTGCCGGGGCGCCGCGACGATAGAGACAAATCTAGTCTGCCGATGTTCACAATGTCTGAAAGAATCCGGCGGAAAAATGACTGGTGACTTATTTGGGCGCTGGACGCAGAGGCTATCATTGATGATGCGTTTGCGGCCCTAAGTTACCAAGAACGCTTAATTTCTTCGCCCGATTTCCCCGGTTAGTGTGGTGCCGCGCAATGAGGCCCACAGCCGAGCGGGGAGAAATGTCCCTCTGGCCGTGCCTCGGCTTGCCGGCTTAAGGTCAAGACCCTATTGTCCGCGCTGCTTTTCCACAAGCAAAGCCGTCCTCCCTCAAGGCCTCAAGGACCACATCCGGTGTCAATGCCGCCTTTTCGGGGCTCCATCACCGCCCTGATCACTCCCTTCCAGCAAGGCAAGATCGACGGCGAAGCCCTGCAAAAACACGTCGACCGGCAGATCGACCAGGGCACGCATGGCCTCGTGCCGGTGGGCACGACCGGGGAATCCCCGACGCTCAGCCGCGAGGAGCACAAGCGGGTCATCGAGCTTTGCATCGAGGCGGCGGCGCGGCGCGTGCCGGTGATCGCCGGTACCGGATCGAACTGCACCGCCGAGGCGGTCGACTTCACGCGCCACGCCAAGGATGCCGGCGCCGACGGCGTGCTCGTGGTCACCCCCTACTACAACAAGCCGACGCAGGAGGGGCTGTACCTGCATTTCAAGGCGATCAACGACTGCGCCGACATTCCGATCGTCATCTACAACATCCCGGGCCGCAGCGTCGTCGACATGTCGGTCGAGACCATGGCGCGCCTGTTCAAGCTCAGCAATATCGTGGGCGTGAAGGACGCCACCGCGAACATGGCGCGCGCGAGCCAACAGCGGGCCGCGCTCGGCAAAGATTTCATCCAGCTCTCCGGCGAGGACGCAACGGCGCTCGGCTTCATGGCGCATGGCGGGCACGGCTGCATCTCTGTCACCGCCAATGTGGCGCCGGCGCTTTGCTCCGAGTTCCAGCTCGCCTGCCTCGGCGGCAATTTCAAGCGCGCGCTCGAGCTGCAGGACCAGCTGATGCCGCTGCATGACGCGCTGTTCGTGGAGTCCAATCCAGGACCCGTCAAATATGCCGCCGAGAAGCTCGGCCTATGCCGAGCGGAGACGCGGCTACCGCTCGCGCCTCTTACGCCTGCCTCGAAGAAGAAGGTCGACGATGCGCTTGCCGCCGTCGGCCTGTTCCTCGTCTAGCGGCCAATGTCATGGCAACGAAGCAGCAGGGCGGCAAGACTGTCGCCGAGAATAGGAAGGCGCGTTTCAACTACGAGATCGAGGACAAGGTCGAAGCCGGCATCGTGCTGACCGGCTCCGAGGTGAAGTCGCTCAGATCTGGCAAGGCGAATATCGCCGACTCCTATGCCTCCGACGAGGGGGGCGACCTCTTCCTCCTCAACGCCCACATCGCCGAATACGCGCAAGCCGGTCGCGCCAATCACGCGCCGACCCGCCCGCGCAAGCTGCTGCTCCATCGCCGCGAGATGGGCCGGCTTGCCGGAGCCATCCAGCGCGAGGGCATGACGCTCGTGCCGCTCAAGCTCTATTTCAATGCGCGCGGGATCGCCAAGGTCCAACTTGGGTTGGGCAAGGGCAAGAAGCTGCACGACAAGCGCGCCACCGCGAAGAAGCGCGACTGGGAGCGACAGAAGGGCCGGCTGATGCGCGAGAAGGGGTGAGAGGCGGCAAGGATGCCAAGAAAAGAACGGTTGCGTCGTGCAGTGCTCCTGTGCTGCGCGTTTATGCGGAACTTGGCATATTGCCGCGCAACATTCTCAGCCGCGCCAGCAGGACCAAACCGAGAGTTCTGGGTAACAACCAATGGCAAGCACGCCGAGTCTTCGGGACACGCACTGACACGGGTGAGTGAGCGCAAGGCGGTCGACCACCTGCGGCCGGGCTTAGCTCTGCCGCAGGGAAGTCTCTCCGCCACCGATGGGTCGGAAGTCTGCCTCGCCGCGCTGGCCGGGCGCAGCATCCTCCTCATCTATCCCTGGACCGGCCGGCCGGGCCTTCCCAATCCACCTGACTGGGACCTGATCCCAGGCGCTCATGGGTCCACACCGCAGCTTGAAGGGTTCCGCTATCATGCGCAGGAGTTCGCGCGGGCAGGCGTCCGGCTGCTGGCCTTGAGCCGTCAGACCACTGACTATCAGCGCGAGCTGGTGACGCGGTTGAAACTGCCATTTCCGATTCTGAGTGATGCGGACGGTCATTTCGCCGCTGCGCTTGCCCTGCCGGCTTTCACCACCGGCGGCGAGACCTATCTGCAGCGGCTCACCCTCGTCATCGACACCGGCCGCATCGCGGCACGGTTCTATCCCGTGGGCGATCCCGCAGGCCATGCAAGCGAGCTGGTGCACTGGCTGCGGGAATACGGCGCCGAAATAGGCCTGGCGCCTTAGAGGCTTTCGTCCTCAGCGTCCTCGATTGAATAGCCGAGCCCGTCCAGGGCTTCCTCGAGATAGTCCGGGAGCAACGGCATGCCGAGGAGATAGTCCTCGGTGCGGTTGGTGCGCTCGGCGCGCGCCGTCTTGAGCGCCTCGTCGAGCTCCGCGGGCGTATAGGACCCTCTGCCGATCCAGGCCAGCGCCACGAGGCTGGCCTGCTCATCCTCGTTCAAATCGCGGATGAAGCCCTTGAGCTCGGCTTGGGTAGGGTCATCGGAGAAGGCTTCGAGGATCGAATCGGCGTCGTGCTCCGACGTCTTGCTGTCATCCCACGCGCCGACCTTGGCGGCGTATTCACGCGCCTTCACGATCACGTAGCCGACTTTCGTCGGTGAAATTTCAAGTTCTGCCATGGGCCTCCGGTCGCCTCGCGCGAGGGTTCGAGCATGCCCGAGATGCGGGGCTGCGGCAAGGAGCCCGGGGACGCAACTAGCGATGCGGGCGAAGCGTCGCAGCGATGCTGTCGAGCACCGCCTCGAACATAGCCGTCGTGAGCCGGCCCGTGTTCGTGTTCTGCCGCGAGCAGTGATAGCTGTCGAACAGGACAAGCCCGGAGGGGAGCTTGTGCCGCGCTCCATGAACGAAGGGATAGGCGCCCCGCTTCAACCCCAGCGCCTCGAGCGTGCTGTCATGGGAAATGCGGCCAAGGGCCAGGATCGCGCGCAACTTTGGCAAAGCGCCGATGCGGCCGATGAGAAATTGCCGGCAGCGGGCGATCTCGTCGGGCTTGGGCCTGTTCGCCGGGGGCACGCAGCGCACCGCATTGCTGATCATGCAGTTGATGAGCTCCAAGTTCTCGGGTGACGCTGGATCGTGGCGGCCGCGCGCAAAGCCCGTTTTCAACAATGAGCGATAGAGCAACTCGCCGGCATGGTCTCCGAGAAAGGGGCGGCCGGTTCTGTTGGCGCCCTTGAGGCCCGGTGCCAGCCCGACGATGAGGAGTCGCGCCGTCGCCGGGCCGAACGAGGGGACGGCCCCGTTGAACCAATCCGGATGCGTCGCCCTATTGTCAGCCCGAAAGGCGACGAGGCGCGGACAGAGGGAGCAGTCAGACGCGGCCTCCGGTGGAGCCGATCGCATTGGGTCGCGAAGCGCCATGCGTCAGTCTAAAGAGAACCCTTGCGGTGCCAACCTCAAGTCTCGATGAGGTCCTCGGTCTCGAACTCATCGAGCGGCTCCGGTCGGCGCCGCTGCTCGCGCTGCGCCCGCTCGGCGGGATCGCGCCCGATCTCGGCTTGCATATACGCAAGGTCGATGAATTGATCCGCCTGGCGCCGAAGCTCGTCGGCGACCATGGGCGGCGTCGTGGTGAGCGTCGAGACGACGCTGACCCGCTTGCCCTTGTGCTGCAGGGCCTCGACCAGCGAGCGGAAGTCGCCGTCACCGGAGAACAGCACGATATGATCGAGATGTTCCGACAGCTCCATGGCATCGACGGCAAGCTCGATATCCATGTTGCCTTTGATCTTGCGGCGCCCTGCGGCGTCGGTGAACTCCTTGGTCGGCTTGGTCACCATGGTGTAGCCGTTATAGTCGAGCCAATCGATCAAGGGCCTGATGGAAGAATACTCCGGCTCCTCGGCCAGCGCCGTATAGTACAGGGCGCGCACGAGTTGCCCCTTGCCGCCGAACAGCGCCAGTAGCCGCTTGTAATCGATGTCGAAGCCGAGGGACTTGGCGGTGGCATAAAGATTGGCGCCGTCGATGAAGAGAGCGACGCGCTCATTCGGGTAGAAATGCATGAAAGCCTCTTATCACTGGAATATGACCGCATTGATCAAATAGCAGCTCCTCTCAAACGACGACCGAAGGACTGCCCCTTCAACATAGGATCGCCCCAGTGACTCCGCAATTGCTAGGGCAGGGCAACGTCGTGATAGCGCTTGGCGCAAATTGTCTCGGCCCTTGGGGGACGCCGAGGGAGACGCTCGCCCGCGCGCTCGCGGAGCTTGAGCGTGAGGGCGTCGCGGTGACGGCCCGCTCCGCCATTTACGAGACCGCGGCCATCGGCCAGACCCGTCAGCAGCCCTATCTGAACGCCGTGGTGCTGGTGACGACGAGCAAGCCTCCGGCCGCGCTGCTGCGGCTCTTGAAAGCGATCGAGCGGAGGGCGGGGCGCCGCGGCGGCCGACCGTGGGGCGCACGCACCCTCGACCTCGACATCGTGGACTATAAGGGCGTGGTCCAGAACTGGCCCCTCAAGCGGCAATCGTTTGGGGGTGGAGGCCATCGCTCCCTCGTCCTGCCGCATCCGCTCATGCAGGAGCGGCCTTTCGTGCTCCGGCCGCTGCTCGATGTGGCGCCGGGCTGGCGTCACCCGGCCTTGCAACTGAGCGGCCGGCAGCTCTGGCAGCTTGTGGCGGGCAAGGCGCAAGGCCGGGTGCTCAAGCGGCTGTGACTCTGCTTCAGGCAGGAAACTGCTGCCAAATCCTTTACAGGCCCTGGCTCGCCCCGTGTGAGCTTTGCCTTGCCTGGCATGAGCGAAGCGCCTAAATAGAGGCAACTTCCGTATACGACACAAGGATTTGCTGATGGCCCGCGTCACCGTCGAGGACTGCGTCGACAAGATCACCAACCGCTTCGAGCTCGTGCTGCTGGCGAGCCACAGGGCGCGGACGATTTCGGCCGGCGCCCAGATCGCCGTCGATCGCGACAATGACAAGAATCCGGTGGTAGCGTTGCGCGAGATCGCCGAGAAGAAGGTCATCGCCGACGATCTTCGGGAAGATTTCATCCACTCCATGCAGAAATATGTCGAGGTTGACGAGCCCGAGGCGGAAGCGGTTCCCATGCTGTCCGCCGAGACGCGCATGCCCGTCCTCGGCCAGGACGATCAGGCAGCCGACTCCGCGATTGACAAGATGACCGAGGAGGAGCTGTTACGCCGGATGGCAAGCCAGGCGCCCTCGGACGGCTCCAATGCGGGACCGCGTTCGCGCTGATCGCGCTTTCCCCCGCCGCGGCCGGGGCTACCACCCTGCACCGAAGACGCGTCGGGTGAGGCGCGGGCCATGACCCGCCAATACGAGCTCGTCGAGCGGGTCAAGAGCTACGAGCCCGATGCCGACGAGGCGCTGCTCAACCGCGCCTATGTTTACGCCATGAAGGCCCATGGCAATCAGAAACGGGCCTCCGGCGCGCCGTTCTTCTCTCATCCCGTCGAGGTAGCGGCGATTCTGGCCGAGATGCGGCTGGACGACGCCACCATCGCCACTGCGCTGCTGCACGACACGATCGAAGACACCGGCGCGACCCGCAACGAGATCGACACCCTGTTCGGGCCGGAGATCGGCTCTCTCGTCGAGGGCCTGACCAAGATCAAGAAGCTCGACCTCGTTACCAAGAAGGCCGAGCAGGCCGAGAACTTCCGCAAGCTCCTGCTCGCCATCTCGAGCGACATCCGCGTTCTCCTCGTCAAGCTCGCCGACCGCCTGCACAACATGCGCACGCTGGAGCATGTGAAGCCGGCCAAGCGCAAGGCGATCGCCGAGGAGACCATGGACATCTACGCGCCCCTTGCCGGCCGCATGGGCATGCAATGGCTGCGCGAGGAACTCGAGGACCACGCCTTTCGCTGGCTCAATCCTGAAGCCTACGTGGCGGTGGTCGATCGATTGAAGATGCTGCGGGAGCGCAATCAAGGCCTGATCGACGAAATCGAGAGCGCGCTCACCAAGAGGCTCCAAGAGGCCAAGGTCTCGGCGATCGTCGCCGGGCGCGAGAAGAAGCCTTACGCCATCTGGAGCAAGATGGAGCGCAAGCAGATCTCGCTCGAGCAACTGTCGGACATCTACGGTTTCCGCATCGTGGTGGGCGAGGTGGTCGATTGCTACCGCGCGCTCGCCGTCGTGCACACGACGTGGCATGCGGTGCCCGGGCGCTTCAAGGATTACATTTCCAACCCTAAACAGAACGACTACCAGTCGATCCACACCACCATCGTAGGACCCCGTCACCAGCGCGCCGAGCTGCAGCTTCGCACGGAGCGAATGCATTCCGTGGCCGAGTACGGCGTTGCCGCGCATGCACTCTATAAGGATGTCGCCAATGGCGCAGGCGTGGCACCAAGCCAAGACAGCAATGCCTATCGTTGGCTGCGGCATCTCGTGGGCATGCTGCTCGACGGCGACAACCCCGAGGAGTTCCTCGAGCACACCAAGCTCGAGCTGTTCCAGGACCAGGTGTTCTGCTTCACGCCCAAGGGACGGCTGATCGCGCTGCCGCGCGGGGCCAATCCCATCGACTTCGCCTATGCGGTGCACACCGACGTCGGCAACACGACCGTTGGCGCCAAGATCAACGGTCGCGCGATGCCGCTGGTGACCGAGCTCAGGAATGGCGATGAGGTGGAGATCATCTGCTCGGAAGCGCAACTGCCGCCGTCGGCCTGGCAGAGCCTCGCCGTCACCGGTAAGGCGCGCTCGGCCATTAGGCGTGCGACCCGCGACGCCGTCCGCGCGCAATATGGCAAGCTCGGGCGTGAAATCCTGGAGCGGTCCTTCGCGCGCCAGGGCAAGACCTTCAGCGAGGAAGGGATCGCGCAGGCGCTTGGCCGTCTCTCCCAGAAGACCCCCGACGATGTGGTGGCCGCGGTCGGCCGCGGCGAGCTTGCTTCCGCCGACGTGGTGCGTGCCGTCTGGCCCGAGGAGGCCGCACCGGAAGCGCCCAGGCGGCGGCGCAAGGTCAAGCGCACCGACGAGGGGTGGTTCGGGCTGGGCAAGGTGATTGGGCTCAAATTCCGTTGGCCGGGCTCCGCTGGCCGCACCCGCCCGGACGACGCCCAAAGCAGCATCCCCATCAGGGGCCTGCGCGGGGATCTGCCGGTGAGCTTCGCCGAAGGGGGCGCGGTGCCCGGCGACCGCATCGTCGGCATCCTCTCGTCCGGCCAGGGGATCACCATCTATCCCATCCACGCCGAGGCGCTGAAGGCCTTCGACGAGGAGCCGGAGCGCTGGATCGACGTGACCTGGGACATCGACGAGGACAACCCCCAGCGCTTTCCTGCCAAGATCGCCGTCACCGCTCTCAACGAGCCGGGCAGCCTCGCCCAAGTGGCGAGCGTGATCGGCGAGGCCGACGGCAATATCGACAATATCAAGATGACCAACCGGGTCGCCGACTACACCGAGATGCGCATCGACCTCGAAGTGTGGGACTTGAAGCACCTGAACGACATCATCGCCGGCCTCAAGGCCAAGGACGTCGTGAGCAGCGCCTCCAGGCTCAACAGCTAAGAATCGCGCCGCACCCCAGCCCCCGGCAGCCCTGGCGTCTGGAGGAACTTAACCTACATATGCTACGCGTCCACGGTCTATAGGCAGGTATCATCGGGCGCTTGGCTACGTTCAGAGGTGGTGATGCTGTTCAAGCGTCGCGAGACGGAGAGCTTCTTGGCGCGCATGCGGGTCCATCTCTGGCCCCGCCGCAGCTGGAGCCGCTCAAGCCGCTACGTCGTTTATCGGCTGCGGCGCGTGAGTGCGACGCCGCACGCGGTCGCTCTCGGCTTCGCCGCCGGCGTGTTCTCGGCCACCACCCCCTTTCTCGGTACCCACATCGCCATGTCCATCCTGATCGCCTGGATCGCCGGCGGCAGCATCATCGCAGCGGTGTTGGGAACCTTCATCGGCAATCCGCTAACCTATCCCTTCATTTGGTATGCAACCTACTCGCTCGGCAGTTTCATGCTCGGCAATCCCGGCATGAGGAAGAAGATCGACCTGTCGAACGGAATCTTCCAAGCCTCGCTGGACCATCTTTGGCCGATCCTGAAGCCGATGAGCCTTGGCACCATCCCAGTCGGGCTCGGCGCGTCGGCGCTCGCCTATGTCCTGGTCAGGCCCGCTGTCGAGGCCTATCAGAACCGTCGCCGCCGGGAGTTCGAGCATCGGCAACGGAACGTGGTCGGCGCGCAATGATGGTCATGTCAAGATGAACGCGCCTCCGCGGCACCTCGCGCCGCCCATTCGCCTCGGCATCAACATCGACCACGTCGCCACCTTGCGCAACGCGCGCGGCGGCACCCATCCCGACCCCTTGCGCGCGGCAAAACTCGCCGTCGAGGCGGGCGCCGACAACATCACGGCCCATTTACGCGAGGATCGCCGTCACATCACCGACGACGACATTGCGCGGCTCATTGCCGAACTGCGCTGCCCGCTCAATCTCGAGATGGCGGCGACGCCCGATATGCTGGCGATCGCGCTCAAGACGAAACCGCACGCCGCTTGCCTGGTGCCCGAGAAGCGCACCGAACGCACCACCGAAGGCGGGCTCGACGTCGTTGGCCAACACAATCTGCTGGCCCCCGCGGTCTCCGAGCTGGTCGAGGCTGGCATTCGCGTATCGCTGTTCATCGCTGCGGAGCCTCGCCAAATCGAAACGGCTGCACGTCTTCACGCGCCGGCCATCGAGATTCACGTTGGAGCCTGGTGCGATGCCCTCGCCGAAGGACGTCGGCGCGATGCCGAGACAGAGTGGCGGCGCATTTGGGACGGTGCAAGGGCCGCGCATGACCTCGGCCTCGAAGTGCATGCCGGGCATGGCCTCAACTATGCGACCGCGGAGACCATCGCCGCGCTGCCGGAGATCGTCGAGCTCAATATCGGCCACTTTCTCGTAGGCGAGGCGGTCTTCGTCGGACTGGCTGAAAGCGTGCGGCGCATGCGCGCTGCGATGGATAAGGGAAGGCGAATCCTGCGCCATAGCGCCGCGGAAGCCTCGGGCAGCAGCACGTCATGATCATCGGCCTTGGCAACGACATGATCGATATCCGGCGCGTCGAGCGCACCATCGAGCGCTATGGCGAACGCTTCTTGTCGCGCGTCTTCACTGAGGCCGAACGTCGCAAGTCCGACGCCCGCGCCGGCCGCGCCGCGTCCTACGCCAAGCGTTTTGCCGCCAAGGAAGCGTGCGCCAAGGCTCTCGGCACCGGATTTCGTGAAGGTGTGTTCTGGCGCGACATGGGCGTCGTCAATCTCGCGAGCGGCAGGCCGACGTTGGAGCTCACCGGCGGGGCGGCCCGCGCGCTCGCCGACCTCACGCCCGAGGGTCACGCCGTGCGCATCGATCTCAGCATCACCGACGATTTTCCGATGGCGCAGGCGATTGTCATAATTTCGGCGGTCAGGCTGCCGACCCGCGATTGACACATTTGCCTCGACACGACGGAGGGGTTATAGGGGCGGGAACGTCCCCCAATCTTACTCAAGGCACGAGGAGAGCTTCCGCATGAGCGTCGAGGCGGAGGAAACACAACCAAAAAGCGGTATCAAAGATACCGTCCGCGTGGTCGTTCACGCTCTGATCCTCGCGCTCATCGTCCGGGTCTTCCTGTTCCAGCCCTTCAACATACCCTCCGGCTCGATGATCCCGACGCTGCTCGTGGGTGATTATCTGTTCGTGGCCAAATATGCCTATGGCTACAGCCGGTATTCCTTCCCCTTTGGGCCCGACCTGTTTTCCGGCCGCATCTGGTCGAAGGAGCCCGATCGCGGCGACGTGGTCGTGTTCAAGCTCCCGCGTGACAACGAGACCGACTATATCAAGCGCGTGATCGGACTTCCCGGCGACGAGATTCAGATGATCCACGGGGTGCTCCACATCAACGGCCAGGCGATAAAGAAGGAGCGCATCGACGATTTCGTCCAGGTCGATGCCAGCGGCCGCGAGCACCATGCCCCGCGCTATCGCGAGACCCTGCCGAACGGCGTCACCTATCCCGTGCTCGACCTCACGCAGGATTCGATCGGCGACAATACCGAGGTCTACAAGGTGCCCGAAGGCCATTTCTTCATGATGGGCGACAACCGGGACAACTCCACCGACAGCCGCTTCCTCTCCGAGGTGGGCTTCGTGCCGTTTGAGAACCTGGTGGGCAAGGCCAGGATCATCTTCTTCTCGCTCGATGACGATTCGAGCTTCCTGGAGGTCTGGAAGTGGCCGCACAGTGTTCGCTGGTCCCGCATTTTTGATATGGTGCACTGAGCTTGGGCAAAGGGCGCCACACGCCTCTCGGTAAGCTCTCCGACCAGCTTGGGCACGTCTTCAAGGATCCATCCCTGCTCACCCTCGCTCTGACCCATGCCAGTGCCCGCCCGGGTGCCAAGCCCAACGAGGACAACGAGCGGCTCGAATTCTTAGGCGATCGCGTGCTCGGGCTGGCGATCGCCGAGCTGCTGACGGAGCGCTTTCCCCAGTCGCATGAGGGGGAGCTTGCGCGCTGGTACAATCACCTCGTGCGCGCCGAGACTTGCGCCGAAGTGGCACTCGGATGGGAGCTGGGGCGGTTCATCGTGATGAGCGGCGGCGAGGCCGAGAGCGGCGGCCGGCAGAAGAAGACCATCCTCGCCAACGCCTGCGAGGCGGTGCTCGGCGCCGTCTTCGCCGATGCCGGCTACGAGGCTGCGCGCGACCTGGTGCATCGCTTTTGGGCACCGCAGCTGGGCGAGCTCGACGAGGCTGCGCCCGACGCCAAATCCGTGTTGCAGGAGTGGGCGCAAGGACGGCGCCTGGCGCTGCCCCGTTACCTCGAAGTCGCCCGCGAGGGTCCTGATCACGCCCCTCGCTTCACGGTCGAGGTGCAGATCGATGGAGTGGCGCCGGAGCGTGGCCTTGGCTCTAGTAAACAGGGCGCCGAGCAGGCGGCGGCGCTCGCCATGCTTCTGCGCGAAGGGGTATGGCAGGCGCAAGGGGATGGCTGAGCCGGAAGCGAAGGAGAGGACCGTCACCCGCTGCGGCTTCGTGGCGGTAATCGGCGCGCCGAACAGCGGCAAATCAACCCTGACCAACGCGCTCGTCGGCGCCAAGGTCTCCATCGTCACGCACAAGGCCCAGACGACGCGGGCACCGGTGCGCGGGATTGTGCTCGATGGCGCCAGCCAGATCATCCTCGTGGATACGCCCGGCATCTTTCAACCCAAGCGGCGGCTGGACCGCGCGATGTTTGCCTCGGCGTGGGATCGAGCGGGCGATGCGGACCTCGTGGCCCTGGTGATCGACGCCAAGCGCGGCCTCGACAAGAGCCTGGAGCCTCTCCTCAAGCATCTGCCCGAGGTGAGGGGCCCCATCATCACCATCCTCAACAAGGTCGACGAGGTATCGAAGCCCGAGCTGCTGCGCTTGGCGACCGACGTCTCAGCCATCAGACCCTTCGACCGCATCTTTATGCTCTCGGCACTGACCGGAGACGGTGTCGCCGATCTCAAAGCCTATCTTGCCGGCGCCGTGCCGGAGGGACCTTGGCTCTACCCTGCCGACCAACTGACCGACGCCTCGCTCCGCCAGGCGGCCGCCGAGATCACGCGCGAGAAGCTGTTTCTGCGCCTGCATGACGAGCTTCCCTATAGCTTGACCGTCGAGACCGCGGACTGGAAGGAGTTCAAGGACGGCAGCATCCGCATCGAGCAGACGATCTATGTGGAGCGCGAGAGCCAGCGCAAGATCGTGCTCGGTGCCAAGGGCGCCACCATCAAGGAGATCTCCATGGAGGCGCGCGAGGAGATCGCCGCCATGGCGGAGGCGCCGGCGCATCTGTTCCTGTTCGTCAAGGTGCGTGAGCGCTGGGGCGAGGATCCCGAGCGCTATCGCGAGATGGGGCTCGACTACCCCAAGACGTGAGGCGCAAGCTCCCCGCATGGACTTCACCGACGAGGGCATCCTCATTTCCGCCCGGCCATTGGGCGAGGCGAATACGATCGCCGAGCTTTTCACCCGCGCCCATGGCCGGCATCTTGGATTGGTGCGGGGTGGGCGCTCGCGCCGCCTGCGCCCGCTGCTGCAGCAGGGCAATCTGCTGAGCGTGACCTGGCGGGCGCGCCTGTCGGAACATCTCGGCAGCTTCGCCGTGGAGCTGCTGGACGCGCGCGCGGCCCGAGTGCTCGACGACGAGGCGGCCCTTGCCGCCATCGGCTCGCTCACCGCGCTCGCTAAGCTCTTGCCCGAGCGCGATCCCCATCCTCAGCTCTATGCGGAAGCCTTGCACGTGCTCCGCGCCCTCGACGACGCGAGCGCCTGGCCGGCACTACTGGTGCGCTGGGAGCTCTTGCTGCTGCAGAATTTTGGCTTCGGCCTCGACCTCACCGAATGTGCCGCGACCGGCGTGGACACGGACCTCTCCTTCGTTTCGCCGCGGTCGGGCCGCGCGGTATCGCGCGACGCGGGCCAACCCTATTGCAACCGGCTGCTTAAACTGCCGCGCTTTCTGTTGCAGGAGGAAGCCTATCCGCTGCCGCAAGACGTCGCGGCGGGCTTCGCGCTCACCGGCCATTTCCTCGAGCGCGATGTGCTTGGCCCCCAAGGGCTTGCCATGCCGCAACCCCGCGATCGCTTGATCGAGCTCTTGGCGCGCGCTTCGCGCTCCCTTGAGCCTGTCCACCCAATGCGGTAAGCGCTGAGCCCATGGGAAAACGCGTTTTGCCCCCTGATTCGCAAGGCCCCATCGAGCCGGTCAATCTGCGCGACGCGCTCGAGGAGCGCTATCTCGCCTATGCGCTCTCCACCATCATGCACCGGGCATTGCCGGACGTGCGCGACGGCTTGAAGCCCGTGCATCGGCGCCTGCTCTTTGCCATGAGCCAGCTCCGGCTCGGCCCCCAAGGGGAATTCCGCAAATGCGCCAAGATCGTCGGCGACACGATGGGCAACTTCCATCCCCACGGCAACCAGGCGATCTACGACGCGCTGGCGCGCCTCGCGCAGGATTTTTCCGTACGCTACCCCCTCGTCGATGGCCAGGGCAATTTCGGCAATATCGACGGCGATAATCCGGCCGCCGACCGCTACACCGAGGCGCGGCTGACCGAAGTCGCGACCCAGCTGCTCGATGGCATCGATGAGGACACCGTCGATTTCCGCCCGAACTATGATGGGCGCGAGCAGGAGCCGGTCGTGCTCCCGGCCAACTTCCCCAATTTGCTGGCCAACGGCACCTCCGGCATTGCGGTGGGCATGGCCACCTCAGTCCCGCCGCACAATGTCGGCGAGCTGTGCGACGCGGCGCTGCATCTGATCAAGTTTCCCAACGCCACCGCCGACAAGCTTGTCGATTTCGTGCCGGGGCCGGACCTGCCCACGGGCGGCATCATCGTGGAGCCGCGCGAGGAGATCGTGCAAGCCTACAAGACCGGGCGCGGCAGCTTCCGTTTGCGTGCCCGCTGGATACGCGAGGATTTGGGCCGCGGCGGCTACCAGATCGTCGTCACCGAGATTCCGTACCAAGTGCCGAAAGCGCGGCTCGTTGCGCGCATCGCCGAGCTCTTGCTCGCCAAGAAGCTGCCGCTGCTCGCCGATGTGCGCGACGAATCCGCCGAGGATGTTCGCCTCGTTCTCGAGCCGAAGAGCCGTGCCGTCGATCCGGCCCTACTCATGGAATCGCTGTTCAAGCTGACCGAGCTCGAAACGCGGCTATCGCTGAACATGAACGTATTGACCGGCGGTCAGGTGCCGAATGTGCTGGGCCTCCGCCAGGTGCTGCGCGAGTGGCTCGACCACCGCAAGGTCGTGCTCGTTCGTGGCTCCAAATTCCACCTAGCCAAGATCGACCATCGCCTGGAGGTGCTCGAAGGCTATCTGATCGTTTATCTCAATCTCGACAAGGTGATCAAAATCATCCGCGAGAAGGACGAGCCCAAGCCCGCGCTCATGCGCGCCTTCAGGCTGACCGAGATCCAGGCCGAGGCGATCCTCAACATGCGGCTCCGCTCCTTGCGCAAGCTCGAGGAGATGGAGCTGCGGCGCGAGCACGAGAATCTCACGCGAGAGCGGAAGGAGCTCAAATCGCTGCTCGGCTCGAACGACAAGCAATGGAAGCGCATCGGCGAGGAGATCAAGGATCTGAAGGTTCGTTTCGGTCAGAAGACCAAACTCGGTCGGCGCCGCACCGACTTCGAGGAGGCGCCGGAAGGAGCCGAGGCCGAGCTTGCCCATGTCCTGATTGAGAAGGAGCCGGTGACCGTCGTGCTGTCGGAGAAGGGGTGGATCCGCAGCCTACGCGGCCATCAGGCGGCGCTGGACACTCTGCAATTCAAGGAGGGCGACCGGCTGAAACGCGCGGTCTACGCCCAGACCACCGACACGCTGCTGCTGTTCGCCACCAATGGCCGCTTTTATTCCCTTGCCGCCGACAGGCTGCCGGGGGGGCGAGGGGCCGGCGAGCCGCTCCGCCTCATGCTCGATCTGGAGGAAACGGCCGACGCGGTCGAGCTCATGGTCAACACCCCCGGACGCAAGCTCCTGGTCGCGAGCACGAGTGGACACGGCTTCGTCGTGGCGGAGGACGAGGTGGTGGCCATGACGCGCAAGGGCAAGCAGGTGTTGAACGTGCCTGTCGGCGAGGAAGCGATCGCTTGCGCGCCAGTGGAGGGCGACAGCGTCGCGGTCATCGGCGAGAACCGCAAACTGCTGCTCTTTCCCTTGAAGGAGCTGCCCGAAATGCCGCGCGGCAAGGGCGTGCGGCTGCAACGCTACAAGCAGGGAGGCCTCGCCGACGCCAAGGTCTTCAAGAAGAAGGGCGGCCTCACCTGGACCGACTCCGCGGGACGGACCTTTTCGTTGACCGAGCTCAGGGACTGGTGGGGCGTCCGCGCGCAAACCGGCCGCTTGCCGCCCAAGGGCTTCCCCAAGTCGAACAGCTTCGGCCCAAAATTCTGAAGGCTAGACGTTAGAAACCGAAAATCCGGCGATCAGCGCACGCTTTCCGACTGCAGCGTTCTGACGTGCGCGTGCGGATCTTCCGTGCGCACCCAGCCCTTCGAGGTCAGGTGCTCCTGCGGCTGGAAGCGATTCTTGTAGCTCATCTTGCGCGAGCCCTCGATCCAATAACCGAGATAGACGAAGGGCAGCCCAAGCCGGCGCGCGAACTCTACCTGATCGAGGATCATATAGGTGCCGAGGCTGCGCGCAGCCTGAGCGGGATCGTAGAAGCTGTAGACCATGGAAACGCCGTCGCTGAGGCGGTCGCAGAGCGATACCCCGACCAGGGGGCGTCCACCTTCGCCGTTCACGCCCGGCTTCATGCGATACTCGGTGACGAAGGTCTCGACCACGCTGTCCTCGACCATCAGGGAATAGTCGAGCACCGACATCTCGGCCATGCCGCCGTCGGCGTGGCGCGCGTCGATATAGTCGCGGAACAGCGCATATTGCTCGGTGCTCGGCGCCGGGTTCTTGCGCGTGGCGGTCAGGTCGCAATTGGCGCGCGCGATCCGCTTGAGCGAGCGCTTTTGCGCGAATTCCTCCACCAGAATGCGCACCGGCACGCAAGCCGAACACGCATCGCAATAAGGCATGTAAGCGATGTTCTGGCTGCGCCGGAAGCCGCCTTTCAGCAGATTGTCGATGAGGAAGTTGGGCTTGTCCCGCGTGAGATGGGTGAACAGCTTCCGCTCGAGCCGGCCCGGAAGGTAAGGACACGGCTGCGGGGCTGTAATGTAGAATTCGGGGAAATTGCTCTTGTGCTCGGTCACGCGGGCGCGAATCCCATTGGTTTGCCGCTGAGCTTAATGGATCAGAGGCGGCAAGCGCAAATGGGGAGCTGCAACGGCGGAAGTTGGGCTTAACCGCCCGACTGCTAGGATTCTAAGCCCGGCCGACCCGGTTGATGAGCAGCACTCCTGCCAGGATGTCGTGCAGGCAGCGTTTGCGGGGATCGAACAGCGGCCAGAGCAGGATCGGGCAGAAGATGACGAGAGAGAACCAGAACAGCAGCGCATGGAAAGCTGCCACGAGCGGCGTCACTTTGCCACCGTACCATGGCCGCATGACGAGCCCCATCATGCGCATGCCGACAGTGGCCGAGTTTGGGCCCCCGACCGTCACGGCATTGTAGCCAAGACCAACGGCAGGGAAGGTCAAGCCGAACAGGAGCCACGCGAGCCCCAAAGTAAGAACCCCGAGCACCGCCACAAGTACGTAGGCAATGACAGTCAGCACGAGGATGATGGTCGCATCGACGAGGAAGGCTAAGACGCGCTTATGGATCGTGCCGTCGAACAGCTCGGGCTGCGTGACCGGATCATAGGCATGCGGCTGGTTGGTGAAATCGGCACCGGAACGCGGCGGGAAAGTCCTCTGCTCGGTCATCGTCCACCCTGATGCGAAGGAAGCGCGTTATCAGCGCCGTAGATGGTGATTGCCGCCGGATGCGACAAGCACAAGAGGCGGGCAAGGCAGGCGTGTCTTGCTCCTCAAGGTTGCCGAGCTTTGTCCGACACGTTAAGGATTTCAATAAGGCCGAGCTTGGCGGCGAGCTGACGGGGGAACCAATCATGATGCGAACTCCTAACGCTGAGTGGAGCATTGATCTATTGCCTTTGCGCCGGGGCGGCGCAGGCATGGGCCTGCGAGGGCCAGGAGACCATCTTCGAGGACAATTTCGCCGACGATTCCGGCGGCTGGTCCATGCGCCCGGCGGTGGAGGTCAAGGATGGCATGTTCGTCTTCAAGCTGCCGCCCGACGACATGCAGACCGACCTCAATGTCACCTTCACCGTCAAGGATGCAGATATCTGCTCGGAGGCCGTATGGCCCGATGGCGACCCCCAGATCCTTGGCGCCGGGCTCCTCTTCTGGGGCACGGACAGCAAGGACTATTTCCAGTTCGGCGTGCTCAACAACGGCAAGTTCTGGATTGCCCGCAAGCAGGACGGCAAGTGGCACACCATCGTGGAAAACGTCGAGTCTAGCGCCATCAACACCACGGCCGGCGGCTCCAACACGCTGCGGGTGAAGGTCGACGGCAACACGGCCTCCTTTTTCATCAACGGCACCAAGGTCCGCGATCTCCGCGGCCAGCCGCCCAAGGAGGGTTGGCGCTTCGGCCTCTCCGGCGACAATTTCGACAAGGACAAGGAAGGGCGCGTCCTCTTCCGCAAGGTGAAGGTCACCAACTAGAGGGGCCGAAGGCGCCGCTCAAGCCTTGGCGCTGAGTAGCCGCGCCGCGTCGACGGCGAAATAAGTGAGGATAGCATCGGCGCCCGCGCGCTTGAACGCAAGCAGCGTCTCCAGCATCACGCGGTCGCGGTCGATCCAGCCCCGCTCGGCGGCGGCCGCGATCATCGCATACTCGCCCGAGGTCTGATAGGCGAAGGTCGGCATCTGGAACGCCTGCTTCACCTGCCACACGATGTCGAGATAGGGAAGCCCGGGCTTCACCATCACCATGTCGGCGCCTTCGGCGATGTCGAGCGCCACTTCGCGCAGCGCCTCCACGCCATTGGCGGGATCCATCTGATAGCTCCGCTTGTCGCCGCGCAGCGTGGCGGCGGAGCCCACCGCGTCACGGAACGGCGCGTAGAAGGCCGACGCATATTTCGCCGCGTAAGCGAGAATCTGGGTTTGGGTGAAGCCGTTCGCCTCAAGCGCGTCCCGAATGGCGCCCACCCGTCCATCCATCATGTCCGATGGCGCGAGAATGTCGCAGCCCGCTTCGGCCTGGATGAGCGCCTGGGCCACCAGCACCTCCACGGTGCGGTCGTTGTCGATCTCGCCCTTGCTGAGGAGCCCGTCATGGCCGTGGGACGTGTAGGGGTCGAGCGCGACATCGCAGATGATGCCGATCGCAGGCACCTCCGCCTTCACCGCGCGCACGGCCCGGCAAACGAGATTGGCAGGGTTGAGAGCTTCGCTCGCTTGCTCGTCGCGAAGCGAGGGGTCCGTGTAGGGAAAAAGCGCGATTGCCGGCAGGCCAAGAGAGACCGCTTCGCGCGCGGCCGCCACGGCAAGGTCAATCGAAAGGCGCTCGACGCCGGGCATGCTCTCGATGGCGTCGCGCTTCTTCTCTCCCTCGATCAGAAAGATCGGCCAGATGAGGTCATCGACGCTGAGCGAGGTCTCGCGCACGAGACGGCGGGACCAGTCGGTGCGGCGGTTCCGCCGCGACCGTGTCGCAGGAAATCCCCGATGGGACTGCTCAGGGGTCTTGGTGCCCGCGCGCTTGACGCGCTCGGTGCGCAAGGAGACCGTCTTGTCTTTTGACGAGGACACGGGGCCGTTTGCTCGCATTGCTGGGGTCGGGAAGCTAGCACCTGGACTTTAAGCGTGCCAGCGCCTCCCGTCCTCATGGTTTGCTCTTTCCAGCGCCTACTCGCAGTAGCTCGCGCGACGCTCTTTCATGTCGAGATGGAAGTGGTTCTTGTGCGCCGCATTGGCCGCAGGCCCCAGCACCGTGCCAAACTTGGGGCAAGCGTCGTCGTGGACTTGCTTCACGAAGGCGGCCTTCCGGTCGAGCGCCGGTTCCTCTGGCGCAGGCGGCGTCGCCACCGGCGGCGGCGAGGGGAGGGCACCGGCCTTGGCCTTGGCCACCTGGACGATCCCAGGCCCCGCGGTCTTGGTGGGAGAGGGCGGTACGGGCGCGACCGCTTGAACGACCCGCGTGGGCTTGGGCAGTGGCAGCGGCGGCGTGACCGAACCTTGCGGCCAGCTGGCAAGCACCGTCAGCTGCTCGCCCGATGCGAGCACGAACTCCGAGACGTCAAGCGCATTGGCAAGGGCATGCTCGCTCAACAGCCCTTCGGCCGCGCCGTAGCGGTTGCGGCAGGCATAGGAAGTGGCATTACGCAGCTTGATCACTTGCGATCCCAACAACGTTTTGCCGGCCGGCTGCACGACCTCCTTGAGCCAGGCGCTGAGCCCGCTCGCGAGCGGACAGGTGACAGTCGCAGGCGGATCGATCTCGACTTTTGGGTCGTTGCCGATCGATTTGAGCAAGATCGGCGCCGGCGCTCCGCAAATTCCTTCCTTGATCGGGGCGAGCGGCTGATAGTCGAAGGTCCCGGTCGTAAGCAGTTCGGTGCATTTTTCTTTGGCCGCGCTGACTTCAGCCTCAGTCCACGGCACGGTGGGGGCGTCGCCAGGAAGCACCGACTTTGCAGCTCCCGACGGCGCCACCCTGGCGGGGTTGCGCTCCGGCAACGGCGGTACCGGATCAACTTGCTGCGCGCGCAGCCCAGGCGCCGGCATGACAGCGAACGGCACTGCCGCGAGCAGCACCACCGCAGCCAAAAGTGGACGGACAAGGCCAGAATGCGTCATGCGCAAGATCCTCAAATCGCTTGGCAAAGCTTGTAGTTTTGCCCATTGGGTGCTAGCTGCCGCACCGCTCCAGATGCTCGCACGAAGTCAACTCAGTCCAACTCAAGAAGGGCACGCACGTTGAGCGAGACGCTCGGCATCAGCTTCGAGGAGAACGGCCGCGCGGGCGTCATCACCCTCGATCGTCCCTCACGATTGAACGCGCTCACCCACGAGATGTTCGAAGCGTTGAGCGAGCACTACCGCGCCTGGGCGCCCGCGCCTCACATCTACGGCGTTCTCATGCAGTCGTCCCATCCTTCCGTATTCTGCAGTGGCGGCGACCTCAAGCTACTGCACGCATGGAGCGAGCAGCGGGCGCTCGATACGATCCGCGCCTTTTATCGCACCGCTTACAGCCATTGCTGGGTGCTGGAGAAATTCATCCGGCCGAACGTGCCTCTGATCAATGGTCTTGTCCTCGGCGGTGGCGTCGGCATCACCCTTTACGGCACCCATTGCGTCGCCGGCGAAGGTTATCGCCTCGCCATGCCCCAGGTTGGCATCGGCTTCATCCCTGACATCGGCGGTACCTATTTCCTCTCCCGTCTGCCGAGCGGACTTGGGCTGTACCTTGCGCTGACGGGTCAATCCATCGGACCAGCGGACGCCTACCGCCTCGGCCTCGTCAACCACTACATCCCCTCGGCCCACTTCCATGTGGTGAAGGACGCGCTCAGCGACAACCACCCGATCGACCGGCTGCTCGACGGCTTGCACCGCGATCCGGGCGAAGGCGAACTCGTGCGGCTGACCCCCGCGCTCGACCGCATCTTCAAAAGCGCGTCTGTCGAGGAGATCCTAGCGCGGCTCGACGCCGAGCAGGGGGAGTTCGCCCCCTGGGCGCGCGCAACGGCGGCGGAGATGCGCAAGAAGTCGCCCACGTCGCTGAAGGTGGCCTTTGTTCAGATGCAAAGGGGCAAGGGGCTCGACCTCGCCGGCGCGTTGCGCCTCGAATACCGCCTCGCCTCGCAAATCATCGCAAATCACGACTATGGCGAGGGCATTGCCGCGCGTATCGCGGGCAATGGCAGGGCGGCTGTCTGGCAGCCCGCGCGCCTCGAAGACGTCGATGACGCTTGGATCGAGAGCCTGTTCGAGACTCCGCCCACCGGGGAGCTCGATCTCGACGAGAAAACGCCCGGCCTATAAAACCGCTCAAACCCGGCTTGAAATCACCAGAACTTAATCGTGGTATTTCATGCAATCTTAAGCGTCTTGCTTAAGCGGATTTTAGGTTACGTACGCCATACTGGCCCTCAAGTTGGGGATTAACAACAACTAACGAGGGTAGGCGATGAGTGTAGCCCTGAATATAGCGACGCGTGCAAACGTTGGAGAATCAGAAGATCTCAAGGGGCGCTATCTCGTTTCCTTGAAGCTGATCGAGCGACTCCATCGGTTGCTGCTTGACGTGATCAAAGACGAGTTCGAACGCTTGGGCCGTTCCGACGTCAACAGCGTCCAGGCTCTGCTGCTGTACAATATCGGCGATGCCGAGCTGACGGCAGGCGAACTGACGAGCCGCGGCTACTATCTCGGCTCGAACGTCTCATACAACCTGAAGAAGCTGGTTGATTCCGGTTATATCCACCACCAGCGTTCCACGACCGACCGCCGGTCGGTGCGGGTACGGCTCACCGAAAAGGGGCAGGAGGTGTGCAAGGTAGTGAACGGCTTGTATCACCGGCAGCTCAAGTCCTTGCAGCAGGTGGGCGGTGTGGACCCGGACGATCTCGAGATCCTGAACAAGTCGCTGATCCGGCTTGAGCGCTTCTGGACCGATCAGATCCGCTACCAGCTCTAATCCCGCAGAACCTTTGACCTCATGCGACAAAGCCTCTCCGGTCCGCCGGGGTGGCTTTGTGCTGCCCCGAGCCAATCCGGCGCAAAGCCTAAAATCGCCCGATTTCGCGTTTAGCCCTTGAACCGGCCCGCACAAGCCAGCATCTTTACTTGCGGCACCGGGCTTACCGGTCAGAGGTGCACGGCATTTTGTTCTGCGTTTGCTCGCGGCACGTTGTATTGTCATCCGGTTACCTTACACTTGGCGCCAGGGGGTCCGAGTGACAAGTTGGTCGGGCGGCTCTTGTTAATGTTGCGACGACGGGATTAGCCAAACTGGCTCGTCTGGCCCATGAACACGGGCCCGAGCCACAGACAACGGGGAGCCGCGTATGGACATGTGGCAGCGTGTCAGGGGAAGCGGTGTGGCGCTGGCCACCTTAGCCGCCGCTGCGGTCCTCCTCACTTCGACCAGCGGACCCAGTCAAGCCGGCCTCTTCTCCTGGCTCGGCGGTGGCGGTCGTCAGAACGATTATCAGCAGGACAACTCGCAAGCTGGCCCCTTCGGATACCGCAGTGCTCCGGGCGCGAGCCGCGGCCAGAGCCAGAGTGCCACTCCGCAACCCGGCTCGGGCGCCTTCCACGGCGACGAGCTGCCCCCCGATGAGGGCACAGCGGCCACGCGGGAATGGATCACCAACCCGGCGCTTGGCCTGCCCACGCTGTCTCCCAAGAATATCGAGGCGACCAAGGCCGCGATTCAACGGTACGAGAGCATCGTCGCGCAAGGCGGCTGGCCGGCGGTGCCCGCCTACGCGATGCGGCTGGGATCCAGCGGACAGGAAGTCGTGATCCTGCACCGGCGGCTCGAAATCAGCGGCGACCTCGTCGGCAAGAGCATTCCCGACGAGTACGACGCAGCCCTTGCGGCGGCGGTGAAGAAGTTCCAGGAGCGGCATGCGTTGCCACCCACAGGCGCTATAGACCGTGCCACGGTGGATGCGATGAACGTGCCCGCGAACATTCGCCTGCGGCAGCTGCAGGCGAATCTCACGCGGTTGCAGACGCTCGCGCCTGCCGCCGGAGCTCGCTATGTCGTCGTCAACATTCCGGCGGCGCAGGTTGAGGCGGTCGAGGCGGGGCAGGTGGCCTCCCGCTACGCTGCTGTGGTGGGCAAGCCCGAGCGGCCTTCGCCCGAGCTCTCCAGCAAGATCCAGGAGATCAACTTCAATCCTTACTGGTACGTGCCGCGCAGCATCATCTTCAAGGATCTGGTGCCGAAGGCGCAGGAATTTGCCCGCCGGAACCAGGACATGCTCGCGGCCTACCATATGGAGGCCTTCGACCCGAGCGGCCGTCCGCTCAACCCAAGTGAGATCAACTGGTTCGGCAATGAGGTCTACAATTACAACTTCCGCCAGCTGCCCTGGGAGGAGAACTCTCTCGGCTTCGTGAAGATCAACTTCCCGAACAAGGACGCAGTATATATGCACGATACCCCGCTTAAGAGCCTGTTCGGCCGGAACGTCCGCTTCGAAAGCTCGGGCTGCGTGCGGGTGCATAATATCGAGGCGCTGGTGGCCTGGCTGTTGCGCGGCGAGTCCGGCTGGGACATGCAGCACATCCTCGCCATGAAGCAGACCGGCGAGCAGGTCGACGTCAAGCTCGCCAAGCCCGTGCCGGTGTATTTTGCCTATGTGAGCGCCTGGGCGACGCCTGATGGCGTGGTCAACTTCCGCCCGGACATCTACAACCACGACGGCGTTTCCGAGACGGCGTCAGCCTACTGATCTGCCCCGGTCGCCGACTTTAGCGGTTGAGCGCCATTTGGCTCCGCCAATGGCGCCTTTCCTTGTGGGCTGAGGCGCTAGAATGGGCCGACAAAAAGCGGGTTTCGGCCGCCACGCGACCATTGCTTGGGTGTTGCTAGCGCCGATGCGCGACATGTGGTAAGGGCAGCGTTGGGCTTGTCCTGCATGTGCCGAACGCGTTCTTAGCGCGCCAGCCAACACTTTGCACGAGCGGGCCTTTCAAGCGCGAGGAGCAGCTAAGACGATGACGGCAAGTGATATGAGGCGTGCCGAAGCACGCGAGTCCGGCTTCTTCACTAAGTCTTTGAAGGACGCCGATCCCGAAATCTTGGCAGCCGTCGAGAACGAGCGCGGGCGCCAGCAGAACGAGATCGAGATGATCGCGTCGGAGAACATCGTCTCCCGCGCCGTGCTCGAAGCCGCCGGTACGCTCCTCACCAACAAATACGCGGAAGGGTACCCGGGCAAGCGCTACTACGGCGGCTGCCAGTATGTGGACGTCGTCGAGCAGCTGGCCATCGATCGCGCCAAGCGCCTGTTCAATTGCGCCTTTGCCAACGTCCAGCCCCATTCGGGTTCTCAGGCAAACCAATCTGTCCTGCTTGCGCTGATCAAGCCTGGCGACACGATCCTTGGCATGTCGCTCGCCGCGGGCGGCCATCTCACCCACGGCGCGCCGCCGAACCTCTCCGGCAAGTGGTTCAACGCGGTACAATACGGCGTGCGGCCGGACGATCACCGCATCGACTATGACGAGGTCGAGCGCCTGGCCAAGGAACACAAGCCGAGGCTGATCATCGCTGGCGGGTCGGCCTATCCGCGCATCATCGATTTTGCGCGCTTCCGAGCCATCGCCGACGCCGTCGGCGCCTATTTCATGGTGGACATGGCGCATTTCGCCGGCCTGGTCGCCGCCGGTCTGCATCCGAGCCCGCTGCCCCATGCCCATGTGGTGACGACCACCACCCACAAGACCTTGCGCGGACCGCGCGCCGGCATGGTGCTCTCCAATGACGAGGAGATCGGCAAGAAGATCAACTCCGCCGTCTTCCCGGGCCTGCAAGGCGGACCCTTGATGCACATCATCGCGGCCAAGGCTGTGGCCTTCAAGGAGGCGCTGTCGCCCTCGTTCAAGCTTTATGCGCAGTCAGTGATCGACAACGCCAAGGCGCTGGGCGAGACCCTCGTCAAGGGCGGCGTGGCGCTCGTCTCCGGCGGCACCGACACGCATGTCATGCTGGTGGACCTACGCCCCAAGAAGCTCACCGGCAAGGCCGCCGAGGTGGCTCTTGGGCGCGCGAACATCACCTGTAACAAGAACGGCGTGCCGTTCGACCCGGAGAAGCCCATGGTCACCTCCGGCATTCGCTTGGGCTCGCCTGCGGGGACGACACGCGGCTTCGGCATCGCCGAGTTCCAGTCGATCGGCAACATGATCATCGAGGTGCTGGATGGCCTCGCTGCCAATGGCGACGCGGGCAACGGCGCTGTGGAAGCCAAAGTGAAGCAGCGCGCAATCGAGCTTTGCGGTCGCTATCCAATCTATCAGTGAGCGTAGGCGTGAGGGTGGAACAGGGGAGGGCGGTCGCTGATGCGGTGCCCCTATTGCGGCAGCACCAACACGCAGGTGAAGGACTCGCGGCCTAGCGAGGACCACACCACGATTCGGCGCCGGCGCGTCTGTGCCGATTGCGGCGGCCGCTACACCACCTTCGAGCGGGTGCAGCTGCGCGAGCTGACGGTGGTCAAGCGCAGCGGTAGGCGCACGCCCTTCGATCGCGACAAGCTGATGCGGTCGGTGCAGATCGCGCTCCGCAAGCGACCCGTGGACCCAGAGCGCATCGAGCGCATGGTGAGCGGCATCGTCCGCCGCTTGGAAAACATGGGCGAGAACGACATCAAGTCCGAGACCATCGGCCGGCTGGTGATGGAGGCCCTAAAGGCGCTCGACGACGTCGCCTATGTACGCTTTGCCTCTGTGTACAAGAATTTCCGCGAGGCCAAGGATTTCGAGGCCCTGCTTGGCGAGCTGGCCGGCTGCGAGCCTGCCGACGAAGCAGCGGCACGCGACGAGACAACCTCCATCGACGATTAACCTCCAGACCTCAAGTTGATGCATGGCTGCGAGCGACGAGGACCACATGGCGCAAGCCCTCGCGCTCGCGAGGCGCGGGCTGGGGTTGACCTGGCCCAATCCGTCCGTCGGCTGCATCATTGTGAGCCCTTCCGGCGAGATCGTCGGCCGCGGCTGGACGGCGCCTGGCGGAAGACCTCATGCTGAAGCCATCGCTCTTGCGCAGGCGGGCGACCAAGCCCGTGGCGCGACCCTCTATGTGACGCTCGAACCTTGCGCCCACGCGGGCCGCGGCGCTCCGTGCGCCGATGCCACCGTAGCAGCAGGTCCGGCACGGGTCGTCATCGCCATGCGGGACCCCGATTCACGCACCGCCGGCAACGGCATTGATCGCTTGCGTGCCGCCACCATCGAGGTGAGGGAGGGGGTGTTCGCGGACAACGCTCTGGAGATTGTCCTCGGCCACGTCTTGCGGGTCACCGAGGGACGTCCTGCGGTCACCTTGAAGCTTGCCTTGGGCTCAGACGGCCTCGTCCCTCGGGGCCACGGTTCGCCCACCTTCGTCACCGGTGCCGACGCCCGCGCCCACGCCCACCTGCTGCGCGCCCGCTCCGATGCCATCCTGGTCGGCCGCGGCACCATCACGGCCGACAATCCGAGCCTCACCTGCCGGCTTCCTGGCCTGGAGTGCCGCTCTCCCGTGCGGGTGGTGTTGGACAGCCGCTTGCGGATATCGCCAACCGCGCGCCTGTTCGAGGACCTGATGGTCCCGGTCTGGCTCGTCTGCGCGGAGGACGAGCGTCAGCCCAACACCGCGGCTTTGCTGGAGCGCGGTGCCGAGATCCTTCCTGTCCCTGCCGATGCCGAAGGTCTGCCCTCCCTCAAGGAAACGCTGGAGGCTCTCGCCCTTCGCGGCATCACGAGTGTCCTGGTCGAGGGCGGACCCTCGGTCGCGCGCGGCCTACTCGACGCCCATCTCCTCGATGCGGCGGTCATTTACCATGGGACGACGCCCGCCGGCGCTGACGGTATGTTACCCTTTGTGAGCGAAAGCCTTGATCGCCTGACCGAATGCGGCCATTTCAACCTCACCTTTTCTCGGTCCTTCGGTCCGGACCGTATGACGTGGTGGCGTCGCGAGCTCACATGTTCACCGGACCTATCAACAAGGCGTCCGGCCACGGACAAAAGCCGAAATTAGCTGCCACCTGGTCCATATTTTTCCATTATAGATCAATGTAATGTCCTGATTTGTCGTGGACAGACGCAGACACCTCTAGACAGGAGTCTTAGTGCGCCATTTTTCTTCAGACAATCGGTGAGGTCATTGAAACCTAGGGCAACGAAATTCGCCGTAAACACCAATACTTCCTCCTGCAATTCCATCGTATTCTCCCCTGTAGGTAGCGGAGAAGAATAGCACTCTTTTCTGCATATCCTAGCTTGCCCCGCCTCCATTCTGTTGTGCCGCAAGTTCGGTGATGCAGCTTCAACATGTACCCATGCCCACCTGAGGATGCTGAGATCGAGCGTGATCCCGATGAACCTTAGTGATGGTGGCCCCTGGCTAATCTCAGTTGCCGTCGCTGTGGTGGTGGTCGCCCTGGTGCATTACTTGGCGCGACGTATTGGGCAGAAGCGAGCTAAGCAAGATCACGACGATGGTTACCCGCGAAAAAGGCGTCGTCCGTGGCATGATCAGCAATGAGGCTGTACTGCTTTCCTCGACAAGCCATACGCTGTGGCATGAGTGCAGGCGTTAGGTGATGCTCGATGCAGTGGCTTGATGTCGTGGTGCTTTCCATCACAGGCTTGGCACTCTGGTGGATGTGGCATCGCCGCAAGCCTTAGTCGCAGGCGACTAACGCCCCCAGGCCTCCAGGAAAAAGCCAGCGAGGTTGTGTGTGACGGGCGCGCCTACCTCGCGTGTCCGACAGGATGCAATATGTATGCCTCGATGCCTAACTTTCTAACTACTCTACATGCTTGGCAGTAGCCCTGGCAGGAATGGTCTGTTTTCTTGCAGGCCACTTCACCCTTGGGCGTGGTGCAGGAGTAAACCTTGCTATCGGAATAAAAACTTCCTTTTGCATCGGTGCAGGCCTTTTGAATGTCGGATTGGGAATGATTTTGCAGCTGTATGACTCTAGCTGACGCCGTATCGGAAAGAAGAATGAGAGTGCTCAAGACAGCAATCACGATTAAGGTTGCTCGGATATGAACCTCCCTTGATCGAAGTCGTGCAGGCGGTGGCACAAAAACTACAGCCGCTACGCTGTTGAGGACAACCCAACATTGCAGCGCCGACCGAAGCCGATGCCGCGGTCCATTAAGCTTTGGTTTAGTGGCCGGGACGGACGAGGTCGCTCGGCCAATAGCATTTTGCTAGCGTGGGTGGCGTAACGCAAGGAGAGCCCCTATGCGTGACCTCTTGTGGAAATTCGCCAAAGATCAGTCCGGTGCAACGGCCATTGAATATGGCCTAATTGCTCTTTTTATCGGCGTGGCCATCGTCGCGACTGTTACTGCAATTGGTGGACAGCTGAACACAATTTTCGGCACCGTAGCGACCGACCTCACTGCGCCGTAATTGCGCGATCAATCGGGAGGGTCAATGACCCTGCTGAGATCCTTCATTGCGGATCAGTCTGGCGTCACCGCCATTGAGTACGGGCTAATTTGCGCCCTCATCGCCGTCGCTGCGTTCGCGGGCCTTAACGCCACTGGTACTGCGCTGAACACGCTTTTCACGGCCGCGGTGGTCGATCTAAAACCCCCCATGTGAACGGGGCGCGGACCGAACCCTAGGACCTCATCTGGCCTTAGAAGCGTAGGCAGCTTGGCGATGTTGCTGGCAATGCGGGGCGCCTCATCCTCGGTGAGCCCATTGTGGGGCACCGTCCCGGCAACCAGTTCGACTGGGCGCTACATGAATCTGGCTAATGTGTGCGTGATCACCGAGGAAAAAGCTGAAGCCGTGGACCAAAGGCGCGCCCTCCTCTTGGGGTGGCGGCGTCTCCTAGCGCGTAGCGTCTCCCAAAGGAGCACAAACACGACAGTTATAAACGGGTTGCACAGGTCGAAAGGGGCACCGCCTTGAGGGGCGGGATTGTCGACCGAGCGACCGTCCAAGTCCTCGCCCTGCTAAGCGAGGTCTGTCTGGGGGTCTGTCCGGGACTCGTCTTCAATAATTTCTCCAAATAAAGATCCTGGCGTGTTTGGCGAAGAGTGGGGCGGCGGCGGGGAGACGGCGGCATTGATCGCAACCTACCTCGGCTCCTAAGCGCGTCGGCCACCTAAGCGTTTGGCAATCTAGTCTGGACTTCAGCGTTTCAGCTCCCATATCCCCGTGAGCAGTGGCCGGGTCGAGGGTAATCCATGAGTGAGAAGCTTCAGCGTTTTCAAGCTCGGGCGCGCGAGTTGGCACGTTCCGGCAAGTTCAATGGATGGCATCCAATCGCGTTCGAACTGCAGTTCGAAGAGGGCTTCACAGAAGCAATTCAATGGACCTACAGCAGGTCCACCCAAGAAGAGCTAGACACCACCTGCAGAGAATCCAGGAATCGGCTTGGTGCTGACCCCTCCAAGTGGGGTACTACGGGTAGCAGTGATCACAATCACCCCTCAGAATCCTTGGGAACCTTTCCAAGAGGAATTGGGTTTTCCCCACTCACCGGGCGGCCACTCGGGGGACGTTCTATGGCCTATGCTCTGGGAGGGATTCTGCTGCTGGTAGGCGTTGTATTGTACGCGACCGTAGAGACGCGGTTTGAATTGCGTCGCGACCAGCAACAACTGGAAGGTACTGAAAGAGGCTCGGGTATTGATCGACTGGGAACGCTATCCCAATAGGCAACGAAGGCCTTTGCGGGGTAACAGCCAGCGCCATTCCCGTCGGGACCTAATGATCAGTGATCGAATTGCGACTGGGTTTTGGCGCGTCCACCGCTGATGGAAATGATTCGAGACTTGCTAATCTTCATCGCCGTGATGTTCGCACTCTGCATCGTGCTCATGGTGGTCATTTCTCAATTGTCCGACGACAATCCACTGAAGCGCTTACTTACGGCCTTTACTTATCGTGTTGGGGCGACGCTCGCGGCGGGAGCAGTCGCGATTCCTGTCGAGCCGATCCCCGGCCTAGACGTTCTGTATGACTTAGCCGTTCCGGTCGCGCTTATTTGGTATTGGTTCACGTTCTTCCGGGATGCCATGCGCTCCCCGGCCAAAAGGGGTACAAACCCCAGACGTCATCTCGCAAGACCAGGATTGAGGTCGACACTTAGCCCGGTACAATCATCTTACCGATTGGCCACAGCGCAAACCCTGCGAGCTTCACATGCGCCCAAGCAGAACATACACGAGCGCCCGCCCATTGGCGTCGACCACCTTCAGGCCGCCGGGAATCCTCTCTACGGTCCATGGTGGAGGGAGGCGGCGAGCAAACGCCAAGCTAGCCGTTCAGCGCGCGGCCCTAACTAATAACAGCTCACGCCATTTGACGTTGGAACACAGGTCATTTGTTTTGGCAGGACTGTCATGCCTACGGCTTGCGTAGAGCGCATTAGCTGGCTTGTATAGTTCGCGATTGCCTGTTCCTTTTGAAAATCGAACTCTTCGTTGGAAATTTGACCGGTGTCGTGCTTTTCAGCGATCGCCACCATTGTGGCCGTGAAGGCTCTTACCTGAGCAGACCACGGATTGCCGGAAAATGCCGTGTAGTAGGCGAGTGTGGCATCGTTAAAGCATTTGATCCTTGGTAAAGCAGGCTTCCGATGGGGGTCCGGATATGATTTCTGGCATTGGCCGATTGCTTCATTATTCTGCGTGACCGCGGGCGGCTCTTTATCTTCGATTGCAGTCTCACCTTGAGCGTGATGCGATGCACTACACCCGGTGAAAATTAGAAGCCCGCATAGAACTAACTTGCGCGACAATGTCGCTCCCGTCTTCATCCCCAGACGTTACAGCAAAAGGGCGCCGACCGAAGCCGACGCCCCTCCAACCCAAGGATGGTGATGCGGTCTTCCAGACAGACCACATCGCCACCAGACATACCACGCCGCGTGTTACAGAGTTTTTCAGCTTTGTAACTAGAACCAATGCACCCGCTGGCGTTGATCTCGGTCCTGGCGCAAAACATCGGTTCTTTAGAAAAAAAGGCGCCGACCGAAGCCGACGCCAGTTTGAGAGAAGCCCGGTGCCGGAGAGGTCTTCCTGGCTTCGCGGGTATGTCGGCAGGGGGGTGCCGACTTTGATAGAACACGCTCGTTCGGCTTTCCCTGCGGATCGAAGCGACAAAAGGGCATCAGCCCGAGGTTGAGCTACAACAAAGGGCGCGGGCCGAAGCCGAACGCCCAAGTCCGCGCCGCACCTAGCCGGCAGCGTCTCGAGCCGAAGCTGCGAAAAATAAAAGGGGCCGGCCCGGCCCCTGTTGTTCGGCGTCGATGATCTTTCCCGGAAGATGGACCCTTTGGGGAAAGGCCTTGTCTAGGGGAAGATCACGCCACCGAGCATGAACATGTCGAGGTCTTCGTAGTTGCCCTTGAGCTTCCTTCCCTCCGGCACGTAAGTCGCCGGGTTGCTGCAATCGCCCCAGCTGATCGCGTTGAGGTCAAGATTGAGGTGCTGCCAATTAAACCAGATATGCATGGCTGCGGAGTTGATCTCCTGCATGATGCCGGCGCCGTAGCGGTTGACCGTCGAGCCGGTGACTTCTTCCAGCGTCGCGTTGGGAATACCCTTGAGACCCTCGGCGCTGAACGTTCCTCCCGTGGCGACAACGGCGATGCAACCTTCACTCACGCTGGCCGCAGAACTGGTTGAACATGTTCTCATACTGACCGCGCGCTCATTACATATGTCGAAAACGATATATGACGAAAACGGTGCAATGTGTTACCCGGGCCGATACCCCGACAGTGTCGTAAGCGTTGCATTCTAAGGTTTTTACGCCAGGTAAGACATGTTCACCGGAATTGTCAGCGACATAGGCACGCTCGCTTCCCGCGAGGGCCCCCGCTTACGCATCGCGGCGACCCACGTGCTCCCGGGACTCACGGAGGGCGCGTCCATCGCCTGCGACGGCTGCTGCCTCACGGTGGTGCATCTCACCAACGGCGCAATGGCTCCGACCGCCTTCGAGGTGGAGGCTTCCAACGAGACGCTCGACCGCACCACCCTTGGCACGTGGGAGCCGGGTCGCCGCATCAATCTCGAGCGCGCCTTGTGCTTCGGCGCCGAGCTCGGCGGCCACTTGGTGACGGGCCACATCGATGGACCAGCGCGCATCGTTTCAAGCGAGCCCGATGGCGACAGTATCCGCATCGTGCTGGAAAGCCCGCGCGAATTTGCGCCCTTCATCGCCGCCAAGGGCTCCGTCGCGCTGGACGGTGTGTCGCTTACCGTCAATGCGGTGGACGGGCTACGCTTCGGCGTGAACATCATTCCTTACACTCTTGCCCATACGACATGGCAAGACCGGAAGGCCGGCGACCTGGTAAACCTTGAGGTCGATCTCTTGGCGCGCTACGTGGAGCGCATCGCATTGCGAGAGGCAGATCGCCCGTGACCGTCCTGAGCCAGGCCCGTCATCACCCGGCCCTCTCCTCCATCGAGGAAGTGGTCGAGGACGCCCGCAATGGACGCATGTTCATTTTGGTCGACGCCGAGGAGCGTGAGAACGAGGGTGACCTTGTCATCCCGGCGCAAATGGCCACGCCAGACGCTATCAATTTCATGGCCATGCACGGCCGCGGGCTCATCTGCCTCGCGCTGAACCCCGAGCGGGCCAAACAGCTGCATCTGGAGCTGATGCCTCGCTCCAACCGCGCGCGCCATGCCAGCGCCTTCACCGTATCCATCGAGGCGCGCGAGGGCATCAGCACCGGCATCTCGGCGCATGACCGCGCCCACACCGTGTCCGTCGCCATCGATCCCACCAAAGACTATCGCGACATCACCACGCCGGGCCACGTCTTCCCCCTAGTCGCCAAGGAGGGCGGTGTGCTCGTGCGCGCGGGCCATACCGAAGCGGCCGTGGACATGGCGCGGCTCGCGGGCCTCTATCCTGCCGGCGTGATCTGCGAGATCATGAATGACGACGGCACCATGGCGCGTCTGCCCGATCTCGTCGCATTCGCCCAGCGCCACGGTATCAAGATCGGCACCATCGCCGAGCTGATCGCCTACCGCCTCCGTTATGATCATCTGGTCAAGGTCGTCGCCGGGACCAAGATCGAAAGCGCTCATGGCGGGATCTTCGATCTCAAAGTCTATGCAACGACCGTGGATCCGGCGGAACACGTGGCCCTCGTCAAGGGCGATGTCGGGAGCGGCGACCCGGTCCTCGTGCGCGTGCATGCGATGAACACTCTAGACGACGTGCTCGCCGCCGGAGGTCATCGCGAGACCTTGGTGCACAAGGCCATGGACATCATCGGCAAGGAAGGCCGTGGCGTCATCGTGCTGATTCGCGAGAGCCGGCCAGACGCCATCTCCGTTCGCCTCAAGCGCGAGCCGGGATCGGACCGCACCGGTCAGCAGCGCCTGATCGAATATGGCATCGGCGCGCAGATTCTCCTCGATCTCGGCGTGCGCGAGATGGTGCTGATGAGCAATGCTCCGGCCCGCAAAATTGTGGGCCTTGAGGGTTATGGCCTCAAGGTCGTGGGCCACCAGGCGCTGGAGTAGCAGGCCATGAGCCGCAAGGGCCCGCGTTCAGTGTTGATCATCGAGGCGCGCTTTTATGAGGACATTTCCGATGAGCTTGCGCGCGGCGCCATCGAGGAGCTGAATGCGCAACACATCGACTTCGAGCGCCTTTCCGTCCCGGGCGCGCTCGAGATCCCTTTGGCGCTGAGCCTCGCGTTGGCCAACGGCTTCGTCGGGCGGGCTGGGCACCACCGCGGCTGCATCGCGCTCGGCTGCGTTATCCGCGGCGAGACGACGCATTATGAGATCGTCGCGCGCGAATCCGCGGCGGGTCTGCATCAGCTCGCCGTCGAGCACGCCGTCCCCATCGGCAACGGCATCATCACCTGCGACAGCCGAGAGCAGGCTCTCGCGCGAGCGAGCGTCACAGGGCGGAACAAGGGGCGCGACGCGGCGCGGGCCTATCTCGCCCTGATGCAGCTCGAGCAGCATTTCTCTTCGGCCAGCCGGCGCTGACGGCCATGACCGAGAAAGCCCCGAAAGGAGAGCGTGCCGCCTCGACGAGTGGCGCGCCGCAAAGTGCCAAGACACGCAGAGTCAAGACACGCAGTCCCACGGCTCGCAGCGCCGCGCGTCTTGCTGCCGTGCAGGCGCTCTATCAGATGGACATGACCGCGATCGACCTGACCGAAGTGATCGCCGAGTTCGAGGCGCATCGTTTGGGCCAGGAGGTCGAAGGCCGCCAATATCATGACGCGGAGGCCGCGTTCTTTCGCGACGTCGTCGAGGGCGTGGTGCGCGAGCAGCTCCGTATCGATCCGCTGATCGACCGCCATCTTGCCGAAGGCTGGCGGCTCAATCGCCTCGACTCGATCCTGCGCGCAGTCCTGCGCGCCGGGGCCTATGAGATCCTGATGCGCGATGATGTGCCGCCGCGCGTGGCGATCACCGAATATGTTGACCTCACGCACGCTTTTTTTGAGGGCGATGAGCCCAAGGTCGTAAACGGCATCCTCGACAAGCTCGCCCACGAGATCCGCCCCAAGGAATTCACCCGCGAAGGGCCGGGCGATGGCTAACCGGGTCAGGCACGTCAAGCGTGCGGAGCGCGGTGGCTCGCCACTCGGCGACGCGTCCCTCGGCGAGTTCGACATTATCGTCCGCTATTTTGCTCCGCTTGCCACTGCACCGGCGGCCCTTGCTCTCGGTGACGATGCCGCGGTCCTCCCGGTCTTTGCGGGTGAAGAGCTTGTGGTCACCTGCGACACCATCGTCGAGGGCGTGCATTTTCTGCCGGATGATCCGCCGACCTCCATCGGCCACAAGGTGCTTGCGGTAAACTTGTCGGATCTCGCCGCCAAGGGGGCGGAGCCCTACGCCTATCTTCTCGCCTTGAGTCTGCGCGAAGCCACACCTGAATGGCTCGAAGGTTTCGCCCGTGGTCTGGGCGCGTTGCAGCGCACCGCCGGCATTGCGCTGATTGGCGGCGATACGAGCGGGACACCCGGACGAATCACCCTCTCGGTCACCGCCCTTGGGCGCGTGCCTCAGGGCAAGGCCGTGCTCAGGAGCGGCGCCAGGGGAGGGGACCGGATCTATGTCAGCGGCAGCATTGGCGCGGCCCATCTCGGGCTTCGCCTCCGCCAGGAGCCTAGGCTTGCCAAAGCCTGGGTGCTCGCTCCCGCAGAGGCGGCAGCGCTGATCGAGCGCTACCAGCGGCCAGAGCCCCGGTGCAGATTAGCCCCGCTGCTGCGCAGATATGCCCACGCGGCCATCGACGTCTCCGACGGTCTCGTGGGCGACATCGAGAAGCTCTGCACCGCCTCCAAGGTCGCGGCCGTCATTCAGGCCGACCGCGTGCCGCACGCCGCGGCGGTGGATAAAGCGCTTGCCCGCGAGCCCCACTTGCTCCAGGAGCTGATCACGGCGGGTGACGACTTCGAGATCGTGGCCGCGGTGCCGGAGGCAAGGGCCACGGCCTTCGAGGCGGCGGCGCTGGAACAGGAGGTGAGGGTGACCGCCATCGGCAAGATTGTCGTGGGAAACCCGGAGGTTGCGGTGCTTGACGGCGAGGGGAGACCACTCAGGCTCCCGCACAAGGGCTACGCACACTTTAGGGCTTCCCCTTGAGGAATGGCCAAATCACCGCTTTCCCAGGCCGTCGGTTGCTTCCTCCGTTCAACTTTGGCATTTTCCGCCAGGCCTAGACGCCAAGCTTCACCGGCGGTGGGCTCCGCGGCACCTCAAGCGTGCCTCGCGCCCAAACGTCCGGCTTCCTGCAATTTCAACCAAGCGAACGGGGACAGTCCGTCATGACTTTTGTTCTCTACCTCATCATCGCCTGCGGAGCGCTCTCCATCGTCTATGGCATCGCCACCGCGAGAGCGGTTCTCGCGGCCGATCCCGGGTCCGCCCGTATGCAGGAAATCGCGGCCGCCATTCAGGAAGGCGCCCAGGCCTATCTCGCCCGCCAATACACCACCGTCGCTGCGGTCGGCGTGGTGATCTTCATCGCTCTGGCACTCCTGCTCGGACTCACCCAGGCCATCGGCTTCGCCATCGGCGCGCTCTTGTCCGGCGCGGCCGGCTATATCGGCATGAACGTCTCGGTGCGCGCCAATGTCAGGACCGCCCAGGCCGCGACCAAGAGCCTTGCCGATGGATTGAGCCTTGCCTTTCGCGCCGGCGCCATCACCGGCATGCTCGTGGCCGGCCTAGCGCTCCTCGGCGTCTCGGTCTATTTCCTCGTGCTCACCAAGATGCTGCAGTTGAACCCCGCGTCACGCGAGGTCATCGACGCGCTCGTCTCGCTCGGCTTCGGCGCCTCGCTCATCTCCATCTTCGCCCGTCTCGGCGGCGGCATCTTCACCAAGGGCGCCGATGTCGGCGGTGACCTCGTAGGCAAGGTGGAAGCCGGCATCCCAGAGGACGACCCGCGCAACCCAGCCACCATCGCCGACAATGTCGGCGACAATGTTGGTGACTGCGCCGGCATGGCTGCCGACCTGTTCGAGACCTACGCGGTGACGATCGTCGCCACCATGGTGCTGGCCTCGATCTATTTCGCGGGGGGCGACCGCGTCATGGAGATGATGCTGTATCCGATGGCCATTGGCGCCATGTGCGTGATCACCTCGATCGTGGGCACCTTCTTCGTGCGTCTCGGCAAGAGCCAGTCGATCATGGGCGCGCTCTACAAGGGAGTGCTCGCGACCGGCGTGCTGTCGCTCATTGGCCTGTGGCCGCTCACCGCTTGGCTTGTCGGCATGGACACGGTGATGACCGTGGGCGATGTCAGCTTCACCGGCAAGTCGCTGTTCTTTTGCGGCGTGGTGGGACTCGTGGTCACGGCGCTGATCGTCGTCATCACCGAATATTACACGGGCACCAACTTCCGCCCGGTGCAGTCGATTGCCAAGGCTTCCGTCACCGGCCATGGCACCAACGTCATCCAGGGGCTTGCCGTGTCGCTTGAGTCGACGGCATTGCCGGCGCTGGTGATCATGGCCGCGATCATCGTCGCCTATGGTCTCGCTGGCCTGTTCGGAATTGCCATCGCTGTTACCACTATGCTGGCGCTCGCGGGCATGATCGTGGCGCTCGATGCCTTCGGTCCCGTCACCGACAACGCCGGCGGCATAGCCGAGATGTCGGGCATGCCGAAATCGATCCGCAAGACGACCGATGCGCTCGACGCCGTGGGTAACACCACCAAGGCGGTCACCAAGGGCTATGCCATTGGCTCGGCAGGACTGGGCGCGCTGGTACTATTCGCGGCCTACACCGAGGACCTCAAATATTTCGCCGCCAATGTCGACAAGTTCCCCTATTTCAAGAACGTCGATCCAACCTTCAGCCTATCCAATCCTTATGTGGTGGTTGGCCTCTTCCTGGGTGGACTTCTGCCTTACCTGTTTGGCGGTATTGCCATGACGGCCGTCGGCCGCGCAGCCGGCGCGATCGTTGAGGAGGTGCGGCGCCAATTCAAGGAGAAGCCCGGCATCATGAAGGGCATGGCCCGCCCGGACTATGGACGCGCGGTCGACCTGCTCACCCGCGCCGCCATCAAGGAGATGATCGTGCCGTCGCTCTTGCCGGTGCTCACCCCGATCGTGTTCTATTTCATCGTCAACGCCATCGCGGGCAAGAGCGCGGCCTTCTCGGCGCTTGGTGCCATGCTGCTTGGCGTGATCGTCACCGGCCTGTTCGTTGCCATTTCCATGACGGCGGGAGGAGGGGCGTGGGATAATGCTAAGAAATATATCGAGGATGGCCATTATGGTGGCAAGGGCTCGGAGGCACATAAGGCCGCGGTGACCGGCGACACCGTCGGAGATCCTTACAAGGATACCGCGGGCCCGGCCGTCAACCCGATGATCAAGATCACCAATATCGTGGCCTTGCTCCTGCTCGCCGTGCTCGCCCGTTAGGGCGGGCGGCAGCAGGGCTAAGGCACGGTGGGGACACCGTTGCTGTTCTGCCGCTGATCCTTGAACAGCTTGCGCTGGCTGAGATTGCCGAAGAGCTGCTCGAGCATGTTGAGGTCCTTGCCGCGAGCGGGGGTCTCGTCCTTGGCATAGTTGACGACGATGCCGTCCTGCAGGCCGTAATGACCGACCTGATCGACGGTCCCGCCCTTATTGAAATAGACCGCCATGACCTGCCGGTCGATCTCCCAAGGCTTGAAGAAGGCGTATGATTTCTGGGTCGTCGCGATATAGTAGTAGGCATCGCCGTTGATCGTGCCGGTCGTGTCGGGCGAGCCGAGAGCCAGCTTGACTTGATCCTTGGACATGCCGGGCTGCACCTGCCCCAGGTCGACATCCGTAAAGACGTGTCCATGGCGGTCGATCTGGGCACCACAGCCAGCAAGCGGCGCGGCAACGAGAAGCATGGCAAGGCCAACGAGCGTCGACATATGCGACCCTGCGGCCGTTGATTTAGCCTTGATCAACGCGGGTGCCCCCGGTGAACGATTGAAAACCAGACCTCCCCTCGATACGGCCGGCGTTGCCCTATGCAAAGCAGACCTAATGGTAGCTAACAGAGGTGAACCCGGAGAGGTTAGACGAAATGTCCCATACTTCTAATCCACTCGCCCGCCTGGCGTGGTGGCGCTTAACCCCTAGTAACACTGACAAACTCTATGGCGCGATTGTGGCGCAGACACGGCTCCCCATCTTCTACAGGAGCTACGGTGTTCCCGACACGGTCGACGGGAGGTTCGTCGTTCTGTCGCTCCACCTCTTTGCCCTTCTCCACCGCTTCCGTTCCGCGGGGGGCCGAAGCGCGGGATACCATCCAGGCTCTCGTGGATCGCCTTAGCACCGACATGGAGACGGTGCTGCGCGAGCTCGGCATCGGCGAGCTGGCGATCCCGAAAAAGGTGAGGGGGCTCGCGGCTTCGACCCACGGTTTGCTGCACACCTATGCAGCCGCCCTCGAGGCGGGCCAAGAGGCTCTTGCCTCCGCCATCGCCGCGATCCTGCCCCTCGGACCGCCAGCCGCCAGGGCTGCAAGCGTGCCGCTGGCATTCTATGTTTGGGGGATTGTGAGCGAGCTCGAGCGGCAGCCGACCGAGAGGCTGCTTGCGGGCGAGGTCCACTTTCAAGAGGTTATGGAGCACCATGACTAGGGCGCCGAAAGCTGCAAGCGCCAGCGAGGGTGAGGCCGCGCCGTTCAAGCGGCTGCTCAGAGTTGACGACATCGGCAACGGCGAGGAAGGCGCGATCCAGGCGAGCCCCGCCGAATGTCACGCCATTGCCCAGATGCTCGACCTGGTAGCAGTTGAGCGGCTTGACTTCACCTACCACCTCCGCCGCCAAGCCGGCGCCCAGATTGCCCTCAAGGGCAGGCGGCCGCGACCCAGACTTGCATCCTCTCCCTTGAGCCAGTCGAAAGCGTCCTCGATGTGCCGGTCGAGATGGAATTTTGGCCGCTTCCGCTGATCGAGGAGCTCAACCATCAGGCCGAGGACAAAGGCCATCCCTTGCGCGAGTGGCCAGAGCCGATCCTCGAAGGCAAGATGGACATCGGGTCGGTGATCTATGAAACGTTCGCCACCGCGCTTGATCCTTACCCAAAGCGGCAAGGCGCAAGCTTGCAATGGCAGGAGAGCGAGGCCCAATCTGACGACAAGGAGAAGCCCGAAGGTCCCTTCGCCGCGCTGGCGCGCAACTAAAACAGCGCTGAAAACCGCGCTTCCTCGCCGTTACCAAAATCCGGTTGCCCCTGGAGTGCATTTGCGTCTATTCGGGTTCCGCTCCTGGGGCGTTGCGGTCGTCCGGCCGCGACCGATGCAATCTTTCCTATTTGGCTGAGGAAAATGGGTGCGCCAGTCACCATAGCGCTCGACGCCATGGGCGGGGACCACGGACCGAGCGTCGTGGTCGCTGGAGCCGCGATTGCGCTCGTTCGCCATCCCGAGATGCGGTTTATCCTGGTGGGAGACGCCGCCCGCATTGAGGCGGAGCTTGCCCCACATCCTGCACTCGCCAGTCAGGCCAAGATCATTCACACCGACGTGGCGGTGGCCATGGATACCAAGCCCAGCCAGGCCCTGCGCAAGGGCCGCTGGCGGTCCAGCATGTGGCTTGCGCTCGAGGCGGTGCGGGATGGCCAAGCCGACGCAGCCGTGTCCGCAGGCAATACTGGCGCGCTCATGGCCATGGCCAAATTCTGTCTGAAGACGATTGCCGGCGTCGACCGCCCGGCGATTGCCGCTATTTGGCCGACCATCGAGGCTGAGTGCATCGTGCTCGACGTCGGCGCCAATGTGGGCGCCGATTCCCGTCAGCTCGTGGAGTTTGCCCTGATGGGCGCCTCCATGGCGCGGGCGCTGTTCGGCATCGAGCGACCCTCGATCGGCCTCTTGAATATTGGCGTGGAGGAGGTAAAGGGTCTGGACGAGATCAAGAAAGCGGCAGCAACGCTCAAGGACGCCCCTCTTCCCATAGAGTATCGCGGATTTGTCGAGGGCGACGGCGTGGGACGCGGCGCGGTCGATGTGGTGGTTACCAACGGTTTTACGGGCAACATCGCCTTGAAGACCGCCGAAGGAACCGCTAAGCAGATCGGCGAGTATTTGCGCGCCGCCATGGGGCGGTCGTTGCTTGCTCGCATCGGTGCCGTCCTGGCGCAGGGCGCCTTCCGCGCCCTCAAGGAGAAGATGGATCCGCGCCAACTGAATGGCGGCATATTCCTTGGACTCAACGGAATTGTCGTGAAAAGCCATGGCGGGACCGACGCCACCGGCTTTGCCAGCGCCATCGACACCGCCTATGACATGGCGTCGAGCGGGGTGGTGAAGCGGTTGGCCAGCGACGTCGCCCGCTTTCACGCCGAGCTGCAGCTCGACGGTGCTGCCCAGTTTAGGAGTTGAAACGAAATTGAGCGTGCTGCGGAGCGTGGTCACAGGTTGCGGCGGATATCTGCCTCGGCGAGTCATGACCAACGACGAGCTCGCCAAGTTGGTCGAGACTTCGGATCAGTGGATCACCGAGCGGACCGGCATCAAGGAGCGCCATATCGCTGCGGATGGCGAGCTCACCTCGTCCATGGGAACGGCCGCGGCAAGGGAGGCCCTGAAGCAGGCCGGCATCGAGCCTGCGGACGTCGACCTCATCGTTCTCGCCACCTCGACCCCCGATCAAACCTTTCCGGCCACGGCCGTCACCATTCAGGCCGAGCTTGGCATCACCCAAGGGGCCGCCTTCGACGTGCAGGCGGTCTGCTCCGGCTTCGTCTTCGCCCTTTCCACCGCCGACAATTTCCTGAAAAGCGGCCAGTTCAAGCGCGCGCTCGTCATCGGCGCGGAGTTCTTTTCCCGTATTCTCGACTGGCAAGACCGCTCGACCTGCGTGCTGTTCGGCGACGGGGCCGGCGCCGTGGTGGTAGAAGCCCAAAGGCTGAACGGCGCGGCCATGGATCGGGGAATCCTAGCTACCTGCCTCCGCTCTGACGGTCGCTATCGCGACAAGCTCTATGTGGACGGGGGACCGTCATCCACGGGCACCGTCGGCCACGTACGCATGGACGGCCCGGAGGTTTTCCGCCATGCGGTCACGAAAATCAGCGAGGTGATCGGCGCCACGCTGGCGCAAACCGGCCATAAGGCCTCGGATATCGACTGGTTCGTTCCCCACCAAGCGAACAAGCGCATCCTCGACGGGGCGGCGCGGAAACTTGGGCTTGACCCTGAGCGCATCATCATTACCGTGGACAAGCACGCCAATACGTCCGCCGCGTCGATACCCCTCGCGCTCAGCACCGGTTGCGCCGACGGTAGGATCAAGCCGGGCGATCTTGTGCTGATAGAGGCCATGGGCGGCGGCTTTACCTGGGGCGCTCTTATGCTCCGGTGGTGAATTTTGGCACAGTAGTGCCGCGCGAATGTCACACCCAGATGGAAAATGATGCAATTTCAGGAATTTGATTGCGGGAGGAATTGACCGCCTCCAAGCCGCTCGAATAGCATTGCCATTCGTCCCGCGAGGGGGGGAGCCTTACGAGATGAGCGGGAAGACGCTGACACGCGCCGACCTAGCGGAGGCCGTGTTCCAGAAAGTTGGTTTGCCTCGGAACGAATCCGCCGAGATCGTCGAGCTTGTGCTCCGCGAGATCGTGGCAAGCCTTGAGCGCGGCAAGACCGTGAAGCTATCCTCGTTCGGCTCCTTCGGGATTCGCGACAAGGGTGAGCGCGTTGGACGCAACCCTAAGACGGGCCAGGAAGTTCCCATCACGCCGCGGCGTGTTCTCGTATTCCGGGCGAGCAACATCATGAAGCAGCGCATCAACGATGCGCTGTCGCGGAGAAGGGCCGCCGAATAAGCGCGGTCTGACGTTAGGGCTGGAACCGAGTCGAGGCTGGGAGTTTGTAGCGGTGGACAAGGCGCCCGAGGCCTTTCGCACGATCAGCGAAGTTGCCGACGAACTCGACGTGCCGAAACACGTGCTCCGTTTCTGGGAGGCCAAATTCGCCCAGCTCAAGCCGATGAAGCGCGGCGGCGGGCGTCGCTATTACCGGCCCGAGGACGTGGCGCTCCTACGCGGCATCCGCTTCCTTCTTTATAACGATGGATACACCATAAGAGGCGTTCAAAAGATCCTGCGCGAGCAGGGCCCCCGTTTCGTCATGGATTTTCGCCACCCTGCCGCCGAAGAGGAGGACGAGGCGGTTATGGGTAAAGAACGCGAGATCCCGGACGTGGCGGCGGAAGCGCAGAGCCTTGGCTCCCATGGGCTAGGAGACGCGCGGTCTCCGCGCTTTGAAATCGAAGCGCTGAGCGGCATTCTCGAAGAGATCGAGACCTGTCGCCGGATCCTTGCCGCCGCCAAGCAATAGCCAAGTTCGTCGACTTGATGCCTTGTCTCGGAGGCGGCACCGTGTATATGCAAGCGCACGGGCAAAACGGCTTCGGAGCGTAGCGCAGCCCGGTTAGCGCACCGGTCTGGGGGACCGGGGGTCGGGAGTTCAAATCTCCCCGCTCCGACCATTTACCTCCAAGATATTCAAGGCTCTTCAAGAGTCACTCGAGCGCCGTCTCTCCCGCGATTGGGTCGGCGCGGCGGTGCGGTGCCCCGTCCAGCCCCGCACGACTGGAGCGTTACTTCTTTGGCTGTTGAGCGTTGTCCCAAGCTATTTCAGCATCAGTCAGCATTTTGCTGAAGCGGCCGTCGGTCGTCATTGCCGTTATCGCTTTGCCGAAATCAGCGGACAACAAGCGGCAGGGTGACTTCTTCGAGAAGGCGACGAACATTTCGGCGGAGAGCAGCGCCGGGTCGAGCGGCTCGACTTGGTCGCTGATGCCCTGTTTGGCCGCTTCGGCGATGCCTGGATAGTAGCCAGCGATCACATACTCGGCCTTCCCGGCCAAAAGGTCCTTGAATGCGTCGTCGATGCCGTCAGCACGGGCGACGGCCAGTTTGTCCTTAATGAAGGTGTCGAACTCGGTGCCGTAGCTTTCACCTTGGTTGGTGACGCCCTTCTTGCCGATCAGGTCGTCCTGCCCTTTAAAGGTAAAGCCCTTGCCTTTGGCCACGAACACGACCACCGGATCGAACATGAAGGCCGGCTGGACATAATCGAGATAAGTGGCGCGCTCGTCGTTGTAGTAGATGCCGAAGATCACGTCGGTCTTGCCCTCGCGCGCTGCGGCCTGCGCATCGGCCCAAGACCCCATGAATTTTGATGCAACGGGAATCTTGAGTTCCTTGCCGATTGCCTCGACGAGCATTGGTGCCGCGCCCGCGATGTGATCGCCGTCTTTGAAAGCGACCGCCGGATATTGGGGGTGGCCCGTCGCGGTCAGCGTCGTGCAAGCATCGGCGGAATAGCCGGCGTTGCACGTCAGTGTCAGGGCAACAAATGCGCCCAGGCAAAGAATCTTTTTCATGATCGGAGTTGCTCCTTGTTCAAGGTCGAGCAGCGCTGGATTAGCGGGAGCGAGATGTGACAACGGCTCCCGCCGGGGCTCAATTGATTGTCGGATCGGATATCAGCTACTCAATCTTAGCGGGCTCTGCCCGTCCTTTCGCTTGCGCCTTCACGCGATCCACTTCGGCTTGCGAGACCTTTCCCGCTGCCACCAGCGCACTGACGCAGGCAGGCGACAAGCTTGGGCCCGCCTTGCGCATGCAAAGGTTCAGGGCCGAGGTTTGCAGCCCGTAGTCTCCGCAGAACTTTTTATAATCGTTGACGCAATTGTTCTGCATATCCTTGGTTATGGTTCCCGCCTGCGCCCAGGCCTGTGACTGCGCCGAGGAGACACACAGGATCACAGCAATTGCGGTAGGCAGTCCGGCACGATTGCGCGTCATCCACGATCCCTCTTGGTTTGGACGTTGGTTTTATCACGCTTCTCGCGCCTAGCCACCGGTCGCGAAGGAGGTTCCGCGGCGCGTCCCACAGAACGGGCTAACCTGCTAAAGGTAAGAGCAAATCCGCGAAAGCGGCGCCATTTTTTTCGAACGTGCCCGCCCGCCTCGGCTTCTGGGGCGGTGGCGTGGGTGATGAATGTCGCGCCCGGTCAATGGCTAGCCAGATATCGAGACCAATGCTGCGGACCATAGCATCGCTCAAGCGAAGGCAAATGCGCTCAGGATGGCCGGAGGCAAAGCAGGTGACTGGGTGGTGCGGAATCCCATCGCCGAGCTGAACGGAATTCAGGCCATCCTTATCGACCGGCATTCATCACCAACGAAGCCCCGACGTTTAGGGCGCCGAGGCTTCTGACATAGCCGACGATTGATCAGGGTAATCGCCAGGCGAGGCTGATTATCCAACCCATCTTCTAATCAATAGTTTCGGTGAGGAGGCCCGAGCGTGGCCTTCCCCTACCACCAAGATCAACCCACCTGCGGCCAGACCTAGAATGAATGGGACCATCTTCCAACTCACTAGCAATGGTCGCAAACCTTATTGGAGCTTTCGTGACAACCATAACGCTACCCACAGGCAAAGGTTTACGCGGACTTCCAAGCACGATTAAGCTTCGAGAGAAGAACTAGGGAGAGGGGTCGATCCCTTTTTCCGCCAGGCGAGCCAGCCCATAAGCGCAAGGCCGGTTGCGAAGAGTGAGAGTGTTGGTGGAACTGGTACTGGCGCGGGGAGGCCCACGTCCGAGCCGGGGATACGTGTAAGGTCCTGGGCGATTCACTATGAGACAAAATGACGGATCCAAGGAACCTCGAAAGTAGTTAAGTGACATTCCGTGGTGGGAGTCCCTCCCCACCACCGTTCCCCCAAAGGAACCGAAGAGGTCCCGTTCCCCCCCGTACGGGGCCTCTTCACTTTCCCCTCAGATTTCGTTGGTTGCCCTAACTTAGCTGTATGTTTGCCCGACTCGCAAATCAGGCTGGATAAGCCTCGCGAGGTCGGGGTCGTATACGGAGAGGTCGTCCTTTTCTCTACGGGGGTAGAAGGGGCGGCCTCTCACATACGAGTGGAGCCCCGGCCCAGTATCCAAGCAACACAATGCCCTACAAAGCCTTTGGGCTCTTTTTTATTATGCGGCTAAGTTGGCCAATGCATGGGGAGGGCGTGCCGTCAGGCAGCTTCGTATCTGGAGATCCGAGCTTCCTGACAGAGCTGGTTCAGCTCCTCCCGCGTTTCTGGCCTGTGAAGCCATTCGCGCGCAAGTTCGAAGCCTTTTTCAAATTTAAGTTCAAACTCAATCTGCCGCCATCCAATGAATTTGCCGGATTGTGCGAACTTGGACGCCAGGCTTTGAAGATGCTGGAGTTTGTCGGTCATCCCTTGCGTTCCTTGTGCGTTGGTCCGACGGATAGCAGATCGGCGCCTTCAAGGCTGTGACGCACGAGCTACAGAGCGTGATATTTCTGCCTGACCTAGCTCGATAAGTGGTTGGAAGCAAAAAAAGGAGCCCCGGAAGAGGGCTTTCAAGTCTGGTGAGGAGATAGTTGCAACCAATTAACCCCTAGGCACTATTTCAGGTTCCTTTAGTCGTCCTCGTGGGGAGTATCGAGGCATGGATTGCGCCGCTAGCCGTGTGGATAGCTGTAGTCGCTCTTGCCGGTTCAACCGACGACACGAAAGTGGGTTGGACAGCAGGCGGAGGCGCTGAACTCGCTATCGCAGATCACCTCACCCTAAAGGCTGAGGCCCTTTATTTTGATCTGGGTGATGTCTCGGTTAGCGCTACGAACCCTCAAACCACAATCTCAGTAGACGCAGAAAAGAAGATTACCGGCGTCATTGCTCGCGGCGGTATCGACTACAGGTTTTGAGCTGCTGCGCGTTCTGCACGTCGCTTATTGAAATCACCTACCAGACTACGCGTCTGATGATCATCCATAGCGCTTACAGCCAAAAACCCTCCAATCATGATGACGGTCAACCAAGCGCCGCGGAGTAGGTCGGGATGCAGTGGCGGCTCCGATCCGTCCTTGTTACTCATCCAGACGACCCCAGGGTGGCGGGAAGCGGCGCCCGGTCATGAGGGCACCCCCTAGAACTTGTAGTCGAGCCCACCCCGCACGATTGCGCCGTTGATATCCTGATCCGTGACGAGCACAGAGCTTTGGGGGTCCTTGGGGTCCGTCGAGTGCGTAGAAATGTGCCCCAGATCGTAGTAGAGCCCCTCGGCTTTGAGGGTGACGTGATCGGTGAGTGCGAAAGCAGCTCCACCACCGGCTGTCCAACCGGTCTTAGTTTTATCGTCAGACCCGATTAGGTGTCCGTTGGCCGGTGGCGCCACCGTCACCGAGGACTTCATTGATACGTCCGCAATAGCCAACCCACCTGTTCCGTAGAGCATCCACTGATCAAACGTGATACCGGCGCGGCCGCGCACTGTCGAAAGCCAATCCATTTGGTAGTCGAACGCGAACTTGAGCGATGGGAGTCCGATGTTCGGAATGCTCGGACGAATGTGGGTTGCGTCACCACCAAAGTCTGTCCACGACATGTCACCTTCGACGCCTAACAGGAACTGACCGAACTGCTTGTCGTATCCCAGCGTGCCGCCCACGATGCCGCCATCAGCATCGAGGTTGGCAGACTTTGGCAACAACGGGACGATCTGCGACGGCACGTTGATATATGAATAGGCCGGGTCGCCAGCGTTGAAGCCCCAGCCCCCGCTTACGCCGATGTGAAGTCCCGTCCAATTGAATGCTGGGGAAATCGGAGAAACCGGTGCGGGTCCGTAATTCAATAAGTCCGCTGCAAATGCCGTCGTGGTCGACAAAACAAGCGACATCGCGACGAGAAATCTAATCATTGAGCTGAGCCCCCCTCAGGACTGGTCAGGCCGCCGCCCAACGCAGTGAAAAGCCGAATCAACTTATGAGCTATACGGAAGAATTCTTAAGCTGGCGAGAAATTTTGTACGAGAGCGGACGAACCAACAAAAAGGGCGCCGGCCGAAGCCGACGCCCTCTTGTTCCTGGTACCAGAACGTGAGCGAGCCTCGCGCTATTTTTTCTTGCCGCCGTGATGCTTACCACCGTGATGCCCACCACCGTTGTTATGGCCATTGCCGTTGTGATGATCATGGTGCTCGTTGTGGGCGTGATGATCATGTGGTGATCGTTGTGGTCGTGGTGCTCATACCAATCGTGCGAGTGTCCTCCATGCCAGCTATGCCAGCCGTAGCCGCCGCCCCACCTAAGGCCAGATACCCAAGGACCATTGAGAGAAGCCCGTTCCATGGATGGGTACCGGGCTTCGCGGGTATGTCGGCAGGGGGGATGCCGACACTAGTAGAACTGCGGTGGATAAGGAGGTAAGCGGGCGACGGTAGGCGCAGCGTCGTGATAAATTGGAGTTGCAGTCGCTGGCGGGACTTTGGATGAGCCACAACGAATGGCACGTTCGCCCTTCCCCTCGGGACGTAGCGATATGGGAAGTGTGGTGCGACGAGCGCGTCGTGGCACAGAGCACGATGGATGAAGCTTGGGAGCGTGCGAAGCTTGAGGCGCGCGCAGCAAGGGGGCAGGCGTACCTTTACTACCGGCTCCGGAATGGAATCAGGGAAAGCCTCGATTGTCGGGAAAGTTGAACGGGCGCGGGCCCAAGCCGACTAGCGCGCCGCCTAGCAGCGTCCGCTGGCTTCATCGTTTTTCTCTGCTAGTCGCCGCAATCCAATGCCAGCTATATGAACGGCCGGCCGAAGCCGACGCGGCGATCTGTTATTCCGCGCCGAGGTCAAGGGTCCAATAAGTGCGACCGCTTTTATTTTGGGCCATCGCGACACCGGCTGCGCTCACGTTCGGGAGCAGCAGATTGCTCCGATGGCCCGAACTTCCCTCCCAGCCGCTCAGCGCGTCGCTGAAAGATTTTTGTCCGGAGGCGACATTCTCGGCGGTAATCTTCGGATGATAGCCAGCACGTGCGGCACGTTCCCTGGGCGTTGATCCGTCCGACCCATAATGACCGATCCAGCTTCGTCTCGCCTGATCCTTGGATTGCATGGCGGCAGCACGGGAAAGACGCGCATCGAGGACGAGAGGACTACGCCCATATTTGGTACGGAACGCGTTGACCTCCGCCAATGCTGCTTGCACATTGAGCGGCTGAACGGGACGCGCGGCGTATTCCGGAGACACAAATGTTTCAGAACAACCTGAAAGCCAGTCCAAGAAGCAGGGAATTCGCCACTCCGCAGCCGCCGGCGTCGACAGCAGCATCAGCACGGCTATCATGATGCTTCGCGGTAACATCAACCCCTGTCCGTTCAGCATAGCAAACGGGCGTCGGGGGCAGACGAAGCGGCGTTCGGTCATTGCGAGAGATTAACAGCAAAAGGGCGCCGGCCGAAGCCGACGCCCCTAAATTCCCCGCATTGCATAAGACGCCCCGGCGCGACGAGGACCGGGAAGGAACGAAACTCCTCGTGCCCACGCGGCATCCGATGAACTGGACCATGCAACTGCGCTCTTTAATCTAACGATCCCAACACTATGTCACGCAATATTGTTATCTAGCTGTTTCCAACAACCCAGCAAAATCACCATTTTTGTCGGAATGACTGGCGTTTTGCCTTGACAATAAAGCAAAAGGGCCGTCTGCGACGGCCCCTTCACCCCCGTTCGGGACATGGCGGCAACGCAATACTACAAAGCCACCGCGAATCAGAACGCCGTTGGTCTGCGAAGGTTCCGTGAAGTCAAGGCGGCAGTTCAAAAATTTTTCCCGGCCCGGAAAGGCCGGTGTTAGGTGCGGGTTCCGACTTAAGCTCGCGTTGCGAGCGTGGAGCGATAGAAGTCAACGACCTCGCGCGTCATGGCATCGACACTGAAGCGCTTGGCCACATGCGCCTGCAGCGTTTGCGCCCGCTTGATGAACGGCTGGGGGTTGGCGAGGAAGGCGCGCAGCTGGGCCGCCAGCGCCGTGACATCTCCGGGCGGGACCAGCGGCGTGAGCGTACCAGCGACGATTTCGGGAATGCCGCCCACATTGGTGGCGATGAGCGGCATTTGTGCCGCGGCTGCTTCGAGCACGATGTAGGGGAAGGACTCCGCCCGCGAGGGGACCACCACGCAGCGGCCGCGAGCAAATGCCGTGCGCGCCGGCTGCGGACCCGCGAACATGACCTTGCCGGCAAGGCCGAGTTTGCGCGCGAGCCCCTTCAGCTTCTCCTCGTCAGGACCGGTGCCGACAATTACCGCCCGGGCCGGATATACGGTCTGGTCGGAGGCAAGCGCCTCAAGCAGAATGTCGACCCCCTTGAGCCCTCTGAGCTCTCCCACAAAGACAAAATCGGCGGTGTCGTCGGCGAGCATCGGCTCGTAGAACTCGAACGGATAGAGGCCGTTGGGAATGATGCGCATATCGCAAGCCGGCTCACCGACGAGCTCCCGGTAGCGGTTTGCAGCGAAACGGCTCTCGAAGATCAATCCGTCGGTGAGCGGGGCGAGCCTCCGCTCCACCTCGATATAGAGCCTCCCCATGAACGTCGACCGGGAATAATGCAGGCTGCCGCCGTGCGGCGTGTAGAAGGTGATTACCCGGGCACCTTTGCGTTTCAACGCGCGGCCGGCGAGCCTCGCAAAGGCGCCCCCTTTGGCTCCGTGGCCGTGCAGCACGTCGACGCCAAGGTCGAACGCGATGCCCGTCAGTCGGCGGTAGGCGCGCCAGTCCGGTAGGCCCAGACCGCGGCGCATGGGAATTCGCATGACGCCGAGCGAGCAGGCATCGGCGAGACGGCTGATCGCCCGCCTCGCATCCTCGCCGGGGCTTTCTGCGTCGCAGACGACGCTGACTTCGAGTCCAAGCTCGGCCTGGCCTTTTGCCAAATCATGGACGTGGCGAAAAAGCCCGCCGATCGGCGCTCGGAGGCAATGGAGGATGCGGATGTTTGAACCCACGAGCGAGCAACGGGAACCTTGGAGGGCAGGTTCCGTGCTGTTTAGAAGAACCGCTCAAGCACGTAAATAGTGTCGCCCGGCTGCACCGGATAGTCCGTGCTCATCACCCCTCCGAACTTGCGGGTGAGGCGAGCAGCCGCGCGACATCCTGGCCGAGCCAGCTCAATACCACAGCGGCTCCAAACCCTTGAAAGCGTCCGTCACGTGAAGCGAGACGGGGCCAAGGCTCGTCTCCACCACGAGAGGGCCGCTTGGCTCGATCTTGGCTTTGGCCAATTCGGCTTCAGTGCGGAAGAGGGCAGTCGAACTTATGACAAGACGTTCCCTTCACCTTGTCCCCGCGTCAGCCGGCGCTCGAAATGCGCGTCGTCGGCAATCGTTTCGCAAGGAACCCCAGCCACAATGCTTGTCTCTGCCGAAAATCATGGCAGAGGCGGGTTAATGCTTGATGGCTGATAGTTGGCTCGTCCCGTGTCCGGTGTGAAAACAAAGGTGATGAAAGCCGCGATGTCCGGGCTCTACCACTCGGGCGCTTACCGTCTACTCGCGCCCTATACCCAGGGCATGGGCGTGATCTTCACGCTGCATCACGTGCGTCCCTGGACGGAAAAGGCGTTTGCGCCGAACCGCATCCTCGAGGTCACGCCCGAATTCCTGGAAGCAGTGCTCGACCAGGTGTAGGCGGCGGACCTCGACGTGGTCTCGCTCGACGAGGCCATGCGGCGCCTGAAGGCGGGAGAGGGTAGACGCTTCGTCAGTTTCACCTTCGATGACGGTTATCGGGACAATCTCGAACACGCTTATCCCTTGTTCAAGCGCCGCTCGCTGCCGCTCACGCTCTTTGTGCCGACGGACTATCCGGACGGGCGCGGCGAGCTGTGGTGGCTCGTGCTGGAGGAGATCGTAAGGCGCGCGAACGAGATCGAGCTTTGCCGCAATGGTGAGCTCTGGCCGCTGCCCACCGCGACCCTTGCGGAGAAGGAGCGTGCGTTCGAGGAGATCTATTGGTGGCTGCGCGGCCTTGACGAGGCGACCCAACGTAGCGTGGTCCGCGTGCTCGCCGATCGCTACGAGATCGACATTGGGGCCATGACCCGCGACCTGATCATGAGCTGGGACGAGATCCGGGGCTTGGCCACCGATCCGCTCGTCACCATCGACGCCCATACCAAAGGCCATTATGCCATCGCCAAGCTCTCACCCGAGAAGGCGAGGGAGGAGTTGGAGGAAAGCGCCGACAGGCTGGAGGACGAGCTCGGCGTGCGCCCCGCCCATTTCAGCTTTCCCTATGGCGATGTCAGCAGCGCACGCGCGCGAGACTTCGCCATCGCCCGCGAGCTCGGCTTTAAGACGGCAGTGACAACGCGCAAGGGCGTGCTGTTCCCTGCCCACCGGTGGTACGCCACCGCTTTGCCGCGGGTCTCGCTCAATGGCGAATATCAGTCGCTCACTTATACGGAGCTTTATCTTTCCGGCGCTCCATTCGCCCTGGTGGACCGCTTTCAGCAGCTCGACGCGGCGTGAGGGTGGGCGCCACGTCGGGCCGCTGCATCCAGCGGATGAGGAAACCGGCTGGAAGGACCCAGGCGAGGCCGGCGGCGAGCGCATAGCCTAGCGTAACGAGCGGACCGCTATCGGCGACGCGGCCCATGCCGACCGCCGCGACGAGCCCCACATAGGCGGCGAGGAAGAGAAGCAGCACGACCGTGCCGACCAGCTTGCGGGTTCTGGCATTCATCGCGAGCACGAGCCACGGGGCAGTTTTGCCCGTCTGCGGCAATCGGCCAACCCGAGCGCATTGAGTTCAACCCAGCCACCCGCTATCAGACCCCAATGCCCAGCGCCACAGCCCCGAGCATCGCCGCCAAAGGTCGCATCATCACGACGATGGCGCCGGGCCAAGCCAGAGCCTTGCGCCTCTGGCTCGCCAGCATTGCCTTCCTCATCGTGGCCATGATCCTCGTCGGCGGCGCTACGCGCCTCACCGATTCCGGCCTCTCCATCACCGAGTGGCAGCCCATCATCGGCGCCATACCGCCGCAGTCCGACGCTGATTGGCAGGAGGCCTTCGCGGCCTATCGGAAGATTCCCCAATATGCCGAGCTCAACTCGGGCATGTCCCTTGAGGCCTTCAAGACCATCTATTGGTGGGAATGGGCGCATCGCTTCCTCGGACGCCTGATCAGTGCGGCCTTCCTCATTCCCTTCCTCGCCTTCTGGGCGGCGGGCAGGATCCCGCGGACGCTGCTGCCACGCCTGGGCGGCCTGTTCCTGCTTGGCGGCCTGCAGGGCGCCGTCGGCTGGTACATGGTGAAGAGCGGCCTCGTCGACCGCGTCGATGTCAGCCAATACAGGCTCGCGGCCCATCTCGGCGTCGCCGTGCTGATCCTGGGCTATACGCTCTGGCTGATCTTCGGCCTCGCCCCGGACCCGCAAGCAGCGCGCTCGGCCACACGCACGCGGACCGCCGCCTCGGTTGCCGCCCTGCTGCTGGGCCTCATCTATCTTCAGATACTGGCGGGCGCGCTGGTGGCGGGCCTCGACGCCGGCCAGGGCTTCAATACCTGGCCGTTGATTGCCGGCGCCTTTGTGCCGGACGAGCTCGGCGCGCTTTCGCCCTGGACCCTCAACCTGTTCGAGAACCCGCTGACGGTGCAGTTCGACCACCGCATGCTTGCCTACACGGTGGTGCTCGCAAGCCTCGCTCAAGCCGCCTGGCTCGCCGCGACCCATAAGCCATCAGCCATGCTCGGAAGCGGACTGATGCTGGCCTGCCTCGTCCTGCTGCAGGCCACTCTCGGCGTCTGGACGCTGCTGCTCGCCGTGCCAATTCCGCTCGGGCTCGCTCATCAGGCAGGCGCCATCGCGGTCTTTGCCGCTGCGGTGCATCATTTGTGGCTCGCCACCGGCGCGCGAGCGCCTGCGAAGGATCAGGCCGCCGCCAGGGCCTGATCGAGATCGGCGATGATGTCGCCCACATCTTCGAGCCCGACCGACAGCCGCACCACGTCGGGTCCCGCGCCAGCGCGCACCCGCTGCTCGTCCGAAAGCTGCCGGTGCGTGGTCGAGGCGGGATGGATGATGAGGCTCCGCGTGTCGCCGATATTGGCGAGATGGCTGAAAAGCTTGACGTTGCCCACGAGCCTCACGCCATCCTCATAGCCGCCCTTGAGCCCGAAGGTGAACACGGCGCCGGCACCAAGCGGGCAATAACGCTTGGCGAGGGCGTGATAGGCGTTGCCTGGCAGCCCCGCATAGTTCACCCACCCCACCTTGGGATGACGAGACAGCCACTCCGCCACGGCCAGCGCGTTGTCGCAGTGGCGCTGCATGCGGAGCGGCAGGGTCTCGATGCCGGTCAAGATCAGAAAGGCGTTGAAGGGCGAGATGGCGGGCCCGAGATCGCGCAAGGAGAACGCGCGACACGCAATGGCGAAACCAAAATTGCCGAAGGTCTCGGCGAAGGTGATGCCGTGATAGCTGGCGGAGGGCTCCGACAGTGTTGGGTAGCGGCCGCTCTTCAGCCAATCGAAGGTGCCGCAATCGACGATCGCGCCCCCGATCGAGTTGCCGTGGCCCCCTAAGAACTTGGTCAGCGAATGCACGATGATATCGGCACCATGCTCGATGGGCCGGAGCAGATAGGGCGTGGCCAGCGTATTGTCGACGACCAGCGGCACGCCCGCCTCCTTGGCCACGGCCGAGATGGCGGCAATGTCGGTGATGATGCCGCCGGGATTGGCGATCAACTCCACGAAGATCGCTTTCGTCTTCGGGCTGAGGACCGCGCGAAAGCTTTTCGGGTGTGTGGTGTCGGCGAAGCGCACAGTCCAGCCGAACTTCTTGAAGGACTGGGTGAACTGGTTGATCGAGCCGCCATAGAGCTGGCGCGCGGCGACGAACTCGTCACCCGACTCAAGCAGGGCGTGGAAAATGAGCGCCTGCGCTGCGTGACCCGACGCCACGGCGAGTGCCGCTGTGCCGCCTTCGAGCGCCGCCACACGTTGCTCAAGAACAGCCTGGGTCGGGTTCGTGATGCGGGTATAGATGTTGCCGAAAGTCTCGAGATTGAACAGCGCCGCGGCGTGCTCGGCGTTCTCGAAGACATAGGACGTGGTCTGATAGATCGGTGTGGCGCGCGCGCCCGTGGCGGGGTCAGGCTGGGCGCCCGCATGGATTGCGAGCGTGTCGAAGGCAGGCTTCCTGTCGGCAGACATTGCAAATCCCCTTGTGACGATCGGGCGGCACTATAGCAAAGCCACCCGCTGGCGCGCCGCTCCAGCCATTCGACATTCGTAGTAATGCGGCCGCGTCCGCGAATTCCTACGGCCCGCCGTCGTTGATGGTGATGATCTCGTATTTAGGCTCGAGATCCGGGCCAAAACTTCTGACCCAGATATTGCGGCTGCCTTCACCCACCATCAGCCCTTGCCAATTCTCGAACACCTGCTCTGGGTCTTGCGCGAGCACGGCCGCCTTCAGTTTCGGCCCAATGACCGTTGCGTAGCGCCTGAGGAACCACGCCTGGTTCGGGATAGCTTGGGTCTTGGCGCCATAATAGTGGACGGGAAAATGGAGATGCGCCGCAAGCCATTCCTTGTCGTCGGCGCCGATGGCCTTCTGCAACCCGGCGACGAATGCCTCCTTCGGTGGGACGTCATCCTCCGCCCACGCGGTGTGCATCATAAATAGACAGAGCAGGGTGGCGGCAAGCACACAAAGCCACCTGCGCACGCACGCTCCCATGGTCAGCTCCTGCGCTTGAGCGCGCCGCCTCTGCCGAACAGCAGAGGCTTGCGGTTGTCGATCAGACGGCGATTGACGCCCATCCAGCCGATCTCGCCGGAGAGGCGTCCATATTCGATCTTGGGGCAGCGATTCATCACCACCTTGAGCCCGGCCGCTTCTGCTTCTCGGGCCGCCTCGTCGTTGCGCACCCCGAGCTGCATCCACACCACCTTAGCACCGATGGCAATGGCTTCGCGCGTGACTTGCAAGGCGGCTTCGGAATTGCGGAAGATGTCGACGATCTCGACCGGCTCTAGGACCTCCGCCAAAGACGCATAAACCGTCTCGCCGAGGATGGCTTGCCCCGCCTGGCCCGGATTGACGGGGATCACGCGGAAGCCCTTGGCCATGAGGTATTTCATGGCGAAGGAGCTCGGCCTTTCCGATTTCGCGCTCGCACCCACCATGGCAATGGTGCGGTGGCGCAAGAGGATGTCACCGAGATAGGCGTCGCTATAGGACTCGTGGGTCATCCAATCCGGCCGCACATCACTCGGGCCAGCTTGCGTTCCGCTTTTCCAGGAACGCCCCGATGCCTTCCTCGGCCTCCGCGTGCAGCATGTTGTCCACCATCACCTGGGCGGCATAGCGGTAAGCCTCGTCCAGCGACATTTCGAGCTGGCGGTAGAAGGCCTCCTTGCCGACCTTCAAGGTTGCCGCAGGCTTGGTGGCGATGCGCCGGCCGAGCTCGATGGCCTCGCCGTGCAGCTGATCAGGGGGAACGACGCGGTTCACGAGCCCCAAGGTCTTGGCCTCGGCTGCGGTCACCGGCTCGCCGAGGAGCAGCATCTCCATGGCATTTTTACGCGCAGAGTTGCGGCTGAGCGCCACCATGGGCGTCGAGCAGAAGAGCCCGATATTGACGCCGGGCGTGGCGAAACTCGCCTCGCTGCTCGCCACCGCCAGGTCGCAACTCGCGACGAGCTGGCATCCGGCGGCCGTGGCAATGCCATTCACCGCCGCAATGACGGGCTTCGGGCAGCGCACGATCGACAGCATAAGGCTTGAGCAGGCCGCCATGGTCTCGGCGAAAAAATTCCGGCCCCGATCTGGATCGTTACGGTGCGCCTGCAGCTCCTTGAGATCGTGGCCGGATGAGAACGCCGAGCCTGAGCCGGTGATGACGATGGCGCGGATTGCATTCTGCACGCCGAGAGCGGCGATAGCCGCGTTGAGCGCGGCGATCAGCTCCACCGACAGGCTGTTGCGCGCCTGCGGCCGATTAAGCGTGATGAACGCGACAGGGCCGTATTCCTCGCGCAGCAGCACATCCGCGTCTGGTTGGCGCATCGGCTGGACCATGTCGTCTCCCTTTCCTAACTCACCGGTGACGATTCGCCCAAGCTACACCAGGCGATCGAACGGGGCGACCAAAGCCGCAGGTTGGGCGGTAACTGGATACCACATTGCTACAGTGCAGAATTGACAACAGATTTTGCTTTCACTTGACCCCGCAAGCCCAAGCCGGTAGAAGCCGGCAACCATTTCACCAGAGCGCAAACGATGAAGACCTATTCGGCCACGCCCAAGGACATCGAGAAGTCCTGGATTCTGATCGACGCCGCCGGCCTCGTCGTCGGTCGGCTCGCGGTCCTCATTGCGCAGAGGCTGCGGGGCAAGCACAAACCCACTTTCACTCCGCATATGGACGACGGGGACAATATCATCGTGATCAACGCCGACAAGGTTGTGCTCACCGGCAACAAGCGCGCCGACAAGGTCTATCATTGGCATACCGGCTATCCCGGCGGCATCAAGAGCCGGACCGCGGAGAAGATCCTGGACGGCAAGCATCCGGAGCGGGTGCTGCATAAGGCCGTGGAGCGGATGCTTCCGCGCGGGCCGCTCGGCCGCAAGCAGTTGAAGAACTTGCGCGTCTATTCCGGCACTGAGCATCCCCATGCCGCGCAAGAGCCGAAGCAGCTCGACATTGCTGCCCTCAATACCAAGAATGCAAGGAGCGCCTGACCAAATGCCCAATGCTGAGGTGAGGAGTCTCGAGGATCTTGGCGGCTTGCAGAGCGAGGCCGCGGTGGCGCCGCCCGCGCGCGTGTATGAGCGGAAGGTCGACGCCCAGGGCCGCGCCTATGCCACCGGCAAGCGGAAGGACGCCGTTGCCCGTGTGTGGGTCAAGCAGGGTCCGGGCAAGATCACCGTGAATGGCCGGGATCACGTCACTTATTTTGCGCGGCCGGTGCTGCAGATGATCCTGAAGCAGCCGCTCGTCGCAGCCAAGCGCGAAGGCCAGTTCGACGTCATCTGCACCGTGAGCGGTGGCGGCCTGTCCGGCCAAGCCGGCGCCGTTCGCCATGGTATCTCCAAGGCGCTTACCCGCTTTGAGCCGGAGTTGCGCGGCGTGTTGAAGAAGGGCGGGTTCTTGACCCGCGACGCCCGCGTCGTCGAGCGCAAGAAATACGGCAGGGCCAAGGCTCGAAAAAGCTTCCAGTTCTCCAAGCGCTAACGCGCCTCCCTAGGCTTCAGCGCTTTCCCCGCCAAGCTCGCCTCTCGCGCTTGGCACCGAGGTGGCGGGCCATCTTTCGCAAACCCTTGAATTTCGCTAAGCCCGCTCGAGGGCGCGGAGTGACTACCACCATGACCAAGACTACCAGCATCAGAGCCGCTGTGCTTGGCGCGAGCGGCTATACCGGCGCCGACCTGCTCCGGCTGACCGCGCGCCATCCCAAGATCACGCTCACCGCGCTGATCGCCAAGGCCCATACCGGGCAGTCACTGGCGCAGGTGTTTCCGCATCTTGCCAGCCTCGGTCTTCCGGTCCTCGTCACCTCCGATCAAGTGGACTGGAGCAAGATCGACGTCGCCTTCTGTGGCCTACCGCACGGCACCGCTCATGGAGAGATTGCCAAGTTGCCGCAGCGCGTGAAGGTCATCGACATGTCGGCGGACTTCCGCCTGCGCGATCTGCGCGTCTATGCCGAGTGGTACGGCGCTGCGCATAGCGCGCCCGCGCTGATGAAGAACGCCGTGTACGGACTAACTGAACATTATCGCGACGCAATCAAGGACGCGCGCCTCGTCGCCTGTCCCGGCTGCTATCCCACTGCCGTGCTGCTGGCGCTTCTGCCGCTCGCGAAGGCCAAGCTCATCCAGGCCGACGACCTGATCATCGACGCGAAGTCGGGCGTCTCGGGCGCCGGGCGCAGCTTGAAGCAGAATCTTCTATTTTCGGAAGCTGGCGAGGGGCTCTCGCCTTATGGCATCGGCAGCCACCGCCATGTGCCAGAGATCGAGCAGGAGCTTGCTCTCACCATGGGCGCGCCGGTGAAGGTGAACTTCACCCCGCATCTGGCTCCCATGAGCCGGGGCGAGCTCTGCACCTGCTATGTTCGCCTCGCTGGGAGGGCGACCGCGGATGATCTCCGCCAAGCTCTCACCGATGCATACGCGACAAGCCCCTTCGTGCACGTGGTGGAGGAAGGCGTGATCCCGGCGACTCAGCATGTGCGGGGCTCGAACTTCTGCCATCTAGGCGTCTTCGCCGACCGCTTGCCAGGCCGCGCCATCGTCGTCTCGGCCATCGACAACCTGGTGAAAGGCTCCGCCGGCCAGGCGCTGCAGAACTTCAACCTGGTGTATGGCTTCGAGGAGACGCTCGGCCTCCAGCAGCTGCCGCTGTTTCCCTGAGACGCCCGCGTTACGTCCGGCTCCTCACGTATGACCCGGGTGCGTCCTCGATGGGCGGCAGCGGACCTGACGCGGGATCACGCCCCGGGATCTTGGCGCCCGAATGAGCGGCAAGCCAAGCCGCCCAGTCGGGCCACCACGAGCCGGCCGTCTCGGTGGCATGGGCCATGAAATCGGAAAACGACGCCATGTGGCTCCCGGTCCAGAACTGATATTTCTTCCTCGCCGGCGGGTTGACGACGCCTGCGATGTGGCCCGAGCCGGCAAGCACAAAGCGGATCGGCCCGCCGAACAGCTTGGAGCCCTTAAACACCGAGGTCGCCGGGGCGATGTGATCCTCCTTGGTGGCGAGCTCATAAATCGGGATCTTCACGCGGCTGAGATAGAGGGGTTCCCCGCCAAGCTGCATCTGGTCGGCCGCCAGACGGTTCAAATGGTAGAACTCCCGCAAATAGAAGGCATGGTTGGCGGCGGGCAGTCTGGTCGAATCCGCGTTCCAGTAGAGCAGATCGAACGGGAACGGCTTCTTGCCGAGCAGGTAATTGTTGACGACGTATGGCCAGATCAGGTCGCGCGGGCGGAGCATGTTGAACACGGCCGCCATGCGCGACCCGTCGAGATAGCCCTGCTCGGCCATCATCTCCTCGAGCGCTTTCAGCTGCGTGTCGTCGATGAAGACAAGCAGATCGCCCGCGTCGCTGAAATCAACCTGAGCGGCAAGGAAGCTCGCCGACGCTATGCGATCATCGCCCCTGGCCGCCATATAGGCGAGCGTCGAGGCAAGCAGGGTGCCGCCGACGCAGTAACCAAGCGCATTGACCTGCCGCGTCCCGGTCTGCCGGGTGACTGCATCGACGGCCGCGAGAATGCCTTCGCGCATGTAGTCCTCGAAAGTCTTCTGGGCGAGCCGCGCATCGGGGTTCACCCAGGAGACCACGAACACCGTGAAGCCTTGGTCGACAGCCCATTTGAGGAAGCTTTTCTCCGGCACGAGATCAAGGATGTAAAATTTGTTGATCCAAGGCGGTACGACCAGCAGCGGACGCTCATAAGCCTCCGCCGTCGTTGGGCTGTACTGAATGAGCTGGATGAGATCGTTCTGGAACACGACCTTGCCGGGGGTAACCGCGAGGTTCGTGCCCACCTCGAACGCCGACAGATCGGTCTGGCTGATGCGCAGCAGATCTTTCGATTGCTCGAGATCCGCGGCGAGATGAGCCATGCCCTGAACGAGATTCGCTGCGTTGGTCTCAAACGTGGCCCGCAGCACTTCGGGATTGGTCAGCGCAAAGTTGGAGGGGGACAGCGCGGCCAGCATCTGTTCCAGATAGAACAGCGCCCGCTGGCGGGTTTTGTCATCGATGCCCTCGGTCTTGCGCGTCACGTCCTCCGCCCAGCGGGCGGTCAACAGATAGGACTGTTTCCAGAAGTCGAAGAACTGGCCGTTCGACCAGTCGGGGTCCTTGAAACGGTTGTCGCCGGGTTCTGGCTCGATCACGGGCTTCACCTCCTCGCCGAGAAAGCGGCGGAAGGAGCGGCTCCACAACTCAGCATAGCCGCTGAACAGCTCGTTTTGCGCCGCGGCAAGCTTGCCCGGATCGCTCACCCAATGCCGCGCGATCTCGCCCAAGGATTTCGCGGCCTCGCCCGCCTCGGCCGCGACGCTGTAAGGGCCCGCGCCGTTGCCACGCTCGGCCAAGGACCCGAGCACCTTGGTGCCCTGATCGAAAAGCCGCACCATGTTGCGTGCGAGGCTAACGATTTGGCCGCCTTCCCGGTCCTCGGAGTTGGTGTCAGGCGCTGCTTTTTTGCTCTCTTGCGTAGCTTTATTGATCTTTTGCATTCAGTTCCCCGCTTCTAACTTTTACGCCCGATTAACCTTCCTCGCGCCACAAGGGCGGAAGCGGCGGATTTCCCCGGTCGCTTTTGTTTTAAACTCTATTGTGCTACGCAATATAGCAAAGGCCCGACGATGCCAATCGCCGGAAAATAAGGACCACCAACCACCATTTGCCCGATGCTGCGCCTTCTGCCCAGACTTGCTTCGTTGCTTCTCATCGCTTCGCTGCCCTTGGGCGCAAGCGGATGCGCGCAATCGCAAGGCCCGGTCGGCAAGTTCACCGATCTCATGAAGACCTACGACAAGACGCTGACCAAGGACCAACAAGCGGCCGCCATCACCGAGATGCAGAGCGACGTAAAGCACAAGGACGGGACGGCGCCACAAGACGTGACCAGCTCGGTCGCTAAGCCCGCCCCAGCGCAAAACTAGCGATATTCCTCTTTCCCCTGGCCGCCGCCATCTTGCCCGCAGCCTTATTTCTATGGTTCAACTGCGGGCTTACCTGGAGCAAAGGTTCGCCAAGGGGCAGGGACGCGTATCGTGCAAGGCGATTTCCACAGGATCAAGCGGCTTCCTCCCTACGTCTTTGAGCAGGTGAACAAGCTCAAGGCGCAGGCGCGCACGCGCGGCGAGGACATCATCGATTTCGGCATGGGCAATCCAGACATGCCGACGCCCGAGCATATCGTGGCGAAGTTGGTAGAGACGGTGCAGAACCCGCGCACCAACCGCTATTCCGCCTCGCGCGGCATCCAAGGCTTGCGCCGTGCTCAGGCCGCCTATTACGCGCGCCGTTTCGGCGTCAAGCTCGATCCGGAAACGCAGGTCGTGGCCACCCTCGGCTCCAAGGAAGGCTTCGCCAATATGGCGCAAGCCATCACCGCGCCGGGCGACGTGATCCTGGTGCCGAACCCAACCTACCCGATCCACGAGTTCGGCTTCATCATGTCGGGAGGCGTCATTCGCCATCTGCCGGCGGGGACTGATTTCGGCCTTCATGTCCTCGCTCGACAAGGCGATGAAACATTCGGTGCCGAAGCCGTCGGCACTCGTCCTCAACTATCCCGCCAATCCCACTGCAGTGGTTGCCGATCTTGGCTTCTATCGAGAGGTCGTGGCCTTCGCCAAGAAGCACGACCTGATCGTGCTCTCCGATCTTGCTTATGCAGAGATTTTTTTTGAGGGTAAGCCGCCCCCTTCGATCCTCGAGGTTCCGGGCGCGATCGATATCGCCGTGGAGTTCACCACGCTCTCCAAGACCTACGCCATGCCCGGCTGGCGCATGGGTTTTGCCGTGGGCAACGAGCGGCTGATTGGAGCGCTCACGCGGGTGAAGTCCTATCTCGACTATGGCGCCTTCACGCCCATCCAGGTGGCGGCCACCGCGGCGCTCAACGGCCCGCAGGACTGCATCGAGGAGATCCGGGGCATCTATCGCCGCCGGCGCGACTGCCTCGTCGACGCGCTCGCCAAGGCCGGGTGGATGATCCCGTCACCGCCCGCGACGATGTTCGCCTGGGCCCCGATCCCCGACATGTTCGCCCATCTCGGCTCGCTCGAATTCTCCAAGCTTCTCTTGGAGCGGGCCGGGGTCGCGGTTTCGCCCGGAGTGGGCTTCGGCGAATATGGCGAGGGATATGTGCGTATCGCGCTCGTTGAAAACGAGCAGCGCACTCGCCAGGCTGCACGCAACATCCGGAAATTCCTTTCTGAATTGGCCAAAACGCTGCACAACGTCATTCCCATTGCGTCGAAGGCGAAAGGGAAAGCCTAAGCTCTCCTGAAATGGCGGATGCTCTGAAACTCGGGCTAGCCGGGCTCGGCACGGTGGGGTGCGGGGTCTTGCAGTTGCTGCAAGCCCGCGGCGGCTCTCTTGCCGACCGCGCCGGCAGGCCCATCGAGGTGGTCGCAGTGTCGGCCCGCGACCGGAAAAAGCGGCGCGCGGCAGATGTTTCGCGTTTCCGCTTTATCGAGGATCCGGTCGCGCTTGCCCGCGACCCTGCGATCAACACTTTCGTCGAGTTGATCGGAGGCGAGAGCGGCGCGGCCAAGGAATTGATCGAAGCTGCACTCAAGGCCGGCAAGAACGTGGTCACCGCCAATAAGGCGCTCCTTGCCCATCACGGCCCGAGCCTCGCCGCGCTTGCCGAGAAACATGGCGTGGCACTCAGCTTCGAGGCGGCCGTGGCCGGCGGCATTCCCGTGGTGAAGGTGATGCGCGAGAGCCTGCAAGGCAACGAGATCAACCGCGTCTACGGCATCCTCAACGGCACCTGCAACTACATCCTCACGCTCATGCAGCAAGAGGGCACATCCTTTGCCGCGGCGCTCAAAGAAGCGCAAAGCCAAGGTTACGCCGAGGCCGATCCCTCCTTCGACGTGGGCGGCATCGACACCGCACACAAGCTTGCGCTGCTCACTACGCTTGCCTTCGGCACCCGCACCAGCTTCGAGTCGATTTATGTCGAGGGCATCGAAACCATCACGCCGGCCGATATCGAGTCCGCCGACGATCTCGGCTATCGCATCAAGCTGCTGGGCGTGGCGCTCCGCACCGACAGCGGCATCGAGCAGCGCGTGCATCCGACCATGGTGCCGAAGCACCGGGCCATTGCCGAGGTGGACGGCGTCTCCAACTGCGTCGCCATCGATGGGGATTTCGTGGGCGGGGTGATGCTGATTGGGGCCGGTGCGGGCGCAAGCGCCACCGCTTCCTCGGTGGTGAGCGATCTCATCGACATCGCCCGCGGCCACATCTTGCCGCCTTTCATCACCCCGGCGAAGGACCTCAAGCCTTACCGCAAGGCGCAAATGCGCGCCCATGAAGGCGGCTACTATATCCGGCTCTCGGTCTATGACCGCCCGGGCGCCTTTGCCGCGATCGCCAGCCGCATGGCCGAGCAGGGCATCTCCATCGAAAGTATCGTGCAGCGCCGCAAGCGGGCCGAGCTGCCGGGCTTCAAGCGCCGGGACACGGGCTCGCCCGCCGCTGTCGTTATGATCACCCACGAGACGACCGAGGCTGCCATCAGGAAGGCGCTCGCAGCCATCGAGCGCGATGCTCATGTGGACGCCAAGCCTCAGATGATCCGCATCGAAAAACTGTGATAAGCAAGGTGTAGAAGCGTACGCCTGGATGCATACCAGCGCGACAGGGGAGAGGATCCGAGGTGGCAAAAGCGTCGGCCAAGACGGGGCTCGACCGCACTCTCGCCCTTGAGATCATCCGGGTGACCGAGGCGACCGCCACCGCCGCAGCTCGGCTGCGCGGGCGGGGCGATGAGGCTGCCGCCGACCAGGCCGCCGCGGGTGCAATGTATCGCGAGCTCGCGCAATTGCCCATGCAGGGCGTCGTGGTCGTGGGCGAGGGCGAGGAAGGCGAAACGTCCGTCCTCTACATCGGCGAGACGATCGGCTGCGGCTCCAAGACCGGGCCAGAGGTCGATATCGCCGTCGATCCCTTGGAAGGCGCAACCCTCTGCGCCAAGGCGCTGCCCAATGCGCTCGCAGTCGTGGCTATCGCCGAGCGCGGCAGTCTCTTGAAGGTTCCGGTCAGCTACATGGACAAGATCGCCATCGGCCCGGGGTACGAGGACGGCCTCGTCGATCTCGACGCGCCGGCCGCCGACAATCTCAAGCGTCTCGCCAAGGCAAAAGGCGTAAAGGTGAGCGAGATTACCGCCTGCATTCTCGACCGGCCGCGCCATGGCAAGTTGATCGAAAAGGTGAGGGCCGCGGGCGCTGCGGTCCGGCTCATCGGCGATGGCGACATTGCCGGCGTTATCCACACCACCGAGCCGCAAGACACCGGCATCGACATTTATATGGGCGTGGGCGGGGCGCCGGAAGGCGTGCTCGCGGCGGCTGCCCTTGCCTGCATCGGCGGCCAGATGCAGGGCCGCCTCGTAACGCCCAACGAGCAGCAGCGGGAGCGTGTCCGCGCCGCCGGCATCAATGACCTCAACCGCAAATACACCATACACGACATGGCATCTGGCGACGTGTGCTTTGCCGCAACCGGCGTCACCGACGGATCGCTGCTCGAGGGGGTTCGGTTCACGCCGGACGCGATCTTTACCCACACCGTCGTGATGCGCGCCGCGACCCGCACCGTGCGCTGGATCAGGACCGCGCACCACGACGCGAGCAAGTTCGAAAGCCGGTAACACCGCCCGCCGGCCGCCCGAATCAGCTAAGCTTGTTGGTCGAACTTCTCTCAGGTGTGCAGGTGCTCTGGCGTGACGGCGGCCCTCAGACGTGAACCAGCTCCGGTCGAGGCTTCGCCGACATTTCTCGGCGTGGACGTTTCCGCGCGCGATTTGCGTTGGATCGAGCGGCTTGAACCTCACCGCGCACCCCTGGCGTCGGCCTTTGCTCAAGCGCATGGACTTCCCGAGCTGCTCGGCCGCGTGCTGGCGGCGCGGGGCGCCGAGATCCGATCGCTCCCCCTCTTTCTCGATCCATCCATACGCGACCTCTTGCCTGAACCAGCGAGCTTGCAGGACATGCAAAAGGCGGCGAAGCGCTTTGCGAGAGCGATCCGCGACAAGGAGCCTATGGCGGTCTTCGGCGACTACGACGTCGACGGCGCTGCCTCAGTGGCGCTGATCGAACGCTTCCTGCGCGCCCATGCGCTCGGCTGCGTGACCTACATCCCCGACCGGCTCACCGAAGGCTATGGACCGACCCCTGCGGCGCTTGCCGGGCTCGCGGGCGAGGGGGCCTCTCTCATCCTGACCGTCGATTGCGGGACGGCAGCGGACGCAGCCGTCGCCGCGGCCAATGCCGCTAGCGCCGAGGTCATCGTCATCGACCACCATCAGGCAGACGAAGCGTTGCCTCCGGCCTACGCCGTGTTGAACCCCAACCGTCAGGACGATCTCTCGGGCCAAGGCCATCTCGCCGCTGCGGGCGTCGTCTTTCTATTCTTGGTGGCTACCACGCGGGTGCTTCGCCGCGACGGCTTCTACCGCGACCGTCCGGAGCCCGACTTGCTCCAGCTGCTCGATCTCGTGGCCCTTGCGACGGTTTGCGACGTCGTGCCGCTCAAGGGTGTCAACCGCGCTTTCGTTGCCAAGGGTCTCAAGGTCTTGCACCTCAGGCACAATACCGGCTTGCGCGCGCTTGCCGACATCGCCCGCCTCGACAACGCCCCCACCTGCTACACGCTCGGCTTCATCCTCGGCCCCCGTATCAATGCTGGTGGCAGGGTCGGCGCGTCTGGCCTCGGCGCAAAATTACTCGCCACCGACGACGACCTCGAGGCGCGAAACCTCGCGGCGAAGCTCGACGCGCTCAACACCGAGCGCAAGGGAATAGAGGAGCGCATGCTGGAGGAAGCCTTCGCCCTTGCCGATGCTTCCCTCGCCGCCGATCCGGTGAGCCCGCTGATCCTTGTCGGCGCCGACCGCTGGCATAAAGGGCTCGTGGGACTCGTCGCCGGTCGCGTTGCCGAGCGGTTTCATCGTCCCACCCTCGTCATCGCCTGGGAACCCGATGGTCAGGGCACGGGCTCGGCCCGTTCCATCGCGTCGGTGGATCTCGGCGAGACGGTAAGGAATGCCGTGCATGCGGGCTTGCTCATCAAAGGCGGCGGCCACGCCATGGCAGCGGGCTTCAAGCTCGAGCGGCGCATGCAGGACCGTCTCTTCACCTTCATGGTCGAGCGCCTCGCTCCCCGCGTCGCTGCCGCATCCACGAACCGGACGCTTGCGCTGGACGGCGCATTGTCGGCGGGCGGCGCGAACCTGGAGCTGATCGAGCTCTTGGAGCAAGCGGGGCCCTACGGGCCCGGTCACCCGGAACCGCGCTTCGTCTTTCCGGCCCATCGGCTCTCCCGCGTCCGCCTCCTCAAGGAGGCGCACATCCGTTGCACCCTGCAAGCGTCGGACGGTGCGCGGCTGGAGGCCTGTGCGTTCCGCGTGGGCGATACACCGCTTGCCAAGCTGCTCTTGCAGTCGGAAGGGCTGCCGCTCCACGTGGCGGGCCATGTGCGGCGCGCGAGCTGGAATGGACGCGAGAGCATCGAGCTCATTATCGAGGATGCGGCCGACCCGCGCGCCGCCCTGCGCTAAGACCTGCTTCCGCCAAGCGTTCCGTCGCAAACGGGTTTCTTGCGAGAATCCGCAAAGCTTTCTATATGAGCCGGAGGCTAGGCGCCCCCTTCGTCTAATGGTTAGGACGTCAGGTTTTCAACCTGAAAACAGGAGTTCAATTCTCCTAGGGGGTACCACCTTTTGATGTGGTCTCGCCCTTCGGCGCATGGCCGGCCTACCACTTCCCCGTATTCGGCATCGACGCCCAAGGCTCTTGCTTGGGCAGGGGCTTGCCCTTCTGCAAAAGCTCGATGGACACGTTGTCGGGCGAGCGGATGAACGCCATGTAGCCGTCCCGCGGCGGCCGGTTGATGGTGACGCCGCTTTTCATCAGGCGCTCGCACGTCACGTAGATGTCGTCCACCCGATAGGCGAGGTGGCCAAAATTACGCCCTTCGCCATAGACCTCCGGGTCCCAATTGTAGGTGAGCTCGACCTCTGCGTCCTCATCGCCCGGGGCGGCCAGGAAGATCAGCGTGTAGCGGCCTTGTCTGTTCTCCATGCGCTTAATCTCCTTCAGCCCAAGCTTATTCACATAAAAGTCGAGCGATTGATCGATGTCGGAAATGCGCAGCATGGTGTGCAGAAATTTCATGACCTACCTCACTCCTTGGAGGGGGACCCTGGCACGTTGAACCACAGGGATACACGCCGTGACAAGCCGGTGAAACGCGCAGTCATCGGCACTTGCACTGTCGATTTAATCGCCATTGTTGCCGCGCGCCCACAGTCTGTTGCGCGTCGGCGCCAAACACGAGAGGAAGTGAATTTTCGCTCGACGCTAGAGACGCTTGCGGGTTTCCACCGCATGCGAAGCATGACACAGCGGATACGATCGCGCCGATCCCGGTGCCATGGAAGATTTGCTTGCCGATCAGATGCTTGCGCGTGAGTCATCGCGAAGCGCGGTAAGTACGGGCCGACTTGTGGATGAGGAACGCGCGCGCGGAAATTTCCTCTGGCCTCGTTAAGCGGCGATGCTATGTTCGCAACCGAGTATATTCCAGCCGATTCGTGTGGGCGTCGTATCGGCTGGCTTGAAAGTGAAGCGGGGGAATGCGGCAATGGGGGCGAAAGAACCGCCACATCTAGATGAGGGCCTTAGCCAACGGGACGAAGAAGCCACAGTTGATGTTTTTGAGGTCTCAGGATCGATCAAGTGGTTCGACGCGTCCAAAGGTTATGGGTTCATTGTTCCGGACGAAGACCTTCCCGACGTTCTCTTGCACGTAACGTGTCTCAGGCGGGACGGATTCCAGACTGCCTACGAGGGCGCGCGGGTCGTCTGCGAAGTTTTGCGGCGACAGAAGGGACTGCAGGCTTTCCGCATCCGCGCGATGGACGATTCGACGGCGGTACATCCGTCGCAATTGCCCCAGCGCACCCACGTCGCGGTGGTGCCGGAGAGCGACTGGGAACGCGCTTTGGTGAAGTGGTTCAATCGGCTGCGCGGGTTTGGCTTTCTCACCCGCGGCCCACAGACCCTGGACATCTTCGTGCATATGGAGACGCTGCGGCGCTATGGCTTCACCGAGCTTCGGCCGGGCCAGACCGTGCTCGTGCGCTACGGACGGGGCCCGAAAGGGCTGATGGCAGCAGAGCTCAAGCCCGACGGCGCGAGCGGTCCTTCCTCTCACTGACGTCAACGAACCTCCTCCGGTTCGGCCGCGTTGCGGCCGTCGCGTGGCTTTGGCTCGCCGTCTTTGTGCGCTTCGACCCCTGCATCGCATTGAGCACGGGCACGCTCGTGCTTGAGACCGGATCCGGTCCCCACAGCTTCACCATCGAGGTGGCCACGACCGAGGCGGAGCGGGAGCGGGGCCTCATGTTCCGCCACACCTTGCCGCAAGACGGCGGCATGCTGTTCGTCTATGCCGAGCCGCAGCCCATCTCCATGTGGATGAAGAACACACTGATCCCCCTCGACATGGTGTTTATCGACGCCTGGGGACGCGTGCACCGCATCGAGACCCGCACCGAGCCCTTCTCAACGACCCCCATCCCTTCGGACGGCGAAGTGCAAGCGGTTCTCGAGCTGAATGCCGGCGCCGCCGACGCAATCGGGCTGAAAGCAGGGGACAAGGTAATATATCCCGGGCTTGGCGCGAACGCTGCCCATTAGCTCTTTCGTTAGGGCTTCCGCCCTAGCTTGCCGCCACCAATCAAAGTATGTAAGGGCTGTAAGCCGTCGCGGGCTCGCCCGCACTCTGACCCATCCGGCCAGCGGCATGTCGGGGCATAGCGCAGTCTGGTAGCGCACCTGCTTTGGGAGCAGGGGGTCGCAAGTTCGAATCTTGCTGCCCCGACCAATCGCCGCTCCGGCCTCGCGAAGGAAGGTTTTATGGCCGCCCGCATCTTCAAGCCCGCAAAGACCGCCATGCAGCAAGGCCTGGCGGCGACGCGCCAATGGGTGCTCGAATACGAGCCGGAGCGGCCGTTGAGCATCGAGCCGCTGATGGGCTGGACGAGCTCGAGCGACACGCGTACCCAGGTGCGAATGAGCTTTGCCACCAAGGAGGAGGCCATTGCCTTCGCCACCCGGCAAGGCATACCTTTCCACGTCGACGACCCGCAAAGGACCGAGCTCAGAACCAAGTCCTATGCGGAGAACTTCAAGTTCGGGCGCATCGACCGCTGGACTCACTAGGGCCTGTGGTCCGACGGAAGCGCCGCGCAAGTGGTCCCGTAGCTCAAGGGATAGAGCATCTGCCTTCTAAGCAGAGGGTTGCAGGTTCGAATCCTGCCGGGATCACCATCTAAATCAGCAACTTAGTCTAAAGCACCAGCAGCTAATTGCCTCCATAGGTAACCAGACAGGTAACAAATGGAGGGCGAAATGCTCAAACCAGAAATCGTTGCAGCCAAGCGTGCCTGGGCCGAATCGGAGGTCCGCTTCGGCTGGTATGGTCGCCACGGGCGTGGCGATCTCGAGGAGCAATGCGAGGATGAAGGCGCCCAATGTGAAGATGAGGGCGCGGAGGTGGGACTATGAAACAGACAATGGAACCCAACCCCCTTCGCCTCAGTGACCAAGTGAGAGACCTGTCCGATGAAATTCGGTTCCTCGCTTTTGCCGTAGCCGGGCTCACGGAGCACACCGACAACGACGCCGACAAGGACTGCAATATGCTCCTAGGGGTCGCGAGAAAGCTCAATGACATAGGCGACGATATCGACGACGAGATCCCCCAAGACACGGCGGAGGTCGGGCTTTAACCCCCCGGATGTGGCTGGCCAAGCCAGTGGTGCGGCCAGCGGAGATGTTCACCGCGCTCGCCAAGGCCATCCTGCCAAAGCAGGACCGAGACAAAGGCCAGCGGGGGCATTGGTTCTAGTCACAAAGCCGAAAAACTTCGTAACGCGCGGGGTGTTATGTTGGGGATGATGTGATCTCCCCGAAAGACCGCATCTTCATCTCCTTGGACAGGGGGGCGTCGGCTTCGGCCGGCGCCCTTTTGCTGTTAATCTCTCGCAATGACCGAACGCCGCTTCGTCTGCCCCCGACGCCCGTTTGCTATGCTGAACGGACAGGGGTTGATGTTACCGCGAAGCATCATGATAGCCGTGCTGATGCTGCTGTCGACGCCGGCGGCTGCGGAGTGGCGAATTCCCTGCTTCTTGGACTGGCTTTCAGGTTGTTCTGAAACATTTGTGTCTCCGGAATACGCCGCGCGTCCCGTTCAGCCGCTCAATGTGCAAGCAGCATTGGCGGAGGTCAACGCGTTCCGTACCAAATATGGGCGTAGTCCTCTCGTCCTCGATGCGCGTCTTTCCCGTGCTGCCGCCATGCAATCCAAGGATCAGGCGAGACGAAGCTGGATCGGTCATTATGGGTCGGACGGATCAACGCCCAGGGAACGTGCCGCACGTGCTGGCTATCATCCGAAGATCACCGCCGAGAATGTCGCCTCCGGACAAAAATCTTTCAGCGACGCGCTGAGCGGCTGGGAGGGAAGTTCGGGCCATCGGAGCAATCTGCTGCTCCCGAACGTGAGCGCAGCCGGTGTCGCGATGGCCCAAAATAAAAGCGGTCGCACTTATTGGACCCTTGACCTCGGCGCGGAATAACAAACCTTTCCGGTGGGGGGTTGTTTGGTTGGGCTACCAGATTGCGTGTAACCTCTCGCCGTGACCGGTTCGCGTCGTGGACCGTCTGAAGTTGTAGCTAGCGCGTTTGCTACCTGATATGATGACCGGCTCATCCATCGCGTCGGGGGGCAACGATGATCATATTGACGGTGCTGCTAGCGCTCGCAATCGCGTGCGCGGTCTTCTTCTTACGCGGGCGACGGTCTAGGGAAGCCCTAGAGCCACTTCCAACGGTTGAGCCCCAATCGCTCCCAATATCGGAGGCCCAGCCTCCGCCACCTCCGCAGATTCGGCCACGCGGGCTCGATCTGCTGCGGCCCCACGCCATGTTGCGCGGCGCAGCACGAATTCCTCTTGGGCAACGTTAGCGACGGATAGCCCAAGGTGTCTGTGGCAGCGCGGGGCGCAGATAAGGCGATGGGACGCTTTGACAGTTTAACCCAAGAGGAGCAAGACCTGCTTCTGCGCCTACTAATTACCTATCTCGACAAAGCGTCCCCTGCTGACAAACACCGCGGGCACGCTAGCCGAGAAGGGAAGTGAAGCAGTTCCTGCTCGTCCGCTCGACGGCCGCATCGAGGGCAGCATTGAGCTGCGGTGATGTGCAGGTCGAGAAGGGCGCCGTGCTCGCCGGCGGGGTCTTCTCGATTCACCCGAAGTCAGACCAAAAACCGGCGATCAAGGATGCCGCGCCTCTCCCGATGGAAAGGCCGAAGCTGGCCGCCGCCGAATAGGGTCTCTCCTGCGCTGTTCCTTCAGCCTGTCTCGGCGACGGGGTCCGCCGGGACGGGCTGATTCTGTTTCTGGTACGGAAGATCGGTTGCCGGTCACGCGACCTTGGCGTCCGCCGGTAGCATGACGAGCAAGGCGATACCGCCCACCACGGCAAACACCGCGCCGTACAGGAACACGGCGGCATGGCCGACATGATCCCAAAGCTGTCCCGCCACGACGCTTGCCACTAACCCCAGCAACCCGATCGTCGCGGAGTAGCAGCCGATACCGCTGGCGCGGAGCCGCTCCGGTACGAGGTCCGTGGCGAGCGCCTTGCCGACCGAGCGGAAGATTCCCTGAAACGCCCCATACAGAATGAAGAGCAACGCGATGACGAGGATGTTCTCCGTCAGCGCAAAGCCGAGATAGGTCAAGAAGAAGATCATGAACGCCACGAGCAGGATCATCCTCCGCCCAAGCATATCGGACAGTGACCCCGCCGGGTAGGAGACCACGGCGGCGACAAAGTTAAACGCCGCATAGATGAGGATGGTCTTGTCGAGGGAAACGCCGACCGCCTGGGTCTGCAGGATGAGAAACGACGTGCTGGAATTGCCGAGGCCGAACAAAGCGATGACCAGCAAATATTTCCAATAGGCCTTGGGCAAGTACCTGAGAGTGATCTCGGTCTTGGTTGGGGTCGCCGTCTCTGCCGGTGGCTCGCGCACCAGCGCGACCATAAAAAAGGCAATTAGCCCTGGAACGATCGCCAGCAAGAAGATGAGCCGCATCTCCACGCCAAGATAGCCAAGCAGAAAGACCGCAAGCAGCGGCCCAAGAAAGGCGCCGAGATTGTCGCCGATGCCTTCGAGCCCGAAGGCCTTGCCCCGGTGCTCGTCGGCGACGGAGGATGCGATCAGCGTATCCCGGGGCGCAGAGCGCGTACCGGCGCCGAGCCGGTCCAGCAACCGCGCGCCCAAGACCCCTTGCCAGCTCGAGGCAAGGCCGATCAGCGGTTTGGCGACCGCGGCAAGGAGGTAGCCGACAAGCGCCACCGGCTTCCGCCGTTGCAGCCGGTCGGACAGCCACCCGGAAAAGCCCTGCACGATATTCTGCGCGGCCTGGGCGATGCCCTCGACCAGCCCCAGCGCACTTCCGCTTGCCCCGAGTGTTTGCGTGAGGAAGGCCGGCAACACCGGATAGAGCATTTCCGTCGAGACGTCGCCGAACAGGCTCGCCAGAGCAAGCAGGACAGTATTGCGCGTAAGCCAGGCGAAGGCGCGCGTTCGTCCCGAGGCAGCCATGGGTTTTCTCGTCCCGGTAACTGCGGCAGGGCACAATGCTCGCTCGGGATTACACGTAGTCGAATAGGGCCATAAAGCCGAAATCCATATGCAGCTGCTGATGACAGTGCAACAGAGTGCGGCCTGGATTGTCGGCGACGAAATCGAATTCGAGCTCCTGGAAGCCGCCCAGCATCACCACGTCCTTGATCACGCCCGCCGTCGCCTTGCCGCCAAGCCGCGTCAGCTCGAAGCTGTGCCGATGTAGATGCAGCGGGTGGATGTCGTCGCTCGCGTTACGGAACTTGAGCCGATAACGCCGCCCTTCCTGCACCTTGTACAGTGGCCGCATGATCTCCATGGAGAAGGCCTCACCGTTCAGCGTCCACAAGTTGAAGCCGTTGGCGGCCGCGTTGTGCTTGACGATCGTTATCTCGAAGGTCTCCTCAGGCGCAGCCGCCGGCTCGGTCCTTCCAAACCGCGTGTAGTCCCAGCGAAAGGGCTTGGGCTTGACCCAGAGCGGCTTGCCCTTGCGTCCCGAATATTCGACAACGACGCCCATGCCGCGGCCGCGATCATCGTCGGAAAGATCGCCCAGCACGAAAACGCCGGGATGATTCATTTCCACGATCGCCGAGACGCGCTCGGCGGTGCCGAGCCATAGCACGGGCACATCGACGGGCATAGGCACCGGATTGCCGTCGAGCGCCACCACGCGAAACACATGCCCCGGCAGCGCCAGGCTGCGGGTCTCGGTGGCGCTGGCATTGAGCACATGCAACAGCACGCGCTCGTCCTCTCTGACGCGGATCGGATCGCCGGCCCCGAGCATGTTGCCGTTGATGCTGAACAGCTCGTAGCCAACCTCGTAGCCCTTGGACGTGCCCTTGGTCTCCTCGTCGGCCTTGGCGCCGAGCACCTCCAACGGCCTGAGGGGCCCGCCGGGCGCGAGCATGTCCATGTCCATGTCGCCGCCGCGGCTGAAAGACGGCTCGAATTCCTTCAACACCAGGAAGACCTCTTGATCGTAGGCACCCGGCTCGTGCTTGGGCTCGATATAGACGGGCCCCGATTGACCCGTATAGGTGCCGCGGTTGAGGTCGCCGCCAGCCACCACATGGGTATGGTAGAAGCGGAAGCCCGCAGGCTTCGGCACGAAGGCGACCCGGTGCATGCCGCGAGCCGGCACGAAGGGCGTGCCTTCCTCCGCCGCGCCATCGACGTCGCTCGGGATCATCTGCCCATGCCAATGCACGAGTTCGGGCACGTCGGTGTTGTTGTAGATGTCGACGACCGTGCGCTCTCCTTCCTTGAAGCGGATGAGCGGCCCTGGAAATTGGCCGTTATAGAGCGTGGTTGAGACGATATGGTCGGGCGCGATCTCTACGGGGCCGGTCGCGATGCGGATCGTGTAATCCGCCTTCTCATCATCTACTGCACCGGCAGCCCAAGCCAAATGCGGGACGGAGCTCAGCAGCGGCGCCAGCCCGATAACTTGCATCAATGAGCGGCGATCAATCATCAAGGGCTGCTTCTCTCACGCGTCGTCCTAATGCAAGCCTTCGGGCGCGTGGCGGCACGTCATGCGATGCTCCGTACCACGCCGCCGTCGACGCGGAGCGCCGCGCCGGTGGTGGCGGAGGCGCCTTCGCCGCAGAGATAAACGACAAGGTTGGCCACCTCCTCTGGCTCGGCCATGCGCTTGATCAACGAGGAAGGCCGGTGCGTCTTGATCACCTCGGCCTCCATCTCCTTGACGCTCAGGCTGCGATCCTTGGCCATCCGGTCGAGGAACCGGACCACGCCCTCGGTCCGCGTCGGCCCCGGCAGGACCGCATTCACCGTGACGCCGGTCCCGGGGATGCTCTCGGCGATCCCGCGGGAGATGGCGAGCTGCGCCGTCTTGGTCATACCGTAATGCACCATCTCCGCTGGGATGTTCAGCCCTGACTCCGATGAAATGAAGATGATGCGGCCCCAATTCTGCTTCAGCATGTGGGGAAGAAACGCGCGGGAGAGGCGCACGCCGCTCATCACATTGGCCTCGAAGAAGCGGAGCCAGTCGGTATCGGGGATGTCTAGGAACGGCTTCGGCTCGTAGATGCCGGTATTGTTGATCAGGATGTCGACCAGCCCGAGCTGCTTGATGAGGCCCCCCACCTCCGCGACGTTACCCACGTCGGCGGCAATGCCCGTTACAGGCACGCTCGTCTCGCCCGCGATGCGTTTGATCGCTTCGCCGACCTTGGCGTCGGTGCGCCCGTTGACGACAACCTCGGCGCCTTCCCGCGCCAAACCTAAAGCAATGGCGAAACCGATGCCTTGCGTCGAGCCGGTGACCAGCGCCCGCTTACCTTTGAGCTTCAGATCCATGGCTGCGTCCTCAAATTAAACACGCCCGGCGAGCCGGCCAAAGCCGGCTTCGAGATCGGCTCTCAGATCATCAACATCCTCAAGGCCGATGTGGAGCCGCAGCGCCGGTCCTTCGCTCTGCCATTTGGTCGCGGTCCGGTACTCGCTCGGATCGAAAGGGAGGATCAAGCTCTCGAACCCACCCCAGCTATAGCCCATGCCGAACAGCTCGAGCCCGTCGAGCATGGCCGCGACCGCCTCCGCGGCGACCGGCTTCAGCACCACGGCAAACAAACCCGAGGCGCCGGTGAAGTCGCGCTTCCACAGCGCGTGGCCCGGATCGGAGGCAAGGGCAGGGTGGAGCACGCGGGCGACCTCCGGCCGGCCGGCAAGCCAGCACGCGATCTCGATCCCCGAGGCTTGATGACGTGCAAGCCGCACGCCCAAGCTGCGCAAACCCCGCAAGCCGAGATAGACGTCCTCGGGGCCGGGGCAGAGGCCGAGGTCTTCATGGGCGCGCGCGATGGTGGGCCAAGCCGCTTCGGTGGTGGTGATGGCGCCCAGCATGGCGTCGGCATGGCCGACGATATATTTGGTGGCGGCCTGGATCGACACGTCCACCCCATGGGCGAAGGGCTTGAGGTAAAGCGGCGTCGCCCAGGTATTGTCCATGACCACGCAGGCGCCCGCTGCATGGGCGGCCTCGGCGATCCCCGGAATATCCTGCACCTCGAAGCTCTGTGAGCCGGGGAACTCGGTGAACACGACCCGCGTGGTCTTCTTGACGAGAGCCTTGATACCCGCGCCCAGCAGCGGGTCGTAATAGGTGGTTTCAACGCCGAGCCGCTTCAACACGTGGTCGCAGAAGCGGCGGGTCGGGCGGTAGGCGCTGTCGGTGATGAGCACATGGTCGCCGGCAGCAACGAGCGCGAGCAGCGTGGCCGCGATGGCCGAGAGGCCGGAAGGCGTGAGCAGCGTGCGATAGCCGCCTTCAAGCTCGGCCAAGGCCTCCTCCAGCGCGCTGACCGTAGGCGTGCCAAGGCGCCCATAGGTGTAGTCCTGATCGTTGGCTTCCAGCGCCGCGACGGAAGGAAACAGCACCGTCGAGCCCCGGTAGATGGGCGGATTGACGAAGCCATGATAGCGGCCCGGCTCACGGCCCGCATGAGCGAGCCGCGTGTCCTGTCTCTGCTTGCGGGTCCGCTTGCTCATCCGGGGAGCCGAGAGGTGCGCATGAGATCTAGCCGGTCTCGATGGGAAGCGTCTTGTCAGCGCCCCACTCGGCCCAGGCGCCGTCGTAGACCGAGGTGCGCCGGTTGCCAATCACGGCAAGCGCCAAGGCAAGAACGCTCGCAGTGATGCCGGAGCCGCAACTCGTCACCACCGGCTTGCTCAAATCGACACCTGCCTCCGCGAACAGCTTCTCGAGCTCGGGCGCGGATTTGAGCGTGCCGTCCTTGTTGGTGAGCCGCGCATAAGCGAGATTGTGGGCTCCAGGGATATGACCAGAGCGCAGACCCGGCCTTGGCTCGGCGACGCGCCCGGCGAAGCGATCTGGCGCCCGGGCGTCGACGATCTCGGCTGATTGGTCCTTCACCAGAGCCTTCATATCGGCGAGGTCGCGCACGAGGTCGGCATTGCGGCGCGCCGTGAAGTGCCGCGCGGTACGGATGCGCGGCTCACCGCTTTCCAGCGGATGTCCTTCGCGCTTCCATTTCGGCAAGCCGCCATTCAGCACGCTCACGTCTTGCACGCCCATGACGCGGAAAGTCCACCAGACGCGCGCGGCGCTGAACAGTCCCTTGGAGTCGTAAACGACGATGCGCGAGCCGTCGCCGATCCCCATGCTGCGCATGCGCGAGGAGAACTTCTCCGGCGGCGGCAACATATGGGGCAGGGGACTCTTGGTATCGGCGATCTCGTCGATGTCGAAGAAGAGCGCGCCCGGGATGTGCTCTTCGAGATATTCCTTGCGCGCGTCCCGGCCGTCACTTGGCATATGCCAGGACGCATCAATGATGACGAGATCGGGCGCATCGAGCTCGTGCTCGAGCTCCTCGGTCTCGATCAGCCAGGTCTTGGAGAAATCGGACATTTAGCAATCCTAACCTTAGACGAAAACGGTCGGAGCGGCAGGCTCTCCTTGCGCGAGCCAATCGGGGACCGGCAGCCCTTTCTCACGCAGGAATTTGGGATTGAACAGCCGACTCTGATAGCGCGTGCCGTAATCGGCGAGGACCGTGACAATGATATGACCGGGGCCCATGTCGCGCGCGAGCCTGATCGCGCCGGCGACATTGATGCCGCTCGAGCCGCCAAGGCAGAGGCCTTCCTCGCTGAGGAGATCAAACAGGATCGGCAATGCCTCGGCGTCGGGAATCTGATAGGCCTCGTCGATCAAGGCCCCTTCCAGATTGGCGGTGATGCGCCCCTGGCCGATGCCCTCGGTGATGGAGTTGCCTTCCGACCAGAGCACGCCGTGCTTATAAAAGTTGTAGAGCGCGGCTCCCATCGGATCGGCAAGCGCGATAGTCACGCCCTTGTTCTCCGCCTTCAGCCCCATGGAAACCCCCGCAAGCGTCCCTCCCGTGCCGACGGCACAAACAAAACCATCGACCTTGCCTCGGGTCTCGTCCCAGATCTCACGCGCTGTAGTCTCGATATGCCCCTGCCGGTTGGCGACATTGTCGAACTGATTGGCCCAGACCGCGCCGTTGGGCTCGGTTGTCGCTAGCCTCTCGGCGAGCCGGCCCGAATACTTCACATAGTTGTTGGGGTCCTTGTAGGGGACCGCCGGAACCTCGATCAGCTCGGCGCCCGCGAGCCGTAGCATCTGCTTCTTCTCGTCGGACTGGGTCTCGGGGATGACGATGACGGTCTTCAAGCCCAACGCATTGCCGACCAGCGCTAAGCCGATGCCCGTATTGCCGGCCGTGCCTTCCACGACTGTGCCGCCCGGCTTGAGGCTGCCCGATTTGAGCGCGTCGCGGATGATGAAAAGGGCAGCCCGGTCTTTCACCGACTGGCCCGGATTCATGAACTCGGCCTTACCGAGGATCGTGCAGCCCGTTTCCTCGGAGGCGCGCTTGAGCTTGATCAGCGGCGTGTTGCCGATCGCCTCGATGATGCCGTCGCGGATGGGCACGGACGCCGCCTTTTTCCTGGTTCCGATTCGTGCGGCAACCTACTGAGGCCGGCCGGCTGCCGCAAGCCGGGCTTATTTCGCTATCGGGCATGCAGCGCTTCCAAAGGAGCCAGAGGAGGTAGAGAGCGCCACACGTTAAGCTACCCCCGAGGCTAGCCGCTTAGGAATCCGCTGTGATATAGACGCGGCGGCGCGGGCGGCCCAAATTCCCTCCGATGCCTGATTGCGGGCGTGGTGGAACTGGTAGACACGCCAGATTTAGGTTCTGGTGGCTTCGGCCGTGGGGGTTCAACTCCCTCCGCCCGCACCAAGCATGAGGCGGCAAGCAACCAATCGTCGCGTCGTACGCGGCTCAAGCGAGACACAAGAAGGCAAATCGAGGGCGAGAATGAACGTGACGCAGACGAATGAAGAGGGCTTGCGCCGCCAATTGACGGTGGTCATCGGCGCGGACGAGCTCGAGCGGCGCCTCTCGGCGCGCCTTGATGAGCTCAAGGACCGCGTGAAGCTGAAGGGCTTCCGGCCGGGCCACGTGCCGAAGGCCCATCTCCGGAAGGTGTATGGCCGCTCGGTGATGGCCGATGTGGTGCAGCAGGCCGTGGCCGAGACGAGCCGGCAAGCGATCACAGAACGGCAGGAGCGCCCCGCCTTCCAGCCGACCATTGCGCTGCCGGAGGACGAAGCCGAGATCGACAAGGTAATCTCCGGCTCAGGCGACCTCGCCTACACCATGTCCTTCGAGGTGCTCCCCAAGTTCGAGATCATGGATTTCGGCAAGCTTGCGCTCGAGCGACCGGTGGCGGCCGTTGGCCCCACCGATATTGACGCCGCCCTGGACCAACTCCGCGCCGCCAATCTCCACTACCACCCCAAAGAGGAGCCGGCCGAGCAAGGCGACCGGCTGACCATCGATTTCGTCGGCAAGATCGACGGCGAGGCCTTCAGCGGCGGGAGCACCGAGGATGCGCAAGTCGTGCTCGGCGGCGGCAACTTTATTCCTGGCTTCGAGGAAGGGCTTGCCGGAGCCAAGGCGGGCGAGGAGCGCGCCGTCGATGCAACCTTTCCCGACACCTATCCGGAGCCGGGCCTTGCCGGCAAGCAGGCGCGGTTCGAGGTCACGGTCAAGGACGTGGCGGCGCCGCACACGCCGGCTCTCGACGACGAGTTCGCCAAGGGCTTGGGGCTCGAGTCCCTCGACCAGCTGCGCGAGACCGTGAATTGGCGGTTAGAGCAGGATCGGGCGGTGGCATCGCGGCAGAAGCTCAAGCGGGCGCTGCTTGATGCCCTCAGCACCGGACACGACTTCGAGCTGCCACCGACCCTCGTCGACAACGAGTTCCAGGCCATCTGGCACCAGGTGACGAACGATTTGGAGCGCTCAAAACGCACCTTCGAGGATGAAGGCACGACCGAGGAGAAGGCGCGCGCCGAGTATCGCGACATCGCCGAGCGCCGCGTCCGCCTCGGCTTGATCTTGTCGGAGGTGGGCACGCGCAACACGATAGAGGTGACTGACGAGGAGGTGAACCGCGCGTTGCTGGAGCGCATCCGTCAATTTCCGGGTCAGGAGCGGAAAGTCTACGACTATTACCGCCAGAATCCGCGATTGCTGGCCGAGCTCCGAGCGCCGCTGTTCGAGGATAAAGTAATCGACTTCATTGCCGAGCTCGCCAAGGTGTCCGACAAGCCGGTGAGCGCTGAAGAACTCTACGCCAACGCCGAAGACGAGACCGGCCACGCTCATCACCATGGTCACGACCACGATCACGACCACCATCACCGCCATGATCACGATCATGACCACCGTTGACCCCGCGAGGAGGCCAAACTGAGGATCAAGCCTCTTCCGTTTGGGCCCCCGACACCATATGTAGTTGATCCCGAAGTCTGGAAGATTCGCCTGGCGCCCACATGAAGGGACGAGCCCGGTTCTGTCCAACCCTTAGGAACCCAATGCGCGATCCGACCGAAGTTACCCTCAACACGCTGGTCCCCATGGTGGTCGAGCAGACCAACCGTGGCGAGCGGGCCTACGACATCTATTCCCGTCTACTCAAGGAGCGTATCATCTTCGTTATCGGTCCGATCGAGGACCAGGTGGCCTCCCTAATCACGGCGCAGCTTCTCTTTCTCGAGGCCGAGAATCCGAAGAAAGAGATCTCGATGTACATCAATTCACCAGGGGGCGTGGTCACCTCCGGCATGGCAATCTATGACACCATGCAGTTCATCCGGCCGCCCATTTCCACGCTCTGCATCGGCCAGGCCGCGTCCATGGGCTCGCTCCTGCTTGCCGCCGGCCAACCCGGCATGCGCTACGCCCTGCCCAACGCCCGGATCCTGTTGCACCAGCCGTCGGGCGGCTTCCAGGGCCAGGCGAGCGACATCGAGCGCCACGCCGAGGACATCATCAAGATGAAGCGGCGCCTGAACGACATCTATGTGCGCCATACCGGTCAAGACTACGCCACAATCGAGAGGACGCTGGACCGCGACTACTTTTTGTCGGCGGAGGATGCGCGGACTTTCGGCATCGTTGATGAGGTGATCACCAAACGCCTCCCGCTCGATGAGAAGATGGAGAAGCTCACGCCGGTGTCATAGCCGCAGGTGCCGAATCGAACGAGGCTGGGCCAAGGCCGTTAGGCCTATTTGGCAATTGGGAGCCGCCTCGCGCGAGGCCGCCAGCCCCGGGCACAAACCCTGCATGGGTGGGTGGCGCAAGGTTGCGCTTGGCGCGAAGATGGCGAGATTAATCAATCCTTGATCAGTGACACCATAGCATGCTGAGATCGCCCTTCGGTCAGTTTTTCCCGGAGGACAGGGCTCACTTGCTGGATAAGAGCAAAGCCGGGTTTGGGAGGGGCAAAATCGCCCCCGCGCGCTTCAGGCGGCGGATTAGAAACTGGATGAGCGAATGAGCAAGGTGAGCGGAAGCGACTCCAAGAATACCCTGTACTGCTCTTTCTGCGGCAAGAGCCAGCACGAGGTGCGCAAGCTTATCGCGGGCCCGACCGTATTCATCTGCGATGAATGCGTCGAACTCTGCATGGACATCATTCGCGAGGAGAACAAATCGAGCCTCGTAAAGTCGCGCGACGGCGTGCCCACACCCATGGAGATCTGTGCCGTCCTCGACGATTATGTGATCGGGCAGGACTACGCCAAACGCGTGCTCTCCGTCGCCGTCCACAATCACTACAAGCGGCTCAACCACTCCGCGAAAAACGCCGATGTTGAGCTTGCCAAGTCCAACATCCTGCTGATCGGACCAACCGGGTGCGGGAAGACTCTGCTTGCGCAAACGCTGGCTCGGATCCTCGACGTGCCCTTCACCATGGCCGACGCCACCACGCTGACGGAAGCAGGGTATGTGGGCGAGGACGTCGAGAACATCATCCTGAAGCTGCTCCAGGCCGCCGACTACAATGTCGAGCGGGCGCAGCGGGGCATTGTCTATATCGACGAGGTCGACAAGATCAGCCGCAAATCCGACAACCCCTCGATCACCCGCGACGTGTCGGGCGAGGGCGTTCAGCAGGCGCTGCTCAAGATCATGGAAGGCACTGTCGCGTCGGTGCCCCCGCAAGGCGGCCGCAAGCACCCGCAGCAGGAGTTCCTGCAGGTAGACACCACCAACATCCTGTTCGTCTGCGGCGGCGCCTTTGCCGGGCTCGAGAAGATCATCGCCGCCCGCGGCCGCTCGACTTCGATCGGCTTCGGCGCCAAGGTGGAAGCCGTCGATGACCGGCGGACGGGCGACATTCTCAAGGGCGTCGAGCCCGAGGATTTGCTGAAATTTGGCCTGATCCCCGAATTTATCGGCCGCGTGCCGGTGATCGCGACCCTGGACGACCTCGACGAGGAGGCCCTGATGCGCATCCTGACCGAGCCCAAGAACGCGCTTGTCAGGCAGTATCAGCGCCTGTTTGAGATGGAGGACGTGCAACTCTCCTTTGCCGACGAGGCCATGCGCACGATCTCCAAGAAGGCCATTGAGCGGAAGACCGGCGCCCGGGGCCTGCGCTCGATCATGGAGGGTATCCTGCTCGACACCATGTTCGAGCTGCCGAGCCTGCGCGGCGTCGAAGAGGTAGTGATCAGCTCCGAGGTGGTCGAGGGCAAGGCGCGGCCGCTGCGCATCTACTCTGATCGGCAAGAGGAGCTGGGGTCGAGCGCGTGACGTGCGCTTGGCTCTTTCCCGCTTGCTAGGCCCGACGAATCCCGCTCAAACTGGCGGGAAATCAAGGCTGCGCCTAAAGCTTGCAGCCACCTTGACGCCGACCATCGGGGTAGCCACCTACGCTAGCCGGCGGTTAGCATGCCAGAGCGATAGCGGGCTCGGTTGCCGGGATAATCTTGCTCCCCGGTGGAGCGAGGCGGGTGGGGAGGCGTAAGAAAAAGTTGCAGCGGAGCGCTCAAAGCGCACTGCCTGTGTGAGAAAGCGGGACTGACATGACCGAAACCAAGCCACACGCGACACAAGAAGGCGCTCCGGAGCTCTTCCCGGTCCTGCCCCTGCGCGATATCGTCGTGTTCCCCTACATGATCGTGCCGCTGTTCGTCGGCCGCGAGAAATCGATCGCGGCGCTCGAGGAGGTCATGCGCACCGACAAGCAGATCCTGCTTGTGGCCCAGAAGAATGCAAGCGACGACGAGCCGTCGACTGACGGTATCTACGACATGGGCACGCTCGCGTCGGTGCTGCAGCTGTTGAAGCTGCCGGATGGCACCGTGAAGGTGCTGGTCGAGGGCACCGTGCGGGCCGCCATCAGCCGCTACATCGACAACGAGAACTATTTCGAGGCCGAGATTGCCCGCGTCGAGGAGACGGTCGGCGCCGAGGAAGAGATCGAGGCGTTGGCCCGCTCGGTCGTGTCCCAATTCGAAAGCTATGTGAAGCTCAACAAGAAGATCTCGCCCGAAGTGCTGGGCACGGCGAGCCAGATCGAGGACTATTCGAAGCTCGCCGACACCATCGCCTCGCACCTCGCCATCAAGATCGCCGAGAAGCAGCAGATCCTTGAGGTCACCACCGTCTCGGAGCGGTTGGAGCGCGTGTTCACGCTCATGGAGAGCGAGATCTCGGTGCTGCAGGTGGAGAAGAAGATCAGGAGCCGCGTCAAGCGTCAGATGGAGAAGACGCAGCGCGAATACTACCTGAACGAGCAGATGAAGGCAATCCAGAAGGAGCTTGGCGACAGCGAGGAAGGCCGCGACGACCTGGCCGAGATCGAGCAGAAGATCGACAAGACCAAACTCTCCAAGGAGGCCCGCGAGAAGGCTCTGGGCGAGCTGAAGAAGCTCCGCCAGATGAGCCCCATGTCGGCCGAAGCCACCGTCGTGCGCAACTACCTCGACTGGCTGCTGACGATCCCGTGGGGCGTCAAGGGCAAGATCAAGCGCGACCTCGACGAGGCGCAGGTGATCCTCGACGAGGACCATTTCGGACTTGAGAAGGTCAAGGACCGCATCGTGGAATATCTCGCCGTGCAGAACCGGACCAATATGCTGAAGGGTCCGATCCTCTGCCTGGTGGGCCCTCCCGGCGTGGGCAAGACCTCGCTTGGCAAATCTATGGCGCGCGCCACGGGACGCGAATTCGTGCGCATGAGCCTTGGCGGCGTGCGGGACGAGGCTGAGATCCGCGGCCACCGGCGCACCTATATCGGCTCGATGCCGGGCAAGGTCATTCAGTCCATGCGCAAGGCGAAGAAGATCAACCCGCTCTTCCTCTTGGACGAGATCGACAAGATGGGCGCCGACTTCCGCGGCGATCCGGCCTCGGCGCTGCTCGAGGTACTCGACCCTGAGCAGAATCACACGTTCAACGACCATTACCTGGAGGTGGACTACGACCTCTCCAACGTGATGTTCGTGACCACGGCCAATACTCTCAACATCCCACCGGCCCTGATGGACCGCATGGAGATCATCCGCATCGCGGGCTACACCGAGATCGAGAAGATTGAGATTGCGCGCCGGCACCTGATCCCGGCTCAGACCAAGGCGCACGGACTCGAGGCCGAGGAGTGGGGCCTCGACGACGACGCGCTGAAGGAGATCATCCGCCGCTATACCCGTGAGGCCGGCGTGCGGAATCTTGAGCGCGAGATCGCGAAGCTCTCTCGCAAGTCGGTGAAGGAGTTGCTGACGACCAAGAAGAAGTCGATCCGCATCACCCTCAAGAATCTCGAGGACTATCTGGGTGTGCCAAAGTTCCGCTATGGCGAGGCCGAACTCGAGGACCAAGTGGGCGTGGTCACCGGGTTGGCTTGGACCGAGGTCGGCGGCGAGCTTCTGACCGTGGAAGGCGTGATGATGCCCGGCAAGGGTAAGATGACCGTCACCGGGAACCTGCGCGACGTCATGAAAGAATCAATTCAGGCCGCCAACGCTTATGTGCGCTCGCGGGCGGTCGATTTCGGCATTCGACCCCCGTTGTTCGAAAAAAGGGATATCCACGTCCACGTGCCGGAGGGCGCCACCCCCAAGGACGGACCCTCCGCCGGTGTTGCCATGGTGACCGCTATCGTCTCGCTGATGACCGGAATCCCAGTCAAGCGCGACGTTGCCATGACCGGCGAGATAACCCTGCGCGGCCGCGTTTTGCCCATCGGCGGCCTTAAGGAGAAGCTTCTCGCGGCGCTTCGCGCCGGCATCAAGACGGTGATCATTCCGGACGAAAATGCTAAGGATCTCACAGAGATACCGGACGAGCTGAAGAACGCGCTCGACATCCGCACAGTGTCGCGCATGGAAGAGGTGCTGAAAATCGCCTTTGAGCGCCAGCCCGAGCCGATAGCTTGGGAGGAGGAGAGTGAGACGCCGTCGGTCGTTCCGCCGAAGAAAGAGGCCCCGGCGGGCGTCACCGCCCATTAACGTAACCACGCAACTTCGGTTGCCGTGGATTTGCCCCAATCCCATGGTCCGGCTCGCTTGCCCGAGTCGGACCATTTTTGTTGATTTTCCGGGTTTTTTGGGCCAGTCATACACGACTTGTTTGTGAATCGGAGCGTACCAAACGGCCCCGGAGGCATTCCAACCCCACTAGTCGGGGCCGATCGAAAGGATGATGAGCCGTGAACAAAGCTGAGCTGGTCGCCCATGTGGCGAAGGAATCTGATCTGTCGAAGGATGCGGCCGAGAAGGCTGTGGATGCGACGTTCAAGAATATCGAGAAAGCCTTACGCGGCGGAGACACTGTGCGCATTGTCGGCTTTGGCAATTTCCAGGTCGCTGCGCGCAAAGCTTCCATCGGCCGCAATCCTCGTACCGGCGCCGAAGTGAAAATCCCGGCCTCCAACGTGCCAAAGTTTCGGGCAGGTAAGGCTCTCAAAGAAGCCTGCAACAGCTAGGCTTGAGAGCCAGTAGCTTTTCGAGGCGGAGCCTCGCCTTTCTAAAAGTGAGGCTTCGCCTTTATTGCATTTCGGTAGCCAGTGGCAGCGGCTTGCCTTATCGCTCGCGCAAAGGGGCGGTTAGCTCAGCTGGTAGAGCGCCACGTTTACACCGTGGATGTCGGGAGTTCGAGCCTCTCACCGCCCACCAATCCGGGCTTGCACGCTCTTGCTACATTGCTTGGGCGCGTTGCCTTGACTTGACGAATCCGAGCCCGTACATGCCATGAGGATTGCCCCCGGCCGCTGTCGCGCGGCCGGGAAGTGGGGGTGTAGCTCAGTTGGTTAGAGCGTCGGCCTGTCACGCCGAAGGTCGCGGGTTCGAGCCCCGTCACTCCCGCCACTCTTGGCGCGATCCTCGATCTCGGCGAGCATTTTCTTCGCTGGGTCGCGTTGCCTGCGGCGCCGCGCAAGCTTGCCATCAGGGAAGGCCTGCGCTAAGCCACTTTAGGGCTCCGAGAAGAGAGAACGAGCGCTCCACGAGCCATGCGCCAGCTGCTGCAAGCCTATTTGCCCCTAGTCATTTTTGTGGGGCTTGCCTTCATCATCAGCGCCGGCCTTTTGCTCGCTCCCTTCCTCATCGCCGTCCGCAAGCCCGACCCTGAGAAGGTCTCGACTTATGAATGCGGCTTCGATCCCTTTGACGACGCGCGCATGCGCTTCGACGTCCGCTTCTATCTCGTGTCGCTGCTGTTCATCATTTTCGACCTCGAAGTCGCCTTCCTGTTCCCCTGGGCCGTGGCGTTCAAGGAGATCGGACCCTTCGGCTTCTGGTCGATGATGGTGTTCCTCGCCATCCTCACCGTGGGCTTCATCTATGAATGGCGGAAAGGAGCGCTGGAATGGGATTAGTCCCTGGAGCCGCCTTCGAGCGGCCCAAGAAGGGGCGTAGCGGGACCCTGATCACGCCGGAACAGGCCCTGCTCAAGCCGCCGTTCTCCGCCGAGCTCGCCGACAAGGGTTTCCTGCTCACCACGGCCGACGACCTGATCAACTGGGCCCGCACCGGCTCACTGATGTGGATGACCTTTGGGCTCGCTTGTTGCGCCATCGAGATGATGCAGGCCTCCATGCCCCGCTACGATCTCGAGCGCTTCGGCTTTGCCCCGCGGGCGAGCCCCAGACAATCCGACGTGATGATCGTGGCCGGCACGCTATGCAACAAAATGGCTCCGGCGTTGCGCAAGGTCTATGACCAGATGCCCGAGCCCCGCTACGTCATCTCCATGGGTTCCTGCGCCAATGGCGGCGGCTATTATCACTATTCCTATTCCGTGGTACGGGGTTGCGACCGTATCGTACCTGTGGACATTTACGTCCCAGGCTGCCCGCCGAGCGCCGAGGCGCTGGTCTATGGCGTCCTTCTCTTGCAGAAGAAGATCCGGCGGACAGGCACGATCGAGCGCTGACCGGTCCTCATCAATCCAGGATGCTTGATGCAATCAGACTTGAACGAACTTGGGGTTTATCTTGCCGACCGCTTGGGCACGGTCTTGACCGGTTGGCAGGTGGTGCTGAACGAACTCACCGTCGAGGTCGAGCGCGAGAAGCTTGCCGAGGTAATCGCATCCCTGCGCGACGATTCCCGCTGCCGTTTTGGTTGCCTGATCGACATTTGCGGCGCCGACTATCCCGAACGGGAGAAGCGCTTCGACGTCGTCTACCATCTGTTGAGTCCGTGGCTGAACCAGCGCATCCGCGTGCGCGTCACGACCGACGCGGCGACGCCGGTGCCTAGCATCACCGGCTTGTTTCCCGCCGCCAATTGGTTCGAGCGCGAGGCGTACGATCTCTATGGCATCCTCTTCGCCGGCCATCCCGATCTCCGCCGCATCCTCACCGACTACGGCTTTCAGGGTCACCCATTGCGCAAGGACTTTCCCCTGACCGGCTTTGTCGAGGTCCGCTATGACGACGAGCTGAAGCGGGTGGTTTATGAGCCGGTGAAGTTGATGCAGGAATACCGCAGCTTCGATTTCCTGAGCCCCTGGGAGGCGATGGAGTCGGCGATTCCAGGCGACGAGAAGGCCGGACTAGCGCCCGACAAGCCTGGCGACAAGGACAAACCATTATGAAGTCCTCGCTTAAGGCCGGGCTCACCCATCGTTTCGCCTACACGGTGCCTAGAGCCAAGACCGTGCCGCATCTCTACGCCGAGGCGCGCGAGCTGCAGGAGATGCCAGAGGTCTTCGCTACCGGCTTCATGGTGGGCCTCATGGAGTGGACCTGTGTGCAACTCCTTGCGCCGCATCTCGACGCAGGCGAGGGGAGTCTCGGCACACATATCGACGTTACGCACAAATCCGCCACGCCGCGTGGGATGACCGTCACCGTGGAAGCGGAGTGCGTGGAGGTAAGGGGGCCGCGCGCGCGCTTCAAGCTTCGCGCCCATGACGGCGTGGATGAGATCGGCGCAGGGACCCACGAGCGCTTCATCGTGAGCTGGGACAGATTCAACCGCGGCATCGCCGCCAAGGTCGCGAAGGCCGCGGCAAGGGTGGACTCATGATGGCCGAAGCCGAGACCGCCGCACCCGAGGCTGAGCACCGCAAATTTACCATCAATTTTGGGCCCCAACACCCGGCCGCCCACGGTGTGCTGCGACTCGTGCTCGAGCTCGACGGTGAGGTGGTCGAGCGCGTCGATCCGCATATCGGGCTGCTCCACCGCGGCACAGAGAAGCTGATCGAATACAAGACCTATCTCCAGGCGCTGCCCTATTTCGATCGCCTCGATTACGTGGCGCCCATGAACCAGGAGCACGCTTATTCGCTCGCGGTAGAGAAGCTCTCGGGAGTTACCGTACCGAAGCGCGCGCAGCTCATCCGCGTGCTCTATTCCGAGATCGGCCGACTGCTCTCCCACCTCCTCAACGTGACGACACAAGCCATGGATGTAGGCGCGCTCACCCCGCCGCTCTGGGGGTTCGAGGAACGCGAGAAGCTCATGGTGTTCTATGAGCGCGCGAGCGGCAGCCGCATGCACGCCGCCTTTATCCGTCCAGGCGGCGTGCATCAGGACCTACCGCCGGAGCTCATCGCCGATATCGCCGCGTTTTGCAAACCGTTCCTCAAGGTCGTCGACGACATCGAGAGCCTGCTCACTGACAATCGCATCTTCAAACAGCGCAATGTCGATATCGGCGTGGTCACGCTCCAAGATGCCTGGGCCCACGGCTTCTCCGGCGTCATGGTGCGCGGCTCCGGCGCCGCCTGGGACTTGCGCAAGGCCCAACCCTATGAGTGCTACGCCGAGCTCGATTTCGACATCCCCGTCGGCAAGCACGGCGACTGCTACGACCGCTATCTTGTGCGCATGGAGGAGATGCGCCAGTCGGTGCGCATCATGCAGCAGTGTTGCGCGCAGCTCGCGACCGAGCTTGGGCCGGTCAATGTCGAGAACCACAAGATGGTGCCACCCAGGCGCGCGGAGATGAAAAGCTCCATGGAGGCGCTCATCCACCACTTCAAGCTTTACACCGAGGGCTACCATGTGCCCAAGGGCGAGGTGTATGCCGCGGTCGAGGCGCCCAAGGGCGAGTTCGGCGTCTATCTCGTCTCCGACGGCACCAACCGTCCGTATCGCTGCAAGATCAGGGCGCCGAGCTTCGCCCATTTGCAGGCCATGGATTTCCTCAGTCGCGGCCATATGCTCGCCGATGTGTCGGCGATCTTAGGCTCGATCGACATCGTGTTTGGCGAGATCGACCGATGAGCGTCCGCCGCCTAGCCAATGAGCAGCCCGAGGCCTTCGCCTTCGCGCCTGAGAACCTGCGTTGGGCAAAGGCGCAGCTCAAGAAATACCCGGAAGGCCGGCAAGCCTCCGCCGTGATCCCGCTGCTGTGGCGGGCGCAAGAGCAATGCGGCGGCTGGCTCCCGGAGCCAGCGCTCCGCTACATCGCCGACATGCTGGGGCTCGCCTATATCCGCATCTACGAGATCGCAACCTTCTACACCATGTTCAATCTCGCGCCGGTCGGCCGTCACTACGTGCAGGTCTGTGGCACGACACCCTGCTGGCTGCGCGGCGCCGAGGAGCTCAAATCCGTCTGCCGCAAGCTGATCGGCGAGCCGGGCCACGTGACGGAGGATGGGCTCTTCTCCTGGACTGAAGTCGAATGCTTGGGCGCTTGCGTCAATGCGCCGATGGTGCAGATCAACAGGGATTACTACGAGGATTTGACGCCTTCGAGTCTCGAGCGGGTCCTTGGCGATTTGCGGGATGCCCGAGAGGTCAAACCGGGTCCTCAGGATGGACGGCACTCCTCGGAGCCCTTCAGCGGGCCGAAGACGCTTCTCAGCGTTGAGGCGAAGTGATGCTTCAAGACAAGGACCGCATCTTCAAGAATCTCTATGGCTTCCATGATTGGCGGCTGAAGGCCGCGCGCGCCCGCGGCGCTTGGGACGGCACCAAAGCGATGATCGAGCGGGGCCATGAGGCAATCATCGAGGAGGTGAAGGCGTCAGGCCTGCGGGGACGGGGCGGCGCCGGGTTCCCCACCGGCCTCAAATGGTCGTTCATGCCGAAGCAATCCGACGGGCGCCCGAGCTATCTCGTCATCAACGCCGATAAATCCGAGCCCGGCACCTGCAAGGACCGGGACATCATGCGCCACGACCCGCATCTCCTCATCGAGGGCGCGCTCTTGGCCTCCTTCGCCATGCGGGCGCACGTCGCCTACATCTATATCCGCGGCGAGTTCATCCGCGAGCGCGAGGTGCTGCAAGCCGCCATCGACGAGGCGTATGACGCGAAGCTGATCGGCAAGAACAACGAGAACGGCTGGGACTTCGAGCTGTATCTGCATCACGGGGCAGGGGCCTATATTTGCGGCGAGGAAACGGCACTGCTGGAAAGCCTCGAAGGCAAGAAGGGCATGCCGCGCCTGAAGCCGCCATTTCCTGCCAATGTCGGGCTCTATGGCGCGCCGACCACCGTCAACAATGTGGAGTCGATCGCGGTCGTGCCCGATATCCTGCGCCGGGGCGCCACCTGGTTCGCCTCGCTCGGGCGCCCCAACAACAGCGGCACCAAGCTCTTCTGCCTCTCCGGCCACGTGAACGAGCCCTGCAATGTGGAGGAGGAGATGGGCGTGCCCTTGCGCGAGCTGATCGACCGCCATGCGGGCGGCGTGCGCGACGGCTGGGACAATCTGCTCGCCGTGATCCCCGGCGGCTCGTCGGTTCCCTGCCTGCCCGCGAGTCAGTGCAACGACCTGCCGATGGATTTCGACTCGCTTCGCGACTTGAAATCAGGCCTCGGCACGGCGGCGGTGATCGTCATGGACAAGTCCACCGACATCATTCGCGCCATTGCGCGACTGTCATATTTCTACAAGCACGAGAGCTGCGGCCAGTGCACCCCTTGCCGCGAAGGCACCGGCTGGATGTGGCGCGTGCTGGAGCGCATCGCCAAGGGCCAGGCCGCGAAGCCCGAGATCGACATGCTGCTCGACGTGAGCTACCAGGTCGAAGGCCACACCATCTGTGCGCTGGGCGACGCCGCCGCCTGGCCGGTGCAGGGTCTCATCCGCCATTTCCGCCACGAGCTCGAGGCGCGCATCGATGCCCAAGCGACGCGACCCTTCGCGCCGTCGGTGCCCGTGGCGGCGGAGTAGGGATCAAGGCATACAAGACCATGCCGAAGCTGATCATCGATAAACGCGAGATCGAAGTGCCCGCCGGCATCACGCTGATTCAGGCCTGCGAGATCGCCGGCATCGAGATCCCGCGCTTCTGCTATCACGAGCGGCTTTCCATCGCCGGCAATTGCCGCATGTGCCTGGTCGAGGTGGCGGGCATGCCAAAGCCGGTCGCTTCCTGCGCCATGAGCGTCAACGACTTGCGCCCCTCCCGCGACGGCACGCTCCCCACCATCATCACCAACTCCGAGACCGTGAAGAAGGCGCGCGAGGGCGTGCTCGAATTCCTGCTCATCAATCATCCGCTCGACTGCCCCATCTGCGATCAGGGCGGCGAATGCGACCTGCAGGACCAGACCATGGCCTACGGCTTCGACACAGGCCGCTTTGCCGACAACAAGCGCGCCGTCGACGACAAATATCTCGGCCCTTTGATCGGGACCTACATGACCCGCTGCATCCATTGCACACGCTGCATCCGCTTCATGACGGAGGTTGCGGGCGTCGAAGAGCTTGGCGCCATCGGCCGCGGTGAGGACATGGAGATCACCACCTATCTCGAGCGCGGCATGCTGTCGGAGCTGTCGGGCAACGTCGTCGATCTTTGCCCAGTGGGCGCACTCACCTCAAAACCCTATGCCTACGTGGCCCGCCCCTGGGAGCTCACCAAGACCCCCACCATCGATGTCATGGACGCTGTTGGCTCCAATATCCGCGTCGATGCGCGCGGCCGCGAGGTCCTGCGCATCCTGCCGCGGGAGAACGACGCTATCAACGAGGAGTGGATTTCCGACAAGACGCGCCACGTCTGGGACGGCCTGAGGCTCCAGCGGCTCGACCAACCCTATGTGCGGCGGCAGGGACGGCTCGAGCCCACGACCTGGAACGACGCCTTCCGCGTCATTACCGAGAAGCTGAAAGGGCTCGACGGCACTCGCTTCGCGGTCATCGCCGGCGATCTCGCAGCCGCCGAGGAGATGTTTGCTCTGAGGCTCCTGGCGGAGCAACTTGGCTCCCCCCATATCGACTGCCGCCAGGATGGTGCTAAGCTCAATCCGGCGTTAGGCCGGGCCACCTATCTGTTCAATGCCACCATCCGCGGCATCGCAGACGCCGAAGCCGTCCTGCTCGTCGGCACCAATCCTCGGGCCGAGGCCGCCGTGCTCAATGCCCGCATCCGCGAGCGCTGGCGCGAGACGCAAGGGGGCCTGCCCATCGGGCTCATCGGTGAAGAGGCCGATCTCACTTACCCTTACGACTATCTCGGCGCCGGGGCAGAGACGCTCGCCAAGATCGCCGCGGGCGACCATGCTTTCTTCGAGAAGGTGAAGGGCGCCGAGCACCCGCTCCTCATCATCGGCCAAGCCGCGCTTACTCGCCCCGATGGCGCGGCCGTGCTGGCGCTCGCTGCCAAGACGGCGCTGGCTCTTGGCGCGGTGAAGCCTGGCTGGAACGGCTTCAGCGTATTGCATAGCGCCGCCGCCCGTGTGGCGGGGCTCGACCTCGGCCTCGTGCCAGGGAAGGGCGGCCGCGACGTCGAAGCCATCCTCGATGGCGCCACAAGTGGCGAGGTCGAGGTCGTCTATCTCCTCGGCGCCGACGAGATCGAGGTCGAAAGGCTGGGAAACGCCTTCGTCATCTATCAAGGCAGTCACGGCGACCGCGGCGCCCACCGGGCCGACGTTATCCTTCCTGGCGCTGCCTATACCGAAAAGGACGCAACCTACGTCAACACCGAGGGCCGGCCGCAGATGACCGCTCGCGCCACCTTCCCACCCGGGGAAGCACGCGAGGACTGGACGATCTTACGCGCGCTTTCGGGCGTGCTCGGGCAGCCTCTGCCCTTCGATACGGTCGCGGAGCTTCGCGCCAAGATGTTTGCTGTCTGCCCGCATCTGGCCTTGCTCGACACCGTCATTCCCGCCGATGCGACCGCCGTCGAGCGCCTGGCGGCAAAGACCGGGAAGGTCGGCCGCGACCGCTTCGGCGTAAGCATCGCCGACTTCTATCTCACCAACGCCATCGCGCGCGCTTCGCCCATCATGGCCGAGCAGAGTGCGTTGCATGCGAGCGCGCAAGCTCGAGCGACCGGCACCCATGGCTGACTTCTGGTCGAGCTACGGACTGCCCTTCGCGCTAATCGTGTTGCAGAGCCTGGTGCTGCTCGTCACGCTGCTCATCATCGTGGCGTTTCTGCTCTATGCCGACCGCAAGGTGTGGGCTGCGGTCCAGCTGAGGCGCGGGCCGAACGTCGTGGGCCCCTGGGGATTGCTGCAATCCTTCGCCGACCTGCTCAAATTCGTGTTCAAGGAGCCGCTGATCCCGGCCGGCGCCAACAAGGGCATTTTCCTCTTGGCCCCTCTCGCCACCGCGGGGCTCGCGCTTTCCGCCTGGGCGGTGATGCCGGTGGCCAAGAATTGGGCCGTGGCCAACATCAATGTCGGCATTCTGTACATTTTCGCCGTGTCGAGCTTGCAGGTCTATGGCGTGATGATGGCCGGCTGGGCCTCCAACTCAAAATATGCCTTCCTCGCCGCGCTGCGTTCTGCCGCGCAGATGGTGTCCTACGAGGTCTCGATCGGATTTGTCATTATCACCGTGCTGCTGTGCGCGGGGTCGCTCAACTTGAGCGACATCGTCGAGGCCCAAGACGGGCGCTTTGGACTGTTCGGTTGGTACTGGCTGCCGCTTTTTCCGATGTTCGTGGTGTTTTTCATTTCGGCGCTGGCCGAGACCAACCGCCCACCCTTCGACCTGCTCGAAGCGGAGTCCGAGCTCGTGGCGGGCTTCATGGTCGAATATTCGTCGACCCCCTACATGCTTTTCATGCTCGGCGAATATATCGCCATCGTGCTGATGTGCGGGCTCGGCACCGTGCTTTTCCTGGGGGGCTGGCTGCCGCCTTTCCCGGTGCCGCCCTTCACCTGGATACCGGGCGTGGTATGGTTCGGCTTGAAGACTTGCTTCCTGTTCTTCCTGGTCGCCATGGTCAAGGCGATGGTGCCGCGTTATCGCTACGACCAGCTTATGCGGCTCGGCTGGAAGGTGTTCCTGCCCCTGTCGCTCGCTTTTGTCGTGATCGTGGCAGCCGTCCTTCAGCTTTGGCAGCACGGCGCTTGAGAGGAAACTCAGCGTGAGACGCTTTAGTCAAGCCGCTAAGTCTTTGCTACTGATGGAATTTCTGTCCGCCTTTTGGCTCGCGCTCAAATATTTCGTGGCCCCCAAGGCAACCATCAACTACCCCTTCGAGAAGGGGCCTCTCTCCCCCCGCTTCAGGGGAGAGCATGCGCTTAGGCGCTATCCGAACGGCGAGGAGCGTTGCATCGCCTGCAAGCTCTGTGAGGCTATCTGCCCGGCGCAGGCCATCACCATCGAGGCGGGACCGCGCCGCAACGACGGCACGCGGCGCACCACGCGCTACGACATTGACATGGTGAAATGCATCTATTGCGGCTTCTGCCAGGAGGCCTGTCCCGTCGACGCGATTGTGGAGGGACCGAATTTCGAATTCGCCACCGAGACGCGCGAGGAGCTTTACTACGACAAGGAACGGCTGCTCGCCAATGGCGACCGCTGGGAGCGCGAGATCGCCAAGAACTTGGCGCTCGACGCGCCGTACCGGTGAGCCGCCGCGGATGACCGTAAGCTCGCTGTTCTTCTATCTCTTCGCGGTGCTCTGCGTGGGCGCGGGCTTCATGGTCGTCGCCGTGAAGAACCCGGTGCATGCCGTGCTCTTCCTCATCCTCGCCTTCTTCAACGCCGCGGGCCTGTTCGTACTGCTCGGTGCCGAGTTCCTCGCCATGATCCTGATCGTGGTCTATGTGGGCGCCGTGCTCGTGCTATTCCTATTCGTGGTGATGATGCTGGACGTCGACTTCGCTGAGCTGAGGGCCGGCTTCCTCAAATATCTGCCCGTTGGCACCACCATCGGCATCCTCTTCCTCGTCGAGCTTCTCTTCATCCTCGGCGCTTGGGTTACAGCGCCCGAAAGTGAGCCACAGGCACCCCCGGCGGCCGGCCTCAGCAACACCGCGGCGCTCGGCCAGATCCTCTACACGAAATATGTCTATCTGTTCGAGGCGGCCGGCCTCATCCTGCTCGTCGCCATGATCGGCGCCATCGTACTTACCCTGCACCACCGGGAGGCTGTGCGGCGCCAATCGGCTGCGGCGCAAGTGGCCCGCACGCGCGCGACCGGGTTGGAGGTGGTCGAGGTCGAATCGGGGAGGGGGCTCTCATGACCGTGGGCCTCTCCCATTACCTTACGGTCGCCGCCATGCTGTTCACTCTCGGCGTGTTCGGCATCTTCTTGAACCGCAAGAACGTCATCGTCATCCTGATGAGCGTCGAGTTGATGCTGCTCGCAGTAAATATCAACCTCGTGGCCTTTTCGGCCTTTCATGGCGACCTGGTCGGGCAGGTCTTTGCACTCATCGTGCTGACCGTCGCCGCGGCCGAAGCCGCCATAGGGCTCGCCCTCGTCGTCGTTTATTTCCGCAACCGCGGCACCATCGATGTCGCCGAAATCGACCTGCTGAAGGGCTGAGCAGCCAAGCATGTATCAGGCGATCGTTTTCCTGCCATTGCTCGGCGCGATCTTTGCAGGCCTTTTCGGTCGGCTCGTGGGCGCGCGCGCTTCGGAGGTGGTGACCACAAGCCTCGTGCTCGTGGCGGCGCTCCTGTCGTGCTTCGCCTTCTATGAGATCGCCATCCAAGGCCATGAGGAGCGTATCGAGCTTCTGCGCTTCATTGACTCGGGCGATCTGCGTGCCGCCTGGTCGCTCAGGATCGACACGCTGACTGCGGTGATGCTCGTGGTGGTCACCCTCGTGTCCGGCCTCGTGCATCTCTATTCCATCGGCTACATGGAGGAGGACCCGCACCGCCCGCGCTTCTTCGCCTATCTCTCGCTCTTCACCTTCGCGATGCTGGCGCTCGTGACCGCCGACAACCTTGTGCAGCTCTTCTTCGGCTGGGAAGGCGTGGGGCTGATGAGCTACCTGCTCATCGGCTTCTGGTATCACCTCCCCGCAGCCAACGCCGCGGCGATCAAGGCCTTCATCGTCAACCGCGTCGGCGATTTCGGCTTCGCGCTCGGCATCTTCGCTACCTTCACCCTGTTCAACTCCGTCCAATACGACACGATCTTCGCCTCTGCGCCAGATCAGGTCGGTAAGACGATGGAGTTCTTGGGCGCCCACGTCGATGCCCTGACGCTGATCTGTCTCCTGCTGTTCATGGGCGCCATGGGCAAGTCGGCCCAGTTTCTGCTGCATACCTGGCTGCCCGACGCCATGGAGGGTCCAACGCCCGTCTCGGCGCTGATCCATGCCGCCACCATGGTGACGGCCGGCGTGTTCATGGTGGCGCGGTTATCGCCCTTGTTCGATCTCGCCCCCGTCGCGCTCGGCGGCGTCGCTGTCGTCGGCGCCATCACCGCCTTCTTCGCCGCGACCGTGGGACTGGTACAGACTGACATCAAGCGCGTGATCGCTTATTCCACCTGCTCCCAACTGGGCTACATGTTCGTGGCGGAGGGCGTCGGCGCCTACGGCACCGGCATCTTCCACCTCTTCACTCATGCTTTCTTCAAGGCCCTCTTGTTCCTGGGCGCGGGCGCGGTGATCCACACGTTGCATCACGAGCAGGACCTTCGCCGCATGGGGGCCTTGCGCAAGGTACTTCCCTTCACTTGGGCGATGATGCTGATCGGCACTTTGTCGCTGACCGGCTTCCCCCTTACTTCGGGCTTCGTCTCCAAGGATGCCATCATCGAGGCGGCATATGCCGCGCACTCCGCCGTGGGGAATTTCGCCTTCATGCTGACCGTCCTCTCCGCGCTGCTGACCTCGTTCTATTCCTGGCGCCTGATGTTCCTCGCCTTCGAGGGCAAGCCCCGCGAGAAGCCGAACGTTCTGGAGCACGCCCACGAGGCGCCTTGGGTCATGGGGGTGCCCCTCGCCATCCTGGCGCTCGGCTCGCTGCTGGCCGGCGCGATCTTCATGCATCTCTTTATCGGCGCGGACCAGGCGAGCTTCTGGCGCGGATCGCTTGTCACCCATGCCGGCGCGGCCGAGCACGAGGTGCCAATATTGGTGATGCTCGCGCCGACCCTGATGATGGCCCTTGGCTTCGGCGTTGCCTGGTACTTCTATCTGCGCAACCCACTCGTTCCCTTCGGCCTCGCCAAGCGTTTCCGTGGGGCGTATCTCTTCCTGCTCAACGCCTGGTATTTCGACGCGCTCTACGACCGGCTCTTCGTGCAGCCAGCATTCTTGCTCGGGCGCAAGCTATGGAAGGTCGGTGACGGCAAGATCATCGACGGCATCGGGCCCGACGGCGTTGCCGCCCGCGTTATCGACATCACCAACCGGGCCGTCAAGCTGCAGACCGGCTACATCTATCACTACGCCTTCGTCATGCTGATCGGGGTCGCGCTCATCATCACCTATTTCCTCTTTGCCGGAGGAGGGTTGCCGCGATGAGCTATGGCTGGCCGATCCTCTCCACCATCACCTTCCTGCCGCTGTTGGGGGCGCTGCTGATCGGGCTCGTGCGCGGACGCGACGAGAGCACGTTCCGCAACGCCCGCTTCATCGCGCTCTGGACCACGCTCGTCACCTTTGGACTGTCGCTCCTGCTTTGGCGCGAGTTCGATCCGACCACGGCGCAGTTCCAATTCATCGAGCACCGGGCGTGGCTCGGAGAGATCAGCTTCCGCATGGGCGTCGACGGCATCTCCATGCCCTTCGTGCTTCTCACCGCCTTCCTCATGCCGCTCTGCATCCTGGCAAGCTGGGTGGCGATCACCGCGCGGGTGAAAGAGTACATGATCGCCTTTCTCGTGCTCGAGACGCTCATGCTCGGCGTGTTCACGAGCCTCGATCTCGTGCTGTTCTATCTCTTCTTCGAAGGCGGCTTGATTCCGATGTTTTTCATCATCGGCGTCTGGGGCGGTCCGCGCCGCGTCTATGCGAGCTTCAAGTTTTTCCTCTACACGCTGGCAGGCTCGCTCCTCATGCTGCTCGCCATCATGGCCATCTATTGGCAGGCGGGGACGACCGACATTCAGGCGCTGCTCGCCTACGGCTTCCCGGCCTCGATGCAGACCTGGCTGTGGTTTGCCTTCCTTGCGTCCTTCGCCGTCAAGTTGCCCATGTGGCCCGTCCATACCTGGCTGCCCGACGCCCATGTGGAGGCGCCGACCGCGGGTTCGGTGATCCTTGCCGGCATCCTCCTGAAGATGGGCGGTTACGGGTTCCTGCGCTTTTCCATCCCCATGTTCCCGCTCGCCTCCGCCACCTACGCGCCGCTCGTCTTCGCCCTGTCGGTGATCGCCATCATCTACACCTCACTCGTGGCGCTGGCGCAGGAGGACATAAAGAAGCTCGTCGCCTATTCCTCCGTCGCCCATATGGGCTTCGTCACCATCGGCGTGTTCACCCTCACCATGCAGGGTCTCCAGGGCGGCATCTTCCAGATGCTGTCTCACGGCATTGTCTCCGCGGCGCTCTTCCTCTGCGTGGGCGTGATCTATGACCGCATGCACACCCGCGAAATCACCGCCTATGGTGGGCTCGCTGACCGCATGCCGCTCTATGCCTTCTGCTTCATGGTGTTCACGCTGGCCAATGTCGGGTTGCCAGGGACAAGCGGCTTTGTCGGCGAGTTCCTAAGTCTCTTGGGCGCCTTCCGCATCAATACCTGGGTTACCTTTCTCGCCACCACCGGCATCATTCTCTCCGCCGCCTACGCGCTCTATCTCTATGGCCGTGTCATGTTCGGCAAACTGGAGAAGTCGAGCCTGCGCCTGATCAAGGATCTGACGTGGCGCGAGGTCGTGGTGATGACGCCGCTGGTGGCGCTCACTATCCTGTTCGGCTTCTACCCCGCACCCATTCTCGATGCGAGTGCGGCCTCGGTCGAAGCGCTGATCAAGAACTACCACACCGCTCTTGCCGCGGCCGAGCAGGCGCGGCTTGCTTTCGTGCCATAGGACACGACGCTTCCGTGCTCCAATCGTTGCAGCTCGCCACCGCAGCACCGGAACTCACCCTCGCCATCGGCGCCATGGCGTTGCTGATGCTGGGCGTCGCCACGCGCGAGGAGCATGGCGAGCTCGTGCTCGGGCTGGCGGTGCTTGTTCTGGTGGTTGCCGGGATCTTGGTCGCCGTCGGCAGCGGCACCACGACCTTGTTCGGCGCGAGCTTCATCGTGGATCCTTTCGCCCGCGTCATGAAGCTCCTCACGCTCACCGGCGCCGCGACGGCACTTATCATGTCCTATGACTATTGGCGCGAGATGGGCCGCATCAAATTCGAGTTCCCAGTGCTCGTGCTGCTCGCCTCCACCGGCATGCTGATGATGATCTCCGCCAACGATCTCATCGCGCTGTATGTCGGGCTTGAGCTACAGAGCCTCGCGCTCTATGTGATCGCGGCCTTCCGCCGCGATTCTGCGCGCTCGAGCGAGGCGGGGCTCAAATATTTCGTGCTGGGCGCGCTGTCCTCGGGAATGCTGCTCTATGGCGCATCCCTCATCTACGGCTTCACCGGCTCGACCGAATTCGCTCGCATCGCCGCGGCGCTGGCGAGTGGAGACGCCTCCCTCGGATTGATCGTCGGGCTCGTGTTCCTGCTTGCGGGCTTTGCCTTCAAGATCTCAGCGGTGCCCTTCCATATGTGGACGCCCGACGTCTATGAAGGCGCGCCGACCCCCGTCACGGCCTTCTTCGCCGCGGCACCCAAGCTGGCCGCCATGGCACTTACCGTGCGCACCCTGTTCGCGGCCTTCCCCGCCGTCGCCCACGAATGGCAGCAGATCATCGCCTTCCTCGCCATCGCCTCCATGGCCCTCGGCTCGTTCGCGGCCATCGGTCAACGCAACATCAAGCGGCTGATGGCCTATAGCTCCATCGGCCATATGGGCTACGCCCTGGTCGGGCTCGCCGCAGGCAGCGCGGAGGGAGTGCAGGGCGTCATCATCTATCTGGCCATCTACCTCGCCATGACGCTTGGCACCTTCGCCTGTATCCTGGCCATGCGCCGTGGGAGCCACATGATCGAGGACATCGACCAGCTCGCCGGCCTGTCGCGCACAAGCCCGTTGATGGCCTTCATGCTCGCCATGCTGCTGTTCTCGCTTGCCGGCATTCCGCCCCTTGCGGGTTTCTTCGCCAAGTTCTACGTGTTTCTCGCCGCTATCCATGCCGGCCTGTACGGCCTTGCGGTCACCGGTGTGCTGTTGAGCGTCGTGGGGGCCTACTACTATCTCCGCATCGTCAAGATCATGTATTTCGATGCCCCCGCTGACCGTTTCGAGCCGATGCCGGGGCCGCTCGCCGCGGTCCTTGGAGTGAGCGGCCTGTTCATTTTGCTTTTCTTCCTCTATCCCGCACCTCTCGTGGCCATTGCCGGGATGGCGGCCAAATCCCTATTCTGAAGTCTCTGCTCGATGCCATCCTTTACCTCTCCATCACCCAAGCTGCCCGGCGGCTACCGGCTGCTCAAGCTCGAGTCCGTGGATTCGACCAACGCCGAAGCGCGTCGTCGCTCCGCGGCTGGTGAGCCGGGCCCGCTCTGGGTCTGGTCCGCCCGCCAATCCGCCGGCCGCGGGCGGGCCGGGCGCGAGTGGCGCTCCGAGCCTGGCAATCTGTTCGCGAGCCTCTTGATCACCGTTGCCTGCCCCATGAGCGTCGCGAGCCAGCTCGCGCTGCTCGCCGGTCTTGCCGCCTACGACACCATCGCCAAGCTGCTCAGCGAGGAGACGCGCGAGCAGCTATTGCTCAAATGGCCGAATGACGTCCTGCTGGGGGGAGCGAAGGTTGCGGGCATGCTGCTTGAGAGCGCCAACGGCCCGCAAGAACACCGCTCGACCGTGGTGGTCGGTACCGGCATCAATCTCGCCAACCATCCGGAAGAGCTGGCACAGCCCGCCACGAGCCTTGCCGCCCACGGCGCCGAGGTCACGCCCGCCGCCGCTTTGGAAACGCTCGCCGCCACGACCCACGCATGGCTGAGGCGCTGGGAGGAGGGGGCTTCATTCCAGGTAATCCGCCGTGCCTGGCTCGACCGGGCCGGCCCGACGGGGAGGCCCTTGCGCGTGCGGCTGCACAATGAGGAAGCCGAGGGCCTGTTCGCGGGCCTCGATTCGGGTGGCGCCTTGCGCCTGCTCATGAGCGACGGTGCTGAGCGCCGGGTCGCTGCCGGCGACGTGTTCTTCGGCAGCCGCTAGGTCCGGCTCAGCATCCAACCCATGTCCCGACGTTCCGACATCCAGAAGCCCGACTTCATCTTCGTGCCCTTGGGCGGCGTGGGCGAGATCGGCATGAATCTCTACCTCTATGGCTACGGTCCTCCCGGGGACCGCGAATGGCTGATCGTGGACATGGGCATCACCTTCGGCAGCGAGACGGAGCCCGGTATCGATGTGATCCTGCCCGATATCGGTTTCCTCGAAGCAGAACGGCCGAGCCTCAAGGGCCTACTGCTCACCCATGCCCATGAGGACCATTACGGCGCCGTCGTCGACCTATGGCCCCAGCTTGGCGGCGTGCCGGTCTTTGCCACTCCCTTCACCGCCGCCATGCTCAAGTCGAAGCTCGGGGAGACTGGGCTTGCGCGCGACTTTCCCCTCGAGATCATGCCGATGGGAAGCCGCCGCAAGATCGGCCCCTTCGACGTCGAGCTTGTCAGCATGTCCCATTCGATCCCCGAGCCGTCCGCCGTTGTGATCCGCACCGACCTCGGTGCTGTCCTCCACACCGGAGACTGGAAGCTTGACGCCAACCCCCTGACCAGCGCGCCCACAGACGAGCCCCGACTAAGGGAGCTTGGGAAAGAAGGCATCACGGCCCTCATTTGCAACTCGACCAATGCCGTTCGCGACGGCGTCTCACTCTCTGAAGCCGATGTCTCGGTCACCCTCGAGCGCCTCATCCGCAAGGCCCCGAAGCGCGTGGCAGTGACCACCTTCGCCTCCAACGTCGCGCGCATGCGCTCCGTCGCCAATGCCACCCGCGCGGCGGGCCGCGAGCTCGTGGTCGTCGGCCGCGCCATGTATCGCGTGATCGAGGCGGCCCAGGCGACGGGCTATCTCGACCCCGACCTTTCCTTCCATGCGGAGACCGAGTTCGAGGGCCTCCCATCCCGCAAGGTCGTGGCGCTCTGCACCGGGAGCCAGGGCGAGACGCGCGCCGCCATGGCGCGCATCGCCGCGGGCGAGCATCCCAATGTGGCGCTGGAGCCGGGCGACCGCGTGATCTTCTCGTCCCGCACCATTCCCGGCAACGAGAAGGGAGTGGCAAGGATCCAGAATGCGCTCGCCGATGAAGGGATCGAGGTCATCACCGACCAGGATGCCGCCGTCCATGTGTCGGGCCATCCGCGCCGCGGCGAGCTCGAACAGCTCTATCGTTGGGTGCAGCCAAGGATCGCCATTCCCATGCATGGCGAAGGCAGGCATCTCGAAGCCCATGCGCGACTCGCCGAGAAGCTCGGCGTGAGCGAGGTCATCCGTGCCCGGAACGGCACCCTCGTACGGATCGCGCCGGGCCCGGCCAAGATCATCGACGAGGTGCCGACAGGCCGTCTTTACCGTGACGGTGCTCTCATCACCCGTGCCGATGCAGGGCAGGTACGCGAGCGCCGCAAGCTCAGCTTTGCGGGATCGGTCTCGGTCTCTCTGGTACTCTCGGAGAAGGGAGCTTTGCTCGCGGACCCGGAAGTAGCGCTCAGCGGCGTGCCTGCGTTCAATCTCCAAGGCATTGCCTTCGAGACCATTGCCCGCGACGCAGCGATCGGCGCCATCGAGAGCATTCCGAAGCCGCGTCGCAAGGATGAGGCGATGGTGAGCGAGGCGGTCCGCCGCAGCGTGCGCGCCGCCGTCAATCAGGCCTGGGGCAAGAAGCCCGTGTGCTCGGTGCTGCTGACGGTGCTATAGGCTGGGGTCGAGCGGAGCCTCGAAGCGGGAGACTTATCCGTGATCGGACGTTTGAACCATGTGGCCATCGTCGTGCCGGATCTTGCGGCGGCGGTGGAAATTTATCGCAGGCGCCTCGGCGCCAAGGTCTCGGACATGGTGGACCAGCCGGAGCACGGCGTAACGACGGTGTTCATCGAGCTGCCCAACACCAAGATCGAGCTGCTGGGCGTGCTCGGCGAAAACTCCCCCGTCGCGGGCTTTCTCATGCGCAACCCCAACGGCGGCATCCATCACCTCTGCTACGAGGTCCCCGACATCAAAGAAGCGCGCGATCGCCTACTTGCCGAGGGTGCCCGTGTGCTGGGCAACGGCGAGCCCAAGATTGGTGCCCACGGCAAACCCGTGCTGTTTCTCCACCCCAAGGACTTCTGCGGCACCTTGGTCGAGCTCGAGGAGGCGTAAGCATGACGTTCGCATTCGGTGCGGCCCTCTACGTCCTCATCTGGTGGATCGTGCTCTTCGCCATGCTGCCGATTGGCGTGCGCACCCAGGCCGAGGAGGGTCGCGTGATACCGGGAACCGCGGAAAGCGCGCCCCACGCCCCAAGACTGCTGCGGAAAATGCTAGCGACGACGGCGGTGGCGGCCGTCGTTTTCGCCGCACTCTACGCGATCATCGTGCACCAACTTATCACGCTCGATCAAATCCCGTTCCTGCCGCGCTACGAGACCGTACGCTGAGGTGACAGGTATCCGCGGGGGCCCCAGGCGAAAAAAGAGCAAGGTCCGATTGACCTTGCTCTTCTAGTACGCAACTCCTTGGCTCCTAAGCCGACGAAACTCGCCGTCATGGTGACAATCAAGAATTCTGGCTAAGGGCGGCAGCGCCTGTGCAACTGCACTTTAAGCGCGCCTGGAGCTACTTCCTCCCAAGACTTGGACCTGGTCCAATCTCAACGCGCGACTCCGAGATCAACACCGGTCCCGAACGCTCCCACGTTGTGCCGGTACACTAGCGCCCCCGCGCCAAATTGTCACCATCATTGTGACATGGCAGCGCGTTTTTCTGCTCAGGGCAACGTTGAGCCGGTCTTGGTAAGCTCCTTGCGTGGCGGGTTGATCTTTGAGGACGGATTACAACTCTGACGATGGCCACATCAACAGGCACGCAATCGACGCCCGCCTCCGAAAGGCCCGCAGCGCCGGTGGGCACCTTTTCAGGCGTCTGTCGGCTTCCCTCCCCAGGATTGCTTCTCCTCGATAAAGTGAGCTATTAGCCGCGACATGCCGGCGGGAGGCTTGAAAGCCTCTGGCCGAGGCACGGCTTCACCGCGGCTATGCCCCAGCCGCCCCAAAGACCGGCACGCATTGCATGCGCCTCAGCCGCTACTTCCTGCCTTTGCTGCGCGACGATCCGAAGGAAGCCGAGATTGCTTCCCACCGGCTGATGTTGCGGGCGGGCCTGATCCGCCAATCGAGCGCCGGCATCTATTCCTGGCTGCCGCTGGGATTTCGGGTCCTGAGCAAGATCGAGCGGATCGTGCGCGAGGAGCAGGATCGTGCCGGGGCCCTCGAATTGCTGATGCCCACGATCCAGCCGGCTGAGCTCTGGCGGCAGAGCGGCCGCTATGAGGTCTACGGCAAGGAGATGCTGCGCATCAGCGACCGGCATGAGCGCGAGATGCTGTACGGGCCGACCAATGAGGAGCTGATCACCGACATCTTCCGCGACGCGGTGAAGTCCTACAAGGACCTGCCGCGCATCCTCTACCACATCCAATGGAAGTTCCGGGACGAGATCAGGCCGCGCTTCGGCGTAATGCGCGGCCGCGAGTTCCTGATGAAGGACTCCTATTCGTTCGATCTGACGGTCGGCGATGCGCGCAAGTCCTACAACAAGATGTTCGTGGCCTATTTGCGCACCTTCGCCCGCATGGGTCTGAAGTCGGTCCCCATGGCCGCCGAGACCGGACCGATCGGGGGCGATCTGAGCCATGAGTTCATCATTCTGGCCGAAACGGGAGAGAGCCAGGTCTATTGCGACAAGGATCTCGTGGAACTCGCCGTGCCGGGCGCCAACCAGGACTATGAGCGGGACCTTGCACCGGTCGTGCGCGCCTTCACGGGCAAATATGCGGCCACGAGCGAGAAGCACGACGCCGGTCGCTTCGCCAAGGAGGTGCCTGAGGCGAGGCGGATAACTGCCCGCGGCATCGAGGTCGGCCATATTTTCTTCTTCGGTACCAAGTATTCCGAGCCCATGGGCTGCAAGGTCCAGGGTCCCGACGGAAGCATGGTGACGGTGCAAATGGGCTCTTACGGCATTGGCGTTTCACGCCTGGTTGGCGCCATCGTCGAGGCCTCCCACGACGAGGCCGGCATCATCTGGCCGAAGCAAGTGGCCCCTTTCGATGTAGGTCTGCTCAACCTGAAGGTCGGCGATGCCGACACCGACCGCGCTTGCGACGACCTTTATGCGCGGCTCGAGACCGCGGGCGTGAGCGTGCTTTACGACGACCGCGACGAACGGGCAGGAGCCAAGTTTACGGCCTTTGATCTCATTGGGCTCCCCTGGCAGCTCATCGTCGGCCCCAAGGACATCAAAACGGGCGAGGTCGACCTGAAGGAGCGGGCGACCAGCTCGCGCAAAAGTCTCACCGTCGAGGCCGCCTTCAACCATCTCGTCAACTCGGCGAGCGAAACGAGGAGGGAAGCGGCATGAGCGCATCGGGCAGCACGCGGGCGTTCGCGCCCTTCGAATGGCTGGTGGCACTCCGCTACTTGCGCGCCCGCCGCAAGGAAGGCTTCATCTCCGTGATCGCGGGCTTTTCCTTCATCGGCATCATGCTCGGCGTCGCGACGCTGATCATCGTCATGGCGGTGATGAACGGCTTCCGTCAGGAGCTGTTCGACAAGATGCTGGGCTTGAATGGCCATGTCGTGGTGCACAGCCTCGATGGCGACTTCACCGCATTTGACGCGGTAGCCACCCGCGTACGCGCCGTCCCCGGCGTCAAGTACGCCCTGCCGCTGATCGAGGGCCAGGTGATGGTCTCAACCCCGCAAACATCGAGCGGCGCGCTGGTGCGAGGCCTTCGCGAGGCCGACCTGAAACAGCTGAAGTCCGTGGGAGGCAATATCCGATTCGGCACACTCGACGGTTTTGACCAGCAAGCCGGGGTGGCACTTGGGTCAAGGCTCGCCAACGAGCTGAACGTGAAGGTGGGCGACAAGGTCACGCTCTTGTCTCCCCGGGGGCCCTCCACGGCACTTGGCACCGCGCCCCGGGTCAAGAGCTATCCGGTGGTAGCCATCTTCGAGATCGGCATGTCGGAATATGATTCGAGCATTCTGTTCATGCCGCTCAACGAGGCGCAGCGCTATTTCAATCAGCCCGACAATGTCACCGTACTCGAAGTGGTGCTCAACTCGCCCGACGAGGTGGGCAAGCTTGGACCGCAGATCCTCGAGGCGGGGGGGCCTACCATTTACATCAGCGATTGGCGCCAGCGTAACGCGACCTTCTTTACGGCGCTGCAGGTCGAGCGCAACGTCATGTTCCTCATCCTCGCATTGATCGTGCTGGTGGCTGCGTTGAACATCATCTCTGGCCTCACCATGCTGGTGAAGGACAAGGGCCACGACATTGCCATTCTGCGCACCATGGGCGCCACCCGCGCGGCCGTCATGCGCATCTTCTTCATCACCGGCGCCTCGATCGGCATCGTCGGCACGCTGGCTGGCCTGGGGCTCGGACTTCTCGTTTGCCTCAACATCGAGAACTTGCGGGAGTTCATCGGCTGGCTCACCGACACCGAGCTGTTCTCGCCCGAGCTCTATTACCTGTCACAGATGCCGGCAGAAATGGATACGGGCGAGACAGTCTCCGTCGTGATTATGGCGCTTGTGCTGTCGATCCTCGCCACGCTCTACCCCTCCTGGAGGGCCTCCCGTCTCGATCCTGTCGAAGCCTTGCGCTACGAATAGGGGCCGGAGCGGTGAACAGCCCTGAAAAAGCGCCGGTGCTTCACCTCGACCGGCTGGTGCGTGCCTATGCACAAGGCCCGCGGCTGATCGAGGTGTTGAAGGGCGCCTCGGCGATGTTTTTCGCGGGCGAGACGGTGGCACTGCTTGGACCCTCAGGCGCCGGCAAATCGACACTGCTACACATTGCTGGTCTGCTTGAGCGCCCCGACCGCGGTCAGGTTCTCATCGACGGCACTGATTGCGTGCGGATGAGCGATGCCGATCGCACACGTATGCGCCGCCTCGAGATCGGTTTCATCTACCAGTTCCATCACCTCTTGCCGGAGTTCTCGGCGCTCGAGAACGTCTTGCTGCCGCAGCTCATCGTCGGCCGCAGCCGGGTGGAGGCTACGGAGCGGTCCAAGCTTTTGTTGGACGCGCTTGGGCTTGGCGAAAGGTGGGAGCACCGCCCGGCGCAGCTCTCCGGCGGCGAACAACAACGCGTCGCGATCGCCCGCGCCGTCGCCAACGGACCCAAGGTTCTGCTCGCCGACGAGCCGACCGGCAATCTCGATCCGCCCACTGCGGATCGGGTGTTCGAGCAGCTCTTGTCACTCGTCCGCCAGTCGAGCGTGGCAGCCGTGATCGCCACGCACAATCTCGACCTGGCCGCCCGCATGGACCGTGTTTTGCGGCTTAGCGACGGCGTCCTCCTCGAGGAGGAGGTCGTGATCGCCTCCGTCAGCTCTTAAGCGGCCCGCGCCTTACTTAAGCGGGGGTGGCTCAACCGAGGCGGCGGCAACGGTTCCGCCACATAGGTCTGCTGGTGATGGACGCACCCGCTGAGCCCCAGCGAAGTCGCGATGAGCAGGGCGGCAACGAGAACGCTACGCGTGTACGACCTTGCGCTCAGAACAAAAAGGGAACATAAGATTGGTCGCATGCAAGAATTGCTTGGATATGTTTTACGCGGGTAGCGCCGCCGCATTGCATGGCGCGGCGAATCCGCCAGGCTGGGGTCGAGCCTCGACCGCCTGCGTAGCCCGGAGCCCAATCGCGTGACTGAGCCCGTCCATCCCTTCGTGCACTTGCGCGTTCACTCCGCCTATTCGCTTTTGGAAGGGGCGCTGACCATCCCGCGCCTGGTCGCGCTCGCCCGCGAGACCGCGATGCCTGCGCTCGCACTCACCGACTCTAACAATCTCTTTGGCGCGCTCGAATTCTCCGCCAGCCTCGCCGAGGCGGGCATCCAGCCCGTCGTCGGCTGCACCCTGTCCTTGAGCTTCGCCGCTGCCGGGGAGAGCGGTCTGGGAGCCGAAACGAGAGCCCAACGCGCCGATGGTCGCATCGCGCTCCTCGCCAAGGACGAGAGCGGTTACGCCAATCTCATGCGCATCTCGACCGCTGCCTATTTCGCCGCCGCCGAGACGGGAGAGGTGGTCACGTCGATCGCCACGCTTGCGGCGCACGCACAAGGCCTGATCGCCCTCACCGGCGGCCCCGACGGGGTGATCGACTTGGCCCTCGCCGCCGGTAGTCCCGATCTCGCCCGCGCGCGCTTGGAAGCACTGCAGGCCAACTTCGGCGACCGACTCTATGTGGAGCTGCAGCGCCATGGACTGCCGCAGGAGCGGGCGGTCGAATCGCTGCTGCTCGATCTCGCCTACGCGAGCGAGCTACCCATCGTCGCCACCAACGAGCCTTACTTCGCCTCGCCGGACGATTTCGAGGCCCATGACGCGCTCATCTGCATCGCCGAAGGAAGCTATGTCGCGGTCGATCAACGCCGGCGCCTGAGCCCCGAGCATTGTTTCAAGACCGGGCAGGAGATGGTTCGGCTCTTCGCCGACCTGCCCGAGGCGCTCGACAACACGATTGAGATTGCGCGGCGTTGCGCCTATCGGCCCAAGGAGCGGGCACCGATCTTGCCGCAATTCCTGCCGGGCAACCGCTCCTCCAATGTGCAAGGAGAGACGGAAGCGGCCGAGCTTCGCCGCCAGTCCGAGGCAGGGCTTGCGCGGCGGTTGGCTGAGGAGGGGCTAGCTCCAGGCTATGATGCGCAGAGCTATGCCGAGCGCCTCGCCTTTGAGCTCGATGTCATCACCGGCATGAACTATCAGGGCTACTTCCTGATCGTCGCTGATTTCATCCAATGGGCGAAGGCGAAGAGCATTCCTGTGGGACCCGGGCGCGGGTCGGGCGCGGGCTCCCTCGTCGCTTGGGCGCTCACCATCACCGATCTCGATCCCATCCGCTTCGGCCTCCTGTTCGAGCGCTTCCTGAACCCCGAGCGCGTCTCCATGCCCGATTTCGATATCGACTTCTGCCAGGACCGGCGGGACGAGGTGATCGGCTATGTGCGCGAGCGCTACGGCGCAGACCGCGTCGCCCACATCATCACCTTCGGCAAGCTACAGGCCCGCGCGGTGCTGCGGGACGTGGGGCGCGTGTTGCAAATGCCCTACGGCCAGGTCGACCGTCTGTGCAAGCTCGTGCCCCACAACCCCGCCAATCCCATCACACTGTCGCAGGCCATCGCGGCAGAACCGCGGCTGCAGGAAGCGCGCGACAATGAGCCGATCGTGGCCAAGCTGCTCGATATCGGCCAGCGCTTGGAAGGGCTCTACCGCCACGCCTCGACGCATGCCGCGGGCGTGGTGATCGCCGATCGGCCGCTGATCGAGCTTGTACCGCTTTACCGCGACCTTCGCGCCCAGCTCCCGGCGACCCAGTTCAACATGAAATGGGCGGAAGCCGCGGGGCTCGTGAAGTTCGACTTTTTGGGGCTCAAGACCTTGACCGTGATCGCGACCGCGCGCGCGCTGCTTGCCCGCCGCGGCATCGAGCTCGACCCGGCGCGGCTCCCCTTGGACGACCCCCGGACCTACGAGCTCTTGCAGCACGGCGACACCTCAGGGGTGTTCCAACTCGAAGGTGCCGGCATGCGCGACGTGTTGCGCAAGCTCCGGCCCGACCGCTTCGAGGACATCATCGCCATCGTGGCCCTCTATCGCCCGGGGCCCATGGACAACATCGACAGCTATGTGAGCCGCAAGCACGGCAGCGAGCAGCCTGACTATCTGCATCCGCTCATCCAGCCCATCCTGGAAGAGACCTATGGGGTGATCATCTACCAGGAGCAGGTCATGCAGATCGCGCAAACGCTGTCCGGCTTCTCCCTTGGTGAGGCCGACCTGCTCCGCCGCGCCATGGGCAAGAAGATCAAGAAGGAGATGGCGAAGCAGCGTTCGCGTTTCGTCGAGGGCGCCGTGGGCAATAGCGTCGAGCGGGCACGGGCCGAATTCATCTTCGAGCTCGTCGCCAAGTTCGCGGGCTATGGCTTTAACAAATCCCACGCCGCAGCCTATGCGCTCATCGCGTACCAGACTGCGTATCTCAAGGCCAACCACGCCATCGAGTTCCTGGCGGCATCCATGACACTGGACATCGGCAATGCCGATAAGCTCAACGGCTTCGCGCAGGAGGCCCGCCGTCTAGGCATCCGCATCGAGCCCCCGTCCATCAATCACTCCGAGACAGGCTTCATTCCGAGCGAGGGCGCCATCCGCTACTCGCTTACCGCCCTCAAGAATGTCGGCCGCCAGGCGGTCGGGCATATTTCCGCAGAGCGGCAAGCGGGCGGCCTGTTCCGTGATCTCTCCGACTTCGCGCGGCGGATCAATCCGCGGCTCATCAACAAGCGGGCGTTGGAGACCCTTGCCGCCGCGGGCGCGCTGGATGAGCTTGGGTGCGACCGGGCCACGGCCTACGCCAATGTCGACCGCATCATCGCCGCCGGATCTCGCTCGCTCGAGGCGAGCACCGACGGCCAAAACGACCTCTTCGCCGGCGGCTCGCGCGAGCCGCCGCCCATCGACTTCCGTCCCGCCAATCCCTGGGTCCCGACCGACCGCTTGGGGCGCGAGCTGGAGGCCGTCGGCTTTTTTCTCACCGGTCATCCGCTCGACGACTATCAGGACGTGCTGCAAGCGTTGGGCGCGGAGACCTGGACTGAATTCGCAGCCAAGGCCCGGGCGCGGCGGGTAGTGGGCACGGTCGCAGGCACCGTGCTCACGCGGCGTGAGCGCAAGGGCAAGAGCGGCAACGCTTTTGCCTTTGTTGCTTTCTCCGACCCCACCGGCCAGTTCGAGGCGGTTGTGTTCTCGGAAGCCTTGGCGGCATCACGCGAGCTGCTCGAACCGGGGACAGCTGTTCTACTTCAGGTCGAGGCGGAGGCCGACGGCGAAAACGTGAAGGCGCGCGTGCAAAGCCTTGCCTCACTCGACCGCGCCGCGGAGGCGTGCCACGCCGGCATGAAGATCTATCTCGACGGAACGGCGGGTTTGCGCCCGCTTGCCGAGCAGGTGGGCACGCATGGCGGACAAGGCCAGCTCAGGCTCGTGCTTCGCCTCGACGACCTCTCCCGCGAGGTCGAGTTCCTGCTCCCGCAGGGGATCGATGCCACGCCAAAGCAACGCAGCGCGGTCAAGCTCGTCGCAGGCGTGGCCGCCGTGAGCGTACTATAAGCCAAGCAAATGCAGGCCTTGCGCGCCCCCCTTGCCAAGGCGCCACCCCCTCCCTATAACCCCAAGCATCTCACACGCGGGATTCAAGCGTCGCGAGGCTGCTCATCTTAGCCTAGCGCTCGCTCCGGTGACCGGCTCTTTCCACCGGTCCTCACGCCCGCGGCGGCAGAACCGGAAAAAGGAGAAGCAGGCCCATGGCACTGCCTAATGTTACCATGCGTCAGCTGCTTGAGGCTGGCGTGCATTTTGGTCATCAGACCCATCGCTGGAACCCGAAGATGGCGCCCTACCTCTACGGGTCACGCAACAATATCCATATCATCGATCTGACCCAGACGGTGCCGCTGTTGCACCAGGCGCTGCTTACTGTGGCCGACACTGTGGCCAAGGGCGGCCGCGTGCTCTTCGTCGGCACCAAGCGGCAGGCCTCCGAGGCCGTCGCGGACGCGGCGCGGTCCTGTGCGCAGTACTACGTCAACCACCGCTGGCTGGGCGGGACGCTGACCAATTGGCGCACCATCTCGAACTCGATCCGGCGGCTCAAATCGCTGGAGGAGCTGCTAGCCGGGGAGACTCAGGGTCTGACCAAGAAGGAGCTCCTACAGCTCACCCGCGAGAAGGACAAGCTCGAGCGGGCGCTGGGCGGCATCAAGGACATGGGCGCCCCGCCAGACCTCATGTTCGTGATCGACACCAACAAGGAGGCGATTGCCATCGCCGAGGCGCGCAAGCTGAACATGCCGGTGGTGGCCGTGGTGGATTCGAACTCCAATCCGGAGGGGATCAGTCATCCCGTTCCCGGCAATGATGACGCCGGCCGCGCCATCACGCTCTATTGCGACCTGATCGCGCGCGCCGCCATCGACGGCATCGAGCGCGCCCAAGGGGCCGTGGGCGTCGATCTTGGCGCCGCCGAGCGCCCCTTCGAGCCCGCGCTCGATGAGGGTGAGGCCGGGGAAGGCGCAAGGCCTCCGATGCCGAGCGCACCCAGCGGCGAGCGCAAGGGCTTGCGGCGGAAACCCGCGCGCGGTGAGGCGCGGGGGCCCGGCAACGGCAGGGCAAGGCCGCAAGGGGGAAGACCCCCGAGAGCGCCCAAGGTTGAACCGCAAGGCGACAAGCCTGCCGTCGAGGAGAACGGCTAGAACGTAGCGCGGGACCAGCGGCCAGCAGTCAGGCAGAGGCAGAGCATGGCGACGATTACAGCGAACATGGTGAAAGACCTGCGCGAGAAGACGGGCGCGGGCATGATGGACTGCAAGGCGGCACTGAACGAGACCGCGGGCGACATGGAGTCCGCGGTCGATTGGCTCCGCACCAAGGGCCTCGCGAAAGCGGTCAAGAAGGCTGGGCGCGTCGCGGCGGAAGGGCTCATCGGCCTTGCGGCCGACGCGAAGGAGGCGGCGCTGGTCGAGGTCAACTCCGAGACCGACTTCGTCGCGCGCAACCAAAAGTTCCAAGAGATGGTGAGCGCGGTAGCGAACGCCGCGCTCAAAGCGAAGGGTAACCTCGACACGCTCGGCAAAGCCAAATATGCCGGCGGCACCGCGACCGTGGCCGACACCCTCAAAGAGATGATCGGTTCGATCGGCGAGAACATGACGCTTAGGCGCGCGGCCCACCTCGCCGCCAAGAAGGGCGTAGTCGCAAGCTACATGCATGGCATGGCCGCACCTGGGCTCGGCAAGATCGGCGTTATCGTGGCGCTGGAATCCTCTGGCGATCCCGAGCAGCTCAAGGCCTTGGGGCGCCAGATCGCCATGCATATCGCCGCGGCCAATCCACAGGCCATCGACGTGGGGAGCCTCGACAAGGCGCTCATCGACCGCGAGCGTGCCGTGCTGACCGAGCAGGCGAAGGAGTCCGGCAAGCCCGACGCCGTGATCGAGAAGATGGTCGAGGGCCGCTTGCGCAAATTCTACGAGGAGGTGGTGCTTGTGGCCCAGGCGTTCGTTTTCGACCCCGAAACGACCGTGGGGAAGGTGGTGACTGCCGCCGAAAAGGACCTGGGAACACCTGTGAAGGTCACGGGCTTCCATCGCATTGCGCTGGGCGAGGGCATCGACCGTCCTGACAGCAATTTTGCGGCGGATGTCGCCGCCGCAGCGTCAAGCGTTTGAGAGGTTCGTCCCGGAACCGCCGGTGCAGGCGGTGACCATGGGCAATCGGGAGGGAGGCTGATGGCACGGACGACGGCGGCCCCTGAGCTTCGCTATCGCCGGGTTCTCCTCAAACTGTCGGGCGAGGCCCTTAAGGGGACCAAGGGCTATGGCATCGATCTAGAAGTGCTCGCTCCCATCGCTCGCGACATTGCCAAGACCGTCGTTCTTGGCGGGGAGATTTGTATCGTAGTCGGAGCGGGCAACATCTATCGCGGCTTGATGGCGACCGAAGGCGGCATGGACCGCGCGCGCGCCGATTACATGGGCATGCTGGCGACAGTGATGAATGCCCTCGCCTTGCAGACTGCAATCGAGCGCGCAGGCCAGCCGGCGAGGGTGCTTTCGGCGATCCCCATGCCCACGGTTTGCGAGGCTTACATCCGTGACAAGGCACTCGATCACCTGAGCAAGGGCCGCGTGGTGATCTTCGCCGGGGGCACCGGCAATCCCTATTTCACCACCGATACGGCGGCTGCGCTGCGTGCCGCCGAGATGGGTTGCGACGCCATACTCAAGGCGACCCAAGTCGACGGCGTCTATAGCGCCGATCCGGAGAAGAGCAAGGACGCCCGCCGCTACGACGAGCTGACCTACAAAGACGTGCTCGAGCAGGATCTACGCATCATGGACGGCGCCGCGATCGCACTTGCCCGGGACAATCGGATTCCGATAATTGTGTTTTCGATCAAGCGCCAAGGCGGCTTGGCCGGGATATTGGAGGGCAAGGGCCCTTTCACCACCATAAGTGGCGAGAAAGAGGCTTGAGAGCGAGGAAAACCAAGCGTTTGCGATCGGACCGCGTGGCCGGCCCCAAGCGTAAGGACGAGCCGACCGGCCGGAGGGGGAGGCGACATGGCAGGCTTCGACCTTAAGGAGATCGAACGGCGGATGCGTGGCGCCTTAACCGTGCTGAAGCAGGAGTTCGGAGGATTGCGCACGGGGCGCGCGAGCACGAGCCTGCTCGACCCCATCATGGTGAACGCCTATGGCAGCTCCATGCCCCTCAATCAGCTCGCCACCGTCAACGTCCCCGAGCCGCGGCTGATCACGGTGCAGGTTTGGGACAAAAGCCAGGTCGGCGCCGTCGATCGAGCCATCCGGGAATCCGACCTTGGCCTCAACCCCGTCGTCGAGGGACAGCTTTTGCGCCTGCCGATCCCCGAGCTCAACGAGGAGCGGCGCCATGAGCTTGCCAAGGTAGCGCACAAATATGCCGAGCAGGCGCGGGTGGCTGTGCGCAATGTGCGACGCGACGGCATGGAGCATTTGAAGCGAGCGGAGAAAGACGGCGAGATGAGCAAGGACGACCACCATTCACTCGCTACCAAGGTACAGGAACTGACGGATAAGATTGTCAAGGAAATCGACGAGAGCTTGGCGAGCAAGGAAGCCGAGATCATGCAGGTCTAGCCGTCCGGCCGCAGATGGAGCCGACTTTGCGGCATAGGAGTACCTCAACGTGACGCTTGCCATTGACAAGCTTGATTGGTCGGGGGCCGAGACACCCCCCGCCCGCCATGTCGCGATCATCATGGACGGCAATGGCCGTTGGGCCGCCGAGCGGGGGCTCCCGCGCGCCGAAGGTCATCGGCAAGGGGTGGAAAGCGTGCGGCGCACGGTCAAGGCCTCGCTCGAGTTTGGTATCACCCATCTCACCCTATTCAGCTTCTCCTCGGAGAACTGGTCGCGCCCACAACAAGAGATCCATGATCTGTTCGGGCTGCTGCGCCGCTTCGTCCGGCGCGACCTCGCCGATCTGCATAAGAACGGCGTGAAGATCAGGGTCATCGGCACTCGCACCGGACTTGAGCCCGACGTGCTTCGGCTGATGGACGACGCGGTTCTCCTCACCAAGGACAATTCTGCGCTTCATCTCACCATTGCCTTCAATTACGGCGCCCGCGACGAGATTGCCCGAGCCGCGCGCCGCATCGCCGAGGACGTGGCAAGCGGCCGGATCGCCCCCGAGGAGGTCACGCCTGAGCGCTTCGGCGAGTATCTCGACACGAGCGGGCTCCCCGACCCAGATCTGCTCATCCGCACGAGCGGAGAGCTGCGCCTTTCGAACTTTCTGCTCTGGCAGCTCGCTTACGCCGAGTTTGTGTTCATCGACACCTACTGGCCCGACTTCTCGCGAGAGACGCTAGAAGCGGCCATCGCCGAATATCAGCGGCGAAGCCGGCGCTTCGGCGGCCTTTCGGCGAGATCAACCGCGTGACTCCCCTCGACGCGGCACGGGTCACCGGTAGCTCCAAGATTGTGCCGAGCAAATCGGAGATGGTGAAGCGTGTCGCCTCGGCCTTGGTGCTTGCCGCGATTGCGCTCGGCGCCGTAGTGACGAGCCCTTGGACCTTCGCGCTGCTCGTGGTAGCTGCCGGCGCGGCCGTCACTTGGGAATGGGGCAGGCTCGTCCGTGGCATTGGGCTTGATGGGATCGCCATCGTCCAAGCCACGGCGGTCGCAGCCGTGGCGATCTTGGTCACGCTCGGCCATCCAGGCTTCACTCTTATCGCGCTCGTTTGCGCCGGCGGCCTGGTCAGTCTCGCAAGCCTCTCTTCCGGCAAGCTTGTCTGGTCGCTCGCGGGCCTTGCTTGTGCGGCCTTGCCGGCGTGGGGGCTGGTATGGCTGCGCAGCGATTCAGACCTGGGCGTGGCCGCGCTCCTTTATCTCTTTGCCGTGGCTTGGACCACGGACACGGCGTCTTATGTCGCGGGCACCCTCATGGGCGGCCCGAAGCTCGCTCCGAGCATCTCGCCGCACAAGACGTGGAGCGGGCTCATCGTCGGCATCCTTGCACCAGCTCTCATCGGCTCTGTTTTCGCACTTGCTCTGAAGGGAACCTCCGGCTTGCGGCTCGCGCTGGTGAGCGTGGCGATCGCGGTGGCCTGTCAGATCGGGGACTTGAGCGAGAGTGCATTGAAGCGGAGGTTTGGAGCCAAGGACATGAGCCACCTCATTCCGGGCCATGGCGGCCTGCTCGATCGTATTGACGGCTTGCTGATCGCGGCACTCGCCGCGGCCCTCTTCGCGCTGCGCGATCCGGCCAGTCCCGGTCGCGGGCTGCTCATGTGGTGAGCGGAAATGACTGTGCTTACCCAGCTGCGATCACTCGACGCAAGGTCTCTCGCACGCTTGCGGCGTCCGCGGCGCATCTCGGTGCTCGGGGCCACCGGCTCGATCGGCGAGAGCACGCTCGATCTCATCGGCCGCGACCCGTCCGCCTTCGAGGTGGTGGCGTTGACCGGCGGCCGGAACGTCGCCCGTCTTGCGAGCCTTGCCATCAAGCACGAGGCACAGCTTGCCGTCATTGCCGACGCGGCCTGCTACGCCGAGCTGTGCGCGGCGCTCGCGGGCACGGGCATCCAAGTGGGGGCGGGCAGGGAGGCCCTGGTTGAGGCGGCTTCGCGGCCAGCGGACTGGGTGATGGCGGCGATTGTCGGCACCGTTGGGCTCGAGCCGACACTCGCCGCGGTCAGGCAGGGAACTGCGACGGCGCTCGCCAACAAGGAGTGCCTCGTCTCGGCGGGTGAGATCTTCATGGCCGAGGTCGCGCGCCACAAGACGACGTTGCTACCCGTCGATTCGGAGCATTCGGCTGCGCTGCAGGTCATGGCCGGCTCACCGGTGGAAGCTATCGAGAAAGTTTGCCTCACGGCATCGGGGGGCCCCTTCAGGTCATGGAGCCGCTCCGATATGGCGCATGTGCGCCCCGAGCAGGCCCTCAATCATCCGAACTGGTCCATGGGACCGAAGGTCACCCTCAATTCGGCGACGCTCATGAACAAGGGGCTCGAGCTCATCGAGGCGCATCATCTTTTCTCCCTCGGATCCGATCAGCTGGACGTGCTGATCCATGCCCAGTCGATCGTGCATTGCCTCGTCTCCTACCGCGACGGCTCGGTGCTGGCACAACTGGGCTGTCCCGACATGCGCACGCCCATCGCCTACAGCCTCGCCTGGCCGGAGCGCATGCACGTACCAACCGAGCGCCTTGATCTCGCCAAGCTTGGCGCGCTTTCCTTCGCTGCGCCCGACGAGGTGCGTTTTCCGGCGCTGCGCGTTGCCAAAGCGGCCCTGGCCGCAGGCCGAAGCGCCCCCACGGTGCTCAATGCCGCCAACGAGGTGGCGGTGGAGGCGTTCTTCGCGGGGAGGATCGGATTTCTTGAGATCGCGAGCCTGGTCGAGGCGACGCTGGAGGGCGCGGCCGATCTTACCGCGGCGAGACCTTCCAGCGTCGAGGAGGTACTCGCGATCGACACCGAAGCCAGGATCAGTGCGGCCTCGCTGCTCGTCCGGTTTGCAAATCGCTGACCGAGACGCTAAGAAGAGCGTAAGTCGAGGATAACCCCCGCCATGGAAACAATAATTAAGCTAGCTGCCGGTTTCGGCGACACCGTCATTGCCTATCTAGTGCCCTTCCTCTTCGTGCTCACCATCGTGGTGTTCTTCCACGAGCTCGGCCATTTCCTCGTGGCGCGCTGGTGCGGCGTCGCCGTCAAGGTCTTCTCGATCGGCTTCGGCCCCGAGATCATAGGGTTCAACGACCATTACGGAACCCGATGGCGGCTGTCCTGGGTACCTCTTGGCGGCTATGTAAAGTTCATCGACGACGACAATGTCGCGAGCACTCAAGGCCGCAAGGCGCTCGACGCCCTATCGGAGGAAGACCGCAAGTGCAGCTTCCAGGGCAAACCTGTGCTCGCCCGCGCCGCCGTGGTGGGCGCCGGGCCGATCGCCAATTTCGTGTTGGCAGTGGTAATTTTCACCCTAATTTTCAGCTTCTTCGGCGAACGCATCACCGCCCCCAAGGTCGATGTCGTTAATCCCGGCAGCGCCGCGGAAACAGCAGGCTTCACGCCTGGCGACCGGGTGCTCAGCGTCGATGGGCAAGCCATCGAGAGCTTTGGGGAGATGCAGCGCATCGTCAGCACAAGTGCCCTTCAGAAGCTCACCTTCGCGGTCGAGCGTGACGGCAAGACGATCGACATTGTGGCCACACCGGAGCGCAAGGAGATCACCGACCAATTCGGCAACGTCATGCGCATAGGACTGCTGGGTATCCAGCGTAATGCATCGCCCGACGATTGGACGCTCAAACGCCACGACCCCATCACCGCCTTCGGCATGGCGCTCAAGGAGTGTTACTTCGTCGTCTCTCGGTCGCTCGGCTACCTCTACGACGTGGTCACGGGCCGGGAAGCGGCCGATCAATTAGGCGGCCCGATTCGCATCGCGCAAGTGTCCGGCCAAGTCGCGACAGCAGGCTTTATTGCTCTCCTCAATCTCGCCGCCGTGGTGTCTGTCAGTATAGGCATGCTAAATCTGTTCCCAATACCGATGCTGGATGGCGGTCATCTTCTGTTTTACGGTATTGAGGGAATTAGGGGGCGTCCCTTGAGCGAAGCTACCCAGGAAATCGGTTTCCGCATTGGCCTCGCCTTTGTGCTTATGCTAATGATCTTCGCCACCTGGAATGATCTGATTCACTTGAAGTTTTTGTAGACAACTGTGCCGTGCAGAGGCGCGTGTACGACCTGTGCACGGACTGTCGTTGCCTGGGGATAGGAATCTCAAATCGGCCACAAACAGTGGCCAGTTTCCGGTCCTGAGTAGTGCGTCTTGAGGGGGATCGGCGTGAGGGGACAACGCCCATAATGGTGCGGCGGTGGTTGGCCAGAGGACTGCTTGCAGTCCTGCTAGCGATGGGTGCTGTCCCGCTTTCGCTAAGCCTTAGCTCAGCCTTGGGCGAGCTATCCGCGCAGGCCCAGTCCGCGGGGGCCATTAAGGTCATCCGCGTCGAGGGCAACAAGCGCGTGGAGCCCGAAACGGTCCGTTCCTATCTCACCTTCTCCACCGGCGACCCTTACGATCCGGCCAGGATCGACGAATCCCTGAAAGCCTTGTTTGCAACCGGTCTGTTCCAGGACGTCCGCATCCGGCGCGACGGCGCAGCGGTCGTCATCACCATTGTGGAGAACCCGATCGTCAACCAGGTGGCGTTTGAGGGCAACAAGGAGATCGAGGATGCCTCGATGGCCTCGGAGGTGCAGCTCAAGGCGCGTGCTGTCTATACCCGCGCCCGGGTCCAGGCCGACGTCCAGCGCATTCTCGATCTCTATCGCCGCCAGGGCCTGTATGCGGCGCAGGTTGATCCCAAAATCATCAACCTCGACAATAACCGCATCGACGTGGTGTTCGAGATCAACGAGGGTCCGAGCACCAAGGTCCGTTCGATCAATTTTATCGGCAACTATGCCTTCAGTGACTCCCAGCTGCGTTACGTGATCTCGACGACCCAGACCAACATCATGAGCTTCCTCAAGGCCACCAACATCTATGATCCTGACCGGCTGAGCCTCGACAAGGAACTCCTGCGCCAGTTCTATGCAAAGAATGGCTATGCAGATGTGCGTATCATTTCGGCGACTGCCGACCTTGATCGGGACGGTCGCGGCTTTTTCATCACCTTCACCATCGACGAGGGCGAACGCTATCGATTTGCCAATATCGACGTCGAGAGCGGACTTCCGTCGATCAATATCGACGCGTTGCGGGGAGACATCTTGTCCCGGCCAGGACGCGTCTACAATATCGAGAAGATCGAGAAATCGGCCGAGGCGCTGACTATTGCCGCGTCCCAGCAGGGCTACGCGTTCGCCAGAGTCGAGCCGCGTATTGATCGCGACGAGGTCGCCCATACCATCAGCATCACTTACGTCATCGACGAAGGCCCGCGCATCTATATCGAGCGCATCAACATCGTCGGCAATTTTCGGACCCATGACGACGTCATCCGTCGCGAGTTCCGGTTGGCGGAAGGGGACGCCTTCAATCGCTTGCTCGTCGAAGCCGCAAAGCGCCGCCTGCGCAGCGTTGGTTTCTTCAAGACCGTGGATATCGACACCGATCCGGGCAGCGCATCAGACCGGGTGATCCTCACCGTTAAGGTGGTAGAACAGCCGACGGGCGAGCTATCCTTCGGCCTCGGCTATTCCACGAGCGAGGGTGTGATCGGCGATATCAGCATTACCGAGCGCAACCTGATGGGCAAAGGCCAGTATGTGCGGCTCGGATTCTCCGGGAGCTTGGAGCGCGCGCAGGTGGATTTCGGTTTCACCGAACCGCATTTCCTTGACCGCAACCTGGCAGCCGGTTTCGATCTCTTCTATAAGACCGTCGACCTGACACAACAGGCCTCATTCCAAGAGCGCGATGCGGGCGGCGATCTTCGTCTCGGCTTTCCAATCGCTGAGAATACGCAGATGGGCCTCCGCTACAAGTTTGACCAAGAGACAATCTTTGGCGTGACCAAGAATGCTTCGCTGGCGGTGAAAGATTCCGAAGGCACGGTCAACGTCTCGAGCGTCGGCTACACCATTGCTTACGATACGCGCAACTTACCGGCGTCGCCAACGAGCGGCATCTTTACCTCCTTCTCCCAGGACCTCGCCGGCGTGGGCGGCGATGTGGATTACTTCAGGTCAGGTGTGGATGCCCGCGGCTACTATCCTGTTACCAACAAGCTGACGCTGGTCGGCCGCGTCCAGGGCGGCGCCATCGAGGGTTGGGGTGGCCAGGACGTTCGCATGACGGACCTGTTCTTCAAAGGCGGCGAAACGATCAGAGGTTTCCAGCAGGCGGGATACGGCCCACGCGATGCCTGCGAAGATCCGCTCACGCATGACAGGGTAAAGAACTGTCGCCGGGATTCGCTCGGAGGCCAGCTCTATTGGGCCACCACGGCTGAGCTCCGCTTTCCCTTCCCATTTCTGCCTGACAATCTTGGGATGCAAGGAGCCGTGTTCGCAGATGCTGGGTCTCTATTCGACCCAAGTCCCCTCGCCGAACAGTCGGTTAGGAAGGAAGGAAGCTTTATTTTCAATAGCTCGGAAATTCGTATGTCGACCGGATTTAGCATCATCTGGCAATCCCCCTTGGGACCGCTACGCGCCGATATCGCAGACGCCCTGCTGAAGGCCAGTTTCGACAGGACGCAGATTTTCCGCTTCGGCGCCTCGACCAATTTCTAGGGCCTTGCTTCCACTTGGCGCAGGCACCATTGCTCGTCCGCAGCGCCCGTCGGTAGGTCTCCATGGAACATCCAGGCTTTTTCGAGCGTGCAGGCCCGTTCTCTTTGCACACCATCAGCGAGGCTGCGGGGGCCAGCGCGCCAGGTCCCACATATGGCGACCTAGAGATCGCCGACGTGAGGCCGCTCGATGCCGCAGGCAAGAGCGACATCTCATTCCTCGATAATCCGAAATACCTCCCTCTGTTCGCCAATACAGCCGCCGGAGCCTGTTTCGTCGCCGCAAAATTCGCGAGCCAAGCCCCAAATGGAACGATCTGCCTGATCACGCCCGAGCCTTATCGCAGCTTCGCCAAGGTGCTCACTCTGTTCTATCCCGACGCCGGCACCCCGAAGGCAGCGGTCGCGCGCGGCTCCGACCGCTCCTCTTCCATTCATCCGAGCGCGCGGCTCGAGGAGGGGGTGTCGGTGGAACCAGGCGCCGTGATCGGCAAGGAGGTACGGATCGGGCGGGGCACGACCATTGCGGCCGGCAGCGTAATCGGCTACCGAGTGCATATCGGCCAGGGTTGCTTTATCGGCCCCAATGCGACGCTCTCCCACACCCTTGTTGGCAACCGGGTTACCATCCATGCGGGCGCTTCGATCGGCCAGGATGGGTTCGGCTTCGCCATGGGGAAGGCCGGCCATCTGAAGGTACCCCAGATCGGCCGCGTGATTATTCAAGATGATGTCGAGATTGGCGCTAATACTACGATCGACCGCGGAGCTTTGCGTGACACGATCATCGGCGAAGGCACGAAAATTGATAATCTTGTTCAAATCGGGCACAACGTTGTGATTGGAAGGCATTGCATTATCGTGGCCCAAACCGGTATCTCCGGGAGCTCTGAGCTTGGCGATTTCGTCGCGCTCGGTGGCCAGGTCGGCGTTGTAGGCCACGTTAAGATCGGCGCCGGCGCACAGATCGCTGGGAGCAGCAATGTGCGTGGGAACGTACCGCCGGGTGTAAGGTGGGGCGGCACGCCCGCTAAGCCCGCGCGGCTTTGGTTCAGGGAGCTGACGCTGTTGCGCCAGCTCGCCGAGCGTAAGGACGTAAAGATCGACGACGACGCAAGTGACGGCGGCCAGGGCTGAACGCCTTCATGTACGACGCGACGGGAGCTTGGTTTTGAGATGAATGAGAGCGGCACCAAACGGAAGCTGGGGAGCTTGGATATCGCTGCGATCCTCAAGCTCTTGCCGCATCGCTATCCGTTCCTTCTCGTCGACCGTATCGTCGATATGGATGGCGACCGCTCAGCCACCGGGATCAAGAATGTGACGGCGAACGAACCCTATTTCCAAGGACATTTCCCCGGCAATCCTGTCATGCCGGGCGTGCTCTTGATCGAAGGCATGGCACAGACGGCCGGCGCGCTCTGCATGAGCCACCTGGAGGAGTTCAAAGAGCCGCCCCTTGTTTATTTCATGGCGATCGACAAGGCGCGCTTCCGCCGCCCGGTCATCCCCGGGGACACGATCCACTATCGCGTCCAGAAGATGCGCAACCGTGGACGCGTCTGGCGGTTCAAGGCGCAGGCTCTTGTCGACGGCGCGCTCGTCGCCGAGGCTGAAGTCAGCGCCGTGATCGTCGAGACCTAAAGCGAAGCAGGCCGGCATGGCCACCATCCATGCGACCGCTGCGGTCGATCCGCGTGCCAAATTGGCTCCCGGGGTTGCGATCGGACCCTTTTCGGTGGTCGGCCCCGATGTGGAGTTGGGGCCTGAGGTTGTCCTCCATTCCCACGCCGTGATCGCTGGACGCACGCGGCTCGGCGAGGGCTGTCAGGTGTTCCCCTTTGCCTCGATTGGCCACGCGCCGCAGGATCAGAAATATCGCGGCGAAGAGAGCCGCCTCGAGATTGGATCACACACCATCATTCGTGAGCACGTCACCATCAATCCTGGCACCGAGGGCGGCGGTCTCGTGACCCGCGTCGGCTCCCATTGCCTCCTCATGGTGGGAGCCCACATTGCGCATGACTGCCAGCTCGGCGATCACGTCATCCTTGTCAACACTGCAACCCTCGCCGGTCATGTGAGCGTCGGCGACTACGCCATCGTCGGCGGCCTTTCGGCCGTGCATCAATTCGTGCGCGTAGGAGCGCACGCTTTCGTCGGCGGCATGTCGGGCGTGGAGAAGGACGTCATCCCCTTCGGCATGGTGCTCGGCAATCGGGCCTCCTTGTCCGGCCTCAACATCGTCGGCCTCAAGCGGCACGGCTTTTCGCGCGAGCAGATCCACGAGCTGCGCCAAGCCTACCGCATGCTGTTCGCCAGTGAGGGCACGCTCATGGAGCGCCTGGAAGACGTGGAGAAGATGTTCTCCGCCAACCCGCTGGTGCAGCAGATCGTCGATTTCATCAAGACGCGCTCCGACCGGTCTTTTTGTGTGCCCATCAATGATGCTTCCGCCTCGAGCCAAAATTGATCCCGGCAGCCGGGAGAGCGACGATCACGGCAACGGCACGAGTCCGCTCGCAATCATTGCCGGCGGGGGCGCGCTGCCCTGCGCGGTTGCTGCGGCCGCCACCGCACAAAGTCGCGAGGTGCACATCATCGGCATCCGTGGCGAGGCTGACGCAAGCATAGCGCGCTTTTCCCACACCTGGGTGAAATGGGGCGAAGTGGGCAAGCTGTTCGCAACCCTTGAGGAGCACGGCTGCCGCGATCTGGTGATCATCGGCGGCGTCGACAGGCCCGATCTCGCCAACGTCAAGTTTGACTTCGGCGCCGTCAAGAACTTGCCGTTTCTGTTGAGTCTGGGGCTCGGTGGCGATGACAACGTACTGTCGAGCGTTGTCGTCTTCCTGGAGAACAAGGGATATCGAGTGCATGGCGCAGGCGACGTGGCGCCGGAGCTTCTGGCCGGAGAGGGCAAGCTCGGAAACAAGACGCCCTCGGCCGAGGACAGGGCCGACATCGACGTCGCCTTCCAGGTGGTTCAAGCCCTCGGACGCCTTGACGTCGGCCAAGCTGCGGTCGTCGCCAAGGGTCACGTGCTTGCGGTCGAGGCCGCGGAGGGGACCAACGCCATGCTCGTCCGCTGCGCCGAGCTCAGCCATTGGGGTGAGCGGCGCCGCCGCGATCGTGCCGGTGTACTGGTCAAGGCGCCGAAGAGCGGGCAAGACGAGCGCGTCGACCTGCCTGCGATCGGCCCCGAGACGGTACGCATAGCCGCGCAAGCGGGCCTTGCCGGCATTGCCGTCGCCGCGGGCCGCGTGCTGATAGCCGAGCGCGACGCGACTATCGCCGCCGCCAACGAGCAAGGACTGTTCCTCTTCGGCGAGCCATGGGCCCGCGGCCCCAATGCCTGATCAGGGCAACGCAAGCCCGCAGGCCGAGCCGTTGCGGCTGTTCCTGATCGCGGGCGAGCATTCCGGGGATGCGTTGGGCGGCAAGCTGATTGAGGCCTTGCGGGCGCTGTCGCCGCGGCCGATCGAGCTGGCCGGGGTCGGTGGCGAACTCATGGCGGATCAAGGCTGCGCCTCGCTGTTCCCGCTCACGGAGCTCGCGGTGATGAGCCCGCTCGACATTCTCCCCCGCCTGCCGAGCTTCTGGCGTCGCATCCAGCAGACCGTACAGAGAGCGATCGTGTTTGCTCCCGATGCGCTCGTCATTCTCGACAGTCCCGAATTTACCCATCAGGTAGCAAAGCGCGTGCGGCGGCGCGCCCCCAAGATTCCGATCGTCGACTATGTCTCGCCAAGCGTCTGGGCGTGGCGACCTTGGCGCGCCCGCAGCATGCGCCGCTACATCGACCACGTGATCGCCATTCTGCCTTTCGAGCCCGAGGCCCATCGCCGTCTGGGCGGCCCTCCGTGCAGCTATGTCGGTCACCCGCTGGTCGAGAGGCTCGACTGGGTCACGGACCTCCACCCGGTGGCCCTGCGTGAACGGCTCGGCATTGCCGGCGACCGCACGGTGCTGGTGGTGCTGCCGGGAAGCCGGGAAAGCGAGGTTAAGCGCCTCATGGCGCCCTTTGGCGACGCCCTACGCCGTTTGCAACACGAGGCTGGAACCTTCGACGTGATCCTCCCGGCTGTCGGCAGCGTCCACCATCTCATCGAGGCAGGACTGGCCAGCTGGCCCTTGCGGCCGCATCTGGTCAGCGGCAAGGTCGACAAGTTCAGCGCCTTAAAGCTCGCCCGCGCCGCGCTCGCGGCATCGGGGACGGTGACGCTCGAGCTTGCCATCGCCGGCACGCCGATGGTCGTCGCCTACAGGGCAGATGCGCTCGCGAGAAGCCTCAAATTCCTGCTGGTCGCCTCGTCGGTGGTGTTGCCGAACCTCGTGCTCGGCGAAAACGTGTTCCCGGAATTGCTGAACGCCGACTGCAGCGGTGAGAAGCTTGCCGCCGCCCTGCTGCCGCTCCTGCGCGGAGGGCCTGAGCGCGACCGACAGATAGAAGGCCTGGCACGCGTGCAGCGGCTTGTGCGGGAGGAGGGCGAGCCCCCGAGCAGACGGGCGGCCAAGATCGTGCTCGCTTACGCCGAAGCTGGGCGGCAGCCAGTCAGCGGCCTGATCCCTCAGCGCGCCTCGATTGGGACGTAACTGCGCTCGATTGCGCCGGTATAGAGCTGGCGTGGCCTACCGATGCGCTGCGAGGGGTCCTCGATCATCTCCTTCCACTGCGCGATCCAGCCCACGGTGCGGGCGATTGCGAAGAGCACGGTGAACATGTCGGTCGGGAAGCCCATGGCCTTCAGCGTGATCCCCGAATAGAAGTCGATATTGGGGTAGAGCTTCTTCTCGATGAAGTAGTCGTCATTGAGCGCCATGCGCTCGAGCTCGAGCGCGACCTGAAAGATCGGATCGTCCTTGTGGCCGACCGCCTCGAGCACCTCGTGGCAGGTCTTCTGCATGATCCGCGCCCGCGGGTCATAGTTCTTGTAGACCCGGTGGCCGAAGCCCATCAGCCTGAAGGAGTCGTTCCGATCCTTGGCGCGCTTGACGTACTCGGGAATGCGATCGACCGTGCCGATCTCCTGCAACATCGTCAGCGCCGCCTCGTTCGCGCCCCCATGGGCCGGGCCCCAGAGACAGGCGATACCGGCCGAGATGCAGGCGAAGGGATTGGCTCCCGAAGAGCCGGCCAGCCTCACGGTCGAGGTCGAGGCGTTCTGCTCGTGGTCGGCATGCAGAATGAAGATGCGTCGCATGGCACGCGCCAGCACGGGATTGACCTTGTATTCCTCGCACGGGACGGCGAAGCACATGTGCAGAAAATTGGCCGCGTAGTCGAGCTCGTTGCGCGGATAGATAAACGGCTGACCGATAGAATATTTATAGGCCATGGCAGCAATGGTCGGCATTTTCGCGATCATGCGCACGCTCGCCATCTCGCGCTGCTCGGGATCCTGGATATCGATGGAGTCGTGATAAAACGCCGACAGCGCGCCCACGACTCCCACCATGACAGCCATCGGATGCGCGTCACGACGGAAGCCCGTGTAGAAACGGGTCATCTGCTCGTGCACCATGGTGTGCTGCGTGATCTTGTGGCGAAACCACGCGAACTGCTCCCGGGTCGGCAGCTCGCCGTAGAGCAGCAGGTAACACGTCTCGAGGAAGGTGCCGTGCTCGGCGAGCTGATCGATAGGATAGCCGCGATAAAGCAGCACGCCCCTGTCACCGTCGATGAACGTGATCTTCGACTCGCAGCTCGCCGTCGACGTGAATCCGGGGTCGTAGGTGAAGTGGCCGGTGTCCTGGTAGAACGTGGTGATGTCGATCACATCGGGACCAAGGGTGCCCTCGCGAAGCGGTAAGTCATGCTGCTCTCCGCCAATACGGATCGTCGCCTCATCAGCCTTGGGCCCGCGCGTGTAGCTCTCTGCGACGCTCATCTGAACCCTCCTATGACGCGTGAACGGGTGGCCCATGCGGGGTGACCCCTGCGATGGGAAGCGAGACGGAACGCCAACCATCGTATTTTGGCAGGAAGTCTGCCCTTCGCGTACTGTTTTTTTGCACTGCCGCATAGTCTGCGACAATTGTGACGCAGTGCAGCAAGAGAATGCGCAAAACTTATGCAGAATCCGTTGCCAAAGCCTGATCGCGGATGCGCGCGAGCGACTCTTCGCGGCCGAGTACGTCGAGCACGTCGAAGATGCCAGGCGACGTGGTTCGGCCCGTAAGAGCGGCGCGAAGCGGCTGGGCGACCTTGCCGAGCTTACGGCCGGTCGCCTCGGCAAAGGTCCGGACGCAAGATTCAAGCGCCTCCGGCGTCCAGGGTTCGACGACCCCCAGTAGCGGCAACAACGACGCGAGCGTTTCCCGCGCGGCGGCATCGACCAGCTTGGCCGCCTGTGCGTCTATGACGAGCGGCCGCTTGGCAAAGAGGAAAGCGGCACTATCGAGGAGTTCGACCAGGGTCTTGACGCGCTCCTTCAGCCCTGGCATCGCGCGCTCTGCTTGGCGCCAGCCTTGCGCGTCGATGCGGGCGGAAAGCTCAGCGCCATCTGGCAGCTCCGGCACAAGCGCCTTGAGCCGGCTCACGATCTCGGCGTCAGCCGTGGCGCGCAGATAGTGCCCATTCAGATTTTCCAACTTGGCAAAGTCGAAGCGCGCGGGCGACCGCCCGATGGCATCGAGGTCGAACCACCTCACCATCTCTTCCGTCGCCATGATCTCGTCATCGCCATGACTCCAGCCGAGACGCACCAAATAATTGCGCAGCGCCATGGGCAGATAGCCCATGGCGCGATAGGCCTCCACGCCAAGCGCACCGTGGCGCTTGGAGAGCTTGGCGCCATCCGGCCCATGAATCAACGGCACATGCGCGAAGACGGGCGTGTCCCATTGAAGGGCGTTGTAGATCTGCGTCTGGCGCCCGGCATTGGTCAGGTGATCGTCGCCGCGGATGACATGAGTGATGCCCATGTCATGGTCATCCACGACCACCGACAGCATATAGGTCGGCGTGCCGTCGCTGCGCAGCAGCACCAAATCGTCCAGGTCTTTGTTGGCAAAGACGACTCGGCCTTGCACCCGATCCTCGATGACCGTCTCGCCTTCGCGCGGCGCCTTGAATCGGATCGCGGGATGGATGCCGGCTGGCGCATCTGAGGGGTCACGGTCGCGCCAGGTGCCGTCATAGCCGGGAGCGCGGCGTTCGGCCCGCGCCCTTTCGCGCATGGCGGCAAGCTCCTCAGGGGTCGCATAGCAGCGATAGGCGTTGCCCTGTTCCAACAACTGCTCGGCGACCGCGCGATGGCGTTCCGCCCGCGCCAATTGATAGACGGGCTCGCCGTCCCAATCGAGCCCGAGCCAGCGAAGCCCGTCGAAAATGGCAAGGATGGCGCCTTCGGTCGAGCGCGCCTGGTCCGTGTCCTCGATCCGCAGCAGCATCCTGCCGCCCTTGGCGCGGGCATAGAGCCAGTTGAAGAGCGCGGTGCGGGCGCCACCGATATGTAGGTATCCCGTGGGCGACGGCGCGAAGCGCGTGATGACGGTCTCGCTCATGGCGACGTTGGCTCTTGCAGTGGAGGATAGGTGCAATGCGCGGGGTGATGTAGCATAGGCGCCGGATGCGGGTAAGGGCAGGGGAACTTGCGCTCTCCGGTGCCATGAACGACCGAGCATTGCTCATGCCGAGCGGGGGCGGGCAAGAGACGTCCACGGCCGACGTGAGCCTCTTCTGGCGTCTCGGTCCACAAGCTCCGCGTGCTCGTCGCCGGCGACGCCCTGTCGACGCTGGTGGCGACCGTCGCCGTGTCACCCTTCGCCGTCTCTCATTTCCACCGCGCGTCCTATGACGGCGTCTTCGCCAATCTCCTGGCTCTGCCTCTAATGAGCCTGCTGATCATGCCGATGGCGCTCGCCGTGCTGGTGGCATTGCCCTTTGGTCTCGAAGCCTGGCCGTTGCAAGCCATGGGGCTAGGCATCGACCTTCTCGTCGACGTCGGCCAATGGGTGGCCTCCTGGCCGGGCGCGGTCTCGGTGCTGCCCGCCATCTCAGGCCGCGCGCTCGCGCTTATGGTGCTAGGCGGCTTGTGGCTAAGCCTATGGCAAAGGCGCTGTGGCACGCGCTTGGGCTAGTGATTGCTGCTTGCGGGCTGGCGCTGACCGCAGACACCACACGAACCGGAAAGGGCTCTGACCCAAGCTTCGCCGGCAACCCGGAGAAATAACGCGCGGCTCAATACCGCCGGATCAGCCCCACGAGCCGCCCTTGCACCCGCACCCGGTCAGGCCCGAAGATGCGCGTCTCATAAGCGGGGTTGGCGGCCTCGAGCGCAATCGAATCGCCTCGGCGCCTGAGGCGCTTCAAGGTCGCTTCCTCCTCGTCGACGAGCGCTACGACGATATCGCCATTGGTTGCGTCGTCGCATTTCCGGACGACAATGGTGTCCCCTTCGAGGATGCCGGCCTCGATCATCGAATCGCCTTTGACCTCGAGCGCAAAATGCTCACCCTTGGTAAGCAGTTCCGGCGGCACTTCGATGGTACCCATGCGATTCTGGATTGCCTCGACGGGGACGCCCGCGGCAATGCGGCCCATCACCGGCACGCTGACCGTCTGAGGCAGGCTCTCACCTTCTGCCAACTGCGGCACGCGCCCCAAGCTTCCCTCGATCACGCTGGGGGAGAAGCCACGGGAGCGTCCGTGGGCGAACGATTGGGGCACGGACTCGGGCAGCCGCACGATCTCCATGGCACGCGCCCGGTGGGGCAGGCGCCGCACGAAGCCGCGCTCCTCGAGCGCCGTGATCAGCCGGTGGATGCCAGATTTCGATTTGAGGTCCAGAGCTTCCTTCATCTCGTCGAAGGAGGGCGGCACACCCGTCTCCTTCAACCGCTCATGGATGAACATGAGGAGCTCTTTCTGCTTCGATGTCAGCATCTGGTCCCTTCGGCGCGTTGAGGGCCGCGCGCTGCCCCTTGTACAAATCATGAACAGTTTATCTGTTCTAGTTGTGTTCCGCAAGCGCGAATGCCGCTATATGCAGCGAATCGCGCGGGTTCGGGACCGGTTTGCCGCGATTCGTATTGCTGGGGCCTTAACTGGAGCAGGCGCGCTCAACTATCGAGCGGGATGATCCGCACGCGGCTCCCGCAAGAGAGCGCCGGCGCATCGGCGGCACGCACGATGACGCAGTCGGCCCGGGCGAAGGCCGCCATGAGGGCCGAGTCCTGGGAGGGCAGGGGCCTTACCCGGCGTTCCCCGTCTGCCGTCCAGTCCGACACCGCTCGCATGTAATGCTCGCGCGGGCCGTTGGCCTCCAACGCCTCGGCCAGCACCGCCTCGGGTGAGGGCCGTGCTGGTTCAGCCAGACCGAGCATCCGGCGCAGCATCGGCACCAGGAACACATGGGCGCAGATCAGCGCCGAGACCGGATTGCCGGGAAGGCCCAGCACCCGCTGAGCCCCAAGCCGGCCATAGAGCAGCGGCTTGCCTGGCCGCATGGCGATCTTCCAGAAATCAAGCTCTAGCCCCTCGCCGCGAAGTGCAGAGCTGACGAGATCACGCGCGCCGACCGAGGCGCCCCCGATGGTGACGAGGATATCGGCGGCGCTGCCCGAGCGGGCGAGCGTCACCAGACTCTCCGCATCGTCCTTGGCGATGCCGAGGCTCATGGCCTCGCCGCCTTCCGCCGCGATCAGTGCGGCAAGGCCAAAGGCGACGGAGGCGACGATCTGGCCGGGCGCAAGCTTCGACCCCGGCGGCACCACCTCATCGCCGGTAGAGAGTAGCGCTACCTTGGGGCGCCGTCGCACGGGCACCTCGGCGTGGTTCATGGCGGCGGCGAGCATCAGCTCCCGGGACCCGAGCCTGCGACCGGCGGGCAGCAACACGTCACCCCGCTTGAAGTCCTGCCCGCGCGGGCGGATGTGCTTCCCGGGCGCCGCCTCCCGCACCACGACAGCGCCGTCGGCCTCCTCGGCGTCCTCCTGAACGATGATGGTGTCGGCGCCCTTGGGCACCGGCGCGCCGGTAAAGATGCGCACCGCCTCGCCGCTGCCGACCGCACCGTCGAAGCCATGGCCCGCAGCGGACAAGCCGATCAGCCTCAACTTGGCCGGCAGGGAAGCCACGTCGCCGGCGCGCACCGCGTAGCCGTCCATGGCGGAGGCATCGAAGGGCGGCTGGGTGAGGCGGGCCGCCAAGTCATCGGCAAGCACGTGACCCCTCGCGTCCGCGAGCGGAATGCTTTCGGCCTGGAGCGGCTCGAGCCCTTCGGTCACACGGGCAAGGGCATCGGCGACAGAGAGCAGCGCCATGAGCCTAGCGTGCGCCGGACAGCGGCTCGGCTTTAAAATCGCCGGAGCGGCCGCCGGTTTTTTTAATGAGGCGAATGCCGGAGAACGACATGCCCCGATCCACCGCCTTGCACATATCGTAGATCGTGAGGCAAGCGATGGCGACCGCCGTCAGTGCTTCCATCTCCACGCCGGTCGGGGCCGCCACTTTGGCGCGCGCCTCGACCCACAAGCCCACCGGATCGCGCGACTGCTCGAAGTCCACGGTCACTTGCGTCAGGGGCAAGGGATGGCAAAGCGGAATCAGATCATGGGTACGCTTGGCCGCCATGATGCCGGCAATGCGGGCGGTGCCGAGCACATCGCCTTTCTTGGCTTTGCCCTCGAGGATGAGGTCCAGCGTCGCGGGCGCCATGGCGACGAAGCCTTCGGCCACCGCGCTCCGCTCCGTCACCGCTTTGGCGGAAACATCCACCATGCGGGCGCGGCCCTTCGCATCGAGATGACTGAGCCGCCGCGCCGTCATTGCGCGGCCTCGGCTTTCGCGCCGGTAAGCAGGGCTCGCGTCGCCGCCGCCACGTCGGGCTGCCGCATAAGGCCCTCGCCCACGAGGAAGGCGGAGACCCCATAGGGGACGAGCACCGCAAGGTCCGCATGGGTCGCGATGCCGCTCTCGGCGATGGTCAGGCGATCCTTGGGCACGCGAGCGGCGAGCCGCATGGTCGTGGCCAGGCTCGTTTCAAATGTCTTGAGGTCGCGATTGTTGATGCCGATGAGGGGGGTATCGAGCGCGAGAGCGCGGGCAAGCTCGGCTTCATCATGGACTTCGGCGAGCACATCCATCCCGAGATCGCCTGCGGCGCGCGTCAATGCTTGCGCCGTGGCATCATCGACCGCGGCCACGATGACGAGGATGCAGTCGGCACCCCACGCCCGCGCCTCGAGCACCTGGTAAGGGTCCAACATAAAGTCCTTGCGCAAAACGGGCAGGTGGGTGGCGTTGCGGGCTTGCGTGAGAAATTCGGGGTGTCCCTGGAAGGAGGGCGCGTCGGTGAGCACCGAAAGACAGGTGGCGCCCCCCGCCTCGTAAGCCCGTGCCAAAGCGCGGGGATCGAAATCGGCCCGGATCAGCCCCTTGGACGGACTTGCCTTCTTCACCTCGGCGATGAGCGCGAAGCCGCCCGCTTCCACCCGCTCGCGGAGCGCCGCCACGAACGGCCGCACGGGAGGCACAGCGCGAGCGCTGGCGCGTAAGGTTGCGACGGGCACCGCCGCCTTGGCAGCCTCGACCTCCTTGCGCTTGTAAGCGAGGATGGCGTCGAGCACCTGCGCCATGGCCTCAGACCCTAGCACGGCTGAGCTCGACCAGCGCGTCAAGTACGCCCTTGGCTTTGCCACTGTCGATAGATTCGCTCGCGAGCGCGACGCCATCGCGCAGCGATTGAGCCTTGCCCGCGACGAGGAGCGCCGCGGATGCATTCAGCAATACGATATCCCGAAATGGACCCTTCAATCCGCCGAGCACCGCGCGGATGTGGGCGGCGTTATCGACCGCATCGCCTCCGGTCAAATCCTCGAGCGTCGCTTCGGGCAGGCCCGCGTTTCTGGGCGAGATCTTAAAGGTCGAGACTTCGCCCGCATCGAGCACCGCCACATGACTGATGCCTGTTGTGGTCAGTTCGTCCAATCCATCCGAGCCGTGCACGACCCAGGCGCGCTCCGTGCCCAATAGGCCGAGGACTTGGGCGATGGGTTCGACCCATTCCGGGCCGAACACGCCGACCACCTGATATCTCGTGGCAGCCGGATTGGCGAGAGGACCAAGCAGATTGAAGATGGTGCGCGTGCCGAGCTCGGTCCTAACCTGTGCCACATGACGCATGGCGGCGTGATGGGCGGGCGCAAACATGAAGCCGAGCCCGCATTGCTCGATGCAGCGGGTGATGGTCTCAGGCGAGGCATCGATCACGACACCGAGAGCGCTGAGTACGTCGGCGGAGCCAGAGCGCGAGGATATAGAACGGTTGCCGTGCTTGGCGACCGGCACGCCGGCCCCGGCCACCACGAAGGCGGCGCAGGTGGAGATATTGTGGGTGCCGGAGCGATCGCCCCCCGTGCCGCAGGTGTCGATGGCGCCTTCCGGCGCGCGCACCCGAAGTGCACGCGCACGCATGACGCGGGCAGCGCCGGCAAGCTCCGCCACGGTCTCGCCACGGAGTCGCAAGGCCATGAGGAGCGCGCCGATTTGCGCGGACGTCGCGCTTCCCGACATCACGAGCTCGAAGGCGTCGGCCGCCTCTGCTTCGGTGAGGGAGGCGCCCGCCGCCACCTTGGCGATCGCGGCGCGCAGATGAGAGACCCGCGCGGGTCCTTGCAGGCTGGGGCTAGAGGACACCGACCGCTTCTCGGGGGAAGGTTTCCTGCGCACGCCGCTCGACCCGGGCGAGATCGAGGAAGTTCGCAAGCAGCTGATGGCCGTGCTCCGAGGCGATGCTCTCGGGGTGGAACTGGACGCCGTGCACGGGATAGCGCTTGTGCTGGAGGCCCATGATTACGCCGTCGCTCGTCTCCGCCGTGATCTCGAGCACCGAGGGCAAGGTTGCGCGATCGACGACAAGCGAGTGATAGCGAGTTGCAGCGAAGTCTTGCGGGATGCCGGCAAAAACGCCCTTGCCGGTGTGATGCAACTTGGACAGCTTGCCGTGCATCAGCGTGGGCGCCCGGACCACGCGGCCGCCATAGACTTGCCCGATGGCCTGATGACCGAGGCAGACGCCAAGGATCGGCACCTCGGCCCCGGCCCGGGCAATGAGTTCGAGACAGATGCCGGCCCGGTCGGGATCGCATGGGCCGGGTGAGAGCACGATCGCCGCCGGCCGCTCGGCCAGCACCTGGTCCACCGTGACCTTGTCGTTGCGGTAGACGCGGCAGCCCGCGCCCAATTCCCCAAGGAAATGAACCAGGTTGTAGGTAAAGCTGTCGTAGTTATCGATCAGCGTCAGCATAAGTGTGGTGTTACGCTTGCGGCCAGCGCCCCGTCAAGGTCGAGGACGCTCATCGCTATGACGCCGAAAGCCTAAGTCTTCTCAACCTCTCTCGGCGTCAGGAACACGGTGAGCTGCCCGGTGTTCACCGCGATGTCCTTCCATAGGCCGACCGGAAACGTGATCACCACAAGCCCGCCGGTGGGCAGCTTGGCCGCCAGCCGATCCCGCATGTGCTTCGGGCCAGAGCCGACGAGATCGAGGGCCAGGGCATGCAGCACCGGATTGTGACCGACCAGCAGGACTTGGCTCACGCCGGCGCCGATGCCCTGCAGCATTTGCAGGATCCACGCAGGCGCCGCGTGATAGAGGCTCTCCGCATAGATCACCTTTGGCTCGGCCTTCAGCTCCGGCAGCACGAGCGCCAGCGTTTCGCGCGTGCGACGCGCCGACGAGCAGAGCACGAGTTCAGGCTCGATGCCCCGCTTCGCCATGGCGTTGCCCATGCGTGGGGCGTCCGCCTCCCCGCGCAAAGCGAGCGACCGGTCATAATCGTCCTGCGTTGGGCCTTTCCAGCTCGACTTGGTGTGGCGCAGAAGGCTCAGCGTCAACATGCATGAGCCTCCGGCCAATCACTGTCCGCGCTTGGCGCGGGCCGAGAAGCGCACGGCCTCCTCGGCGGCCTTGAACAGGGCCTTTGCCTTCTCTAGGCATTCCGCCTGCTCGCGCTCCGGCACGGAATCGGCCACGACGCCGGCGCCTGCCTGCACATACATGGTGCCGTCCTTCACCACCGAGGTCCTGAGCACGATGCAAGAATCCATCTCGCCATTGGCTGAGAAATAACCGACGCAGCCGGCATAGAGTCCGCGCTGTCCATCCTCAAGTTCGTCGATGATCTGCATGGCCCGCACCTTGGGCGCTCCCGAGACGGTACCGGCGGGAAAGCCCGCCATCAGCGCATCGATGGCGTCGAAGCGCGGATCGAGCTTGCCTTCGACGTTCGACACGATGTGCATCACCTGGCTGTAATATTCGAGAAAGAAGGAGTCGGTGACGCGCACGCTCCCCACCTCGGCCACGCGGCCCACGTCGTTGCGGCCGAGGTCGAGCAACATCAGATGCTCGGCGCGCTCCTTGGCGTCGGCGAGCAACTCGGCTGCGAGCGCCATGTCCTCTTCCGGCGTGGCGCCACGCCGGCGCGTGCCGGCGATAGGGCGGATGGTGACCATGCCGTCGCGCACCCGGACCAGGATCTCCGGGCTCGAACCCACCACGGCGAAGCCGCCAAAGTTCAGATAATAAAGGAAGGGCGAGGGATTGACGCGCCGCAGCGCCCGATAGAGCGCGAAGGACGGGAGCCCGAAGGGCGCCTCGAAGCGCTGGCTGAGCACCACCTGGAAGATGTCGCCTGCGGCGATGTACTCCTTGGCGCGGACGACCTTGGCCATATAGGCCTTCGGCGTAACGCTCGCGGTCAGCTCCGGATGCACGGCGCTTGTATCGACATCGGCCGCATGTGGCAACGGCTGGTCGAGCCGCTCCACCGCCACGTTCAGCCGGTCGGCGGCGCGAGCATAAGCGGCCTTGGGCGTCACGCCGGGGGCCGGACGCACCGGCGTCACCACGGTCATCTCGTCCTTTACCGTGTCGAAAATCACGATCAGCGTCGGCCGCACCAGGATGCTGTCAGGCAACCCAAGGGCGTCGGGCTTTTCGCTCGGCAGATCTTCGATGAGCCGCACCATGCCGTAGCCCATATAGCCGAAGATGCCCGCCGCCATGGGAGGCAGCTCCGCCGGAAGCTCGACGGCCGATTCCGCAAGCAGCGCGCGGAGCGAGGCAAGCGTGGGTAGCGGGGAGGGGGCGAAAGCGTTGGGATCGGACTGCGGCGCGCGATTCATCTCGGCGCAGCTGCCGTCCGCGCGCCAGATCAGATCAGGCTCGCACCCGATGATGGAATAGCGCCCGCGCGTGGCGCCCCCTTCGACCAACTCCAGGAGAAAGCTATTCGGGCGCCCATGGGCGAGCTTGAGCATCGCCGATACCGGCGTCTCCAGATCGGCGACGAGCCGCGTCCATACGACCTGCGGCCTGCTCTCGTCGTAGCGGCGCGCGAAGGTGGAAAAATCAGGCTCAATGAGGACGCCGCCTTGCCCATGCAGGGGCGTGACGGAGGCCGCTGGCGCCGGGCTCATCGCTCCTCGCCACCCGCGAGCTTGGCGAGAGCCGCCTGATTGATGGTGACCCCGTAGCGGTCTTCCAACGCCGTGAAATATTCCGCGAGCATGTCGTCGCTCATGAACGTGTTCATCCGACCCTTCAACTGAGCAATGGTCGCCGCCTCGAGCGGAGCAGGCGGCGTAATCTTGTCCACCTGGAACACGATGCGGGCCTGATCCACGCCGCTGGGCGCCGAGCCGTAGCCCCCTTGCGGCAATGCAAAGGCCTGCTCGACGGCGGCCGGCAAGACGTTCACGGTCATGCCGCTCCGTTTCAAGGGCTCGGTCGGCAGCACCTCGGTGTTCAGCTCCTTGGCAAGATCCTCGAGGCTCTTGCCGTCCTGCAGGCCTTGCACGAGACCATCGGTGTATTTGGCCAATCTGTTCCGCTCGGCGTCTTCGCGCCAATGCTTGACAACCTCGTCCTTGACCTCGTCGAACGGCATCAATTGTTGCGGATTTATGCCCTCTACGTCGTACCAGACGAAACCGCCGTCCTTGCTGTCGAGCGGATCGTTGTCGACGCCCACGTCGGTGCCGAAGACAGCGGCAAGCAGCTCGGTCTTGTCCGGCAGCGTCACGTCGGAGCCGTCCGGCCCCTTGCCGAGCTGGTTGATCTGGTCGATGCCCTGATAGGGGAGCTTGAGCTTGTCGGCGACCTCGGAAAGCTTGGCGCCCGAGGCCCGCTGATCTTCAATGCGGTCGTGAATATCGAGGATCACGCCTTCGGCGCGGTCCTTGAGGATGCGCTTCTCGATGTCGCCCTTAGCCTCTTCATAGGTTTGGATCTTGCCCGGTTCGATCGCGGTAACGCGCAAAAGCACCGTCCCGCCGAGCTTGCCGGTGATGGGCTCGCTGACCTTGTTCGCGTCGAGTTTGAAAGCCGCCTCGGCCACGGCCGGGTCCGCCAACTCGTCGCGCTTCACCGTGCCAAGATCGATATCGCCCTCGCTCAAGCCCTGGTCCTTGGCGATCGCGTCAAAGTCGGTGCCCGACCGGATCTTCTGATACGCGGCATCCGCAGTACCCTTGTCGGCGAAGGAGATCTGCTGCACGTGCCGGCGCTCAGGTTGGCCGAGCTTGTCCCTGGTGGCCTCATAGGCCGCCTTGATGTCGTCCTCGCTGATCTGCACCTGGTCCTTGACGGTCTCAGGCGTCACCGCAAGAAGGCCGAACTTGCGAGTCTCGGCCTTCGTGTATTTGGCCGCGTGATTGTCGTAGAAGCGCTTCAGCTCCTCCTCCGTCGAATCGGGCAAAGCCCCGCCAGCGGTCTTCAGCACGATCACATAGCGGAGACTACGCGTCTCGCCGTTGTACTGGTCGAGAGCCGTCAGGAGAATCTGCGGCGTGTCCGCGGTCTTACCGATGGTGGCGACAAGCTGGCGGCGGAGGCTTCGCTCGCGCAGCTCGGTGAGGAAGCCCTGCTCGCTGAGCCCAGCGCTGCGCAGCAGCTGTTGGAAGGCGATGGGGCTGAAATTTCCGGACGGGTCCTTAAGGTTCGGGTCTTTCATGATTTCTTGCAGCAGGGCGGCATTGCTGACGTCGAGCTTCAGAGCGTGAACGTGGTTGTCGACCGCGGCACCGCCAATCAATCGGCTGAGCACGCGGAACTCGAGCCCACCGTCGCGGGCCTCCTGCAAGGAGAGACTCCGTCCGGCATCGTTGCTCATGGCTTGCACCGCTTCGCGTTGCGCGCCCAGATAGTCCTGCGCGCTGATCTCGATATCGCCGACGCGAATCAGCGACTGCTGGCCATAGCCCCGGAAAATGTCCGCGATGCCCCAGATGCCGAAACTGAGGACCAGCATGCCCATCAGGATCATGCCCAACAGGCGTCCTGCTCCTTTTCGCAAAGTGTCGAGTGCCACGCGCCAGCCTTCCTATTGGATGTTTGCATTCGCCACGCGGGAGGCCCAAGCTTTTGGACATTGTTCACGCGGGCCGCGCATCATAGGGAGCACACCGCCCAGCGGCAAGGCGGGGGTTTCGGGCCAACCCATTGGGCCAAGCGGGTGAAACCGGCCCCTTGGAGGCTCTCATGGCGGCTTTTGGGAGGGGCGAGGTGAGGGCCATCAAACCGCTTGTGGCCGGCAACTGGAAGATGCACGGCTTGGCCGCGTCGCTGGCCGAGCTGAGCTCCCTGCTCGACCGTTTGGCGAAGCACCCCGTGCCTGGGGCCGACATTATGGTGTGCCCGCCCGCGACCCTACTCTCCCGCGCGCGCGACACCTTACTTGGAAGCGCCATCGCCCTCGGGGCCCAGGACTGCGCAACCCAGGCCTCCGGCTCTCATACCGGCGAAATCTCCGCCGAGATGCTCGCCGATGCGGGGGCGCGCGCCGTCATTGTCGGCCATTCGGAGCGGCGGATCGAGCATGGCGAATCCGACGCTCTCGTGCGTATGAAGGCGACTGCGGCTCATCGCGCCGGCCTCGCCGCCATCATCTGCATCGGCGAGACGGAGGCCGAACGGCGCGATGGCAGAACCTTGGAGATCGTGGGCGGTCAGCTCAAGGGGTCGCTGCCGCCATCGGCAGCGGCGGCCAATACGGTGATCGCCTATGAGCCCGTCTGGGCGATCGGCTCCGGCCTCACGCCAAGCGCCCGCGACGTGGCGGAGGTACACGGCTTCATCCGCAATAAGCTCGCCAAGGGGCACCCGCAAAGCGGAGCGTTGCGCATCCTATACGGCGGCTCGGTCAAGCCCGCCAATGCGGCCGAGCTCCTGTCGGTCGAAAATGTGAATGGCGCGCTGGTGGGCGCCGCAAGCCTATCCGCCGCGGATTTCTATGGTATTTTGAGCACTTACGCCAATAAACCCGGCTGATGGCGCGGAAAACCGTGCTGCGGGAGGTTGGCAAAAGCGGCGAACTTCGCCATGCTGCGGCAGGCTGTCGGGGATCTGCCGCCTCGGGATCATGAACTCACTTGCGATGTCATTCGGACGTCTGAGCGCGGTCTTTCTGGTTGTCGCGGCCGTGAGCCTGCTTGGCGCCGGATGGGGGAGAGCCGAGCCTCTCGACAAGCAGAGCTGCTCCAGCCTGCAGACCGAGCGCAAGCAACTGCTCACCAAGGATATGCAGTCGGCCCTCGACCAGGGTCCGGACTGGGTCAAGACCCATCTCAATGAAGTGGAAATCGACCAGGTGAGGCGGTTCTTGAATATCGAAGAGCAAATCGAGTTCCGCTGCCGGGGCGGAGGCGTCGACAAGACCAAGGTCGTGGCGCCGGACGCCGAAGCTATCCCTTTGCCGGATCGCAAGCCCTCGCCGCCATCCTCGACCAGCCCGGCGACAAGCCCTAGCCAAGCCCTTGCGGATCAGGATAAGACGACGCCAGCAAAAACCAAGGCTACACGATGACCTCAGTTCTCCTCGTTATTCACGTCATGGTCGCAGCGGCGCTGGTCGGCGTCGTGCTCCTGCAGCGCTCCGAAGGCGGCGCGCTTGGAATTGGCGGCGGTGGCGGCTTCATGACCGGCCGCGGCGCCGGCAATGCTTTAACCAAGACCACCTCCGTGCTCGCGGCTTGCTTTTTCGCCACGAGCTTGGCTCTTTCTCTCTTGGCCAGCCACCAGGGCACCCCGACCTCGGTGCTGAGCCCGGGCGGTCCCGCGCCGTTGGATGGTGGCGGCTTGCCCAATCTGCAATTGCCAGCCGCCCCGGCGCCGCAGGCCCCCGTGGCGCCGCCAAGCCCGCAAGCGCCTCAATCACAGTAAACGCGGGCCCAACCATCGGCACGCGCGCGATGCGTGCCGGTGGATGCGCTCACCTTTGGGCTACCGACTCACAAGTGTTTCGGTATAGGGTTGAGGCCCATGGCGCGGTACGTCTTCATCACCGGCGGCGTGGTCTCCTCCTTGGGCAAGGGTCTTGCTTCGGCGGCGCTGGGCGCGCTTCTACAGGCGCGCGGCTATAGCGTGCGCCTGCGCAAGCTCGACCCCTATCTCAACGTCGATCCGGGGACCATGAGCCCCTATCAGCATGGCGAGGTCTTCGTCACCGACGACGGTGCCGAGACCGACCTCGACCTTGGCCACTACGAGCGCTTCACCGGCCGTCCCGCGAGCCAGGCCGACAATGTCACCACCGGGCGCATCTATCAGCAGATCATCGGCAAGGAGCGGCGCGGCGATTATCTCGGCGCCACGGTCCAAGTCATCCCTCACGTCACTGACGCGATCAAGAGCTTCATCACCACCGGCAATGAGGGCATCGATTTCGTGCTCTGCGAGATCGGCGGCACCGTCGGCGATATCGAGGGTCTGCCCTTCTTCGAGGCGATTCGCCAGCTCGGCAACGAGCTGCCGCGGGGCTCGAGCGCGTTCATCCATCTGACGCTCGTTCCCTTCATCCCGAGCGCGGGCGAGCTGAAGACAAAGCCCACCCAGCACTCGGTGAAGGAGCTGCGCTCCATCGGTATCCAGCCCGACGTGCTGCTCTGCCGCACGGACCGGCCATTGCCCCGCGACGAGCGGCGCAAGATCGCGCTCTTCTGCAATGTGCGCCCCGAGGCGGTGATCCAGGCGCTTGACGTGGCGAGCATCTATGAGGTGCCGAGCGCTTACCACGCCGAGGGGCTCGACCGCGAAGTGCTAGCGGCCTTCGGCATTACCAATGCGCCGCCGCCCGACCTTGAGCGGTGGCGGCAGATCGCGGAAACCATCGCCAACCCCGACGGCGAGGTGACCGTCGCCGTGGTGGGCAAATACACAGGACTCAAGGACGCCTACAAGTCCCTGAACGAGGCACTCGTCCATGGCGGCATCGCCAACAAGGTGAAGGTCAATCTCGAATGGATCGAATCCCAGACCTTCGAGAGCCAAGACGCCGCCGCCTATTTGGAGGACGTGCATGGCATCCTCGTGCCGGGTGGCTTCGGCGAGCGCGGTTCCGAAGGCAAGATCAGGGCGGCCGGATATGCCCGCACCAAGGGGCTGCCGTATTTTGGTATCTGCTTCGGCATGCAGATGGCGGTGATCGAGGTTGCTCGCGACGTAGCCGGCATCGAAGGGGCGAGCTCGACCGAGTTCGGCCCAACCGAGGAGCCGGTGATCGGGCTGATGACCGAATGGATGCGCGGCGAGGAACTCGAGAGGCGCCAGAACAACGGCAATCTCGGGGGCACCATGCGCCTTGGAGCCTATGACGCCGTGCTTGCGAAGGGCAGCAAGGCGGCGGAGATCTACGGCAAGACCCACATCTCCGAACGCCACCGCCACCGCTACGAAGTGAACATGCGCTATCGCAACCAGCTCGAAGCGGCGGGCTTGCGCTTCTCGGGCATCTCGCCCGACGGGCTTCTGCCCGAGATCGTCGAGATTCCGGACCATCCCTGGTTCGTCGGCGTGCAGTTCCACCCCGAGCTGAAATCGCGGCCCTTCGAGCCACACCCACTGTTCGCCTCCTTCATCGAAGCGGCGGTGGAGCAGAGCCGGCTCGTATAGCTGCTACGGAGTGGCGTCGAGGCGCTTGAGCGCATCCCCGATGTCGCGCGCGTCTTCCGGCTTGGGATTCCTGGCAAGCGCCGCGCGGTAATCGGCGATGGCTCGCTCCCGGTCGCCTTTATGGTCATAGAGGACAGCGCGGTTGGCGTAGGCGTCTCCAGAGTTCGGATCGATCTTGATCGCCGCGGTGTAGTCAGCGAGGGCGCCGTCGACGTCCCCCTTTTTGTCGTAGGCGACGCCCCGATCGTTATAGGCCACGGCCTCTTCCGGACTGAGCGTGATCGCCCTGGCGCAATCGGCAATGGCCAGGTCGTATTGGCCTTTGTCCTCGTAGACGACGCAGCGGTTGATGAAGGCCTCCGCAAAGTTCCCGTTGATCTCGATGGCCTTGTTGAAATCCGCAAGCGCGAGATCGAGGTCGCCCTTTTCCCGATAGGCAATCCCCCGATTCACATAAATGTTGAACGCTTTTGGATCGACGGTGATTGCGCTGCTGAAGTCGGTGATGGCGCGGTCGAGCTCCCCCTTGTTCTTGTAAGCCTCGCCGCGGAGCCCATAGGCAAGCGCAGCATTGGGACCGAAGGGGTCCAGCCGGAGCAACCTTGTGCAGGCCTGGATCTGTAGGTCGCCATCCGCGCTTTGGTTGCAATCGTCAATCGGGGTCGCTTGAGCGTTCCCCGTCGCGAGCAGAAGGCTCGCGCCGAACAACAATCTTCTGCATATCATCATTTGCATTCGGGGCCACTCCGCGCCGCGCCAAGCTAAGCTAGCACCTCTCGATGCTTGACGCGGGGGGCAGTGGCGCTGCCGTTGCAAATCAACGCTTCCGAAAGGCGCGAAATGCCTGCAACTCACCCCACGGCGCTGCGCGGCACCCTCGTCTCCTTCACCGACGATCCTTCCTGGCCCCAGGGCGCGCCTTCGTGCATCAGCCCGACGGGCTCGTGGTCTGCCGCAATGGGCTGATCGAGGCCGCCGGGTCGTGTGACACTCTGCGAAGCAAATTGCCCGTCGATGTTCCGATCACGGACTATTCCGGCTGCATCATCCCCCCCCGCTTCATCGACGCCCACGTCCACCACGTGCAGACCGGCATCATCGCGGCACCCGGCAAGCAGCTCCTGCAATGGGTGAACGACTATGTCTATCCCGTCGAAAAGGCCTTCGCCGACGAAACACATGCGCGGCAGGTCGCGGCCATCTTCTGCGACGCGCTGTTGCGCAACAGTACGACCACGGCGGTCGTCTATTGCGCGGTCTATTCGCAATCGGTGGACGCGCTGTTTGCCGAAGCACAGGCACGCAACATGCGCCTTATCGCCGGTAAATGCATGATAGACCGCAACGTGCCCGAGGCTCTGCGCGATACCGCACAAAACCGGCTATGACCAATCCAAGGCGCTGATCGCAAAATGGCTCGGTGTAGGTCGGCTAGGCTATGCCATCATGCCGCGTTGGGCGGGGTCAGGCTCGCCCGCGCAGCTCGAGGCCGCGGGCGCGCTCTGGCGCGAGGACCCTAACCTGCACGTGCAGAACCATATCGCCGAGAACCGCGACGAGGTGAAGTTCATCGCCTCGCTCTTTCCGGAGCGGAAGGGCTTCCTCGACGTCTACGACCATTATGGCTTGGTGGGGCGGCGTGCCGTGCTCGGCCACGGGATCTGGCTTTCGGATTCAGAGCTGTCGCGCTGCTACGAGCGGGAAGCCTCGATCGCCCATTGCCCCACCTCGAACCTTTTCCTCGGCAGCGGCCTCTTCCCCGTGCGCCACGCCAAGGACCCGAAGCGTCCGGTCCATGTGGGGCTCGGCACGGATGTCGGCGCCGGCACAAGCTTCTCGCTGCTCGCCACGCTGAACGAGGCCTACAAGATATTGCAACTCTTGAATGCGCCGATCGGGGCGCTTGGGGGCCTCTATCTCGCTACCCTTGGCGGCGCCCGCGCGCTGGATCTGGAAGATCGCTTGGGCTCGCTCGCGCCGGGGCGTGAGGCGGACCTCGTCGTGCTCGATCCGAAGGCAACGTCGCTACTCGCCTTCCGGGAGCACCGCTCGCGCGGGATCGAGGAGACGCTGTTCGTGCTGATGACCCTCGGCGACGATCGCGCCGTGCGCGCCACCTATATCGCAGGGGAGCTTGCCCATGCGCGTGAGCCGGTTGACGCTTGAGGCTTCGGGTTCCATGGTCGGCCCATGAATGAAGCCCTCAAGCCGTCGCCCAACCCCGTGGTTACCATAGGCAAAGTCCGCTTCGGCAACGGCCTGCCGTTCGCGCTGATCGCCGGACCTTGCGTGCTGGAAAGCCGGGCGCACGCGCTGGAGATGGCAGCCGCGCTGAAGGAAATGGCGGGGCGGCTCAGGCTCGGCCTCGTCTACAAGACCTCCTTCGACAAGGCGAACCGCACGAGCGCTGCAAGCGCCCGCGGCATGGGATTCAAGCAGGCGCTTCCTATCTTCGCCGAGATCAGGGAAACCGTCGGGCTTCCCGTTATCACCGACGTGCATGAACCCGAGCAATGCGCGCTCGTCGCCGAAGCCGTCGACGTGCTGCAGATTCCGGCCTTCCTGTGCCGCCAGACCAACCTGCTTCTCGCGGCGGCGCGCACGGGCAAGCCCGTCAACGTCAAGAAGGGCCAGTTTCTCGCGCCTTGGGACATGCGGAACGTGGTGGCGAAGCTCGTCAGCGCCGGCAATCCCAACGTGCTCGTTACCGAGCGCGGCGTCTCCTTCGGCTACAACACGCTCGTGTCGGACATGCGCGCGCTGCCGATCCTCGCCGAGACCGGAGCCCCCGTGATCTTCGACGCCACTCACTCGGTGCAGCAGCCGGGCGGGCAGGGGACCGCGAGTGGGGGAGAGCGGCGCTTCGTGCAGGTGCTCGCGCGCGCGGCAGTCGCGGTCGGCGTTGCGGGCGTGTTCATCGAGACCCATCAGGATCCCGACCGCGCGCCCTCCGACGGACCCAATATGCTGCCGCTGCGGGAACTCGAACCGCTGCTCACCGAGCTGATGGCCATCGACCGTCTGGTGAAGCACAACTAGCCGCGACCCCGATAGGGCGCGACCCCTTGGTCCGGCAACCAAAGTCCGTCCGGCAGGACGCCATGCTGCCAGAACACGTCGATGGGGATCCCGCCGCGCGGATACCAATAGCCCGCGATGCGCAGCCAACGCGGCTCGATTGTCTCGACGATGCGCTTGCCGACGGCAATTGTGCAGTCCTCGTGAAAGCCGCCGTAATTGCGGAAGCTCGCCAGATACAGCTTGAGCGATTTCGATTCGAGCAGCCACGCCTTCGGGCAGTAGTCGATGACGAAATGGGCGAAATCCGGCTGACCGGTGACGGGACAGAGGCAAGTGAACTCCGGGCAGGTGAAGCGGGCGATATAGCGCGTGTCGGGATGCGGGTTGGCGACGCGATCCAACACCGCGTCCTGCGGCGAGGGCGGTAGCGCCGTATTGACCCCGAGCTGTTTCAATCCAACGATCTTCCGAGCCATGTCCCTACTCCGCTGCCCGCGCCGCGCGGACCGGTGTAAACGCAGCCTTCGTTGCAGCTGTCGCGCGACACGGCGATCTCGGCAAGTCCGGGCAGACGATTGTGCAGTCGGTCCCACAGCCACACGGCGATCCGCTCCAGCGTCGGCTGGGCAAGACCCTCCACATCGTTAAGGAAGCGGTGGTCGAGCGCGTCGCGCGCGTCGCTGGCCGCGGCTTCGAGGTCGTCGAACGGCACGAGCACGCCGGTGTCGAGATGAGGCTCGCCATCGATGGTCACGCGCACGCGGAAGGAGTGGCCATGCACCCGCGCATTGGGGTGGCCCGGCGGTGCGGAAGGAAGCCTGTGAGCGGCCTCGAAGAAGAATTCTTTGTAGATACGCATGATCTTGGCTGTTTAGGGGATTTTGCCATGCGGAACCAGGGCTCGGCCGTTAACGAAGCCCGAGCAGCTTGTGGGTCTGCAGGCTTAAGCGCCACTGCGGATGCTCGCGGCAATAAGCGATCGAATCGGCCAGGTTCTCGGTGGCCGCCGGCCCATCCATGGGCTGCAAAGAGAAATGCCGAAAGTCGAGCGACTCTACGTCATCCGGCTGCAGCGCCTTTTGCGGATAGACAAGCTTCAGCTCATCGCCCGAGCGCTGGACGAGCGGCGCGCCGGCCTTGGGGCTCACACAGATCCAATCGATCGCGCGCGGCACGGGCACGGTACCATTGGTCTCGATGGCGATCTCGAAGCTCAGCGCATGCAAAGCGGCGATGAGCGCCTCATCCACCTGGAGCATAGGCTCGCCGCCGGTAAGCACGACGAAAGGTCGTGCCTCGCCATTGCCGCGCCACGCCGCGCGGCACGCACTGGCCAACGCCTCGGCGTCGGCAAACTTGCCGCCGCTCGGACCGTCGGTGCCGACGAAGTCGGTGTCGCAGAAATTGCAGGTGGCAGTCTCGCGGTCGCCCTCGCGGCCCGACCAGAGATTGCACCCTGCAAGGCGGCAGAACACTGCCGGCCGTCCCGTTTGCGCGCCTTCGCCTTGAAGCGTGTAGTAGATCTCCTTCAGGGAATACATGGCGCGAAACTGGCCCTTCGCAAGCCGGAGAGCAAGGGGTCAACCTTGCCGGCGCTCGCGTTGACGGAACACCTGCCACTCGGCAAAGCCTTTGGCGCGGAGCTCGCAGGCGGGGCATGTGCCGCAGCCATAGCCCCAGGCGTGACGGAGCCCGCGCTCACCCTGGTAACAGGTGTGCGTCTCCTCGATGATCATATCGACGAAGGTCTGGCCGCCGAGCGTATTCGCCAGCGCCCAGGTCTCCGCCTTGGTGAGGCTCATGAGCGGCGTCTCGATGGCGAAGTGCATTTCGGTCCCGAGCCGGATCGCCTGCTCCAACGCACGCAGCGTCTGATCGCGGCAATCGGGATAGCCGGAATAATCGGTCTCGCACATGCCCCCCACCAGCACGCGTAAATCGCGACGATAGCCGAGCGCGGCGGCATAGACGAAGAAGACGAGGTTGCGCCCGGGCACGAAGGTGCTGGGAAGCCCTGAGGCGAGCATGGTGATTTCGGCATCCGAGGTGAGCGCCGTGTCGCCGATGGCGCCGAAGCTTGCAATGTCGAGCAGATGATCGGGCCCGAGCCTCGCGCCCCAGGCTGGAAACAGGCGGACGATCTCGCCCCGAAGCCTCTGCCGGCAGTCCATCTCCACGGCGTGGCGCTGCCCGTAATCGAAGCCTACGGTCTCGACGCGCGCGTAGAGTTCGAGCGCATAGCCTAGGCAGACGGTCGAATCCTGGCCGCCAGAGAAAAGCACCAGCGCGGATTCGGAAGCCATGGTTAACGGCTCTTTCCGTCGAAGGGCACGATTTCGAGGCCAGCAAGGTCGACGTCGTCGAGACAACGAACATTGACCGCAACCATCTCCGACCCGTCCGGGCTGCGGCCGCGCGCGAAAGAGCCAACACCGCAAATTTTGCAGAAAAGATGATGGATGATCTTCTTGTTGAACTGATAGTCGGTCAAGGCGTCGTCTCCGGAAAGGAGATTGAACGCATCCAACTTGACGAAGGTCAGCAGCGATCCGCGTTTCTGGCAGATTGAGCAATCGCACGACATCACGCGGTCGAGCGGGACGGTGACGTCGTAGCGCACCCGCCCGCAATGGCAACCGCCGATATGTTTGCTCGCTTCGGTCATGGAAACCTCCTGCTACGCCCAAGGGCCCTTGCGCTCACCCGGCAACCCGATAAAACCCGCGGGAAAACGTGTCACGGCGTCCCATAGCAATCAACCCGAACCGTGAAGGCTCATCCATGACCGCCATCGCCACCATCATCGGCCGGGAAATTCTCGACAGCCGCGGCAACCCCACCGTCGAGGTGGACGTGGTGCTGAAGGACGGTCATTTCGGCCGCGCCGCCGTGCCGTCCGGTGCTTCCACCGGCGCGCATGAGGCCCATGAGCTGCGCGACGGCGGCAAGCGCTATGGGGGCAAAGGGGTACGCAGGGCCGTCGAGGCGGTGAATGGCGAGATCCGCAACGCCCTGCAAGGTTTCGGCGCCGAAGACCAACGCGGCCTCGACCTGCGGCTGCGTGCCCTCGACGGCACCGAGAACAAGAAGCGGCTTGGTGCCAATGCCATTCTCGGCGTGTCGCTCGCGGCCGCCAAGGCCGAAGCCGCCGCTCATAAGATGCCGCTCTACCGCTATCTCGGCGGCCCCGAGGCAAATCTGCTGCCCGTGCCCATGATGAACATCCTCAATGGCGGGGTGCATGCCGACAATCCGATCGACTTTCAGGAGTTCATGATCGCGCCCATCGGCGCGCCTTCTTTCACCGAGGCGCTGCGCATGGGAGCCGAAGTGTTCCATGCGCTGAAGCACGCGCTCAAGGGCGCGGGTCACAACACCAATGTGGGCGACGAGGGCGGCTTTGCCCCCAATCTCGCCTCCACCCGCACCGCGCTTGATTTCGTCATGGCGGCCATTGCCGCTGCCGGCTTCACGCCGGGCGAGGATGTCTATCTTGCCCTCGATGTGGCGGCAACCGAGCTCTATGGAGAGGACCGCTACTTCCTCAAGGGCGAGGGACGCAGCCTCGATAGCGACGGGCTAATCGCCTATTACGCCGAGCTTGCGGGCAACTATCCGATCTACTCGATCGAGGACGGCATGGCCGAGGATGACTGGGAGGGATGGCGCGCGCTCACGCAAGCCTTAGGCGACCGCGTCCAGCTCGTGGGCGACGATGTCTTCGTCACCAATGTCACGCGGCTCCGACAGGGTATCGAGCAAGGCATCGCCAACGCCATCCTGGTCAAGGTCAACCAGATCGGCACTCTAAGCGAGACTCTCAACTCCGTGCGCATGGCGCAAGCGGCCGGCTATCATGCCGTCATGTCGCATCGCTCGGGCGAGACCGAGGACGCGACCATCGCCGACTTGGCGGTCGCCACCAATTGCGGGCAGATCAAGACGGGCTCGCTGGCCCGCTCCGACCGGGTGGCAAAATATAACCAGCTGCTGCGCATTGAGGAGAGGCTGGGAGCGGCCGCGCGCTACGCCGGGCGCTCCGTGTTGAAGCGGGGCCGCTGAGCTGCCGCTAACCGCCGGTTAACCAAGACGACCCGATGCTGCGTCCTTCCGGCATGAGGGTGATGCCGACTAGGGGCCTCCTTCCAATGCGGCTGCGCTCTTTCATCTTTCCGCTCCTCGCATGCGGCGTCGGCGGCTATTTCGGCTACAACCTTGAGATCGGCGATCACGGGCTCACGGCGCGCGCCGATCTGGAACGCCGGAAAGAGGTGCTCGAAGGCGAGCTGGCCGGCCTCGAGGACGTAAATACGCGGCTCGAGCGCGACGTTGCGCTATTGCGACCCGAAAGCCTCGACCCCGACATGCTGGATGAGCGCGCCCGCGCCATCCTCAACCTCGCCCACCCCGACGACGTTGTGATCCTGAAGCGTCGACCACCAAATCCCGGTGGCAAACAGATCACCACGCCGATGGTGCGCTAAAGCTCTTGATCCATTGCGTTTGGCTCTCTAAGCAGTAACCTATACTAACTGCTCGTAACACGTCAAAACTCTATCGCATCATCGCCACGCTGGCAGACAAGGGCGTCAGCTTCAGGGTCATCGATGATCCGTCGATCGACACCACCTCCCGCACAGGCAAACTGGTGATGGGCATCCTTGCGCTCATAGCGGAGTTCGAGAATGACATCCGCCGGGAGCGACAGATGGATGGCATTGCCAAGGCGAAGGAGCGGGGCGTGAAATTCGGGCGCAAGCTTCAGTTGGTGCCGGACAAGGTGGAGCAGATCATCGAGCTTCGACGAGCCGGCAAGACTGTTCCAATCATCATGGAAGAGACCGGGCTCAGCAAGGCGCCCCAGACGCGCTGTGAAGGACTATGGGGGCCTCGGGGCGCGCGTGCCCGCTCGGAGAAGGGGCCACCATTCGCGTTCAATCAAGTCCAGATCATGCCCCTCAAGCCCAAAGGATCGGTCCAAACAATGGATTGCCACTATCGATCTGCCCAAGCACTTTAGCCAAGATGGAAGCAAAGTAGAGCGCCGCCGCTGCCCGTCGCTTGTTGAGCCAGGGCCGGGGACTTCGACGCGGCCTCGGCCGTTATACCGAGACATGAAAAAGCGAATGATTTTTTCCGAGAAAGGCGAGAGGCGTTTGACCGCTCAGGGTCACGCCCAGATGGCCGAGTTGTATGAGAGGGTAGCGGCGGATCCGAGGCTGAGACCTGACAAGCGCCAAGAAGAGGCTGAGACCTGACAAGCGCCAAGAATATGTAGAGAAGGCAAGGCGAGCCCGCGAACTGGCTCAGAGAGCCAAGGGCCACGAAAGATCATGGCTGCAGCGTCTTACGCGAAAAGAATAGCGCACAAGGCGGCCTCTCTGAAGTACCCAGGAGGGGGGCGAACTCTGCCTGGGCCTGAGTATCGTTGGCCCGGACTTGGGCAGCCCTTTAGCAAAGTTGGGGCAGCATCGGGACACCGCCTGAGTTAATGGTCGTCCCATGGATCTGCTAGGTCAGCGGACCTGCTCGGCAATCGAGCGTTGGACGTCAAGGCGCGCCCTCGCTTCGGCGCATAGAAGATCCAGCTCCTCCTGCGCAGAAGGGCTGTAGATCCAATTGAACGCTTCCGTGAAGCCCTCCTCGAACTGCAGTGTAAAAGCGATTGGTCGCCATCCCTTGAACGTGCCCGACAGGGCCAAAGCCCGCGCCCGGTCTTGAACCCGCTTAAGACTCTCACTCATTGCTCATCTCACCGCTGATGTTGAGACGGCATATGGGAGCGACAAAACGATGGGACGAGAGGATTGCCAAACTTTAAGGTCGGCCTGCCGAATAGCTTGCTTTGTCCGATGGTATTTGGCGTTGAAATGAACCTCGCAGCCCCTGATGGCGTTGGGAAACCAGAAGGGGGAATTCCATCATGGACGACGACGGGAAATTTAGTGATCTCATCGCGGAACTGCGGCAAGACGACGGGAAGCTGCTGCGGCTCCTTCTGAAACACCTTCGGGATAAAGAGGATGTCGATTCGAGGGATCTCTACGTGACCTTGATACAGCATCCCGACCTAAATGACATGGTCCCGAACTGAGATCGATGCATGATCACGGAGCGATGCTAGAGGTCGTAAAAAAGGAGTGGTCCCAAGGGCCGGAGCAAGGGGGTGCGGTGCGGATTGTATACGACGCTTCGCTACCGATTGACGAATGGGACGGAACTAAGCAGCCCAGTCAGCACCAGGCGGGATTGGTGAAATCTGAAAGAGACGGTGGCTCGGATGCGGATCGCTAACATCCGGCGTTGCCAACACAGGCGCAAAGGCTATCGCGCTGACGACCCAGGCGACCAGGATGCTCATCACGCCAACTCCCATAACGATTTCACGCATTGGAAGTGTAGCAAGCGCTATGCGAACCTAAGGTGACAAAGGCCTTTCGGGCCCATGGGAGGGGTTGCTCAAAGAGGAAACCCCGGCGCTTGAGAACACCGGGGCTCTCAACTCATACAAGGGTGAACCGGTGAGGATAGGGGGGGCCTAAAGCTACCGGTTCTGGGATAATAACTCCGCCCCCCTTAAATGGTTCGATCAAATGCCGGGCGTATTGATCCACTCAGCAAAGAGTGCCTTTTACGCGACAAACTCAAAGGACGGAGAAGGATTGAAGCTTAGTGCCAACGGTTACTTATCGCGTGCACTAGACCAACGGGTATGCAACAAGGTGTCGCCCGAAGCCACGCCGCTAGATGCGCACCCAAGACGGTCCAATATGCTCGATGTTCAGTGGCGAGAGTTAGCGCGCACGATCGCAGAGCCCTATTACAATGAGCTCGCCAAGGCCCTCACAGCCGCCCGACTTTTGGGCGCTAGCGAAGAGCAGCTCAATGAAGTCAGGCATACGTTGTTCGCCACACTTCGAGAGATGCTTACTCCGATCTTCACGCCGGAAATGATTGAGCTGATCGAAGCCGAGCTCATGTATAGCTACCGCAAGCAGCTTGAACCGCTGTCAACAGCCGGAGCTGTTACGGATCGATAGAGCTGACCGATGCTCAATCTTTTTTTTAAGTGTTACCTACCCCGTTACCTAGAGAGAGCTAAGACGCTGATCATCATAGCCTAAATCCGTGATCCTGAAGCGTCGACCACCAAATCCCGATGGCAAACAGATCACAACGCCAATGGTGCACTAAAGCTTTTAGTCCATTGCAGGCGAGCAAGCCGCTAGGGTGCAACTTGGTCGAGATAACGCCCGTTTGAGGGCAGCATGAAAAAGGCCCCGGCCACTAGGGGATGGGACCGGGGCTTTTGCTCGCCCGGGGGACTGGTCCGGGTGAGGCTCTTGGAGAGATGACCTAACTTTGATGATGGTTTTAAAGCAGTGCAGCTACGAGCAGGTAACCGATCAGCTGAGCTGCAAGCAGCGCCAAGCCCACGAGCAAGGCATCAAGCAACGTTGACTCCGACACTACACTACGGCCTCCAACCACATCGAAGCCACTTTACCCAGCAGCTTGTTGGAGTGCTGTAGATTCAGTGCAACACGCGGAAGAAAAAGAGTGATCAGCTACCGCGGCGTGGGGTGATGGGCTTTCGCTTCTTTTGAAGGCGTTTGACACCCGGTCTTCGAGGAAGGCTGACCTCTTCCTTCTCGCGATAGGGGACGAAGGAAACGACCTGATTGTTTGTGTCCCGCACGACAAAGCCGTCTGAAGTCTTCTCAACGGTCCATGGCGGAGGAAGAAAGCGGGGCATGGATACAACTGTGAAGCAGCGAACACCCCCACCCAGGAGAGAGGACCATCGCAACTCAGCGGGGGTCGTCCGTCGCAACGCTTACTGACAAAACCTGCCTAACCCCTAATCAGTCTTGTTGATTTTTTGATGTCAGCAATGCCGACAACTTAGCGATATTGCTAGCAACTCTGCGAGCCATATGGTGTGCCTCATCCTCGGTGAGCACACCTGCAACATTCCCATCGTCGGGCTTCTCGAGAGTGGCTTGAGGAATAGTCACCGTGCTCACACTCGATCCTGCGCCGGTCGGCGACATCGTCGCCACCGTCTATAAGGACGGGAGTGCACTGTATGTCGAGAGTAGGCTGAGAAATAATCACCCTCTACGCGCGAGTGGCTTACCTAGCACATCCTCCATTCGCCACGGCTTGACCGAGTGAACCTGCCCGCCGCACTTCGCACAGCGGAGGCGTGCTGACAGTTGCGCGTCATGTCCGGTTAGTGACACGAAGCGAACCAACTGCGCTGATTTCACGACGTCTGCTACTACAAAGCGGACATCCCACCTACAGGCGGAGACTGCCCTCCGCGCACCCCGCTCGCATGTCCAGAACGGCAAGGAAAAACAAAAAGTTGCCAAGATGTACAGTTACCCAGGCTTGTTGGTTGACGCATTACGGGGTTTGGCGAGGAGGCGTCATCAGCAGGGGGATAAATCAATGCGCCACAAGACCATCATTGAGGTGAAAGCCGATTGGGACGAGATGGGGAAGGTATGGTTGGCGGGCAGCGCACAAGTCAGCGAGCTTTCTGTTGAGGCACCGACACTCGAAGAACTTCGAGTAAAGGTGTACGCGACCCTCGTCCATCTAATCGAGGAGAAGGACACCCCCCAGGAAATCCCCATTAGGATTTATGCGGAGCACATGGGGTGGTTGGTGGTTTAGTCGGGCTGTTGGTGTGAGCTAGCGCCTACGCTGGAGGCCTCAGCCTCGCCGCTTTATCTCTTGCTCGTCGCGTTTTTGCGGCGAAGGGGGTTCAGCGAAGGTGATGAACGTCGTGTCATTGTGGTCTGGCCGGACCTCTACTTGATGATCGCAGCCCCAATCATACTCCGTCGATGGTTTTTCTCCTTTGAGAAGCCTGTAGAGCTTGATGCGTCGGCGCAGGAGTTTGCGCCGAGCGATGCCCGCTGCCTCCCTAGCAGTCCTTATCAGCTTCGTGCCGGCGTTGCTCATGGCGTTGCCTCTAGCGAGGATGACTTAGGCCAGGGTTGAACCACAAGGTTTAGGCTGCTGCATGGTTTACAGGAGAGAGACGCAGCGCCTACGCGCGTCCGGCCCCCAGCAAGCCGTCGATCTCTATGTCCATCGCTGGCAGCAACCTATACGGGGAGTGCCCACCCCAAGAGCTTGCGGTACACTAGCCCTGGGTCATGCGTTGCCATCTCGTAGCCAGACAAAACAACCGGCCGAAGTCCACAACGAGAGGGAGTTGCGCCGGACTGCTCTTGGTGATGATCTAGAGCACCCAACACACAGGAGAGAGACCATGGCCATCAAAAACTATGTGGAGAGCGACACAAACCCAAGCCCTCTAACCGCTGCAATCGCTGCCATTCTCAGCATCCTTATTTTCTGCGGCACAATCGCCGCTCTCATCCTGTTTGCCATTCATCACTGAGCACGAAAAAAGGGCGCCGGCCGAAGCCGACGCGTTGCCCGCACGTCATCGCGGGCTTATGCTGACCGCATGCTCACAAGCGTCGCCGCCTCGGCTGCTGCTGCTCGCGCTCTGAATTACCCAGGGCTTGCTGAGCTGATTGAGCGTGATCGGCTCGGGCCGCACCAGATTGCGGCCCTTGCACGCCTCAGCTGCTGCAAAACGGCGGCACGCGACTATGCATTGATTATCCTCGCCGGCTCACTCGGCCGCTACAGGGTGGCTCCAGCTGATTGGAGCGGCCAGGAAGAACGCGACCTGGCGCTGACGATGCTGGTTGCTGAAGAGCACCCGCAAGCCAAGATGTTCGAGCTAGGCAAGAAGGCGAGCCGCATCATCCCGAAAGGCTGGAAAGGCTAGAGGTAGCGCTCTCATCCTGTCGTGGTGTGCAAATTTTGTACTGTGACAGCGTAGAAAGGATGTGGGATGGGTCAGAAGATGATGAAAACGGAAAAAGAGCTTCAGACCATCGTTTTGGGTGAGCTGCATACGCATGCTGAATGCAGTAACGTCAAGCAGGTGACTATCACCCGCATTTGCGGAGAGACCTGGGGCGTGAAGACCACCAATCACGACCACGAGTTGACAGCCCACCAACGAATGATGGAGGAGGTCGTGGCGCATCTCAACACCGCATATGGCTTGGCGTGGGAGCGACGGTCGCGAATGGATCGTTAGTCTTCGAGCGGCTCCCATTCACTTCCGGTGCAGCCCACACGCCGACCGCAGCCGACGCCCGATCGTGGTCACCCTAATGTGGTGGCGGAGGGCAGGGACAATGCCATTTACCGTACAGCTTGCAACACCTCGGAGGGCGAGACACTGCCGAAGGACAGGGGGGGCTTCCGCAAAGCCATGCGCCAGCTACGTGACAACAGCCCGTCAAAGGAGCCGCTTCGGCATAGCCAGCCAACATTCCGGCAAGCAGGAGCGCGACCGCCCCTGGATCCCAATAGCTACCTTGCGCATATTAACCTCCCTACGGTTCAGAGACCGTGTGATGAGATTAGCACCAAAAGAAGAAGCCTCGGCACTGCATCTCTGCGAGTGGCGTAAACGAACGCTGCCCCAATGCGAGGACCGGCTCATCGAGATTGATCACTGCGGCGAGCGTCTCATTGGTTGCGTTACATGCAACTGCTGGATGGGTGAGGACAAGGTCCTCATGCAGCTAGACGAGGCAGACATCACCGCTGTGAGAGGGCGGGTGAGGCCGCACTAGTCCGCCACGCCGAGCAGCGTGGACAGCATTGCGATGTGTTGCTCTATGCGGCGCGCCCCGTCCTCTGTGGCTACGAGGAGGTGAAGCCAGCAACGACCCAGCCTATGGCCCGGACCAAACCGTAGATGGCCAGCGAGCCGCCAAGTGTGAAGCCGAGCATTAGGAGAGACCCGGCCACGCCGTCACGCAGCACGATTGCCGCCATACCGATGCCAAGGAGCATGGCAACCCCGGCGAGGAAAACTCCGAGCCGATGAGAGCCTCGTCTGAGGCGCGCTGTGAGCGCAGAATGGTTCGAGGGCGGCGGGGGGCGGTGCTCGGTCACCCCGATGCTCGTGACCTTCCTGAAGCACAGCGCGGCCCATGTTTCTGAAAAGCTCTTGAGGGCTCTCTTGCGCTAAAATTTCGCCGCCGCTGCCAAAGACAACTCTGGTCTCTCTGCCGTCGCTGATCCGGTACATCTCTGCGACGTGATCAAGGTTGACAAAGCGCGCATTATCTTTGCCGCTGGTGGTGGTGCATTTGACCCAATGATCCATTTTCCACTCCAATTGATGGCAATAGGATCATAAAGCAAAAAGGGCGCCGGCCGAAGCCGACGCCTTGTTGTAGTCCGCCCGGAAACCAGGCGGGGAAGCTACTTCGCTGCCGGCTCGATGACCTTGGTTGGATTGCCGCCTGGCTCTACAGCGCCCACCTTCGCGCCGAGCTTGGCTCCAATGGTCTCGTCTTGGAAGTCAACGGTTTCGGAAGCTCGAGCTCACCGCAGCAAAGCCAAGCAGCTTAGTGAAGTCGATCTTTTGCATGTTTGAGATCCCCCAATTGGACTGGCGGACCCTACCATAAGAGGTGAAAAAGAGGGAGGCCGAACTAACTGCCAGGGTGAGGTGGCATATAGTTGCGGCCTTGTGAGGGTTTTCCACAGCCCGCAATGCGAATCAGTTACAGCTCAATTGGTCTCAGCGTGCGTTTTCGCACCAATGCAATCAAAATGGAGACGGGATGATACGGCGCATTCTCATCGCGGCCAGCCTCGTCATGTTGTCGACAGCTGCTTTCGCGGCAGACCTGCTAAATTATAAGCCCGCACCTCTTATGGCGCCCGTTCCGGCTTTTGATTGGACCGGCTTGCACCTCGGAGTAGTCGGTGGTTACGCCGTCGATGGCAACGATGCCCGGTACTCCTACAATAATATTCCTTCCCCAGCGGCCATTCCCCTGCTGCCGAAAAAGGCTGACCTAACAGGCAACGGAGCGAATGTGGGGGGCGTTGTCGGCTATGACCGGCAGATGAATGGTGTCATCCTCGGGTTGGAAGGCGACATGTCGTGGATGAATTTAGATGATCATGATACGTCCATAGTTGCCCACGTACCTTCGACCGTTCCGCACCTCACATTTAAGACCGATGACCAAATGGACTGGCTCTCGACGATTCGAGGCCGCATCGGAATCCCATTCGAGCACGTCCTAGTCTATGGAACCGGCGGTCTGGCTATTGCCGACACGTCGATGAACACGTCCGTCGTGATACGACATGAAGGCACTCTTGCCGGTTCAACCGACGACACGAAAGTGGGTTGGACAGCAGGCGGAGGCGCTGAACTCGCTATCGCAGATCACCTCACCCTAAAGGCTGAGGCCCTTTATTTTGATCTGGGTGATGTCTCGGTTAGCGCTACGAACCCTCAAACCACAATCTCAGTAGACGCAGAAAAGAAGATTACCGGCGTCATTGCTCGCGGCGGTATCGACTACAGGTTTTGAGCCGCTGCGCGTTCTGCACGTCGCTTATCGAAATCACCTACCAGACAACGCGCCTGATGATCATCCATAGCGCTACAGCCAAAAACCCTCCGATCATGATGACCGTCAGCCAAGCGCCGCGCGGCTCGCGCCCGATATGAGGCTGCAGTGTTCATCACCTTGGACTCTCTATGGCGAACAACTTCTGGCAAGGACAAGGCCATGGCAGCGCATAAAGTTGCGGCTCCGATAGAGAGGCCACTGCCTACCGAAGCCGCCTAGGGAGAGTTCACGCAATACAAGAGAACCCACGCCCTAGGCTCTGATAAGGCACAAAAAAGGCAAGAGAAGGGTGTCGAGTTGCCGCTGGCGTGACCTTGCGACAAAGCGTTACAATCGGAGGGATTGTTTTCAATCACCGAGCCCCTATCTAAGCACTGTGATGGGCTCCCTCCCATCACTGTCCCCCCAAAGGACCCGAAGCCCCGCTCCCCCCCGTGCGGGGCTTCTTCTTTTTTAGTAGGCGGCTGCATGTTTGCCCAATTCACAACGCACGTTATCTAAGGCCGCGGGGACGACCGGCGCTCAAGCAGTGCATCGAGTTTCTGAGAGAGGGTGACACCCTGCTCGTGACGAAGATCGATCGTCTGGCACGATCGACCTCCGATCTCTATCGCATCATTTCTGAGCTTGCGGAGAAGGGCGTCAGCTTCAAGGTACTCGACGATCCTTCGATCGATACCACGTCCCGGACAGGCAAACTGGTGATGGGCATACTCGCGCTCATAGCGGAGTTTGAAAATGACATCCGCCGCGAGCGACAGATGGATGGGATCACGAAGGCCAAGGAGCAGGGCGTGAAATTCGGGCGCAATCTTCAGCTGGTGCCAGACAAAATGGAGCAGATTATCGAGCTTCGACGAGCCGGCAAGACTGTTCCAATCATGATGGAAGAGACCGGGCTCAGCAAGGGCGAGTGTGTATAGGGCACTGGGTCCGCTGATTGCGGAAGGGCGGCTATAACTCGGTCCCTGTTAGGTCGTACGACGGGTGGCGGGCCAGCTCCCGGACATGGTTAACCCTTTAATAACAAAGCCAGCTTCGATTGGAGTTGGCTGTGCTATGAGCGATTGGAGTGATCGTCCCTGCGATCGCTCTCCTTTGGGGAAGCCCCGGTCAGCCACCTTGGCCGGGGCTTCTTCTTTGACCCCACCTTGCCTGTAGCCCGCCGTGCCGGCTTCTTCTTGCTTCCTGTGAGCAGACGCGCACTGGCGTCAGTGAACCGCTATGACGGTCGCTTTGAAGGGAGTAGCATTGCATTACCGCCAGTGCGGAGGCGAAGCGATGAGGGACTTGCTCTCGGGACTAGTGATCGACCACCTCGACGATCCGGACAGCGATACTGCAACCGTTACCACCATTGTTGTTCGCGCCCCGCGCGACGGTTGGTAGGTGCATGGCCGTCCTCGACGAGGAGCGCACCACAGCGCGGGGCCTTTTCGGTTACTCCCGTGCATACTGGTCCGCAGGGGTTCACCTCGACGAGGCGAAGCTCAAAGAGAGACATGCGTCCGCTCCGGTGCGGTTCCTGCTCTATCACAGCATCGAACTATATTTGAAAACGTTCCTTCGCGTGCAGGGCCTCAACGTTAAACAACTTTACCAGCTCGGCCATGAACACCGGAAGTTGGGAAAGAGGGCTGTGTCCAGGGGGCTGGAACTGATGGACGAAGACCTCGATCTGCTGCGGCTGATGGACCAAACGGACGCATATTTGCGTTCAAAGTATATCGAAACCGGCTTTGTTAGCTCTCCATCCATAAAAGCTCTACGCAGCCTCTGTGACCGTTTAGATGACATGGTTGCACGCGCTTTCTATGAAGAGGGGCTATAGGCAAGCATGGGTCCTATCCAGCGCCAACTAGAACAGTTGGGGCGGGCGCTTAAGCTTCTGCCTCCGCGTTGGATCACCATTTTGGTTGATGCCAACGAGGAGATCAGTCAGCCGCCCATGCGATTGCGCAGCAGCTTAATCCTGGCCGCTATCACGTGGTGATCTACCGCAGGCAATATGGCGCGGCTCTGCCGCGCGGCTCCTCGCCATCACCCCCTGTGATTAGGAAAGCGCGACGGCGAAGCCTCCAGCCGCAGCCTTCCGCTTCTTGCGCCGGGCAAACCATCCCATCAAGCCGAGGCCAGATGCGAAGAGTAATAGCCACACCCAACATGCAAACCCACTTAATTAGCTATTGCTGGCGATGCGGCGCGGCCCCTTTTCCTTTTGTAAATCAAAGGATGGTTTCTTTGCCCGTAGGCGGAGGAGCAGGACGTGACCAACCAAGCAGCGCGTCAAGGCGCTAAGCCTCAAGGCGCAGACCTCATCCTAATGGCGATGGTCGCTGTTGCCGCCGCCGACCGCGAGCTCGACGAGCGGGAGATCAGGCTCATCCAACAAATCTATCGCGACCTGTCGGGACGATCGCTTGAGCCTGAGGAGATCACGGCCGCGGCGGAGGCGGATGGGCGCGACGGTGGCCTGCTCGCGGGGCTCTCCGACGCGGCCCGAAGCTTGGATGAGGAGACCAAAAAGGAGATTATCCGGGCGTGCTATCTCGTGCTGTTGGCGGACGAACGCGTCGCCAAGGAAGAGCGCAAGAAGCTGCATGACATCGCCGCCGCGCTTAAAGTGCCGGAGATCGATGTCGGCGCGATCTTGCAAGACCTCGCTATCTGGCTCGCGCGGCAGAAGGCCTAGCGCGCTCCTCGGTGAGCACCTTATCCCTGATTAGAACCCCAAGCGGCTACGCTCCCGATCTGCCACGGTTACACAGCTGCGAGCCGATGGTCTGATAGTCAGGAGCCGCCATCAAGCCATGAGACCTTTGAGTTTGTAGCGCCTTCCTACGGGCTGTGGAGTCAAGCTACCACCCACCCCAGGGCATGACCCCCGGGGGGAGAGAATAAAAAGCAATTGCGAACAGTGCGGACGGCAGCTTAGCGATGTTGCTTGCGATGCGTCTTGCCTCGTCCTCGGTGAGCAGGGCCAGGGGGGAGTCTCTTCTTCGATGTAACAATCCTGTCATTCAGGCGCGCTAACCTCCGCCATTCTCCGATGATCACAACTTCCCAGCCCCGGCGCACTCCAAACGTGCCGGGGCTTTTGCTTGTGGGGTGGGAAATGACATTCACATTGGCGCAGGCACGATACGACCGCAAAACCAAACGAGCGTACGTCGAGTTACGAGACGCGGATGACGATGGGGGCGAAATGCTGGCAACCGCCATCTTCTCCTTTCGAACCAGAGGAAGCTCGTCGCAACGAGAAGTCGAACAGGACGTGTTGATCAAGGCCCGACATGTGTTCGGCAAAGCCATTAAAGGCCTAGTTGGCGCTTGAACCTGTCATCGACCGTCCACCTTGGGGGTAGTACGCTGCGCCCCTTGAGCAGGAGCCATGAAGTGTCAGTGCCCATCGGAGACGCATGGCCACAAAGCAGGCAAGTGCGCCCAGATCGCAACTGAGCCAGATCGCATGTGCAAGCCGTGCCGTGACAGTGCGCTAGCCGAAGCGGTACAGGCCGCCGCAAAGGGCCTGCTCAGCGAGCCGATGCGCGGGATCGCGCAACGCTAGGCGAGCAGCCCTGGCAGCTTCGCGATGTTGCTGCGATACGTCGAGCCTCATCCTCGGTGAGCACGCCAGCGGTGCCCGCGTCTGCGGGGTGTTTACGCGAATAGACATAGGCGAGCGATTGCCCCTGAGCATCGACCACCTTGAGGCCGCCGGGGAGCTGCACGACGCTCCATGGCGGCGGGAAGCGGCGCTCAGTCATGGTTATCTTCGATCGTTAAACCCCGATCAGCCGCTTCTCTGTTGGCCTTTAGCCAATCTTGTGGTGTCCAGTCCTTACGCGCGTCACGCCGCTTTTTTGCCTCCTCCGCTTCCTCGCGTTTGCCCAAAGCATCGCTCAATTGGTCCGCCACCTCTTGCGCTATGCGCTTCTCCATAAATTTCTCCAAGAAACGCAAGCACAACGCTAGAAAGATGAAGAGACCGAGAGCGCAAAGCGCAATCTGAAAGTCAGACATTGCGGTCCCCTTTCATTAGCGTCTCACAAGCCCTGCTAACCCGAACGCTTCAAACGATCCAGTCTAACTCACGCGCCTTGTCGTTCGCGACTTTCCATGCCTCAGCAAGAAACTCGGATAGTTTGATTTCGCTTTGTGGATCGTCTCGATGCGAAATGTTCTTGGCGAGCAGGCCCGGAGAGTGAAGCGGCTTGTAGTGCGTGACCGAGTAGCTCGATTGGGCTAGGCTAACCACGAGATCATCGTCCCATACCGCGACGTGCAAGTTGGCAATCGAGAAATCCCTCCACGAATTAGACCTTTGGGGTCTTCGTCTCAACGGTTCGGGCGGCGGGAAGCGGCTCTCGATCAATGCTTCACTATTGCTTTAAGACGAATGCGTGGTGGACCGAAAATTCTGCGAGACACAGCGTCCACAAAACCGGCCATGACCGCGAGCATCAATAGTCCCGCACCTAGGAAGAAATCCTGCCACCTCGGCCCTGCGTTCGCCCCGGGATGAACCCTCTCTAGCTTGGGCTGCAGAGCGCTTGCCGAGGTCAGCCACAAGAGTGCCAGCCAAGCCATCAGGAACAGCATGGAAGTGAGGAACTGAAGGCGCTGCATCATGGGCCTACATCATACATAAAAAAGGCGCCGGCCGAAGCCGACGCCGAATTGAGGTATGATGGGCTTCACCTCACGATCTAGGGAGCGGCGCACATGCACATTCTCGGAACCATCATCATTGGCTTTATCGCGGGCGTAGTCGCCAAGCTTATTACCCCCGGGGGCAATAACGAGCCGCAGGGGTTCATTCTAACAACGGCCCTTGGCATCATTGGCGCCTTCGTCGCGACCTATCTCGGGCAGGCCCTCGGCTGGTATGGCCCGGACCAAAATGCCGGCTTTATCGGAGCCACGGTGGGTGCCGTGCTCATACTTCTAGGTTGGGGACTTATTCAGAAGGGCAGGGCGGCTTAGGCAGGTGAACCGACAAGGGGGCGTGGGGCGCTCTATGATGCCGGTTCAATCAAATAACCCCCGCTCCGGCTGAACGGTTCCGTGCTCCCACTAGTACTTCTCAACCTCGTCCAACAAGTCGGAGGCGCGGCGAAACCTGCGTCCAAGTGCCAATGGCGGCTAAAGACGGCCAGCGGTAGCATCCCTGCGCAAAAATCCAACCAGGGAGGCTCAAATGAAGCGGTTTTTCGTAGCGTTATTGCTTTCCGGAATTGCCATCGGCGGTGCGGCGGCGGCCGATCAAACTTGCAAAGCAAAGGCCGATGCTAAAAAGCTAGCCGGGGCCGCACTAACCAGCTTTATGACTAAGTGCGAGTCAGATGCACAGTCTGCTTGTGATAAAAAGGCGGGCGACAAAAAGCTCTCAGGCGCGGCTAAGGACAGCTTCACCAAGAAGTGCGTCACTGACACGACCGGCACCTAAACCCAAGGAGCTTGGCAATGCGCAAATTGACGTTTGCCCTCACTGCGGCGGCCGCGAAACCGCCTAAGCCCTGAGGGCCGTGGCCCCAGCGCGCGTCATTCCGGCGGAATGACGAGCGCCACCACGCCTTGCGTCGAGTGATTAGCGTTGGAGTGGCCTAGGATTCCGCGGTCTCGCCAACCTGCCACAAAAGGCTGCGGACGGCGTCCTTCCGGCGGCAGCCGGAATCCAGCGGGAAAGGAAGCGAATCACGGCTCTATCCGTTTCGTCAACAGCACCTTCGCACGATGGTCCCGCGTCTTTCAGCACGCTTAGAACTCGTGCTAGCGTTTGCGTTGGGCGGAAACCGACGGAGACCCCGAGCTTGACCGCACAAGACAATGGTTTGAGCACCGCGCCCACCCTCTCACCCGGAGCCGCGAACTTCTGGCTCGCCGACCGGCCGTCACGCGAGCCGCCAGGCGAAAGCATCCCAAGCTTCACCCCCGAGCAGGAGCTCAAGGCCTATCGCGACATGCTCTTGATCCGCCGTTTCGAGGAGAAGGCGGGCCAGCTCTATGGCATGGGATTGATCGGCGGCTTCTGCCACCTCTATATCGGCCAGGAAGCCGTCGTGGTCGGCATGGAGATGACCCGGCAAGAGGGCGATCAGGTCATCACCGCCTATCGCGACCATGGTCACATGCTCGCCTGCGGCATGGACCCGAAGCGCGTGATGGCGGAGCTCACGGGACGGCGCCACGGATATGCCAAGGGCAAAGGCGGCTCCATGCACATGTTCTCCGTGGCGAAGAACTTCTTTGGCGGCCACGGCATCGTCGGTGCGCCGGCCCCGCTCGGCAGCGGCCTTGCCTTTGCCAACAAATATCGGGGTAATGATCGAGTTTGCCTGACGTATTTCGGGGAGGGCGCCGCGAACCAGGGCCAAGTCTATGAAAGCTTCAACATGGCGTCCCTGTGGAAGCTTCCGGTGGTCTACGTCATCGAGAACAATCATTACGCCATGGGCACGGCGGTAGAGCGCGCTAGCGCGCGCGCCGAGGAGCTTTACAATCGCGGCTCGGTCTACGGCATCCCGGGCACGCGCGTGGACGGCATGGACGTGCGCGCGGTACAGGCGGCGGGGTTGGACGCCGTTGCGCGCGTGCGCACAGGCGCGGGGCCGAAGATCCTTGAAATGCTCACCTACCGCTATCGCGGCCATTCCATGTCCGACCCGGCGAAATATCGCAGCCGCGAGGAGGTGCAGGACGTCCGCGAGCATCGTGACCCGATCGAGCTGGTGCGCAGGCGCCTCATGGAGAGTGGGGTGGTGAACGAGGACCAGATCAAGGAGATCGACCGGGAGATTCGCGCCCGCGTGAATGAGGCGGCCGAGTTCGCCACTCAGGACCCCGAGCCTGACGCCTCCGAGCTCGCCACCGACGTCGTGGCCTGACCCGCATGCCCGTCGAGCTCCTGATGCCGGCGCTCTCGCCCACCATGGAGGAGGGCAAGCTCGCCAAGTGGCTCGTCGGCGAGGGTGATCAGGTGCGCACCGGCGACGTCATCGCCGAGATCGAAACCGACAAGGCGACCATGGAGGTCGAAGCGGTCGACGACGGGCGGATCAGTAAGCTCCTCGTCGCCGAGGGCGCCGAGCACGTGCCGGTCAACCAGCCTATCGCGGTCCTGCTCACCGAGCACGACGGCTCTGAGCCTCTTGCCTCTCCCCACGGGGGAGATGGCGCATCAGCACCGCTCGAGCGACAGACGACAGAAGGCGCCACAATAGCCAAAATAGCTTCTACTCGCCATGATGGCGGCAGTGAGGCACCTTCGCCCATCCCGCCGGGAGAGGAGCCGCCACTGGTCGAGGAGGCACCTGCCGGGCCCCACATTGCGCCCCAGGAACTCGACCGGGACGCTGAAATTCCACCCGGCACCGCGATGGTCTCCATGACCGTGCGCGAGGCGCTGCGCGACGCCATGGCCGAGGAGATGCGGGCCAACGGAAGCGTCTTCGTCATGGGCGAGGAGGTCGCCCAATATCAGGGCGCCTACAAAGTGACCCAGGGCCTGCTCGAGGAGTTCGGCCCGTCCCGCGTCGTCGACACGCCCATCACCGAATATGGCTTTGCCGGCGTCGGCGTCGGCGCGGGCTTTGCGGGGCTCAGGCCCATCGTCGAGTTCATGACCTGGAACTTCGCCATGCAGGCGATCGACCACATCGTCAACTCCTCGGCCAAGACCCTATACATGTCGGGCGGCCAGATGCATTGCCCCATCGTGTTCCGCGGGCCCAACGGTGCCGCCGCCCGCGTCGCCGCCCAGCACAGTCAGGATTTCTCCGCCTGGTATGCGAGCGTGCCGGGCCTCAAAGTGATCGCGCCCTATACCGCCGCCGACGCCAAGGGACTGCTCAAGGCCGCCATCCGCGATCCGGGGCCCGTGGTGTTTCTCGAGAACGAGATCCTGTACGGCCAGAGCTTCGAGGTTCCGAAGCTCGACGACTTCGTCCTGCCCATCGGCAAGGCGCGCGTGGCAAGGGAGGGGCGGCACGTGACCATCGTCTCCTATTCGCGCGGGCTCGCCTACGCATTGGACGCCGCCAAGCATTTGGCGCAAGACGGCATCGAGGCCGAGGTGATCGATCTGCGCACGCTCCGGCCGCTGGACATGGGGACGGTGCTCGCCTCGGTCAGAAAGACCAACCGCATCGTCACCGTGGAAGAGGCGTGGCCCATGTGCTCCATCGGCTCCGAGGTCTGCGCGCGAGTGGCCATGGATGCCTTCGACCATCTCGACGCGCCGCCCATCAAGATTTCCGGCGCCGACGTGCCCATGCCTTACGCCGCCAACCTCGAGAAGCTCGCGCTGCCCTCGGTGGAGCAGGTCGTGGCCGCGGCCAAGTCCGTCTGCTACCGGAAGTAAGCGACATGACCGAAGCCCCCATGACTTGGAAGAAGGGCGGCTGTCACTGCGGCGCCGTGCGCTTCGAGGTGCTCGCACCGGACGCGATCGAGGCTAAGGACTGCAACTGCTCGATCTGCCGCATGACCGGCTATCTGCATCTGATCGTGCCCAAGGACCGCTTCCGCCTGCTCGCAGGGGCCGACAAACTCACGACCTATACGTTCAACACCAGCGTGGCGAAGCATCGCTTCTGCTCCGTATGCGGAATAAAGAGCTTCTACGTGCCGCGCTCGCGCCCCGACGGCTACAGCGTGAATGTGCGCTGCCTGGAAGAGGGGACCTTCCACGCGGTAACGGTGAAGCCCTTCGACGGGCAACACTGGGAGGAAAGCATGGCGACACTGCGCGCTCAGGAGGCACGCTGATCCATGCAAGCTTCGATCCAAGCCCCCGACCGCGTCTTCGCCTCGCCCCTCGCGCGGCGGCTCGCCCGCGAGCGCGGCCTCGACCTCGGCGCAATCCGAGGCTCAGGTCCGCATGGCCGCGTCGTCAAGGCGGATATCGAGCAGGCCGCAACGCAAACCACCATGGAGCCGGTCACCGAGAAGCGGGACATCGTGCGGGCACCGGCGGCGCAGCCCGTCGGGCCGGCTCTCGCCTCGGCCATGTCCGACGCGTCCGTGCTCGCCCTTTACGAGCCGGGCAGCTACCAGCTCGTGCCCCACGACACGATGCGGCGCTTCATCGCCGAGCGACTGACGCTCGCCAAGCAAACCATCCCGCATTTCTATCTGTCTCTCGACTGCAAGCTCGACGCGCTGCTGGCTGCGCGCAAGCGCCTCAACGCGATTACGCCCAAGGACGGCCCGCGCGCCTTCAAGCTCTCGGTCAACGACTTCGTCATCAAGGCCATGGCCATGGCACTACAGACCGTGCCGGGGGCCAACGCCACCTGGACCCGCGAGGGCCTGCTGCTCCACCGCACCTCGGACATAGCGGTGGCCGTGGCGCTTCCGGGCGGCGGCTTGTTCACGCCGGTGATCCGCATGGCGGAAGTGAAGAGCCTGTCGGAAATCTCCAACGAGATGAAGGACTTGGCAGCCCGCGCCCGCTCCAAACGCCTGGCACCGCACGAATATCAGGGCGGCACCACCACCATCTCCAATCTCGGCATGTATGGCATCGCCCGCTTCGAGGCGGTGATCAACCCGCCACAGGCAAGCATCCTTGCCGTCGGCAAAGCGGAGAAGCGGCCGGTGATCAAAAAGGACGTCGTGAAAGTTGCGACCATGATGAGCGTGACACTCTCGGTCGATCACCGGGTGATCGACGGCGCGCTCGGCGCCAAGCTACTGCAAGCGTTCAAGGCCTTCATCCAAGACCCCGTGACCATGCTGGTGTAGGGGATGACGGAGAGCAGCCCCGATCTTGCCATCATCGGCGCCGGGCCCGGCGGCTATGTGGCGGCGATCCGCGCCGCGCAGCTCGGCCTCAACACGGTGATCATCGAGCGCGCGCATCTGGGCGGCATCTGTCTCAACTGGGGCTGCATCCCCACCAAGGCGCTGCTCCGCTCCTCCGAGCTCTATCATGTGATGGGACACGCGGGCGAGTTCGGCCTCGCCGCCGACAATCTTCGCTACGACCTTGCCAAAATCGTGGAGCGCAGCCGGAAAGTCGCGGACCGGTTGGCGAGGGGCGTCGCCTATCTCATGCAGCAGAACAAGATCACGGTGGTCCACGGCGCCGCGCGGCTGCAAGGGCAGGGGAGAATCGCGGTCACGGCCAAGGATAGCACGGCGCTTCCCGCCATCGACGCCAAGCACATCATCATTGCCACGGGCGCGCGCGCCAAGACCCTGCCGGGGCTTCAACCCGACGGCAGGCTGATCTGGACCTACAAGGAAGCCATGGTGCCGCCCTCCATGCCCAAGTCTCTGCTCGTGGTGGGCTCCGGCGCCATCGGCATCGAGTTTGCGAGCTTCTACCGCACCCTCGGCGCCGAGGTGACGGTGGTGGAGACGCTGGGCCGCATCCTGTCCAGCGAGGACGCCGAGATCTCAGCCCTCGCGCGCAAGGCCTTCGCTCGCCAGGGCATGCGCGTCCACACGGAAACCACGGTGGCGGCGCTTGAGCCCGGTAGCGATAGCGTCACGGCAACGCTGAAGCATGCCGAGGGCGCCACCGAAATGCTGACCGTAGATCGTGTCATTCTCGCCATCGGCATCACCGGCAATGTGGAGGGACTCGGGATTGAACAGCAGGGGGTCCGGATTGAGCGCGGCCATATCGTGGTAGATGAATGGTGCCGCACGGGCGCTCCCGGCCTCTACGCCATCGGCGACGTCGTCGGGGCGCCCTGGCTTGCCCACAAGGCGAGCCACGAAGGCGTGCTGTGCGTGGAGAGGATCGCCGGCATCGACGGCACCCATCCCCTCGACACGACCAACATCCCCGCCTGCACCTATTGCTGGCCGCAAGTCGCAAGCGTCGGCTTGACCGAGGAGGGCGCCCGCGCACAAGGGCTTCAGCTCAAAGTGGGGCGCTTCCCCTATCAGGCGAACGGCAAAGCCATTGCGCTTGGCGATACCGAAGGCCTGATCAAGACCATCTTCGACGCGCAAAGCGGCGCACTGCTCGGTGCCCATATGATCGGGGCTGAGGTGACCGAGCTGATCCAGGGCTTCGCCATCGCAAAAACCCTGGAAACGACGGAAGCGGAATTGATGCGAACCATCTTCCCCCACCCCACGCTCTCGGAGATGATGCACGAATTGGTGCTCGACACGTTCGGCCGCGCCATCCATATCTGAGGCGCACCGGGCGAGGGGACCTTAGGCGCAGGCTGCACCGGCCCGCCGCCCCTTAAGGCGAAAGAGTCCAACGGCGGATCGTGGTGACAGTGCTCGATAGCGCAAGGAACGAGGCGAAACCGCGCCACCCCGAGAAGGCGCATCGGCCCGACACACGCGTGCTACCGAAGCCGCCTTGGATCCGCGTCAAGGCGCCAGGCTTAGGCGCCTTCGACGCGACCCGCGCTACTTTACGCGCGCACCGCCTGCATACCGTGTGCGAGGAGGCCGCCTGCCCCAATATCGGCGAGTGCTGGAGCAAGCGGCACGCCACCGTCATGATCATGGGCGACACCTGCACGCGGGCTTGCGCCTTCTGCAATGTGCGCACCGGGCGCCCCGCACACCTTGATCCTTCCGAGCCGGAGCGCGTCGGCCATGCCATGGCCACGCTTGCCCTTGCCCATGTGGTGGTGACCTCGGTCGATCGCGACGATCTTCCCGACGGCGGCGCGGCCCATTTTGCGGCCACCATCGGCGCGATAAGACAGGCCGCTCCCAGCACCACCATCGAGGTGCTGATTCCGGATTTCTATCGCAAAGATGGCGCGCTCGAGGTCGTGATGCGCGCGCGGCCCGATGTGCTCAATCACAATCTCGAAACGGTGCCGTCGCTCTATCGGACCATCCGACCGGGCGCCCGCTACGATCACTCACTGGAGTTGCTGTCGTATGCCAAGCAGCTGGCGCCGAGCGTCTTCACCAAATCCGGCATCATGGTGGGCCTGGGCGAGAGCGAGAGGGAGGTACTTGGCGTCATGGACGACATGCGGGCGGCGGGCGTCGACTTCCTCACCATCGGCCAATACCTGCAGCCGACCCGCAAGCACGCCGCCATCGACCGCTTCGTGACGCCTGAGGAGTTCGCGAGCTATCGGTGCGCTGCCTTGACCAAGGGATTCTTGCTCACGGCGGCAAGCCCCCTGACGCGCTCCTCCTATCACGCGGCCGAGGACTTCGCGTTTCTCCGCCAGGCGCGCGAGACAGCGCTTCGGCGCTAAGCAGCGAGCACGACCCACTGCAATCCCCATGCATATCTACGAGACCATCCACCCTGTGGGCCATTCGGCCGAGGACATGTACGCGCTCATTGCCAAAGTGGAGGACTATCCGAAGTTCCTGCCGCTCTGCGAGGAGCTGACGGTCAAGAGCCGCAGGCAGGAGAACGGCAGAGACGTACTGATCGCCACCATGGTGGTGGGCTACAAGCTCCTGCGCGAGGGCTTCACCACGCAAGTCAGCCTCGATCACGGGGCCCACACCATCCTGGTCCAGTATCTCGACGGGCCGTTCTCGCACCTCGAGAACCGCTGGCGTTTCGAACCCGTCACGGCCCAAACGTGCAACGTCGATTTCTACATCGCTTACAGTTTCCGCTCGCGCCTGTTCGAGCGCCTGATGGGCGGATTGTTCTCCAAGGCCGTGCGCAAATATACCGCCGCCTTCGAGGCCCGGGCCGACGCGGTCTATGGCCGCGCCCCGGCGCGCCCGGGCGCGCTCGCTTCACCGCAACAGTGAGGCCACGAGGCGAAAGGCGCGCTCGACCGCGAGCCGCCTGATCTCGCTCCGGCCGAGGTCTCCGAACAGCACCCGCTCATGGCTGATGGCCTGCTCCCGCATGCCCCCAGCGAAGTGGACGAGACCGACCGGCTTCTCTGCGCTCCCGCCGTGGGGTCCGGCAATGCCGGTAATGGCAATGACGAGGCTCGCGCGCGAATGGGTGAGCGCGCCGCCCGCCATGGCCCGCGCGACGTCCTCGCTCACGGCGCCGTGCCGCTCGATCAGCCAGACCGGCACGCCCAGCATCTCGCTCTTGGCGGCGTTGGAATACGTCACGAAGCCGCGCTCGACCACGTCGGAGGCGCCGGGCAACGCGGTGAGCGTGGCTGCGACGAGGCCGCCCGTGCAGGACTCCGCCGTGGCGAGCGTGACGCCGCGGACACGGCAAGCCTCCAGCAACTCGGCCGCTTGTGCGATCAGGTGGTCGTCGATAACGATCGCATCACTCATGGCAGACTCACCGTCGCCGTCGCCATTGCCGCAATGCCTTCGCCGCGCCCGATGAAGCCCAGCCCCTCATTGGTGGTCGCCTTGACGCTGACTTGACCCATATCGAGGCCGAGCATCGCCGCGACGTTTCCCCGCATCTGATCCCGGTAAGGCCCTATGCGGGGGGCTTCGCACATAAAGGTCAGGTCCACATGCACGATCTCGCCGCCGCGCGCGGCAAGCCTGCCGGCGGCATCCTTGAGGAACAGCTCCGACGGCGCGCCCCGCCAACGGTCATCGGAAGGCGGGAAGTGGACACCGATATCGCCCTCGCTAAGCGCGCCGAGCAGCGCATCGGTGAGCGCGTGCAAGCCCACATCGGCGTCGCTGTGACCGACAAGCCTCTTGTGATGCGGAATGGGCACACCACACAGGATCACGGCATCGCCCGGGCCTAAGGCGTGAACGTCATAGCCGGAGCCCACACGAACCGTAGGGGCCATGTGCGCGCCACGCGGCTGCAGGAGCTCATCGGCGATGACGAGATCCTCCGCCGAGGTGAGCTTGCGATTAGCTTCCGAGCCTTCTACCAGGGCGACCTCGAGGCCGAACCATTCGGCGAGCCCCGCATCATCGGTGAACTCGAGCGCGCCGCTCTTCGCCGCGGCGCGATGGGCGGCGAGGATCGCCTCAAAGCTGAAGCCTTGCGGCGTCTGCGCCCGCCACAGCGCGTGTCGATCGAGCGTCGCCGTCACGCGACCCCCGACCGCCCGCTTCAATGTGTCGGTCACGGGCAGGCCGGGGAGGGCGGCCGGATGGGCCTCGAGCCCGGCGATGACGCGGCTGATCAGGGGCGCGTCAAGAAAGGGCCGCGCGGCGTCGTGGATCAACACCTTGCCGGGCTCGCGTGCGGCAAGCGCCTCGAGCCCGGCGCGCACGGACTCCTGCCGCGTCGCGCCGCCGACCACCGGCGGACGCAAGCGCGTCGCAAAGGGCGCCGCTGCGGCCTCGTACAGCCGCGCATCGTCGGGATGGATGACCACGAGGATGTCGCCCATGCTCGGATGGGCGGCGAAGGCGCCAATCGCGCGCGCCAGCATGGGCACGCCGCCGATCGGCCAATATTGCTTGGGCAGCCTTGCCTCGCTCCCGGCGCGGGAGCCGCGACCCGCCGCCACGATGACGCCGGCGACGCTCATGGGCCAACCCCGAGGATTCTCGCGGAAACCATCTTTTTGCACTGCGGCATTTGGAGTGTTGCTCCCGGGCTAAAACCACCATATCCTGCACAATAATGGATCACGGATCTATGTTGCATAATATTTGTGCAAAAGATTTGTTGGGGGCCACGAGGATACACCGCTTGAGCGCGTCCACCAAAAAGCAGAACGCGCGCCGCCATGCCGAGTCGCCGATCCAGACGGAGGCGCTGCTTGGCGCGCTGCCGCATCCGCTCCTCGTCATCGGCCATGCGCTTCACATCGAATACGCCAACACGGCCACCGAAGATTTCTTCCAGATGAGTGCCGGCGCGCTCTGCCGCCGAGCTCTCACCGACGTCGTCGCCTTCGGCAGCCCGCTTATCGCGCTGGTCGAGCAGGTGCAGCGCAATGGTACCACCGTCAACGAATATGGCGTGGAGCTCGGCTCGTTCCGCTTCGATGCGCCGAAGCTCGTCGACCTGTATGGTGGCCCTTTACCCGACGCGCCGGGCCGCGTGTTGATCATGCTGCAACAGCGTAGCATGGCGCAGATGATCGAGCGCCAGTTCACCCATCGAGGCGCGGCGCGCTCCGTCTCGGGGCTCGCCGCCGTGCTGGCGCACGAGATCAAGAATCCGCTCTCGGGCATCAGGGGGGCGGCGCAGCTACTCGAAAGCGAGCGGACTGATTCCGACCGCACCTTGACCCAGCTCATTTGCGCGGAGTCGGACCGTATCTGCAAGCTCGTCGACCGCATGGAGATCTTTGGCGATGAGCGGCCGCTGTTGCGCGAGCCCGTCAACATCCATGACGTGCTGGATCATGTGAAGCAAATCGCCACCCATGGCTTCGCACGCCACATCAAGATCGTCGAGAATTACGATCCATCGCTGCCGTCAGTGCCCGGCAGCCGCGACAAGCTGATCCAGGCCTTCCTCAACCTTATCAAGAACGCCGCCGAGGCGATCGGCGAGGAGCGGCCGGACGGCCAAATCACGCTCTGGACCTCGTTCCGTCCGGGTGTACGCCTTTCGGTTCCAGGCAGCCAAGCCCGGGTCAGCCTGCCGCTCGAGATCGCCGTGGAGGACAATGGCGGGGGCATTCCCATCGAACTCATGCCTCACCTCTTCGATCCCTTCGTCACCACCAAGCCGTCGGGGACCGGCCTTGGGCTTGCGCTCGTCGCCAAGATCGTCGGCGACCATGGCGGCATCATCGAATGCGATTCGCGACCGCGGCAAACGGTGTTCCGCGCGCTCATGCCGATGGCCGACGGCGAGACCGCGCATCGCGTGCGGGCGTAAGCACTATGGCCAAAGGCAACATCCTCATCGCCGACGACGACGCCGCAATCCGCACGGTGCTGAATCAGGCCCTGGCCCGGGCTGGCTACGCACCGCGCGCCACCGGCAACGCCGCCACTCTGTGGCGATGGATCAGCCAGGGGGAGGGCGATCTCGTCATCACCGATGTGCTGATGCCGGACGAAAATGGCTTCGACCTCATTCCCCGCGTGAAAAAGCTCAGGCCCGATCTACCGATCATCGTCATGAGCGCGCAGAACACCTTCATGACCGCGATCACCGCCGCCGAGCGGGGCGCTTACGAGTATCTGCCCAAGCCCTTTGACCTGAACGAGCTTATTGCCGTGGTGGGACGCGCCCTCGCCGAGCCGCGGCGGAAGACGCAGCGATTGGCGGCCGAGACCAGCGAAGGGCTGCCGCTGATCGGCCGCTGCCCGGCGATGCAGGAAATCTACCGGATCCTCGCCCGTCTCACCCAGACCGACCTCACGGTCATGATTACGGGCGAGTTGGGCACCGGGAAAGAGATCGTCGCCCGCGCGCTGCACGAATACGGCAGGCGCAGGAACGGCCCCTTCGTTGCCATCAACATGGCGGCGATTCCGCGCGAGCTGATCGAGTCGGAGCTGTTCGGCCATGAAAAGGGAGCCTTCACCGGGGCGCAGAACCGTCACGTGGGACGCTTCGAGCAGGCCGAGGGCGGCACACTGTTTCTCGACGAGATCGGCGACATGCCCATGGAGGCGCAGACCCGCCTGCTCCGCGTGCTGCAGGAGGGCGAGTACACGACGGTCGGCGGGCGCACGCCGATCAGGACCAATGTCAGGATCATCGCCGCCACCAACCGCGACCTCCAGCAGCAGATCGATCAGGGCCTGTTCCGCGAGGACCTGTTCTACCGGCTGAACGTCGTGCCCCTCAGGCTGCCGCCATTGCGCGAGCGGCTCGAGGACATCCCCGACCTCGTGCGTCACTTCCTCGCCATCGCCGAGAAGGAGGGACTGCCGTCGAAATCCTTCGAGCCCGCGGCGATCGAGCGGCTAAAGCGCTATCATTGGCCGGGAAATGTGCGCGAGTTGGAGAATTTAGTGCGCCGCCTGTCGGCGATCTATTCCCAGGACACCATGACGGGGGAGATGGTCGACAACGAGCTCGCCAGCGTCGCCCGCACGCCCTTTCCTGACGCGGCCGAGCCGGCCTCCGATCTCTCCGAGGCGGTTGAGCGCTTCCTCTCGGACTACTTCTTGAGCTTCGGTCAGGATCTGCCGCCGACGGGCCTCTACACTCGCGTGCTGCGCAAAATCGAGTCCCCGCTAATCGCCGCGGCGCTGGCGGCGACGCGGGGCAATCAGATCCGTGCCGCCGACCTTCTGGGTCTGAATCGCAACACCCTCCGCAAGAAAATCCGCGACCTTGGCATCAAGGTAATGCGGACACCGGGGCCCTAAAAGCGCCCGCCTAACAGCCCTTGTAAGGTTAGTTTTATCCCCCGACCCCCCTTGATTCCTGTCACCAAGGCGCCACATTGTGATCTTATTGCATCATGGCGGACACTCCCTGGATCATGGTCCGAGAAGTCCTTACGCAGCAGGGGTGAGGGGTTGAGCAGCTTCTTCCAACACTTCCGTGAAGCGAGCAACAGAGTCCAGTTCTGGCGCCGGCGCCCCAACGAGGACGAGCCCCCGACGACCACCCAACAACCAGTCCTGGTAAAGGGCCTGTTTGCCGGCACCCCGCAGGGCGATCGCGCGCGGCGCCGGCTCCCCTTTACGCTCGGCCTGATCACCATGATGCTCTCGCTGTGCTCGGGCCTGGCGACCTACGTCATCCTGACCGGGCTCACGCCGATCGTGCCGACCCACCTTGTCGTGGTCGGCATGCTGCTGATCAACCTCGTGCTCGTGCTCGCCATGGTGGGGATCATCGCCTGGCAGGTGACGGGGCTTTGGCTGGCGCGCCGCCGGCAAGCCGCGGGCGCCCAGCTGCACGTCCGCATCGTCAGCCTGTTCAGCGTCATCGCCGTGGTTCCGGCCATCCTGCTTGCGGTGTTTGCCTCGATCTCGCTCGACCGGGGACTGGACCATTGGTTCTCCGACCGTACCAAATCCATGATTCAGAATTCCATCGACGTGGCGACGGCCTATGTGCAGGAGCACGGCCAGGTCATCCGCACCGATACGGTAGGCATGGCAAAGGACATCGATGAGGCGGTCGACCTCGTGAAGTCGCGGCCTGAGGCCTTCGGCAATTTTCTGACCGCGCAGGCAGCCATCCGGGCGCTCCCCATCGCCTATCTGATCGACGGGGACGGGAAGATTCTCGCGACCGCCGCCACGCTGCAGGACATGCCCTACCGCGCACCACCCAAGGAAGCCATGGACCTCGCCAAGAAGGGGCAGGTGATCGTGATCGCGCCAGGGCAAACCAACGTGGTCGGCGCCATCAAGAGTTTGCAAAACTTCAGCGACACCTACCTATATGTGGTCCGCCCGGTGAACGCGCGCGTGCTGCAGCAGCTGCGCGAAACCCGCGCGAACGTGGCCGAATACCAGTTGCTGGAGCAGCGCCGTGCCGGCGTGCAGGTGGCCTTCGGCCTCATGTATGTGGCGATCGCGCTGACTCTGCTCTTGTCCGCCATCTGGATCGGCATGTGGTTCGCCAACCGCCTGGTGGCCCCGATCGGCCAGCTGATGGGGGCGGCGCAGCAGATCTCGGAGGGCAATCTCGATGTCGAGGTCGCCGTGAAGCGCGCCGATGGCGACCTCGCGATGCTGGGCTCTACCTTCAACACCATGACGTCGGAGCTCAAGAGCCAGCGCGACGAGCTGGTCGGCGCCAACACCGCGCTCGATGAACGCCGCCGCTTCATGGAGGCCGTGCTGTCGGGCGTGACCGCCGGCGTGGTCGGCGTCGACACCGACGGCACCGTCACGCTGGTCAACCGCTCCGCCGAGACGCTGCTGGCAGCGAAGGAAAAAACCATTTCCGGCCAACCACTTGCCAAGGCCATCCCAGAATTCGGACCGCTGCTAAAACGCGCGCAGAAGTTGGGAAGGCGCCTCGTCACCGATCAGGTCGCGCTTCGCCGCCGCGGAACGGAACGCAATTTTGCCGTTCGCGTCACGACCGAAGGCACCGGTCAGCACGCGCAGGGCTACGTCGTGACCTTCGACGACATCACCGAGCTCGTCAGCGCCCAGCGCAGCACCGCCTGGGCCGACGTGGCGCGGCGCATTGCGCACGAGATCAAGAACCCGCTTACCCCGATCCAGCTCTCGGCCGAGCGCATCCGGCGCAAATATGGCGACTCCATCACCAAGGATCGCGAGATCTTCGAGCAGTGCACCGACACCATCATCCGCCAAGTCTCCGACATCGGACGGATGGTGGACGAGTTCTCGGCCTTTGCCCGCATGCCAAAGCCGGTGATGGAGCTCAACGACGTCCGCGACATCGTGCGCGAGGCCGTGTTCCTGTTCCAAGTCAGCCGCCCGGAGATCAGCTTCGAGCTCGATCAGCCCGACAAACCGGTGAGCACCCTTTCCGACCGGCGTCTCCTGACCCAGGCGGTCACCAACCTCGTCAAGAACGCGAGCGAGGCGATCGACACCGCGCTCGAAGCAGAGCCTGCACGAACGGATAAGGGCCACATCCTTGCCAAGGTGCGCACCAAGAGCGACCGGCTACAGATCACCGTCATCGACAATGGCTGCGGGCTGCCGAAAGAGAACCGCCACCGACTGGTCGAGCCCTACATGACCACCCGCACCAAGGGCACGGGCCTTGGGCTCGCCATCGTGCAGCGCATCACCGAGCAGCATGGCGGCACGCTCAATCTTGCCGACGCGCCGAAGCGGAACGGTAAGCAGCAAGGTGCCTCGGTGCGCATGGACTTACCGCTCCGGGAGAAGGACGAGGAGGCGCTTCCCGACAGCGAGGAGAGCGCCGAGGTGGACGCATCCATTGCTGCGCATGCACCTGAAGCGGCCGAGTGATACGAGGGAGTGAACCATGGCGTCTGATATACTGGTCGTCGACGACGAGGCCGATATCCGCGAGTTGATCTCGGGCATCCTGGAGGACGAAGGGCATGGCACGCGTCTCGCCAAGGACTTTGACGAGACGCTCGCCGCCATCGAGGAGCGGCGCCCCTCGCTCGTCATTCTCGACATTTGGCTGCAAGGCTCCAAGCTCGATGGGCTAGAGCTGCTCGACCGCATCAAGAGGGCCCACCCCGACCTGCCGGTGGTGATTATTAGCGGCCACGGCAATATTGAAACCGCGGTCGCCGCCATCAAGCGGGGCGCATACGACTATATCGAGAAACCGTTCAAGGCCGACCGGCTGGTCCTGATCACCGCCCGCGCGCTGGAGGCCTCAAAGCTCAAGCGCGAGAACCGGGAGCTGCGCGAGCGGAGCACCTATAGCTTCGACATGGTCGGCCACTCCGCCGCCATCAACCAGCTGCGCCAGGCTATCGACAAGGTGGCGCCCACTAATAGTCGCGTTCTCATCACCGGGCCGTCGGGTTGTGGCAAGGAGCTCGCCGCGCGTGTGATGCACGCGAAGTCGCTCCGTGCCGATGGACCTTTCGTCGTGCTGAACGCAGCCGCCATGGTGCCCGACCGCATGGAGCTCGAGCTGTTCGGCATCGAGGAGGGGGGCGGGGCGGGCCCCCGTAAAGTGGGCGCGCTCGAAGAGGCCCATACCGGCACGCTCTATATCGACGAGGTCGCCGACATGCCGCTAGAGACGCAGGGCAAGATCCTGCGCGTGCTCGTGGAGCAGAGGTTCCAGCGGCTGGGCGGAGGTCCGAAGGTGCATGTCGATGTGCGCATCGTTTCCTCGACGAGCCGCGACTTGCAGAAGGAGATGAACTCTGGGCGCTTGCGCGAGGACCTCTTCCACCGTCTGAACGTGGTTCCCATCAAGGTGCCGGGCCTCTCCGATCGGCGGGAGGACGTGCCCGAGCTCGTGCGCTATTTCGTGCAGGTGATTTCGGTGGCCTCCGGTCTTCCGCAGCGCCGGATCGGCGAGGACGCCATGGCGGTGCTGCAATCCCACGATTGGCCCGGCAATGTGCGCCAGCTCCGCAACAACGTCGAACGGCTGATGATTCTCGTGGGCGGCGATGCCGACCAGATCATCACCACCGAGATGCTCCCCGAGGAGATCGTCTCGCCCATGCCCTTGTCGCCCAATGGGGCAGGGGGCGAGCATCTTATGTCGCTGCCTCTGCGCGATGCGCGGGAGATTTTCGAGCGGGAATACCTGCTCGCCCAGGTCAACCGTTTCGGCGGCAACATCTCGCGCACGGCTGAGTTCGTGGGCATGGAGCGCTCGGCGCTGCACCGTAAACTGCGCGCGCTCGGGGTCAATTCCACCGAGCGGGGCGTCGCCATGCGTTAAGTTTAAGCCTGCTCTCAAGGCCTTAAGCGGGGACGGATGCATCAGGACACTTGCGGGATCACCTCGCAATCGCGTCTAATGCGACCGACCCGGGAGGACGGCTAAGGTCCGGGCCATTCAACCAGCGTAAGCGTGGACCAAAGGGACAAGGAAGCCCATGGCAACAGAACGCGCGCAAAGTCTGCAGGACACGTTTCTCAATCATGTCCGCAAGAACAAGACGCCGCTCACCATCTTTCTCGTGAATGGCGTGAAGCTTCAAGGTGTTGTGACTTGGTTCGATAATTTCTGCGTCCTACTGCGCAGGGACGGGCACTCGCAGCTCGTCTACAAGCATGCCATCTCGACCATCATGCCGGGTCAACCCATTCAGCTCGCAGAGATCGGTGACACGGACAGCACCGCGGAGTAGAGCATGACCCGGAAAAGTGGGAACCGGTTTTCCGATGCGATCATGCTCCAACAAAGAACTAGAGCGCTGTCGCGATTCAATTTGAGGCGATAGTGCTCTAGGTGCGTCCAACCGACTCGAGAAAGCTTAAACGCCGAAAGGTCGCATCTGCCGATCGCGGAGGCGGCCACCAGCTCGGACCGAGACGCCGCACGAGCGCCATCGTGCTGGCGCCGGTGCTCGACAAGCTTCCGCGCGGACGAGGAGGGGGAGAGCGAAGCGCGGGCGCACGCTCTCCGCAAGCGCGGCTTGCGGAGGCCGTGGGGCTCGCGGCGGCCATCGACCTCGAGGTCAGGGCGAGCGGGCTCGTGCCTCTGGCGCATCCGCGGCCGGCGAGATTGTTCGGCTCCGGCAAGGTCGAGGAGCTGGAGGGACTGGTCCGCGCCGAAGGCGCCGAGTTGGTGATCATCGATCACCCCCTCACGCCCGTGCAGCAACGCAACCTCGAGACCGCCTGGAACGCGAAGGTGCTCGATCGCACCGGTCTCATTCTGGAGATCTTCGGCGACCGCGCCCGCACGCGGGAAGGGCGCCTGCAAGTGGAGCTTGCCCACCTCGTCTACCAGAAGAGCAGGCTCGTCCGCTCCTGGACCCACCTCGAGCGCCAGCGCGGCGGCTTCGGCTTTCTCGGCGGCCCGGGCGAGACTCAGATCGAGACCGACCGGCGCCTTATCGGCGAACGCATCGAGCTCATCCGCCGCGAGCTCGAGCAGGTGCGCCGCACCCGCGCGCTGCACCGCAAGGCCCGCCAGCGCGTGCCGTACCCGATCGTGGCGCTCGTGGGCTACACCAATGCCGGCAAATCCACGCTGTTCAACACCCTTACCGGCGCCGCTGTGCTCGCCGAGGACACGCTGTTCGCCACACTCGATCCGACCTTCCGGGGTTTGCGGCTGCCCGGGGGCAGCAAGGCCGTGCTGTCCGATACGGTGGGCTTCATCTCCGACCTGCCGACGACCTTGATCGCGGCCTTTCGCGCGACGCTTGAGGAAGTGCAGGAGGCGGACCTCATCCTGCATGTGCGCGACATCGCCGACGCGACGAGCGCGAGCCAGCGGACCGATGTGAACGCGGTGCTGGTCGAGCTCGGCATCGAGGCGGACGCCGAGCCGGACCGCTTGCTCGAGGTCTGGAACAAGGCCGATCTTCTCGAGGCGCCCGCGCGCACCCGCATCGAGAACGAAGCGCGGCGCGCCGAGGGCGGCGTGGTTCTCGTCTCGGCCATGACGGGCGACGGGCTCGATGCTCTGATGATCGAGATCGAGAAGCGCCTCAACCAGCGCCGCAACACCGTCGAGATTGCGGTCAAGCCGGAGGAGGGATCGCTCTCCAACTGGATCTACGAGAACTGCGAGGTGGTGCAGCGCTCCGACCTCGGCGAGGGGATGACGGCCTTGCGCATCCGCATCGCACCGGAGAAGCGCCACTTGCTGCTGCGCCTAGCGGGACCGGCACGCCTCAAGCTCGCGGCGGAATAGGTCGAGCCCTCGCACAGCCGCGCTAGCCACTCTGTTCCGCCGCCTTGGCCGCGTCCCAGAGCTGATCCATCTCTTCCAGCGTTGCGTCTTGCGGTGTGCGGCCTTCGCGCGCGAGAGCAGCCTCGATCTTGGCGAAGCGGCGCATGAATTTGGCATTGGCGTCGCGCAGCGTGCTCTCGGGATCCACCTTCAGATGCCGCGCAAGATTTACCATGACGAAGAGGAGGTCGCCGAACTCCTCCGTCACGCCGGCAGACGCAGCTTCGCCCGTTTCGTCTCCGCGCGCCGCAATGGCGCCCTTCAGCTCGGCAATTTCTTCCTCGGCCTTGGCCAGCACCGGCGCTAGACTTGGCCAATCGAAACCCACCATGGCCGCGCGCTTCTGCAGCTTCACCGCTCGGGTGAGCGCAGGCAGCCCAACGGGCACGTCATCGAGCAAAGACGCGCCGGCCGCCTTGTCGCCACGCGCCGCCTTCTCCGCCGCCTTAATGCGTTCCCACATCGGGGTCTTGGGGAACGCCTCCATGAGCGCAGGATCGCCGAACACATGCGGGTGCCGGCGCATCATCTTTTCCGTGATGGCATCCACCACATCGCCGAAGTCGAAGCGGCCTTGCTCGGACGCCATCTCGGCGTGGTACACGACCTGCAACAAGAGATCGCCGAGCTCGTCCTTGAGCCCCGCCATATCGCCGCGGCTAATCGCGTCGGCGACCTCGTAAGCTTCCTCGATGGTGTAGGCGACAATCGATGTGAAGGTCTGCTCCACATCCCATGGGCAACCGTCCTTGGGGTCTCTAAGCCGCACCATGACGCTGAGGAGAGCGTCGATGGTGTGGTGCTTTGCGCGCGCGTCAGCCATCGCAGATCGCATCACGTGCGTCGGGGCGGGCCCCTGCTGCTAAATAGAATTCTGCTGCGTTCTCAGACTGATAGCGGAAAAATGCGGATTTCGTGCCCAAATCCCAGATTCGCATAATGTATATTATGGAAAATATAGACCATGGCCGATGCGCTGCACCGAACACGCTCAGTGCCGCTCGTATTGATCGGTCACAAGCCGGTCCAGCAGCCGCACGCCAAACCCCGATCCGAAGCTCCGGTTGATCTCGTTGTCGGGCGAGGCCAGCGCGGTGCCGGCGATGTCGAGATGCGCCCAAGGCGTGCCGTCCTTGATGAAGCGCTGCAGGAACTGCGCGGCCGAGATTGATCCGCCCCACCGGCCCCCGGTGTTCTTCATGTCGGCGACTTTGGAGTCGATGAGCTTGTCGTATTTAGGCCCGAGCGGCAGCCGCCACAGTCTCTCGCCCGTTTCCTCCCCTGCCGCCGTAAGCTGTCCGGCGAGCGTGTCGTTGTTTGAGAAGAGTCCCGCATGCTCCTTGCCGAGCGCCACCATCACCGCGCCCGTCAACGTCGCGAGATTGATCAGCGCGCGCGGTTTGAAGCGGCCTTGCGCGTACCACAGGCAGTCGGCCAGCACCATGCGGCCCTCGGCATCGGTGTTGAGCACCTCGATGGTCTGGCCCGACATGGCGGTCACCACGTCACCCGGACGCTGCGCGCTGCCGCTCGGCATGTTCTCGACGAGCCCGATGATGCCCACGGCATTTACCTTGGACCTCCGCTCGGCGAGAGCGTGCATGAGCCCGACGACACAAGCGGCACCCGCCATGTCGCCTTTCATTTCCTCCATGCCGGCAGCAGGCTTGATCGAGATGCCGCCCGTGTCGAAGGTGACGCCCTTGCCGACGAAGACGACGGGCTCTCCGCCGCGCTCGCCCGCGCCCTTCCATTGCATCACTGCCACGTAGCTGGGCTGCTCGCTCCCCTGCCCCACGGCGAGCAGCGCGTTCATTCCGAGCTTCTTCAGCGTCTTGTCACCCAGCACCTCGACCTGCACGCCGACCTTGGTGAGGTCTCTCGCCCGTCGCGCAAACTCGGCGGGATCGAGCACGTTCGCCGGCTCGTTGACGAGATCGCGGGCGAGCATGACGCCGTTGGCGATGGCGCGAGCCGCGGCGAAGGCGCGCGACGCGGCCCTGGAATCGGCAGAGTGGATAACGATCTTCTTCAGCGTCCGGTCATTGGCCTCCGCCGCATCGCCATCCTTCTTCCGACCCTTGGTCTTGTACTTTTTGAACTTGTAACCGCGCAGCACCGCACCAAGCGCCACATTGGCGACATGGTCCGGTTCGATGGCCCTCCCGGCAGTCTCGACGAACACGTGCGCGGTCGCCCCCTCCTTGCCGCTTAGCAACCCACGAATGGTGCCGCCGAGATTAAGCCAGTCCTCGGGGCTGAAATCGGCGATCTTGCCGACGCCGAGCAGCACCAGCCGGGTGAGTTTCAGACCCGCGGGCACGAGCAGATCGACCGACGTGTCCTTCTTGCCCTTGAAGCCACTCACCTGAGCGGCGCGCGTAAGTAATCCTTTCGACGTCTTGTCGATGTCCTTGGCAACGGGTGAAAGCTTTGGTCCCTCTTCGGCAAGAACTACGGCAACGGCCTCTTGCGGGGGACTAAGATCGGCAAAGGAAATTGCGGTCTGTTCGCTCACGACACCTCCATAACGGCCTTCGCCCCAGAGTCCCAAGCTAAACAGCCAGCCAAGCGCGGCGAATTGTCGGCGCGCTTACTGATGCAAACTTGCAACAGCGGCAGGGATTCGAGAGGCCGTAGGTAAATCCTGTAGCCCCGGAAAGCAAGCGGCTCAAAGTGCCGAAATTCGGCCATGTTGGCCTGTTGGAAATGCCCTGGGCACCTAGCGATTGGCGACTCTCCGGGGACCGGAAGCAAGCCCGCTGGGTGGGGGGCACGAGGGGAAAGCGCGGCGATGACTTTGTTCAGCCGATACGTCTTTCGGCAGGTGGCCAACGCATTCCTGATCATCCTGCTCACTCTCACGGCCATCGTCTGGCTCGCCACGGCGCTGAGGCAGCTCGACCTCATCATCTCGCAAGGTCAAGGGGTGGTGCTATTCCTCAAGCTCACTTTGCTCAGCCTTCCGAGCCTCATGGCGCTCATCGCTCCAAACGCGATGCTGATGGCCGCGCTCTACACCCTCGACCGCCTGAACGGCGACAGCGAGCTGATCGTGATGACCGCCTCGGGCGCGACCATCTGGCGGATTGGCTCATCCCTCATCGTGCTCGGCGTCTTCGTGTGCATCGCGATCCTCCTGGCGAACATCTTCGTGACCCCGGCAAGTGCGCGCCTCATGCGCAGTTTCGTCACCCAGGTCAGGACCGACCTGATCTCGCAAGTCCTTCAACCAGGCCGATTTTCCAGCCCCAACGCCGGCCTAACCTTCCATATTCGTGACCGAACCCTGAACGGCGATCTGCTCGGCCTCTTGGTGCATGACGAACGCGATCCGAAGCAGATTAGGAGCTATCTCGCCGAACGCGGGCGCATCCTCTCCAACGACGACGGCGCCTACCTCGTGATGTTCGATGGCGATGTCCAAAGCTTCAGTCCCGCCGACGCCGATCAGGGCGCCCGGATCGTGAACTTTGATCAGTACATGCTCGACATGTCGCAATTCGATCCGGAGGACGATGACGGCAAGGAACTTCGGCCGCGGGAACGCTATCTGAGCGAGCTAATTAATCCCGACCCCAACGACTCGCTGGCCAAGCACAATCCGGGGCAGCTGCGCCAGGAGCTCCACGATCGATTCGCCACCCCTCTTTACCCCTTGCTGTTCGCCTTCTTGGCCATCGCAGTTCTTGGCCATGCGCGCACCACGCGGGAGAGCCGCTGGGCGCAGATTCTGATCGCCTTTGGCATTGCCGTAGGCCTACGAATCATGGGGTTTACCCTCTCCAATCTGGTGACCATGAATGCCTGGGCTTTGATCCCACTTTACGGCGTTCCCGTGGGGGCGATTCTCATTGCGGCTTGGACCGCGCACGTTAGAATGTCACCTGAGCTTCGGTCCAAGCTGAGCTTCGAGCTTAAGTTCAAGCCAACAAAGATAAAACTTTGGGCCGGTCGAGGGATGCAAACGAAGTGAGAGCGCAGATGCCAGGCATCAGTGCAGTGGGGACACTTGCGCGCTATTTTTCGTTGCGCTTCTTCCTCGCGATGGTCGCTGTGTTCGTGCTGTGCTGCGTGCTTATCTTCTTTGTCGACTTCATCGAGATGCTGCGACGCGCAGGAAATTACAGTGCCGACGTTCCGGCCCTTCTGCTGGCCTGGATGACGTTGCTTCGACTCCCCTCCTTTTCCGAGCTCATTCTCCCCTTTGCGGTGCTCATCGGCACCATTGGCATTTTTCTGATGTTGAGCCGCTCATCCGAGCTGGTCGTGGTGCGCGCCGCCGGCATCTCCGTTTGGCAGTTCGTGATGCCGGCGATGGTCGTGGCCTTCCTGCTCGGGATCGTCTTCGTCATGCTGTACAACCCGCTCGCCGCAATTGCCCGCGGCGAGGCAGAGCGCCTCTACGCGAACGCGTTCGGCAAGGACGAGTCGCTGCTCAAGACGCGGAACGCGGGCGCCTGGTTGCGCGAAGACGGCGCTGACGGGCCGACTGTCATCCACGCGCTGCAGGTCGCAAACCAAGGCCTCGAGCTCACAGGCGTGACCGTGTTCCAGTATGATCCCGGTCAACGTCTCACCGAACGGATCGACGCCAAGAAGGCGGTACTCAAGGATGGCCGCTGGGAGCTCGAGGAAGCCCGGGTCAGCGAACCGGGCGAAGAGGCGGCCCTCTATCAGCGGTACCTGCTCAGCACCTATCTCACCCCGACGCAGGTCCGCGACACCCTCGGCACGGAGTTCTCGATCTCCTTTTGGGAGCTGCCGAACTTCATCGAGATCGCCGAGCGAGCCGGCCTGCCGGCAACGCAGTACCGCGTGCAATACCAACTGCTCCTGTCGCGGCCCTTCCTACTCGTGACCATGGTTCTCATCGCCGCCACCTGCGCGCTCCGCGGCTTCCGCTTCGGCAATGTGCAAATCCATGCCATCGCCGGTCTCGCCGCGGGGTTTGCGTTCTTCGTGCTTGCCGAGGTTTCGCGCAACTTTGCCATGGCTGGACTGACATCGGCGGCGGCGGCGGCCTGGGTCCCGGTGGTCGTCGCGACAAGCCTCGCGCTGACCGTGCTCCTGTACAAGGAGGACGGGTGATGACGCGGATCCCCGTAAGGCTGGCCAAGTTGCGCCGGGCCCTGCCCGGCCTCGCTGCGTCTAATGGTATCGGCTTTGACCGGTGTCTTTGGCGCCTCTTGATCTGCCTGATCGTCTGTTGCGTCGGCTTCGCCGACCCCGCCATGGCCGCCAAAGGCGGTTATGGCTCAATGAAACCGGACACGAAAGGTACGAAGGAACTGGCCAAGATTCTGGCGGCGCCTAAGGTCGACTCGAGCCAGCCCATGCTCCTGCAGGCCGACGAAATGGTCTACGACAATGAGAACAATCGGGTCACGGCCAGGGGTAACGTCGAGATCTACTACGGCAACTACACGCTGCTCGCGGATCAGGTCATCTACGACCGCAACAACAACACGCTCTCCGCGAAGGGCAATGTGAGCATCAAGGACCCCCAGGGCGCCATCATCACGGCCGACCACATGACCCTCACCGACGACTTCCGCGACGGCTTCATCGACGCGCTGAAGCTCGTGACCAAGGAGGACACCCGCATCGCCGCCGAGACGGCGACCCGCGAGGCGGGCAACGTCACCGTGTTCCAGAACGGATGGTTCACCCCCTGCAAGCCTTGCGAGGATAATCCCGAGCAGCCACCCACGTGGCGCATTCGCGCGACCAAGATCATTCACCGCAAGGATGAGGCAACGATCACCTATCGCAATGCCTTCTTCGACTTTTACGGCGTGCCGGTCATTTGGGTCCCGTACTTCCAAATGGCCGATCCGACGGTGAAGCGTAAGTCGGGCTTCCTGATACCGACCTACACCAATGACAGTCAGCTCGGGAGTACGGTGACGGTGCCCTACTACTTCGCGCTGTCGGACAATTACGATTTCACCTTCGCTCCCACCTACACGGAGAAGGCCGGCACTCTTTTGCAAGGACAGTGGCGACACCAACTGGCCAACGGCGCCTATAACCTCAACCTTTACGGCGTGTTCAATCCACAAGGCGACCCCGCGACGCCGGCCGGCGAGGACTTTCGTGGCAGTCTGGACTCCCTGGGCAAATTTGCCTTAGACCCCTATTTTGCCTTGGGCTGGAATGTACAGGCCGACACGGACGATACGTTCCGCCGCTTCTACAATATCGACAACAAGTTCAAAACGGACCGTGTCTCGCAAGTTTATGTGGAAGGCCTGCACGATCGGAACTATTTCAGCACGCGGCTCTACAACACGGGTGGTCTGGAACTCTACGACACGCCCGTATCTGAAGCGTGGGTGCTCCCAGTCGTCGACTACGACTACATCGTCAACCAACCCATTATGGGCGGCGAGCTCAGCTTCAATTCCAACCTGACCAGCCTAACGAGCCACGGCGCGCCTGACTCGACGCGACTGACCTCCGAGGTCAATTGGCGGCGACAGATGATCGACGGTATTGGTCAGGTTTACACCCCGTTCGCCCAACTACGCGGTGATGTCTATGACGTGAGCAATTTCACCGATCCCTCGAACAATTTGCCATCGAATGGCACGACGGCGCTTGGCAATGCCGTCGCGGGCATCGACTATCGTTATCCGTTCGTCGCCACGACCGGCACCATCACGCATGTCTTGGAGCCGATCGGCCAGATCATTGCACGGCCCAATTCCATCGGCAATCAGCAGGCAATTCCGAACGAGGACGCCAACAGCCTCGTGTTCGACGATACGCTGCTGTTCGATATCGACAAATTCTCGGGCTACGACCGCATCGAGACCGGCACACGCGCCAATGTCGGCGCGCAGTATACCGCGCAGTTCTATTCGGGCGCCTATGCCCGCGCCGTGTTCGGCGAGAGCTACCAGCTCGCCGGGGCAAATGAGTTCGCGCTATCCGCTCCTGGGAGCGGTCTCGACACCGACCGCTCCGACTATGTGAGCGGGCTCTATATCCAGGCTACCACCAACCTCTCTGTCTCAGGGCAGACCCGCTTCGATCAGGCTTCCTGGGAGATCCGACGCACCGATCTTGGCACTACGGCGCAGTACGGGCCGGCGCAATTGCGAATGGATTATGCCGATGTGAAAAACGCGCCTGGTCTGGGCCAGGGCAACACGCAACAGGAGATTTATACGATTGGCTCGCTTGCGCTTACCGATACCTGGTCGTTGATCGGCAATGCCCGTTTTGATCTCGAACTGTCAAGATGGGTCCAAGACGGCGTTGGTTTGCAATATCAAAATGACTGCTTCACGCTGGGGGTCACCTATTTGGAGACGAATGTCAAAGACCTCGACATCCAGCCGGACACAACCTTCATGGTCAACTTCAGTCTGAAAGATCTAGGCTCATACTCGTTCAAGACCAACGCCTTCGGCTTGGCCGGCGACCTACCCTATTAGCGAGGCAAACCATGCGCCCGCGTGCCAAAAGGCCCAGCTCCAACGCATCGCTCGTGCTGCGGCCGACAGTGGCGAATCTCGGTCTGACCGGCCTCGTGCTCACCTTGTGTCTCATCGGCGTTGTGTGCCCCGCGGCGGCGCAAATGGACCCCTGGCCGACCGACCCAGGCCAGAGCGCTGCCGCACCAGGCGCTCCGCCGCCCGGCACCATGCCGCCCGACGCTCCGCCGCAGAGCGCGATGCCGCCAGAGCCTCCCGCGGTCGATCTGCCAACGCAGACCGAGCAGTCGATCGTGGTGCTCGTCAACGACGATCCGATCTCCGCCTACGACATCGAGCAGCGCGAGCGTTTCCTTGTCATCACGGCCCATGAGAAACCGGGGCCCGACGTCAAGAAGAAGGCCACCGACCAGCTCATTGATGAGCGGCTGCAAATGCAACAGGGTAAGAAGCTTGACGTTGTCCCCGATGAAGACGACGTGACCAAGATCCTCACCGAGATGGCAAAGAGCAACAATCTTACCGTCGAGGGACTGACGAACGCGCTGGGGCAGATGGGCATCAACATCAAGACGCTCAAGGATCGCCTCCGGGCCCAACTCATGTGGCGTGATGCGGTGCGCCGTAAGTTCCGACGAGACGTCCAGATCGGCGACGCCGACATCGACAAGGCGCTCTCACGCACCGGAGGGACCGGAGAAGCGAGCGCCGCAGCGGAGACGGCATTGCAACTACGGCAGGTGAAATTTGAAGTTCCGAGCAACGCCGACCAAAAGACCATCGCTCAGATTCTCTCCGAGGCGGAAGCGCTGCGCGCTCGGTTCGATTCTTGCGCCAACGTCGCCGATCTCGCCAAGGGCGTCAAAGGCGCGAGCGTGAACGCGCTAGCGGACCAGGCCCCGACCGCGATTTCCCAGCCCGCACGCATGCTGGTCATGAACGCCAAAGTGGGTCAGATGACGCCCCCGACCCTCTCCGCCTCCACCGTCGAGCTCTACGCCGTCTGCGGCAAGCATAGTATGAAGGGTGATTCCAAGCAGCGCGAAGAGACAGAGCAGAAGTTGGTGCAGCAAGAGATGTCGATCCGAGCCGAGCGCTTCTTGCGCGACGTGCGTCAGGACGCCTTCATCGAATACCGCTAGAGACGTGCCGCCGATGGCGCTATGCCATGCGCATGGCAAAGCGGTCTCTTGCACTGACGCTTGGCGATCCCGCAGGAATCGGCCCGGACATCACGCTCCTCGCTTGGCAGGCGCGCGCCGTGGAGGCCATTCCTCCCTTCGTCTGGTTGGGCGATCCCGATACACTCGCCGCCCGCGCCGACCAGTTGAATCTCGCTGTAAGAATCGAGACCGTCGCGGATGTGACAGAAGCGGCCGGGTGTTTTGCCGAAGCGCTACCGGTGCTGCCCCTCACCGTTGCCCACCCCGTCGTCCCGGGCAGGCCCGACGAGGCCAATGCGGCCGACGTTCAGCACTCCATTGAGCGCGCCGTAGGCCTCGCGCTTGCCGGCGCCGCGCGCGCCGTCGTCACCAACCCCGTGAGCAAGGCCGTGCTCTATCGGGCCGGCTTCAGCTTTCCAGGTCATACGGAATTCCTCGCCAGCCTCGCTGCTTCGGCCGGGGCGGCTCCCCTCCCCGTGATGATGCTCGTGGCAGAAGATCTAAAAGTGGTGCCGGTGACCATCCACATTCCGCTCCAGGACGTCGCGGGCGCGCTGAGCCGAGAGCTTATCGTCGCGACGCTTCTCACCACCGCGCGCGATATGCGGCGCTATTTCGGGCTTGCTCGGCCGCGCCTTGCCGTCACCGGCCTCAACCCGCATGCCGGCGAGGACGGAGCGTTGGGACGGGAAGAGATCGAGGTCATCGCACCGGCGATCAAGGAAGCTCGGGCAAAGGGTTTGACCGTGACCGGACCGCATCCCGCCGATACCCTATTCCACGCCGAAGCGCGGAAAGGGTATGACGCCGCGATCGCCATGTATCACGACCAGGCGCTGATCCCTTTCAAGACGCTCGCCTTCGAGCACGGCGTCAATGTCACCCTCGGACTGCCTTTCCTGCGCACCTCGCCCGACCATGGCACCGCCTTTGCCCTTGCCGGCACGGGTTGCGCCAGCCCTCGCAGCCTCATCGAGGCGCTGCGCCTCGCCGACGCCATGGCGGCCCAAGCCGAGACGCAAGCGTGAGCGTGCCTGACGGCTTGCCGCCGCTCCGCCACGTCATCCGCGACCTTGGCCTGTCGGCGCGCCGGAGCCTCGGCCAGAACTTCCTGCTCGATTTCAACCTCACTCGCCGCATCGCCCGCGCCGCCGGGCCGCTCGATCAGGCAACCATCGTCGAGGTCGGTCCGGGTCCCGGAGGCCTCACCCGTGCGCTCTTGCTCGAAGGCGCGGCCCGCGTCGTCGCCATCGAGAAGGACACCCGATGTCTGCCCGCTCTTGAGGCCATCGCGGCGCGCTATCCCGGCCGGCTCGAGGTGATCGGCGGCGACGCCCTCGACGTCGACTATAGCAAGCTGGCGCTCCAACAGCCGACCCGCATCGTTGCCAATCTGCCCTACGGCGTCGCCACGCCGCTCTTGATCGGCTGGCTGAAGACGAGCCCCTGGCCGCCTTGGTTCGACCGGCTGGTGCTGATGTTCCAGCGTGAGGTGGCACAACGCATCGTGGCGGCACCGGGCGGCAAGGACTATGGGCGGCTCTCGGTAATTGCCCAGTGGCGCACCCTGCCCCGCATCCTGTTCGGAATCCCCCCAGCCGCCTTCACGCCGCGGCCCAAGGTGGAATCAAGTCTCGTCGAGTTCATCCCGCGCGCGGCCCCCGAGCCTCCCTGCGACGTGCAAAGACTGGAACGCGTGACCGCGGTGGCGTTCGGCCAGCGGCGCAAGATGTTGCGCTCCTCCTTGCGGCAACTCACCCCAAAGAGCGAAGCGCTGCTGCAAGGGCTGGGCATAGCCCCCCAAGCGCGCGCCGAAGAGCTCGACGTCGCCGACTTTTGCCGCATCGCCAATGCGCTTTGATCGTTAAAGCTCGGCCAACAGGCTCTGCACGAAACCTTCAAGCCCCGTGAGGCGCGAGCGGCGCAAGCGCTCGGCGGCAAGAATGGCGCGAACCGCGGTCACCGACTGCTCCAGGTCACGATTGATGACCACGTAGTCGTATTGGTGCCAATGCTGGATCTCATTGCTTGCGCCACGCATCCGGCGATGCACGATCTCCGGAGGATCTTGTGCGCGCACATTGAGCCGCTCCTCCAGCGCCTTGCCCGACGGCGGAAGTATGAACACCGACACCACATCGTCTTTAGCATCGGCTCGCAGCTTCTCGGCACCTTGCCAGTCGACGTCGAACAGCACGTCGCGACCCTTGGCCAAGGCCTCTTCCACCGGCTTTCGCGCCGTGCCGTAGTAATTGTCGAACACCACCGCCCATTCCAAAAATTCGTTGTGATCACGCATCTTGGTGAAAGTCTCGTGGTCGACGAAGTGGTAGTCCTTCCCCTCTATCTCCCCTTTCCGCTTCTTGCGCGTCGTATAGGAGACCGACATCGCAAGCCCGGGCTCCTGTTCGAGTAGACGCCGCGCGAGCGTCGTTTTGCCAGCGCCAGAAGGCGACGACAGCACCAGCATGAGACCTCTTCGCGTGGGCTCCATCCCGGTCACTCGATGTTCTGCACCTGCTCGCGCAGCTGATCGATAACGCTTTTGAGCTCGAGTCCGATGCGGCTCGTCTCGATGTCACCGGCCTTGGAGCAAATGGTGTTGGCCTCGCGGTTGAACTCCTGCGCCAGGAACTCGAACTTGCGGCCGACTGGCTGATCGCTGTTGAGCAGCTCCTTCGCCGCCGCAACATGGGCACCTAGGCGATCGAGCTCCTCGCGAATGTCGGCCTTGGACGCGAGCAGTACGGCCTCCTGATGCAGCCGCTCCGGATCGAGCGGGACACCGGTCTCGCTCAGCCGGGCGAGCTGCTCGGCGAGCCGCGCGGCTATCGCCTGCGGCGAACGTCCGGGCGTGCTTGCCGCGCGCTGGGCGAGGCTCCCGATCGCCGCAAGCTGTTGCGCGATGATGCGTTCGAGCCGCTCGCCTTCGGCCCGGCGGGCGGCGACAAGCTCGTCGAGTGCCGCGCCTAGTCCCGCGAGCAGAACCTGGCCGAACTCCACCCGCGCGGCCTCGTCGTCCTCCCGCTCAACCACCTCGACGACGCCGCGCATGGCAAGCAGCGTGTCGAGGCGCGCGGGTTCGAGCCGCGTGACCGCAAGCGCCCGTTGTGCCACGGCAAGCGCCTGCCCCAATGCGGCTTCGTTGAGGCGGATCTGTGTCTGCCCGGTCTCCTGCTTCAAGCTGAGCGTGACCGAGCAGTTTCCGCGGGCAAGTCTCTCCTGGCAAAGGCTGCGGGCACCGATCTCCAGTGCCTCGAAACCAGCGGGCAAGCGAAGGCGAAGCTCAAGGCTGCGCCCATTGACGCTCCTCGCCTCCCAATGCCAGCTCGTCTCTTTGTGCCCCCCGTCAGTGCGGGCAAAGCCGGTCATGCTCTTAAGGGTCATGGGGGTGGATAGCCTTTGCAAGCTCTCTTGGGTAACACGTCGAGGCGGCCTGACGCTTATAAGCCGAGTCGCGCGGCCTGCGTGACCCGAAGCACACCCTGCCGGGCCTTGACGCAACGTCCCCAAAATCGATCGGACTAGCGCACGGGGTTTCGCTTTGGCAGCGGCACCGAATCTACCGCGCCCGTGCCGCCCGGCGTATCCGCCAATGGCGAGGACACGGGCGGGCTGACCGCGGATGTCGCGCTGAACGGCACGTTCGCCGACACCGCGCCCGGGTCGAGGTTCAGCTCTTGGGCCGCTCCGGCAGGCGCGGCCTTGGCCGCGGCTTCGGCTTTCGCCGCCAGCTCGCGCTCAACCTGCCGCCAGTGCGTGACATTCTTATTATGCGCCTCGAGAGTGGGTGCAAACACATGCCCGCCCGTGCCGTCGGCGACAAAGTAGAGGTCCTTCGTCTTGGCGGGCTTCAGCACCGCCTCAATGGCGGCCCGTCCGGGATTGGCGATCGGGGTCGGAGGCAAGCCATTGATCTTATAAGTGTTGTACGGCGTGTCTCGATCGAGCTCATCCTGTTGGATGGGATGGTCGAGGGCCCCCTTCCCGCCCGCCAGGCCATAGATGATGGTGGGATCCGACTGCAGGCGCATGTTCTTCCTAAGACGGTTCTGGAACACGCTTGCGATATGCGGCCGCTCGTCGGCCCGGCCCGTCTCCTTCTCCACGATCGAAGCGAGAATGACCGCCTCCTCGGGCGTATTCACCACGATGTTCTCGTCCCGCTTTTCCCAGAGCCCCGCCAAGAACTTTGCCTGCGCGTTCTCCATGCGCTCGAGGATGTCCTGCCGCGTGTCGCCCAGCCCGAACTTATAGGTATCCGGCAGCAGCGTGCCCTCGGGCGGGACCTCGGCGATATCGCCCTCGAGCTCGGGATCGGCTCTGAGCCGCTCGACAATCTGTTGGCTGGTCAACCCCTCGGCCACGGTGAATTTGTGATCGATGGATTTGCCCTCAGCGAGGGTATCCAGCACTTGGCGCATGCTCGCATGCTTGCGGAACTCATACTCGCCCGCCTTCAGGCTGCCCTTGCCCTTGAGATGGAAGAAATAAAGGATGCTGGTCATGAACACGCGCCGGTCGTCGATGACGCCGTCGCGCTCGAGTCGCTCGGCGATGCCGCTCACCCCCTCGCCTTTCGGAATGACCACCACGGCCGAGGTGGTGAGCGGCCCCGGCCGGTCGAACCGCACCTTTACGAAATAGAGGAGACCCACGAGCAGCGCCGCCGTTACGAACAGCAGGGTGAGCAGACCGTTCAGAAACCTGAGGAGGGGATGCATGCGGGGCCCGCGCGGCTCCGGCTCGGGCGCCTCCGGTGGGCGTGTGGGCTCGAGCGCCTCCGCTGGGCTGCGGGGCATCACTGCAAGAGCCCGTTCGCCGCGGCTAGGCGGCTGATGCGCATCGTTAGCCGTCGACGAGAGGTCGCTGGTCACAGACATGGCAATAGGCCCCGCGCGCCGAATGGCACTAACCACTTGAAGTTCAAATATGGCGAAAGGGAGGTTCGGCTGACAAGCGCAATGCGCAACCTGGCTCCCAAGGCTCAGGCATCGCAGCGGCGCAAGATCAACGAGGCATTGGTGCCCCCGAAGCCGAAAGAGTTAGACAGCACCGTGTCGATGGTCCGGCGCCGCGCTTGATGCGGCACGAGGTCGATCGCCGTGCTCACCGAAGGGTTGTCGAGGTTGAGGGTGGGCGGGGCCACGTTGTCGCGAATCGCCAACGCCGAGAAGATCGCCTCGACCGCGCCGGCGGCTCCGAGCAGATGCCCAATCGCCGACTTAGTCGAGGACATCGAGACCTTGCCTGCCGCGTTGCCGAACAGCCGCTCGACGGCGGCAAGCTCGATCTCGTCCCCCATGGGCGTCGAGGTCCCATGGGCGTTGATATAGTCGATGTCGGCTGGTTCGATCCCCGCACGCTTCACCGCGGCAACCATGCAGCGGTAGGCGCCGTCGCCATCCTCCGCCGGTGCCGTGATGTGGAAGGCGTCGCCCGACATGCCATAGCCGACGACCTCGGCGTAGATCGTTGCCCCGCGGGACTTGGCGTGGTCGAGCTCCTCGAGCACTACCATGCCGGCCCCCTCCCCCATGACGAAGCCATCACGGTCACGGTCGTAGGGACGCGAGGCCCGCTCGGGCGCCTCGTTGAAGTTAGTGGAAAGCGCCCGGCAGGCGGCGAAGCCCGCGATGGCGAGACGGCAGACGGGCGATTCGGCACCTCCAGCGAGCATCACGTCAGCATCGCCGAGCGCGACCAGGCGCGACGCATCGCCGATGGCATGCGCCCCGGTCGAGCAGGCCGTGACCACGGCATGATTCGGGCCTTTCAGCCCGTGTTGGATCGAGACATAGCCCGCCGCGAGGTTGATCAGGCGTCCGGGGATGAAGAACGGGCTGACCCGGCGCGGCCCCTTCTCCGCAAAGAGCAGCGACGTCTTCTCGATTCCCTGCAAGCCCCCAATGCCGGAGCCGACCAGCACGCCGGTACGGATCTGGTCTTCATAGGCGGTGGGTTTCCAGCCCGCGTCGCTGAGCGCCTGCGTGGCAGCGGCCATGGCGTAGACGATAAACTCGTCGACCTTGCGCTGCTCCTTCGGCTCCATCCAGTCGCTGGGGTTGTAGGTGCCGTCGCTCCCGTCGCCGCGTGGAATCTGGCAGGCGATCTGGCAGCTCAGATCCGAGACGTCGAAGCTCGCGACGCGGCGGGCTGCGTTCTTTCCCGCGAGCAACCGCTCCCACGTGACATCGACACCGCAACCGAGCGGCGACACCATGCCAAGACCTGTGATGACGACGCGTCTCATCTCGCGCTACTCACGTGATCCTTGAGGGAACCGGTAGTGGAGCCCAGAGGGCTAAGTTACTCGGCGCGGGACCGGCGACGTTGGGGCCGGAGCGGTCTTTGCCAAGCCCCACAACGTCCGCGCAAGCTCCGGTCAAGCCGCGCTGTTCTTCTCCAGAAATTTGACGGCGTCGCCCACGGTGAGGATGGTCTCGGCGGCATCGTCGGGAATTTCGCAACCGAACTCCTCCTCAAACGCCATGACGAGCTCGACGGTGTCGAGGCTGTCAGCCCCAAGATCGTCGATGAAGCTCGCATTCTCGGTGACCTTGTCGGCCTCCACCCCGAGATGCTCCACCACGATCTTTTTCACGCGCTCCGAGATATCGCTCATGTCCGCCTCACCGTCTTTGCTGCTTGTCAGACTAATAGGCCTCGCACATCCCCCGCGCTTCGGCCCACGGCCTAACGCACCCCAGAGCGGCAAGTCAAAGGGTTGAACGCGAGTGGGATTATCTTTGTCAAGCCCCCACAAAGCGGTTGCCTGGGTAACATACTTTCCGAGCCTTTGCCAACAACCGAGGGCGGGCCCTGGGCCATTTGCCAAATCCCTGAAGTCGCACGCGCAAATCCCCATCAAACAAGGGATTACACCATCACCATGCCACCGTTAACATGCATCGTCTCGCCGGTGATGTAGCCGGCCTCGTCACTCGCCAGGAACACTACGGCGGCCGCGATATCCTCCGGCTTGCCGAACTTGCGCGCCGGGATTGCTGCGGCGATGCCCTCAATCTGCTTCGGCGTCAGCGCATCGGTCATGGGCGTCGAGATGAAGCCGGGCGCGATGGCATTGGCGGTGATGCCGCGGCTGGACACCTCGCGCGCGAGCGACTTCGTCATGCCGACGAGTCCAGCCTTCGAGGCGGCATAGTTCGGTTGTCCAGGATTTCCGAGCACTCCGGAGATCGAGGCGATATTGACGATGCGTCCATAACGGCGCCGCATCATGCCCCGCAGGACCCCGCGGGTCAGCACGAACACCGAGGTGAGGTTGACGAGGATGACGTCGTCCCACTCCTCGTCCTTCATGCGCATGAACAGATTGTCGTGGGTGATGCCGGCATTGTTAACCAGAATATCGACCTGGCCCAGCGCGGTCTCGGACTCCTCGCCGAGCTTCACCACCGCCGGCCGGTCGCGCAGGTCGCAAGGCAGCACAAACACCCGGGAGCCGAGCTTGGCCGCGAGTTCCTCGAGCCGCTCAACGCGGGTGCCGGAGATCGCGACCTTTGCCCCTTGGGCATGGAGAGCTTCCGCGATGCCCCAGCCGATGCCGCCACTGGCCCCCGTGACGAGCGCGCCCTTCCCTGTCAAATCGAACATTGAGGCTTTCCTTCTCTAGACGCCGCTACGCCGCAAGAGCCGCCGCTGCCGCTTCAAGCTCCTCGGGGCTTCCCACGCTCTTCGCCTCGAGCCCCTCAAAGCGCCGCGCGATGCCGGCGAGCACCCGGCCCGCGCCCACTTCGTACACAGTATTCACGCCCTGGCCCTGCAAATAGAGCATCGTCTCTCGCCATCTGACCATGCCGATGACCTGCGCAACGAGGCTCGCGCGGATCGTTTCCGGGTCCGTGATGGCCGCCGCCGTCACATTGGCCACAAGCGGCACCGCCGGCGCCTTGATATTCACCACGGCCAACGCCTCGCGCATGATCTCGGCGGCGGGCTGCATCAGCGCGCAATGAAAGGGCGCGCTCACCGGAAGCCGCACTGCCCGGCGCACGCCGAATTTCGGAGCAAGAACCACTGCACGCTCCACCGCGGCGCGCGTCCCACTGATCACCACCTGCCCCGGTGCATTGTCGTTGGCCGCCTCGCACACCTCGCCTTCGGCGGCTGCGGCGGCAAGCTCCTGGGCCTTCGGCAGGTCGGCGCCAAGCAGCGCCGCCATGGCCCCCTCTCCCACCGGGACCGCTTCCTGCATCGCGCGACCGCGCGTCTTCAAGAGACGCGCCGTGGCAGAAACGCTCAAGCTGCCCGCCGCGGCCAGCGCGGAATATTCCCCGAGCGAGTGCCCGGCAACATAAGCGACGCGGCCCGCAAGCTTGAACCCCTTCTCCTCGGTAAGGACCCGCAATGCCGCAAGTGAGACGGCCATCAGCGCGGGCTGCGCGTTCTCGGTGAGTGTGAGTTCGGCCTCGGGGCCCTCCCACATCAGCTTGGACAGAGGCTGGCCGAGCGCGTCATCGATCTCGGCAAACACGGCGCGTGCGGCTGGATAGGCCTTGGCGAGCTCGGCGCCCATGCCGACCGCTTGGCTTCCTTGACCCGGAAAAATAAGAGCAACGCTCATGCGGAAACGTGGCAGCGCGGGGAATGAGGTTTCACGGAAAGTGCGGTCAAAGACACCGTTTGCGTCTAAGCTGTCAAGCAAGCCCTGGGTTCCGGCGCAAGCCTCATGCAACCCCCTGGACTGGAGGCCCGTTTCCATATCAATAGTTGCGTCCGTTGCTTAGGGAGGACCGTATGAGACGCTTGCCCATCACCTTAGCCCTCGCCGCGGCAGCCGTGGCCGTGAGCCTGCCGCTGCTCGCGGCCGACCCGCTGCCCTGGCCCTGGAAGGCCAAGACGCCGCCCGATCCGGCCCTTGTCGAGCTTTCCCACGTCGACGACCTCTCGGTAGTCATCGACAAGTCGAACTCGATCCTAACCATAACGGTTAAGGCTCAGGCCCCGAGCCCCGACTACAGTGAGCTGCAGCTCACCTATCGCCTCGGAGACCCCAAGGACCGCATCTTCTCCTTCGACGCCCGCGGCCGAGCTCCCCAAAACACGGCGGCGGCGCTGCTCACTCCCGTGACCATCGAGTCCTCCTACAGCGATGCGCCGATCGGCAAGTTCGACGTGATCGAGGTCTATTCCAACGATAACTGCGTGGCCTACTCGGTGACGGACAGCAAGTCCGTGCCATGCACCGGCCAAGTATCGCCGCACTAGTCTCGGCCAAAGCCAGAGGTGCATCCGGTGGCCTTGCAAAGCACGGACAAACCCTTATAAGACGCTACACTATCGCAACCGCTCCGGTCGGAGGCTGAACGGAGGACCGCTTGGAAAGGCGGCAGGCCTTGTCACAAAGGGCCGTCCTCCCGTGTCTCCGCTCCCACGGGGTCTCTTGGGCCTTTCCTTCTAAAGCGCCCATGCGAGGCTTAGCGCCGGAGCCGAAGGAAGAAGGAAAGGCTGTTCATGCCTCTTTACGAGCATGTGTTCCTCGCGCGCCAGGACGTGTCGGCGCAACAGGTCGAGGCTCTCTTGCAGACGTTCCGCTCGATTATCGAGACGGGCGGCGGCTCGATCGGCAAGACGGAGTATTGGGGCGTCAAGTCGCTCGCCTTCCGCATCAAGAAGAACCGCAAGGCGCATTTTGCGCTGATGAATCTCGACGCCCCGCCTGGGGCGGTTACCGAGCTGGAGCGCCAGGAGCGCCTCTCCACCGATGTTATCCGTTTCATCACCGTCAAGGTCGATGAGCACGAAGCGGCTCCCTCCGCCATGATGCGCCGCGCCGATCGCGACGAGCGCGACGGCCGCGGCGACCGTGATCGCGGCGACCGTGGTGACCGGGGCGACCGGGGCGACCGCGATGGACGCCGCGGGCCGAGACGCGATCGGGACCGCGAGTTCTCTCCGCGCCCACCGAGGATAGAGAGCGTAGAGAGTGATGTCTTGGTGGAGACCGGCGGAGCTGACGCGGTCGAGGAGGACTCCCTATGAGCATGACGCAGAGCACGGCGCGGAGGCCGTTCTACCGCCGGCGCAAGACCTGTCCCTTCTCCGGCGATAATGCGCCCAAGATCGACTACAAGGATGTGAAGCTCTTGCAGCGCTACGTGTCCGAGCGCGGCAAGATCGTGCCGAGCCGGATCACGGCCGTGTCCGCCAAGAAGCAGCGGGAGCTCGCTCGTGCCATCAAGCGTGCGCGTTTCCTCGGCCTGTTGCCTTATCTCATTCAATAAGCGAGGTTCGGGCGCGAGTTGTAGACTTCGGCCGAACGGGAAAGTTGGGGCAACGGCCCCTAACCGCTCTTAATAAGGAGGCGGGACAGCGACCAAATGCCAATACCTCTCCTCATCGGTGCCGGCTCCGGCCTCGTTTCGGCCGCGCTGTTTGCCTCGGCCGCAACGGCGACGGCGCTCGCCGGCATTCTCTTCTATCTCGCGCCCTTGCCGCTTTGCCTGGCCGGGCTTGGCTGGGGCTCAATCGCAGCGATCCTGTCGGCGCTGACGGGCACCGTCGTTGTGGCCGCCGTGCTCGGCCCGACTATGGGTGCCTTTTTCGCGCTTGCCATCGGCGTGCCTACCGCAACGCTTTGTTATCTCGCACTTCTGTCCCGGCCGCTTGCCACGCCGAAGGGCCAATCCTCGGGCGCCCAGGAATGGTATCCGCCCGGACGCCTCGTGGGTTGGGGCGCCGTGATCGCTGGGCTGCTCGCAGGTGGCATGGTGCTCATGCTCGGCTACGACGCTGATTCTTATCGCAATTCTATCAGGACCATTCTCGAGCACAGCGCGTTGAAAGAGCTCGACCCCGACGGCAAATTGTTCAATGAGGACGCCATCGCAAGTGTAAGCAGCGTGCTGGCCCGGGCGCTTCCCGCCGCCTTTGCCGTCGTCTGGTTCTCCATCACGCTGTTCAACTTGTGGCTGGCTGGGCTGATCGTGGATGCCTCGGGCCGGGCCTTGCGGCCCTGGCCGCCGCTCGACGCGCTTGAGCTTCCCAACGCGTTCTTCCTGCTTTTCGCCGGCGCCTTGTTGCTGTCCTTTCTGCCGGGCCTCGTCGGCCTGCTTGCGACCGGGCTGGCCGGCGCGCTGCTCTTTGCCTACGTGCTCCAGGGGCTGGCGGTGCTGCACGTCTATAGCCGCGGGCTCCCCTTCCGCAGGCTGCTGCTCGTCGCCGTCTATTTGGGCATCGTTCTTCTTGGTTGGGTGGCGATTGCCGTCGCCGTCATCGGCCTCAGCGAGCCGATGCTTCGCTTGCGCGAGCGCGCCGCGATGCGCGGTCAGCCACCCGGTACGGAATGAGTATTTGGACCAGGACAGGAGTCCTTCACCATGCAAGTAATCCTTCTCGAGCGCATCGGCAGGCTCGGACAAATGGGCGACGTCGTCACCGTCAAAGATGGTTTCGCCCGCAACTTCCTCTTGCCTCAGGGCAAGGCGCTCCGCGCCACCAAGGCCAATCGTGAGCGTTTCGAGCATGAGCGGGTGCATCTGGAAGCCCGCAACCTCGAGCTCAAATCCGAGGCCCAAGGCGTGGCCGACAAGCTCAACGGCCAAAGCTTCGTCATCATCCGCCAAGCGGGCGATGGCGGCCAGCTCTACGGCTCCGTCGCCACTCGCGACATCGCCGCCGCGGTGACCGAAGGCGGATTCTCCCTCGAGCGGCGGCAGGTGATGCTCGATCGGCCAATCAAGGTCCTAGGCCTGCATGAGGTGCGTATCGGGCTACATGCCGAGGTCGAGCCCCGCATCACGATCAATGTCGCCCGCTCCCCGGACGAGGCGGTGCGGCAGGCGCGCGGTGAGAGCGTGACAGGCAGGGCCCTGGACGACGCCGAAGAGGAGGCGGCAGCGGCGCGGCGGGCGGCCGAGCAGCTGTTCGAGGAAGGTGCGCAGGCTGCTCTCGACGAGGGCACGGAGACCGCCGGGACCGAGGAGGGTGCGGCAGCATCCAGCTAGCGCCGGGCAGCACCGCGATCGACCCATCAACCAGAGCCGGCACATGGAGCACGAACGCCGTCCGCAGGACGGTGGCGAGGCGTATGAGCCCTTGCACCGGCCGGTAACCGCCGGCGGTGATACGGCTCTTGTTAGCGAAAGCCCCCTCTCCCCGTTCTCCACAGGGCTGGCATCTGGTTCCGCGCAGCCAATGTGCTTATTTGAGCCATGACCAATGCTCTGATTCGTGCGCGGCCTGCCCCGGCCGACCTTCCGGCCTTTCGCGCCCCGCCCCATAATCTGGAGGCGGAACAAGCGCTGCTTGGCGCTATCCTGGTCAATAACGAGGCCGTCGACCGGGTATCGAGCTTCTTGAAGGCCGCGCATTTCTACGACGCCCTCCACGCCCGCATCTATGAGACCGCCTCGAAGCTCATCCTCGGCGGCAAACGGGCGACACCGATCACGCTCAAGACTTACTTTGAGGGTGGCGAGGCGGCGGGCGAGCTCACCGTGCCGCAATATCTCGGCCGGCTTGCCGCCAATGCGACGACCATCATCAATGCCGAGGACTATGGCCGCACTGTCTACGACCTCGCCATTCGCCGCCAGCTGATCGAGATCGGCGAGACCCTCGTCAACACCGCCTTCGATTCGCCGATCGATGCGCCCCCATCGCTGCAGATCGAAAGCGCCGAGCAGCAGCTCTACGAGATCGCCGAGACGGGCAAATATGGCTCGGGCTTCGAGCCGTTCTCCGCGGCGCTGACCGATGCCATCGACATGGCGGCGAACGCCTATCGCCGCGATGGCGGCCTGTCGGGTCTCGCCACCGGCTTTGCCGATCTCGACCACCGCATGGGCGGGCTACAGCCTTCCGACCTCATCATCGTCGCCGGACGCCCGTCCATGGGCAAGACGGCGCTTGCCACCAACATCGCCTATCACGTGGCACGGAACCACCGCGGCGAGCAGGACTCCGAGAATACGCTCGACGGCGCCGTGGTCGGCTTCTTCTCGCTCGAAATGTCGGCCGAGCAGCTCGCCACGCGCATCATTTCCGAGCAGGCCTACCTCCCGTCCGAGCGCATCCGTAGGGGCCGCATCGAATCGGACGAGTTCGACCGCATCGTCGAGGTGTCTCAGGAGCTACAGCACCTGCCGCTCTATATCGACCAGACCGGCGGCATCACCGTGGCACAGCTCGCCGCGCGCGCAAGGCGGCTCAAGCGGCAACGCGGCGTCGGGCTTATCGTCGTGGACTATCTGCAGCTCCTGTCCGGCTCCTCCAAGCGCGCGACGGAAGGCCGCGTGCAGGAGGTCTCCGAGATCACCACCGGGCTGAAGGCGCTCGCCAAGGAGCTGCATGTGCCCGTGCTTGCCCTCTCCCAGCTCTCCCGCCAGGTGGAAAATCGCGAGGACAAGCGGCCCCAGCTCGCGGATTTGCGCGAATCGGGTTCGATCGAGCAGGACGCCGATGTGGTGTTGTTCGTGTTCCGCGAGGAATATTATGTGGAGCGGCGGCAACCGCGCGAGAACACCGAAGAGCACAAGCAGTGGCAGCAAGAGATGGAGGCGGTCACCGGCAAGGCCGACGTGATCATCGGCAAGCAGCGCCACGGGCCGACCGGCACCGTGACGCTCCAATTCACGCCGGAATATACGCGGTTCAGCAACCTCGCGGCGGAGCAGCGTCTGCCGGAGCGCCGGGAGTGACGGCCGCTCCCCCGCGTCGCGACGAGGAGGGCGCGGGGGCGAAGGAGACTGCGGCATCCGCCCTCCTGACCATCGATCTTGACGCCATCGCCGCCAACTACCGCCGCCTCGGAGCGCTCGCTGCTCCCGCCGAATGCGCTGCCGTCGTCAAGGCCGACGCCTACGGGCTAGGCATGGAGCAGGTTGCGCCGGCATTGTGGCGCGCGGGCTGCAAGACCTTCTTCGTCGCAACGCTGGGCGAGGCGGAAGCGTTGCGTGGCCTCTTGCCCGAAGCCACCATCTACGTTTTCGGCGGCCTGTTCCCGGATACCGCGGCCCGCTTCGGTGCAAGCGACCTGCGCCCGGTGCTGAACAGCCTCGCCGAGATCAGGGAGTGGGTGGCCTTTTGCGCGCGCGCGGAGAAGAAACTGCCCGCCGCGGTGCATATCGACAGCGGCATGAACCGGCTCGGCCTCTCGGCCGCCGAGGTCGAGGCGATAGCGGAAGAGAGCGCGCTCTGGTCGGCTATGGAGCTCGCCCTCATTATGAGTCACCTCGCCTGCGCCGATATGCCGGAGCACCCGAAAAGCGAGGCGCAGCGCAGCGTGTTCAACCGCCTGCGCGCGAGGCTGCCCAAGACGCTGGCGAGCCTCGCCAACTCCGCGGGCATTCTTTTGGGACGACCTTTTCACTACGACGTCGTCCGGCCCGGGATCGCCCTTTATGGCGGGAGCGCACGGAGCCACGGGGATAGCGAGTTCGCCCCCGTGCTGCGGCTCGACGCCCGCATCGCGCAGCTCCGCGACGTCCCCGCCGGTGAGACGGTAGGATATGGCGCGACGCGCACTGTGAAGCGCCACACCCGCGTGGCGACCCTTGCCGTTGGCTACGCCGACGGACTGTTCCGGGCCCTTTCCGTGGGCGATGACGAGGAGGGGCATGTGGTCTATCTCGGCCCCCACCCCGCGGCGATCTTGGGGCGCGTCTCCATGGACCTGATCACCGTGGACGTGACCGGAGTGCCGGAGCATTTTGCCAGGCGCGGAGCATGGGTCGAGGTGATCGGTCCGCACGTGTCGCTGCAAACGCTCGCGGCGCACGCTGGCACCATCGACTACGAGATCCTCACCAATCTCGGTTCCCGCGCCGTGCGGCGCTATCGCGGCGGCTAGGCGTCCCTCCCCCATGGCCAAGGCCTCCCGAGCCTTTGTCTGCCAAGCCTGCGGCGCGGTTTCCCCGCGCTGGGCGGGCCAGTGCGCGGCGTGCGGTGAGTGGAACAGCATTGCCGAAGAGGCCGCGGCCCCCTCCGGCCCCGCCCCGCTCATTGCGATCCGGGGCGGCAAGGGCAGGCCGGCACGCTTCGAGACCCTGCAAGCCGCCACGATCGACGCGCCGAGACTCCCCACCGGCATCGCCGAGTTCGACCGCGTCGCGGGCGGCGGCCTCGTGCCGGGATCTGCCGTGCTCGTGGGTGGCGACCCCGGCATCGGCAAATCGACGCTTCTGCTCCAGGTGGCGGCGGCGCTCGCCCTGACCGGCGCCCCTGTCGTCTACCTGTCGGGCGAGGAGGCCACCGCCCAAGTTCGCATGCGCGCCGAACGACTCGGGCTGAAGCAGGCGCCGGTGGCGCTGGGCACCGAGACCAATCTCGCCAACATCATCGCTAGCCTTGGCAGCGCTGAGCCGCCCGCGCTCATCGTCATCGATTCGGTGCAGACTTTGTGGTCCGAGGGCATTGAAGCCGCCCCTGGCACCATCTCGCAGCTCCGCGGCTGCGCCGCGGCGCTCGTGAGCTACGCCAAGACCAGCGGCTCGACGCTGATCCTGGTCGGCCATGTGACCAAGGATGGTCAGATCGCCGGACCCAAAGTCATCGAGCACATGGTGGACACGGTGCTCTATTTCGAAGGCCAAAGCGGCCATCAGTTCCGCATCCTCCGCGCGGTGAAGAACCGTTTCGGGCCGACCGACGAGATCGGCGTGTTCGAGATGCGCTTCGAGGGATTGAAGGAGGTTGAAAATCCCTCCGCGCTGTTCCTGAGCGACCTCGACACCCGCGCGCCCGGAACCGCGGTGTTCGCCGGCATGGAAGGCACGCGGCCAATTCTCGTGGAGCTGCAGGCGCTCGCGGCACCTTCTACTTTCGGCACACCGCGGCGGGCCGTAGTCGGCTCGGACTCTAACCGTCTCGCCATGCTGATCGCCGTGCTCGAGGCACGATGCGGCGTGCGGCTCGCCGGTCATGACGTGTATCTGAACGTCGCCGGCGGCTTGCGCCTGAGTGAGCCCGCCGCGGACCTGGCAGCATCGGCGGCGCTTCTCTCCTCCTTCGCCGACCGGCCGGCGCCACCAGATACTGTCTATTTCGGCGAGGTGAGCCTGACCGGCGCGATCCGGGCCGTGGTTCACATGGATCAGCGGCTGAAGGAGGCGGCCAAGCTCGGCTTTACCCGCGCCGTCGTGCCAGCCGCGCACGAGCCTGTGCGCCCGGCGCCAGGCATCGCCCTTCAGCCGCTTAGCCAATTGAGCGAGCTCGTGGCCCTGTTTGGGCTGCCGGCGGAGGACTGAGACCCGCCCCGCGACAACGCGGTCGCCCGGTTTTCCGCCATTGCCGGGCCGGAGCGATTGTGCTTCATCCCCGGGAATCGTGATAGTGTCCGGCCGCTGCGGAAGGAGCGTCAATGCCCATCTCCTGGCTCGATGTCATTCTCATCGCCATCATGCTCGTGTCCGGCTTCCTCGCCATGGTGCGCGGTTTCACCCGCGAGGTGCTATCGATCTTCTCCTGGGCCATGGCCGCCGTCGCCGCCCTCTATCTCACCCCAAAATATTGGCATACGGTCGAGGGCTACTTCCCCTCCCCAGGCGTCGCCCAGATCGCGTTTGCCGCCGGCGTCTTTATCATCGTGCTGATCGTGGTCAGCCTGATCACCTTCCGCATCTCCGACCGTGTGCTGGACAGCCGGGTCGGCGCGCTCGATCGCACGCTCGGCTTCATCTTCGGGCTGGCGCGGGGCTTCCTCCTCGTGGCCATCGTCTTCATCCTGTTCAGCGCCCTGGCCCGCGATCAGCCAAGCTGGATCGTCGAGGCCAAGTCCTACCCCATTCTCAAGCAGACCCAGGTGGCGATCGAATTGCTGATGCCGCTCAACCCCGAGCAATACCTGCCAGGGCAGTTGAAGCCGGAGGCCCCGGCCGAGGGGCAGCCTGAGGCGCCGCCTGACACGCAGCCTGCGGCTCCGCCCGCCGCCGCCCCGGCCCCCGGCCAGCGCTCGGAAGCGGAAAGGCCCCCTTCGGCCGGCTATTCGAAAGTGCGCGTGGTAACTGGGATTGAAGCGTCGTCGGCTAAGACTATCTAACTGGAGACGAGGACGCCCGTGACAGACCACGTCGACCCCAATGATTGCTGCTTGAGCTGGCTTGAGGAAGACCGGCTGCACGAGGAGTGCGGCGTTTTCGGCATCTTTAACCATCCGGATGCGGCGGCGCTGACGGCCCTCGGCCTGCACGCACTCCAGCATAGGGGGCAGGAGGCCGCGGGCATCGTCAGCTTCGACGGCAGCCACTTCCATACGGAGCGCCGCCTCGGCCTCGTCGGCGATCATTTCACCTCGAGCCAGGTGATCGACCGGCTCATGGGCGACATGGCCATCGGCCACGTGCGCTATTCGACCTGCGGCGATCCCATCCTGCGCAACGTGCAGCCGCTGTTCGTCGATCTCGATTCCGGCGGCTTTGCGCTCGCCCATAACGGCAATCTCACCAACGCGCTCACCGTGCGCGAGCGACTGATCAAGAAGGGCGCCATCTGCCAATCCACCACCGATACCGAGGTGATCCTGCATCTCGTGGCCCGCAGCGAGAAGGCGCACTTCGTCGAGAAATTCGTGGAGGCCCTGCTCCAGGTGGAGGGGGCCTACGCCCTCGTCGGCATCACCAACAAGAAGCTCATTGGCGCCCGCGACCCCTTTGGCATCCGGCCGCTGGTATTAGGCAAGCTCGGCGAGGCCTGGGTGCTCGCGTCGGAGACCTGCGCGCTCGACATCATCGGCGCCGAGTTCGTGCGCGAGGTGGAGAACGGTGAGGTCGTGGTAATCACGCGCGAGGGGCTGGAGAGCCACCGCTTCGTGCCGCAATATCCGGCGCGGCTCTGCATCTTTGAATATATCTATTTCGCGCGGCCCGACTCGATCGTCGGCGGCCGCTCCGTCTATGACGTGCGCAAGGAGATGGGCCGGCAATTGGCGCGCGAGGCACCGGCCAACGCCGAGGTGGTCATCCCCATTCCCGATTCCGGGGTGCCGGCGGCGATCGGCTATTCGCAGGAATCCGGCATCCCCTTCGAGTTTGGCATCATCCGCAATCACTATGTCGGCCGTACCTTCATCGAGCCCGAGCAGCGCATCCGTCAGCTTGGCGTCAAGCTGAAGCACAGTGCCAACGAGGCGCAAGTGAGGGGCAAGCGTATCGTGCTCTTGGACGACAGCGTGGTGCGCGGCACGACCTCGGTGAAGATCGTGCAGATGATGCGCGAGGCCGGGGCTAGCGAAGTGCATATGCGCATTTCGAGCCCCCCCATCACCCATCCCGATTTCTACGGCATCGACACGCCCGACCAGGACAAGCTGCTCGCCGCCACCCGAAACCTAGAGGAAATGCGGAGGTTCATTGGCGCCGATTCCCTCGAATTTCTGTCGGTGGACGGCATCTATCGGGCGATGGGCTACGAGGGACGTGATCCCATCCACCCGCAATTCACCGACCATTGCTTCACCGGCGAATATCCCACCAGGCTCAGAGATCGCGAAGGGCCTCCGCAGCAGAAGCAGCTTTCCTTCCTCGCCGAAGTCGGTTGAACGAACAACGCCTCAAGGACCGCATTGCCCTCATCACCGGCGCCTCGCGCGGGATCGGACGCGCCGTAGCGATCGCCTTTGCGCGCGAGGGGGCACAGGTACTCCTGCTCGCTCGCACGCACAAAAGCCTCGAGGACGTTGACGATCAAGTCCGAGCTTTAGGTGGCAAGGCCACCCTCGTGCCGCTCGACCTCGCCGACGGCAAAGCCATCGACGCGCTCGGGCCAACACTTTATGAGCGCTTCGGACGCTTGGACGTGCTGGTGGGCAATGCCGCCATCCTGGGGGGGCTCTCGCCCCTGCCCCATATCGCCTCGGCCCATTGGGGGCGCGTCTTCGCCGTCAATGTCACCGCCAATTGGCGGTTAATCCGCACCCTCGATCCCTTGCTGCGCCGCTCCGAAGGGGGCCGGGTCATTTTCATGACCTCTGGCGTGGCACGGAGCGCCAGAGCCAATTGGGCGCCCTACTCCGTTTCTAAGGCCGCGCTTGAATGCTTGGCCAGGACCTACGCCAACGAGACCGCGAGCAGCGCCATCAAGGTGAACGTGATCGATCCCGGCGCGGTCGCCACGCGCATGCGCGCCGAGGCCTATCCGGGCGAAGATCCCAATACGCTGCCCGCGCCGGAAGACGTGGCGGAGAGCTTCGTGAGGCTTGCCATGGCGGAGTGGGGGACGACCGGCCAGATCATGAAGGCTTAGCCCGAAACAACGCGCTTGCGCGCGCGGGCGATCGACTTGATGCGCGCGCGCGAGGTGCCGGACATTTCGCCGATCTTGCGGTCCTGCATCTCGACAAAGGTACGCGCCGGCTCGTCGCCGTCCAGCCCGCCAAGGTCGGCGGCCGGCACCTTGCGATTGGAGGTTTGCGTGCCGTCCTCATAGAGGACGTCGAACAGCACGAAGCCATTCACGACAGTTGGTTTCTTGCGACCCATGGGCTGTTCCAGACTAATGACTTGATTAGGACCGGTTACGCTCGGGGTCGGACCGGCCGCCGGAGGCGGCTTCACCACTCGTGGTTTCACCACTTGTGGTTTCGTCACCCGTGACCTCGCCGCCAGTGGTTTCGCCACGAGCGGCCCTACGCTTGGCGGCTTCCTCTTCGCGACGCTGCAGCTTGACCTGCTTCTTTTGATCCTTCGCGCGGTTACGGTCCGAACGTTGCTGATTGTAGTTGGGTTTGAACGCCATCTCGCGTGTCCTTCGCTATTTCTGCCTGGCGCGCCCGGCTTTACGTGCCGGAGGTGACGCTTCTGCCGCAACCCGGTCGGCGGCCTCCTTGGCCAAGCGCAGATCGCGTAAGCGCGCCGACTTGAGCGCGAGGGCGTCGCGCTCGCGCTCCTGTTCCTGCTTGAAATTCTGTTCCTTCTTCTTGGTCTTATTCAACATGGCTTCGGCGTTGCGCCTAGCCGCGCTCACGCGTGGAGGGAATCGGTTCATCTCAGGTCTCCTGCGAAGCGGCCGGTCCCGCGAGGTTTGGGAGTCCGCGCGACAGTGGCAAATACGCCCTCGGAATGCTCACCCCGGGAGCGTCCCTCGGGGCGCTGATCTCGCGACCGCTGATGGTGCTTTGGTAGTGGCCTGCCCGCGGCGCGCGTCGGCCGTTGATCGCGGGTGGGTCGTTGCTGATGCGAAATCGCGGGTTGGCCTTGCGCCAGGCGATGCTCGGCCACGGGCACCGATACCCGCGTCAGGCGCTCGATGGCTTTGAGATAGGACCGTTCGCTCGGATCGCAAAACGCGATGGCATCCCCTCCGGCGCCCGCACGCGCGGTGCGGCCGATGCGGTGCACATAGCTTTCCGGTTCGTTCGGCAGCTCATAATTGATGACGTGCGAGACCCCCGGTACGTCGATGCCCCGCGCGGCGATATCGGTGGCGACGAGGACACGTGCACGGCCGCTGCGGAATGCGTCGAGCGCACGCACCCGCGCATTCTGCGCCTTGTTCCCGTGCAGCGCTTCCGCTACGACGCCCGCCTGCTGCAAGGCCCGGCAGACCCGGTCGGCATTCCGCTTGGTGCGGGTGAAGACGAGCACGCGGTCCATGGCGGGATCGGCGAGGAGCTCGTTGAGCAGCACGCGCTTGGCTTGCGCCGGCACGAAATAGACGCGCTGGTCGATACGATCGGCCGTGATCTTGGCCGGCGAGACGTCGACGCGAATCGGGTCCCGCAGGATCTCGGCCGCGAGCTTGGCGATATCGGTGGGCATGGTCGCAGAGAACAGGAGCGTCTGGCGCTGCTTCGGGCAGGCGGCGACGATCTTCCGCACGTCACGAATGAAGCCCATGTCCAGCATACGGTCGGCCTCGTCGAGCACGAGGATCGAAACCTCCGCCAGGCTCACATGGCGCTGGCTGTGCAGATCGAGCAAACGCCCGGGCGTCGCAATCAGGATGTCGACGCCGGCGACCAGCGCCTGCACCTGCTTGCCCTGTCCCACGCCGCCCAAGATGACGGCCGACTTCAGGCCAAGGCCGCGTCCATAAGCGCGGAAGCGCTCATCGATCTGGCAGGCGAGCTCGCGCGTCGGCGCGAGGATCAGTGCGTGCGGGCGCCCCGGCACGCGCGGGCGGCGCTCTGCCGCAAGACGCTGAAGGATCGGGAGCGCAAAGGCCGCGGTCTTGCCGGTGCCCGTCTGGGCAATGCCGAGCAGATCCTTGCCTTGTGTCAAATAAGGGATCGCCTGCGCCTGGATGGGTGTAGGTCTGTGATGGTTCTCAGTATTGAGCGCACGTCGCAGCGGCTCGGCGAGGCCGAAGCCGTCGAAAGAAGATGGTGTCATTGGTTACCTTATGATTCAAACACGCGCCGCCTGGCATCAGCGGTCGTGAGAGCTCGTTGAGCCCACTCCCACGCGCAACAGGGTCAGGCAGTTGAATTGGAATTGTCTCGGGAGTGAGGGCCGCCAGTTTAGGCAGCCGCTTCGCGCGATCGCGAGCAATCGGTGTGGCGAACATGGAGGCGGCCGGGCGCTATGTCAAGTAAAGATCGCGTCTTGCGCCGGAAAACATTGACAAATCTTTGGGTTAACTCGCCGTTGTCAGCACCATGCCGTCATAACTCGGCTCGACGCCTGGCGGCAGTTCGCGCTTCAGCAATTCGTAATCGAGGTCGATATGCATATGGGTGAGCACGGCGCGTTTCGGCCGCACCCTGTCGATCCACGCCAGCGCCTGCGCGACGCTGAGATGGGAGGGATGGCTCGTGTAGCGGAGCGAGTCGATGACCCACACGTCGAGATCCAGCAGAAAGCCGAGCAACTCCTCCGGCAAATCACTCATATCAGGCGAATAGGCAATGCCGCCGAAGCGGAAGCCGAGCGTCTCGCCTGAACCATGAATCTGCCGGAACGGCAGCGCCTCGATGACACCCCCTGCCCCATCGATAAGGACCGGCTCGCCCGCCCTGATGTCATGAGCATTGAGGATGGGAGGATAGTCGCTGCCGGGCTGCGTCTCGAAGCAATAGGCGAACCTCGCCTTGAGGTCCCGCCCGGTGGCAGCATCGTGGTAGACATCGACGCGGGCGTTGCCGTTGAAGGCCACCGCGCGCAGATCATCGATGCCATGCACATGGTCGGCGTGATCATGGGTGAAGAGCACGGCGTCGACCCAGCACACGGCCGCACCGAGCAGCTGCGCGCGCAGGTCAGGCGAAGTGTCCACGAGCACCGTCGTGGAGCCCTCGCCGCCCTCGCGCTCGACGAGAACCGAGCAGCGCCGCCGGCGGTTTTTGGGGTTCGATGGGTCACACGCGCCCCAGTTGTTGCCGATGCGGGGCACGCCGCCCGATGTACCGCAGCCAAGGATGGTGAGCTTCAAGGTCATTGGGCGCGCGAATACAGCGCCGCGCGCGGCACCTTCTTGAACAGCCGGAAGAAATTCTCGGTGGTCGCCTGCGCCATTTCGTCCACACTTATCTGCCGCACCGCCGCGAGCCGCGCCGCCGTGTGGACCACATTGGCCGGCTCGTTGGTGCGCCCCCGCAAGGGCTCCGGCGCCAAATAAGGCGCATCGGTCTCCACCAGCAGCCGATCGAGCGGCACCTGCTGCGCAATATCGCGCAAGGCGCCGGAGTTCTTGAAGGTCAGCACACCGGAGAAGGATACATAGCCGCCAAGCGCGAGGCCCCGCCGCGCAAGCTCGGACCCACCGGTGAAGCAATGCAGCACAAAGGGGAACGCACCTCTGGCCGTCTCCTCTTCAAGGATGCGCGCGACGTCCGCGTCCGCATCGCGGGCATGGATGACGAGCGCCAGCCCTGTCGCCCGCGCCGCCGCGATATGCGTGCGGAAGCCTTGCTCCTGCGTCTCACGCGGGCTGTTGTCGTAGTGATAGTCGAGCCCCGCCTCACCGATCGCCACCACCTTGGGGTGGCGCGCCAACGCCACGAGCTCATCGGCCGTCACGTCGGGCTCCTCCGCCGCGTGGTGCGGGTGCGTACCGACCGAGCAGAAAACGTTGCCATGCGCGTCCACGATGGCACGCAACTCGTCAAAGCGGCGCACCCGCGTCGAGATCGTCACCATCAAGCCCACCCCCGCCGCGCCCGCCCGCGCGAGCACGGCGTCTCGCTCGGAAGCGAGATCAGGAAAATCGAGATGGCAGTGGCTGTCGATGAGCATCAGAGGACGGGCTGCTCGGGCGCGGGCGCCCCCGCCTCGGCATGACGCGGGAACACCGCTTGCGGTGGCGGCAGCTCAGTACCCGGCGCGAGCCGCCCAGCAGGTCCAAGCGTGGTGAAATCGCGTGCTTGCTGGGCCACGCCGAGCTGATCGAGCAGCTTCGCGGCGCTCTCCGGCATGATCGGCTGCACCAGTATGCCAACCTGCCGCAGCACTTCCGCCGTCACATAAAGGATCGTGCCCATGCGCTCGGGGTCAGTCTTCTTGTGCGCCCAAGGCTGCTCGCCCGCGAAATAGCGATTGGCGTCGGCGATGACCGCCCAAAGCACTTCCAGCGCCCGATGGATGGCGAAGGCATCGATGGCCTGCTCGACCCGCGCAAGGCACGCATCGGCGGCAGCCAAGATCGTCGCGTCGGCTTCGGTGAACGGACCGGGCGCGGGCACTACGCCCCCGCAATTCTTGGCGATCATCGAGAGCGAACGCTGGGCGAGATTGCCGAGGTCATTGGCAAGGTCGGCATTAATCCGCTGCACGATGGCCTCGCGGGAATAGTGGCCGTCCTGGCCGAACGGCACCTCGCGCAGCAGGAAATAGCGGAGAGGATCGACGCCATAGTCGTCCACGAGCACGAAGGGGTCGACCACGTTGCCCACCGACTTCGACATCTTCTCCCCGCGGTTATAGAGAAATCCATGGCCAAAGACGCGTTTCGGCAGCGTAACCCCCGCCGACAACAGGAAGGCCGGCCAGTAGACGGTGTGAAAGCGAATGATGTCCTTGCCGATGATGTGCACGTCGGCCGGCCAGAAGCGCTTGAACTTGGCCGACGCCTCGTCGGGGAAGCCGACGCCGGTCAAATAGTTGGTCAGCGCATCGACCCACACATACATGATGTGCTTCGGATCACCGGGCACGGGAATGCCCCAGTCGAAAGTGGTGCGGGAGATGGAGAGGTCCTGCAAGCCTCCACGCACGAAGCTGGTCACCTCATTCGCCCGCGTCTCCGGCCCGATGAACTCCGGATGCTCAGCATAGTGGGCGAGCAGCCACTCCTGATAGGCCGACAGCTTGAAGAAGTAGCTCTCCTCCTCGACCCACTCGACGGGCGTGCCCTGCGGCGAGAGCTTGGTGCCGTCCGCCGCCTCCTTCAGCTCGCTTGCGTCGTAATAGGCTTCGTCGCGCACCGAGTACCAGCCGGCATATTTGCCGAGATAAATATCGCCGTTCGCCTGCATGCGCCGCCAAAGTTCCTCGCAGGCCCGCGCATGGCGCGCTTCCCGCGTGCGAATGAAATCGTCGTTGGAGCAGTTGAGGGCGGCGACCATTTCGCGGAAGCGCGGCGTGTTCCGGTCGGCGAGCTCGGCCGGCGTGATGCCCTGCTTCCGCGCCGTTTGCAGCATCTTGATGCCATGCTCATCGGTGCCGGTCAGGAAGAACACGTCCATGCCTTGTAGACGCCGAAAGCGCGCAAGCGCGTCGGCCGCCACGGCCTCATAGGCATGGCCGATATGGGGCGCGTCGTTCGGATAGGAGATGGCAGTGGTGATGTAATAGGCCCGCTTCTCTGCCATGGCGGGAGGAATAGCCTTGCGATTGCGTAGGGGCAAGCGCGCATGGTCGAAAGGCAAAGGTTAAGCCTGCTGCACCGGGTGGTCGCGCACGAGCTGCTGCAATCGGGAGACGGTTTCGAGCAGGAACAGGCTGCGATCAAGATTGAGGATGGACGCCTCGGTCTGGGCGCGGCCAATGGCTTCCCAGGCTTCCGCCCAATAGGCGCGGTTGCCAGGGCCGATGAAGCGCGCGGCGAGCTCCTGATCCTTGGGGTCGAGGGCCTCTTCCGTGGCGCTTGCCCGGACGAGCCGCTCCAAGAACCCGAGCAAGAGGGAGACGAAAAGCTCGAGCGTCTCGCTCTCGCTAGGCACCCCCAGCCGCTCCACGAGCCGATGCAGCCGCGCCCCGTCGAAGTGCGGCAACGTGCTCAAGAGCGCAACGACCTCGCCGTGCAGCGCGATGCCCTCGCCAGTCGCAAGCTCAAGCACGCGCCGCACACTTCCCTCGCTCAAGTCGAGCGCGGTTTGCAACGTGGCCTCGTCCACCTCATGGCCGTCGCGGGTGAGCGCCGCCCGCACGGCACCTTCCAGGTCCTCGGCCGCAAGCGGCGCAACCCGCAGGGTCCGCATGCGCGAGCGAATAGTGACGGGCAGGCGCCCCTCGGCGCCCGCGACCAAAAGGAACAGGGTTTGCGGCGGCGGTTCCTCCAGCGTCTTCAGAAGCGCGTTGGCCGCGTTCGGGTTGAGCTCGTCCGCCCGGTCGACGACGACCACGCGCCAGCCCCGCTCGCCCGCGCTGTTGCCCAGGAAAGCGCGCAAGCGCCGCACCTCCTCGACGCCAATCCATTGCGAATAGCGCTTCGTCTTCTCGATCCAAGAGCGTCTGATCAGCAGCAGATTCGGATGCGACAGCGCCGCCACCTTGCGGAACACGGGATGACCAGCTCCGATCGCCTCCAGCTCAGCGTCCGGTCGCTCGCTCTGCGCCAGCATGGCCCGGGCAAGGCTATAGGCGAGCGTCGCCTTGCCAATGCCTTCGGGGCCCGCGAGCAGCCAGGCATGGTGCATGCGGCCACTCGCCAACGCCTCCCCGAACTCCGCAAGCGCCGCGCCATGGCCGAACACGCGGTCAACCTCGCGTGGGCTGGAGAATCCTTCGAGGCGATCGGGTTCGGCGGCGGCGCGTGACTTCTCAACCGCGGTCGCGCTCATGGGCTCAGGCGCTCGGTGACCGCCTCCCAGACGTCCTCCGCCACCACTGCCTCGGGCTGCCGCGCGTCGATCACCACGCAACGGTCGGGCTCCTCCTCGGCGATATCGAGAAAGGCGCGGCGGATGCGCTCATGGGAGGCGAGATCTTGCGCCTCGAAGCGGTCGGGCGCCTCGGCGCCAAGCCGTTGCGCCGCCCGTGCGAGCCCTTCCTCGGCCGGGATGTCGAAAATGAAGGTGAGGTTCGGCACAAGGCCCCGCAAGGTCAACCGCTCGAGCGCATTGATCACGGACCGCGGCACGCCCCCGGTCACTCCCTGATAGGCGCGGGTCGAATTGGCGAAACGGTCACATACCACCCACCTGCCGCGCGCGAGTTCGTCGAAGATCGCGCCATCGACGTGGCCCTTGCGGGCGACCGAGAACAGCACTGCCTCGGCGAAGGGACCGAACTGCCACACGTGCCCCGACAAGAGCGCCGCACGGATTTTATCGGCCTCAGGCGAGCCGCCCGGCTCACGCGTGGAGAACACACGGCGGCCGGCACGCGCCAGGCGGTTCGCAAGGATGGCGGCCTGGGTCGACTTCCCGGCGCCCTCGCCGCCTTCCAAGGTGATGAACTTGCCGGTTTCGATCGTCTCGTGCCGCATAGTGTTTCGAGCGCCTGGGTAGGGCGCGTGGTCCGCGTCAGAGCAGCCAGCCAAACGCCAGCACGAGCAAGGAATCGATCCCGCGCATGGCGAAGTTGCTCGCGTCGATGTCGTCGCCGGCGTAGAGCGGGATGTCGTTGGTGGCGGTCGAGTTGGCCGAGGTGATCCGCAGCACCGCCACCTTCTCGCCCTTGCGGATCGGTGCCTTGATCGGCCCCTTGTAGACGATTGCCGCCTTAACCTTGGGATCGGCGGACGCCGGCAGAATAATGTTGATATTGCCCTGGCCTATCAGCGGCACATAGTGCTGGGTGCCCCCCCACACAAGCGCGTCGCTCACCGTCTCGCCCTGATCGAACAGGCGGAACGGCTTGAAGTTCTTGAATCCCCATTCGATCAGCTTGCGCGGCTCTTCCTCGCGTTCCTTTTTTGATTCCAGTCCATTGACGACGATGATCAAACGTTGGTCGCCGCGTTTGGCGCTTGCCACGAGACCATAGCCCGCCGCCTCGATATAGCCCGTCTTCAGCCCATCCACGCTAGGGTCGGCGAAGATCAACGGGTTGCGGTTGGTATAAGTGTGTTTGTTGAACTGGAAATCCTTCTGACCGAAATAATGATAATACTCAGGGTACGTCACGATGAGATAGTGGGCGAGGATAGCAAGCTCTCGCGCGGTCATCACATGTCCGTCCGCCGGCAAGCCCGTGGAATTAACGAAGTGCGACCGCGTGAGCCCGATCTCCTTCGCATAGTCGTTCATCGTCTTGGCGAAGGCCTCCTCGGTGCCGGCAATCCCCTCCGCCAGAATGATGCAGGCATCATTGCCCGACTGGACCGTGATGCCCGGGATGAGATCGCTGATGGCAACCATGGAGTTGAGGGGCGCGAACATGGCCGAGCTGCCCGACGGCGCGCCGCCCGTGCGCCAGGCATGCTCGCTCACCTTGAACTGATCCTCGAGCTTGAGACGCCCGGCCTTCAGCTCCCGGAACACGACGGCCAGCGTCATGAGCTTGCTCATGCTCGCCGGCGGCATGAGCGTGTCGGCGTCCTTCTCGTAGAGGACGAGATTGGCATCCGCATCCATGAGGATGGCGTGCTTGGCCTTGGTCTCGAAGGCCCCCGGGGAAGTTGGTGGATTGCCCGCGCGAGCAAGGGCAGACACAGCGAGCACGCTCGTGGCGAGCAACGCGCATGCAGCAGCAATCTTGATCAGACGCTGAAGGCGCACGGGCACGGGTGACAATGTCAAACCGAATTTCATACGCGCCGGCCATCCCCTACCGGCAATTGCGCCCCACTATTGAGCGGGGCTTACCAAAAATCAACCGGCGCGACCGCCCCGGGCCGCGAAACGCCCTAGTTCGAGGCGACCCTGGCGCCCGTATAGCCGGCTTGCGTCACCCGCGCGAGCGCGGCCTGAGCCTCGGCGTCGCCCTTGAACGGCCCCACACGCACGCGGAAATAGGGCACTCCGCCAACCTCGATTGGAGCCACCTCAACGGGGCCGAGTCCAGCGAGCTCCGAACGCGCCCTGTCGGCATTCGCCTTGTTCTTGAAGGAGCCCACTTGGACAAGAAGCCCGCCGGGCAGCGCGCCGCCTTCGACCATTGCCGCGGGCGGCGACTTGTCCGAGGGCACGGTCGCCTGGCCGCCTGCAGGGCCGAGTCGTGCTGGCGCTTCACTACTCGCCTGCCAGCGCAGCGCTGTTGCCCCTTGCGGCTCGGGCGGCCGCATGGTCGCCACCGTCAAATCCGCTCCCCTCGCGTGCGACGGCAAGAATGGTTTTTCGCTCGATAGACTCCCCACGGAAAGGTCCCGCGCACCCCGGCCGGATGGGACATTCGAGGCGATGCGCATCCAAGATTGGTTTGCAACGTAGCGGCGCTCATAGCTGTCGTCGCCATTCAAGGGTGCGCGACCAAGATACCGAACGCGGACCGTCGCAGTGCCATTGTCGCGGAAGCCGAGCAGCTCCGCCGAGCGCCGGGATAGATCGATGATGCGGTCATTGGCGTAAGGGCCGCGATCGTTGATGCGGACGACGATCGCGCGCATGTTGGCAAGGTTGGTCACCTGCACATAGACGGGAAGGGGCAAGGTAGGATGCGCGGCCGACAGCCGGTCCATGTCGTAGATCTCGCCATTGGCGGTGCGCCGCCCATGAAACAGCTCCCCATACCAGGACGCCGTGCCGACGCGGTCGTAGGCTGGGTCTTCGCGCGGATAGTGCCAGACACCCGCGACCTGATAGGGATCCCCAATACGGTACGCGCCGCCGCCTTTAGGCACCGGCTGCCCCAACGGGATCACGCGCTCGCCGAGCTTCTCGCCATTGCCCTCGGAGCGGCAGGACGCGAGACTGAAGGCGAGGCTCGCCGCGAGAAGAAGGCAGACACCTCGGCGCGCGCCCGGGGACACAACCGCACTCGAACTGCCCGTCAGAAGAGCGGGCCAAACCCTACCCACGGTACTCACGTCCCCACCCCGGCCAAGCCCGACTGGCACCGTCTGGACCCGCGTTACGACGCGTGCGGGCTATCAGTTCGGCACCAGCTCTGACTGTCTCGGCTCCGCGTTAGGAAAGGGTGAATCCGGCGCTAATCATGGCGCCCCAATCACTGATGCCGCCGCCCCTCAAGTTCCCTCAAAGCGGATAGCGCCGCGCTCAGGTTCGAGGGGTGCCCTCGCCGATCCTGGCAAGACACATTGTGGTCACCTGCTCCAAAGGTCCGCTCGCATCGATGACGACGAAGTTTTGGGGACCGATGTCAAAAGCCAATTGCCGGTCCACGACTGCGGGCGTTGCATCGGAAACATCGAGCTCACGCCGAGCCACCCTTTGCCGCAGCAGCGCGCGTGGCGCTTGCAGCCAAAGTCCGGCAAACGCCACGCCCGCCTCGGCGGCAACAGCGGCGATGCGGTCGCGCTCCTCCGATCGCGCATGCACGGCATCGACGATCACTGTCCGGCCGCCTTCCAGCACCATGGCGGCGCGCTTGCGGCAAGTCGCGTACACGATCTCGGTGAGCTCCGGCGTATAGGCTTCTTCCGGCAGCCTCGTGTCTGCACTCACCCCGAACAGCCGCTTGCGCTCGATGTCGCTGCGCACATGCACGGCCCCAGGAAAGGACCCGACCCGGGGAGCGAGTCCCCGCGCCACGCTCGACTTGCCGCTCCCCGACACTCCGCCGATGGCTATCAGCCGTGGTACGCGATTGCGAAGGTGGTCGACGGCCAAGTCGAAGTAAGCGCCAGCGCGGGCGCCAGCGTCGCTTGCTTCCGCGCTTCGCTCCGCCCGCAATAGCTCGACCTTGGCTCGGATCATCGCGCGCATCGACAGGAACAGGGGAAGCGCCTTGAGGCCAATGAGATTGCCGGTGCGTCCATCGGCATCGAGATAGGCGTTCAGCACGGCATTGGCGTGGCCGGTCAGTCCGCGCGCGCCGAGATCCATGAGCAAGAAGGCAAGATCATAGAGGACGTCGACGGTGGCAATCGAATCGTCGAACTCGATGGCGTCAAACAGCACGGGCGCGCCGTCGATCTCAACGATGTTGCGCAGGTGCAGATCGCCATGGCAGTGACGCACGAAGCCCGCAAGCGCGCGTGCCTTGAGCAGGGGCGACAGCGCCGCAAGTGATTCGTGTGCTGCGCCAGCAAGCGCGTGCGCCGCCTCAGGCGGACACTGGTGCTCGTTCCTGGCGAAGGTGGCCTCATTGTCTTCCAGCACCTTGAGCAAGGGTACGGTGCCGAGCTCGCTGGCGAGGAACCGGTCCGCGCCCGCATGGAACCGGGCAATCGCCTGCCCGAGGGGTGCCATGGCGCCTAAGCGAAGCCGATCCTCCGCCGCCATCCGATCATAGAGCTTGGCCTGGTCGAAGCGGCGCATGATAAGCGTCCACTCGACGGTGGCGGTCCCTTCTCCACCAAAACTAAAAGTTCCGCACGGTCCGCATGTTATAGGAACAACCTCAATATATAGATGAGGAGCCGTGCGGCGGTTGATGGCGAGCTCATTCAGACAGGCCAAGCGCCGCTTTTCCAGAGTTGAGAAATCGAGAAACGGGTATTTGACGGCCCGCTTGACCTTGAAGGCGTGGTCGCCGGCGAGAAAGACAAAGGAGGCGTGTGTCTCAATTCGCTCAACCCTGGCGGGTGGCGGGTCATAGGCCTCCGGCCGCCCCATGAAATCCAAAACTCTCGCCTGCTCGGTTGCAGCCTCCATCATCGTGGCATAATAGCATCGGCATGCGTGTTCAGTTGGCCACAGATAGCGGAAAACCCTTGGGAATTGGACTTCGAGGCTTGCCGCCAACGCACCGGCTAACTAACGTCTGACCGCGGAGGGGCCTTTGCCCACGGTCGGCCATAGATTGCCTTTCGCAAGGCGCAAAAAGGTCGCGTGATGAGGGGATGGATGACGTTGGCGATCGCCGTCGCGATTGCCGCATGTTTTGTCATGGGTGGGCTGACGCCTTCTCTCGCCGCCTCCAATTCGAGCGCCGCCGAACAGCATCCGGCCCTGAGCGACATCGACGCGCGGCGCCAAGCCCTGCTCCGGCAGATGATCAACAGTCCCGGCAATCTCGACCTCGCTTACGATTACGCGCAGCTCTCCGCGCAGGTCGGCGACTACGAAGGCGCCATCTCGACGCTGGAGCGCGTGTTGATCTATGCGCCGAACACGCCGCGGGTCGAACTCGAACTCGGCATCCTCTATTACCAAATCGGCAGCTACGACGTTGCGCGGAGCTATTTCGCGACAGTGCTCGCCGATCCAAACGTGCCGCCCACGATCACGGCCCAGGTGAATGTCTACCTGCAGCAGCTCGCGGTGCAGGCTGACCCGCCCCCCTTCTCGGCAACCCTCTACACGGCGCTCCGCTGGGAGAGCGACGCCAACGCGGCACCGGCCAACCAGAGCATCACCCTCAACGGCATCGATTTCACCCTCGACCAGACGGCTACCGCCGCTGCCGATTGGAGCTCCCTCAGTGTCGGCACCATCCATTACTCCTATGACCTAAAGAACCAGGGCGACCGCATCGAGTTCGACGCCATCGGTTACAATGCGAGCTATTTCAAGCTAACCGACATCGATCTCGACTTCTTCGAGTCGACGCTCGGGCCATCCTTCAACCTGAAGCGCATCGGCATGGATAAGTCTCGCCTCTTCGTCTACGGCATCGGCGACGAGGTTCTGCTCGGCAATGACCAGTATTTTGCCGGCGCCGGCGGCGGCATCCGCCTACTGAGCTATGCCGCCGACCGCAGCGTCCTCGACGCGCGCCTCGAGACGCGCTACCGGGACTTCAGCGACTCGACGCTGCGCCCGACCTCGAGCCTGCGCACTGGTCTGCAAACCCGGCTCGGCGGCAGCTACTCCTACTTTCTTGGACCGGGGCTGATCCTCACCGTCGAGGGATACGACCAGCGTGAGGACGCCGATGTGGGCTTCTATGCCGATTGGGAGCTGGGCGCCTCGGCCGGCATCAGTTGGACCTTCGGCAATCCCTTCGCCTGGCGCTATCCCTGGACCTTGCAGGTGGGCGCGGGCGGCATCCACCGCCAGTATGACGACCCCGATCCGACCATCAACCCGAACGCGCGCGAGGTCGATCGTCAGTTCTGGGGCCGCGCCGCCATGGTCATACCGGTGGCCGACACCTGGGCCGTGATCCCGCAAGTCGAGATCAGGGACCAGCAATCCAATTACCAAACCAGTGTTTTTGACGACGTTTCCGGCCTAGTCGGAATACAGAAGAGGTTCTAATGTTAAGGACCATGACACGTTGGCGGAATGCGCTGCCTCTGATGGGCCTGACCATGGCGGCGTTTGCGCTCCTTGGCCCCTCCTCCCTTGCCCACGCGGACAAGGTCGGCGTCGCCGCAGCTGTCCACCCCGACGCCTTCTCGCAAGGCACCGAGGTCAAGATCGGCAACTCCATCTTCTACAATCAGCGCATCAACACGACCGGCAGCGGCCTCGTGCAGGTGCTCCTCGTCGACGGCTCGACCTTCACCGTGGGCCCCGGCTCCGACCTTGTCATCGACAAATTCGTGTACGACCCCAACAAGAACCAGGGCGAGATGGTGGCCACTCTCGGCAAGGGCGTGCTGCGCTTCGTCGGCGGCAAACTCTCCAAGAACGAAGGCGGCGTCACGGTCAATACGCCATCCGGTGCGCTCGCCATTCGCGGCGGCATGTTCCAGGGCAAGGTGGACAGCCACGGGAGCATGTTCTCCTTCCTGTTCGGCGTGGAGATGAAATTCACCGGCGCTGACGGCGAGGTGCATCGGGTCTATGAGCCAGGTTACACGCTGGACTTCACCGGCGGTGCGCCCAAGATTCGCCCGACACTGCCCGAGGACACGGCGTTCTTCATGAAGGCACTCTCCGGCGGTGGCCACGTCGAGGTCGGTGGCAATAATACGCCCGGACCGCCCCACGACGCCGGTAATACCAAGTCCAGCACCCTCGCGAATATTACAGCGCAGGGTACGCAGACCCAAGCCATCGCCCAGATTCAGGATCAGGGGCAGGGGCAGCAGCAGCCGCCGCCGCCGGAAACGCTTACGGTGCGTGTGCTAACCTCGCCCGGCACCTATACCGCCTTCCCAAATGATCCGCCCCTAACGTTTACGACTCACGATGCAAACGATAAGGGAATTCTCGGGGGTGATGCTGATCCGACTGTCACTGTCGACGATTTTACCTGGACATTCAACATCCTCAATGGACGTACCGTGGGCACCGTGAGCGGACTGATTGAGAGTCATGAGGACTGTTCGGGCGGGCAGGATCCTTCATGCCAGACAGTCACGAAGACCATCTCTCCCGCCGACATCAATTTCCCCGCGCCAGGGACTGGCCAATGTGTGAACGGCGTCTGTGTTGTCGCCGACGCCACCATCACTCAAATTGACGGGACCACCAATCAACCCAAGACTGAGACCTATATTGGTACGTCGGTCCAGAAGCCCGACTTCTTTGCCTACCAGCTCATCAACGGTAGTCCTAATCCGCCATCAAGCACAGGCGGGGCAAATAGTGGCGGATCCAATAGTCATGGGCCCGACCCGATCCTGGTATTTGGCGGCAAAGCCTTCAATTTCGGCCAGCCGTCCGGCAAGCTTTACCTTTTCAATCTCACCCCTGACGTGAGCCAGGATGGCGCCTTCGGACCATTCGCATCGGGCAACTCATCGCCCACGGTCGATCCCACGAAGCCCCAGCCATCAGTGTCGCCTTTGGCAATGCTTCAAAATGACAGCAACCCAAACAGCCAAACAGTTTGGCTGCAAACGACCTTCTATATCAACACGACCAACAACACCGGCGATGGTCAACCCTTGTTGGGAATCGCGAAGCAGGACTCCTTCATCAACGTTGCCCTCGGCGGTACGGATCCCGTGACCGGCGGGCTCGTCGGCGCCCGGCGCGGCGGCTCACATGTAGACGTCACCGATTGGGCACCCCCCGCTCCTGGATGCGAAGTTTCTTGTACGAGCGTGCAAACATCCACCCGCGAAGCACTCGCCTTCACCGGGGACATTGCCACGCTTGCCGGCCCCGACGGGTCGCACTTCCTCGGCAGCGGCAACCCGAACATGGTGATCGGCTTCGACTCGACCGGAACGCACAATATCGGCCGCGACATCCCACTCAATCCGAATTCGCAGCCGGTCGATCAATCGTCCGGCTCGACCTATCACGTGGGCTATGGCATCGGGAGCTTGCAGCCCTCCGCGCAGACCTTGGCCGGCCCCTATCATGGATACGCTTCCGGCATGGTCGAATCGCAGGTGCCAGCGAGCGGATTTAGCAATGTCGTGGCGAGCACCTCATCCAACGACCTCACGCTTGCCTTCGACCCCGTCGGCAATTCCGTCACTGCAAGCATCACCGTGCGCGACGTGCAGCATCATGACGGTGCCACCGAGGCTTACACTCTGGGCTTCGGAGGCCAGGGACGTTCGGCCTATATCGACGACCAGCACTACGCCGCAATCGAGGGTTCCACAGGAACCTCGGTAACTAACAGCCAGCCCTACACCAACGTCAGCGCCACGAGTTACCTTGCTAGTGGCGATCAGCTCGGAGTGACGAAATTCTTCCCTCAGACCTTTGGCACTACGGCAGACGGGAGTGCCCCAGCATTCTGTACCGGTTGTGACTTTCTCAAATGGGGTGCCTGGGGTACGCGCGTCAATTTCGGTAGCTCTAACTCACCTCAATACACCGACAACATCCATACCGGTTGGTGGGTGGCGGGCGATGTGGTGAGCGACAGCGATCTGCCGACCGACGGAACAGCGACCTATTCCGGCCACGCCATCGGGAACGTAGCCAACAGTCTCAATGGACAGGGTACGATCACCTACGTCGCCACCGGCGACATGAACATGAGCTGGACTTTCAACACACGTTCAGGACAATTTGACATCACCCACTTCGACACGTCGGTGACGCCCAGCGGCTTGAGCTTCGGGGGTGCCCTACGGGCGCCCGACGTTTCCAATGGAAACGCCTTCACTGGAGTACTTAGTGGCGGGCTCCCCAATGATCCTGGAAGCCTCTCCGGCGGCGTCGCGGGCTCCTTTGCGCGTAGCCCCGGCCAAATCTCAGGTGCTGTTCCTAGTGGCGTCATCGGCAACTGGAACATCGGCAACAGCCGATACAATGCCACCGGTATCTTCGCCGGGTCCCACTAGTGCATTTAGACAGGCCATTTGAAGGTGTGGATTGGCCTTAAAACTTGCCGCCACGAAGGCCGGCTCCCCATATTCGGACCAAGGCACTACGAATCGAAGAACGGGAATGATGCCGAAACTCAGTGGGCTATTAGCGGCCTCTTGCGCCACCGGGGCACTTGCTCTCGCGCTCGTGACAAGCCCCCCGGCGCTCGCCGCCGCCCGTGTCGGCGTCGCTGCTGCCGTTACACCTGAGGCGAGAAGTGAGCCGCCGGGTGAAGCCACGCGTACGCTGCGTATCGGCAACTCCGTCGTCTACAATGAGCGCATCGACACCTCGGGCACCGGCGTCGTCCAGGTGCTCTGCTCGACGGCTCGACCTTCACCGTCGGCCCCAACTCCAACCTCGTCATCGACAAATTCGTCTACAACCCTGGCAGCGGCAAAGGCGAGCTCGTGGCAAGCTTCACCAAGGGCGCGCTCCGCTTCATCGGCGGCAAGCTATCCAAGCCCGTGGGTGGCATCGAGGTGAAAACCCCTGCCGGCGAGCTGACCATCCGCGGCGGCATCTTCCAGGGCGTGGTCAAGGGACCAAACCAGGCGCTGTTCTCTTTCGTCTTCGGCGACGAGCTGTCGCTCAAGCGCCACGGCGAGCTCTACCGCCTAACCGACACCGGCAACAGCATCGACGTGCATGGGCCCGGCGCGCCATCCTTGCGTCCGACACTCGCGAGCGAGACGCTGCTCGCCCTCACTTCCGTGTCGGGGCACAAGTGGAAGGGGGTTAAGCTCGTCAAGGGCGAGCCCTTTCCCCATTTCTACGGCGTTCACCCCGTCGGCTGGCAGGACTATCCGCGCTTCCATAACATCATTGAGATGGGGACCCAGGACCAGATCCGGGCGACCCTGACATTGCCGAGGCTCCCGCCTCCCCCTCCCCCTCCCCCCACGATCAGACTAGACTCCAACCTACGCTGAGCATCAGCGGAGGTTCCAGGTTGGGGGAAATGCCATGGCTTCGCCAGCCGATGAGCGTGCAGGCGTCGACCGGCGCCTAACGGCGTGGAGAGCCCTTTGGCTCACGAGCCTCGGCCTCGCCTTGATCGCCGGTCTTGCCATCCTGCTCGGAAACTGGACCGCCGGGCGCTCTGTAGACGTCGCTTGGCACTACGTCCGGGTCAATTATTTTTTCCAATCCTGGCACCTCGTTCCCCAAGGCGACAACCCACCTTGGGAGGGATACGCTCCCATCGCCTACATGGTCGGCGGCGCGATCGGCCGCCTCGTGGACCAGCCCTTCCTGGGCATGAGCATTGCGAGCCTCGCCTTTATCTTCCTGATCTACGTCTTCGTCTTTCTGGGCCTCGAGCGGAAGACGCTTGCCGCGACGCTTGCAAGCTACGCGAGCCTGTTCCTCGCCATCGCCGCGCTGCATTCGACCTTCGCACTTTACGGCTACGAGATCGTGGGCAACTTCTTCTATGCCCACGCGGCGGGAGAGGCCGCCTTCCTCGCCTTGCTCTTCGTCTTGAGCGGACGCGAACGGACCAGCGCCGAGCTTCTGCTCGTGCCGCTCCTCGTGCTGTTGTTCGGCTGGCTGTTTCCGCTGGCCCAGATCAAACTGGCGATCGGCGCGCTCGTGCTCTGGTCGGCAAAGCTCGTGCAGGACTGGCTCGCGACCCGGCGCATCGAAGCACGTGTGCTTCCCTCTCTTGTCATCCTGACCGGGCTGCTGTTTGCCGCCATCTATTTCCACCCCGAGTTCACGTATTTTCGCTCGATTGCCGAGCATAACGGCGCCACCAACCAGAAGATCGGGCTCATCACCATCGCCGCCATCGCCGTGGCGCTGCTCGCCGCGAGCCTCGGGCTGCTCGCCCTCGCCATCTCACGCAAGACCGGGCTCGCGCGTCCCTTGTTTATCGCCACTGCGGGCCTGGCCACCGTCGCCGCCTATGCCGGCCAAGCCCTGCTCTATTTCGGCTTCGGCGCAGCCTCCGAATATGCCGTGCGGAAGCACGCCTACGCGCTCACCACTTTGCTTGCCGCGGCGCTCATTGCCCTGGCGGTGGAAGCCGCCGAACGCAAGCTGCCCCGCTTCTCCTCCCGCCCTCTGTCCTCTCTCGCCGGGGGCGGGCCTGCGGCCATGATCGCCGCGTTCGCGACGGTATTCATCCTGATCTCCCACTACGCCGAGGATCGCACCCCGTTCCTCGCCTATCAGCAAGAGCTGCACGAGACCCCGCTCCTGCGGGGGCAGACAATCTCGCTCAACCGCGACTTTCCACCCGAGTTTAACCTTGCGGCCTCCATCGTCGACCTCGACCTGTCCCCCGAGCTTAACCCCTTCGTCATGGTCATTCTCCGCCGCGGCGAGCTTGATCCCTCGGTGACCAAGTTCCCGCGCTTTGCGATCGTGTCGCGCAAGGACGCCGTGCCGGCGCGCTGCGTCAGCGCCGCAGCGAAGCTCGCCACGGCAACCCTGATCGACTATGGCTGTAAATAAGCGAGCCCCGCGCAAAGCCAAGGACGCAGGCAGGCAGGCCTCTCCGGGCCGGGCGTGGCGGTTTGACCTCGCGTCCATTCCGTCCGCGACGGGCGCGGCCGTGTCCGCCATCACCACGCTGGTCATCGCTATTGGCGCCGGATTGACGTTCCGGCGGGCCACCACCCCCTGGTCGGTCCTTCCGGACGCGGACTATTGGGGCAATATCGGGGGCCTCCTCACCGAGAAAGGCATCGCGCTCAGTCTTGCGGAGCTCTTCCGCCACAACAACGAGCACATCGTCCCCATTCCGAAATTGATCTACGCGGCCAACTACCTGGCCACGTCGGGCAGCAATATCGGCCTCATCGTCTACTCCCTTGCCGTCGGGGCGGCTTGCGCGGCCTTGCTCGTGTTCCTCGCGCGCGACCTGCTCCGTGACACGCCGTGGCGCCTGGTTCCCTGTGCCCTCCTCTTCCCCTTGGTGATGTTCAGCGCAAAGCTGACCCACAGCTATTTCCTCGGCATGAGCGGGGTCATTTGGCTCACCGCCGACCTGTTCGTGATCCTAAGCGCGGCGGTTCTTGCCAAGGCGGTTGCGACGGGTCGCCCGGCCTGGCTACTCGCCTCGCTCCTTGCCGCGGTGCTGGGCGTCCTCACCTACAGCACGGCGGTCTATTCCCTCATCGTGTTGCTCGTCTCTTGCATCGCCCTGCTTATCGTGCCGCGATTTCGCGGCCTCCTGTCGAGGCCAGCCCTCATCGGCACGGTCATTCTCGTCGCTGCGGCGCTCTGCCTAGGACTGATCTCCCGCAACCATCCAGCGAACAAGCCAGCTTGGGACTTTGACCCCATCGGGCTTATCCGCTTCGTCCTCATCTACCTCGGCAATGCACTGGCCACCGGACCGATGCGGATCGTCGTCGGCCTCGTCATTCTCATCGCCGGTGGGATGTCCATTCGTCGCCTCAGGACCGAGGGACGCGTCAAAGATGCGCTCCTCTGGATCATTCTTTTCTTCTTTGCCCCCTTCAATGCGCTGATGACCGGCATCGGACGGCTGGGCTACGGCATCAAGATCGCAGCGACCAGCCGCTATCAATCGGTCACGGCGCTCACCTTGATCGCCACCATCGCGCTTGTGCTCGCGGCGCTGCCCAAGGAAGACCCCTCGCGCCGCGTGGCGGTAGGGAGGGCTGCCGTTGTCGTGACTCTTCTGCTGGTCGCCGTGGTCCTTGCTGCTAACCGCGCCTATGTCAGGAATTACACGTCACGCAATGAGAACAAGGTGATCGCCGAGATCGCCCTGCGCCAAGGCATTGAGGGAGATCAGCACCTTAAGGCGCCTACGCCCGCGATCGACCAACTCGATCGCCTGCTCCCGGTGCTGCGCGCGGCCCACCACGTGCCCTTCAATATCAAGTCGCGTTGCGAAGAGAGGCTGGGGCAGCACATTGCCAAAATCGCCAGTCCGCACGCCGGCGCGCTCGAGACGGTCACGGCCTACGCCATGTCGCATGGCCGCGGTCGCGCCATCGAACTGTCAGGCTGGGCCGAACGCGACCGGGCGCCGGAGTGCATCCTCATCGTCGATGGAGACGGCATGGCGATCGGATCGGGTGCCAACGTGGCGCCCCGGCCCGACCTTAAGCGCACTCACGGACGCTCGCGCGGCTTAGTTGGCTGGAAGGCAGTGGCGGCCCTGCCCAGGAGCACGCCCGTCTGCGCCTTGGCCCTCTTCCCCGGCGACAGCCAATGGGCTCCTCTTTCCGACTGTCAAGCAAGCGTCGAAAGCTTGGCAGCACCGGATGCCGAAGCGCAGCCCGCGCAAACGACGGCCGACCCCGCGGGGCCGTGATCCACGGCGAACCACCGGACTGTGGCCTCCTCTTGTCGGAGCGCGCCGGGACACCAATATATAGCGTCCCTTCAAGGCCCTCTCGCTTCTCTTTAGCGCTTTCATTTTACCGACCGTCGTCATTTGTAAGCGACTGGTCGGGCGGTAAGATTGCTTGCGTAGCTCGTTGAGGTTGGCGTGACCCGTGATCCCCGAAATCTGATGTGGGCCGAGGCCTGCAGCCTGCTCCAAAGGGCCGAACAACTGCATCGCCAGTTTTTCGAGCCGTCTGGCGGGGTTGCCCACACCGCGCGCTGGGAGCCGCCCATCGATGTGCTCGAGACCGAGCGCCAGCTTTGGATCATTGCCGCCTTGCCGGGCGTGGCGCCCGAGGCCGTGCAGGTAAAGATCGAGGGCGAGACCCTCATCGTCGCCGGGCAACGCCCCCTGCCCTCGAGCGGGCGGAACGCCAATATCGTGAGGCTCGAGATCCCTTATGGGCGTTTCGAGCGACGCATCGCGCTCAAGTCCGGCCGCTTGCGCCTGGCCGAGCAGGAACTCTTGCACGGTTGCCTCGTGCTCACCTTCGTCAAGCTCGCCTGAGCCCAAACACCATATTCAACCCCATGAACAATTCGACACCGAAACCAGAGCAGGACACGTCGCCGCAGCCGACCCTCCCGGAGGGCACGCTGATCGTGCTCCCATTGCGCAACGCCGTCTTGTTTCCGGGCGTGGTCGCGCCTTTGGGCCTTGGCCGCGCGCAATCCATCGCGGGAGCGCAAGCGGCGGCACGTGCGGACAAGCCGATCGGCGTGCTGCTGCAGAACGATCCCTCTGTCGAGACGCCAGGCCCGGAGCATCTCCACCGCGTCGGCACTGTGGCCGAGATCCTGCGCTACGTTACGGCGCCTGATGGCAGCCACCACGTCGTCACGCGCGGCATCAGGCGCTTCCGCGTCCTCGACTTCTTGCCCGACTACCCCTTCCTCGTCGCCCGAGTGGAGGAAGTGGGCGAGGCGGAGGTCTATTCCACCGAGATCGCCGCGCGCATGCACCAGCTGAAGGAGCGGGCGCGGGAGGCCCTCTCATTGTTGCCGAACATCCCGTCAGAGATCGCGTCCGCCATCGAGCAGACCGAGTCGCCGTCGCAGCTTGCCGACTTCATCGCCAACGTCTCCGACCTGACGCCGGCGGAGAAGCAGGACGTCCTGGAGACCTTCGAGGTCAAGGACCGTCTCGACAAGCTGTTGCGCTATCTCGCGCAGCAAATCGAGGTACTGAAGCTCTCCAAGCAGATCGGGGAGCAGACGCAGGAGTCGCTGCAGGGCCGTCAGCGCGAGCACATTTTGCGCGAGCAGCTGCGCCAGATCCAGAAGGAGCTTGGCGGGGGCGAGGACAGCGCCAACGAGATCCCCGAGCTGCGCGCCGCGATCGAGAAGGCGGGAATGCCCGAGGAGGCGGAGAAGCAGGCGCTGAAAGAGTTGAAGCGGCTCGAGCGCACGCCCGAGGCGAGTGCCGAGCATTCCATGATCCGCACCTATCTCGACTGGCTGATCGAGCTTCCCTGGTCCACGCTCTCGGAGGAGCGGATCGACATTGCCGAAGCGCGCCGAATCCTCGACGAGGATCACTACGGGCTGCCCAAGATCAAGCAGCGCATCCTCGAATTCCTCGCCGTGCGCAAGCTGAAGCCCGATGGCAAGAGCCCGATCCTGTGCTTCGTCGGCCCGCCCGGCGTCGGCAAGACCTCGCTTGGCCAGTCGATCGCGCGCGCCACCGGACGGAAATTCGCTCGGCTGAGCCTCGGCGGCGTGCATGACGAGGCCGAGATCAGGGGGCACCGCCGGACCTATATCGGCGCGCTTCCGGGCAACGTCATCCAGGCGATCCGGAAAGTGGAGACGCGCAACCCCGTGCTGATGCTCGACGAAATGGACAAGCTGGGGCAGAGCTTCCACGGCGACCCGTCTGCGGCGCTGCTCGAAGTGCTCGACCCCGAACAGAACTCGACCTTCCGCGACAACTATCTCGCCGTTCCTTTCGACCTGTCGCGGGTGATGTTCGTCGGCACCGCGAATGTGATCGACACGATTCCCGGGCCGTTGCGCGACCGCATGGAGATCATCGAGCTTCCCGGTTACACCGAGGACGAGAAGGTCGAGATCGCGCGGCGCTATCTGCTGAAGCGCCAGCTTGCCGACACGGGTCTCAGCCCCGAGGCCTGCGAGATCACCGAAGACGCCATCCGCGCCATTATCCAGGACTATACGCGGGAAGCCGGCGTTCGGAATCTGGAGCGCGAACTCGGCGCTATCTGCCACCGCATCGCCATGCGCGTGGCGGAGGGCAAGACCGAACGCATGAAGATCGAGGCCAAGGACCTGCACGGCATCCTTGGCGCGCGTCGCTTCGAGAGCGAGGTGGCTATGCGCACGAGCGTTTCCGGCGTCGCCACCGGTCTGGCCTGGACGCCGACTGGCGGCGACATCCTGTTCGTCGAAGCCGCGCGGGTGCCTGGTCACGGCAAGCTGATCCTCACTGGCCAGCTCGGCGAGGTCATGAAGGAGAGTGCGCAAGCCGCGCTCAGCCTGGTCAAGGCGCGGGCCTCCACGCTTGGCATTGATCCCGCTCAGTTCGAGACCTCCGACATCCATGTGCACGTGCCCGCCGGCGCGATCCCCAAGGACGGCCCGAGCGCGGGCGTCGCCATGTTCACCGCTCTCGTTTCGCTGTTGACCGGCCGCACGGCGAGAAACGACACGGCCATGACCGGCGAGATCTCGCTGCGCGGCCTCGTGCTCCCTATCGGCGGCATCAAGAACAAGGTGCTGGCGGCGGTGCGGGCCGGCATCACCACGGTGATGCTGCCTGAGCGCAATAAGAAGAACTTCGAGGACATCCCGGAGGCGGCGCGCAAGGCCATTCGCTTCGTCTGGCTCACCACCGTCGACGACGCCATCGAGGCGGCGCTAGCACCTGCCCGCGCTGACCCCGGCGGCTGATCGCGGCTGGACGCTCTCATCAGCCCTGTCGCAGCAACAGCCCGGGAAAATGGGAGTTGCACGCCATCACATGGGTGATGGCCGCGCTGTCATACTCATCACCCGAGCGATAGGTCTCGAAATACGCGTTGAGCGCCTGCACGCGCTCCGGCCAAGTATCCACCGCCTGCAAGCCCACCGACACGCCGTAATTGGTGAAAGCGAAACGGACGTCCGGCAGATAGGGCTCGCGGGCGAAATAGCCCTTCTCGATCCACATGCGGTCGAGGACGGCGAGGCAGCGCCCCTTCTGCACCTTGGCCCACTGCTCCTCGGGGAAGAACTGCGTCATCCACAACATCATGCCGAGGCCAAGATCCTGGGTGATCACGAGCGCATCCGCCGACCTGTCGATCAGCTCCCGCATCTCGGCAATCTCGCGGGCGAGCCCCGTTTCATCCGACAGGCGATAGGACACGTAGCCGTCGAAGGCGTCGAGTGCCCCGAACCCATAGCCGGGATAGGGCCCGCTCAAATCCTCCTCCATCTTCCAGATCACGCCTTTGCCTGGCACGACAAATGGCTCGTGGATCGCGCGCGCAAGCGCGATGCCACGCTCCCGGTAAATGGGGCGATAACGCCCAAGCACGGCGAGCGCATAGAGCCACATGGCGAGGTAATGGAAATACTGGCCGTCCCGGTCTGGCTCCTCGCCGATGCGAATGCCGCGCGTCCGCCCAAGCACACGCTCCACCTCCGTCACGAGCCATTCGGCCTCGTCAAGAAAGTGCTCCTCCTTTAGCTCGGCATAGAGCGAGACGAGCAACACGAGGCCGAAGGCATCGGTCCATAGGTAGCGCAGACCGTTCGGCCAGATGCCGTTCGCGCGCATCCAGTCGAGCTTTTCAAGCACATAGCCGAAATCTTTCACTCCAGTCATCCTCGAGCGGCGCCTTTCGCAAGATGGGCGTTCAGAATAGGCGCGCTGCATAGCCAAGGGGTTGAGGCATATCAAGTTGACTGCGTGGACCCGTGCTAAATTGGGTCAGACACCCACAAAAGCGTGGAGAGCATCATGCCCACCGGCCTCGATACCTTCGATACGACCGTCCAGGAGTCCAACCTCTGGCTCAAGGACCTGGCGGAACAACTCAACACATACGACCGCCATCACGCCTATTCCACCTTGCGCGCGGTGCTGCATGTCTTGCGCGACCGTATCGGGCCGGATAGCGCGGCCCATCTCGGCGCTCAGCTCCCCATGCTCATCCGCGGTCTCTATTACGATGGCTGGCACCCGAGCGGGAAACCGACCAAGGAGCGGCATGAGGCTGCGTTCCTCGCCCGCGTGCATCAGGAGTTGCCCCGCGCCACCGAGGAAGAGGTAAAGACCGGGATCTACGCCGTATTCGATCTCCTGTCGAAGAAGATTGACCGTGGCGAAGCCGTCAAGCTCGTCGGTATGCTGCCAAAGGAGCTGCGCGACTATTGGCCCGCCTGCATCCAAACCGCAGCGCAAATCAAGGGCTCAGGTGTCGCTTGATCGAAATGTCGACCCGTGAAGACGCGGTCGACTGATCTTCGTTACATTGGCTCGCGGGATGATCCGAGGATTGAACGCATGCTCCATAGATTGCGGAGTTGGGCGGCGGACATAGGATGTGATGTCCTGGCAGTTTGGATCGCGGCGCGCGATCCGCGTGTCCCCTGGTACGCGAAGGTACTGGCAGCAACTGTTGCTGCCTATGCGCTGAGCCCGATCGACTTGATTCCAGATTTCATCCCGGTGCTCGGCTATCTGGATGATTTGGTGCTGGTGCCCCTTGGCATTCTCCTCGTCGTGCAATTGATCCCAGCCGGGCTGATGCAGGAGTTTCGCGCCGAGGCGGCACGCGGCATGGAGCAGCCGAGGAGCCGCATAGGGGCCGTTGTGATCGCACTGATCTGGGTGGGGGCGGCCGCTCTCATTCTGTGGTGGCTGTGGCCACACTTAGCAAAATAGGCACTGATCCTCGACGCGCAGCACGCTTGCAGCCGTGGCAAACGTTTCAAGGCGGTTGGCCCCGCATCGGGACGCTGTTAAGCAAGACGCTCGGGCCGCCGAGACCAACGATGCAGTTCGACCTCCGCCCAATGCTTGCGACCTTGACGGACAAGCCGTTCGACGATCCCGACTGGGTCTTCGAGACGAAATGGGACGGCTTCCGCGTGGTCGCGGTTGCCGAGCGGGGCAAGGTCACACTCTATTCCCGCAACGGCCTCGACGTATCGAGCAAATATCCGTCCATCTGCAAGGCTTTGCGCGCGACGCCGCATACGGCCGTGTTCGATGGCGAGCTCGTGGCGCTTGATGCGCACGGGCGATCGCGGTTCCAGCTGTTGCAAAATGCGGAACGCGAGCCCGCGCGTCTCAGCTACAGCGTCTTCGACCTGCTCTACCTCGACGGCAAGGACCTTCGTCGCCGCCCGCTCCTGGAGCGGAAGGAAGCGCTAGAGGCCGTCCTGCCGGAGAGCCCGGTGCTGCACTACAGCACCCATGTGGTGGGCAAAGGCATCACCGCCTTCAACCGCGCCAAGCGCGCCGAGGAAGAAGGCGTCATGGCCAAGCTCGCGAGCGGCAGGTACTACTCAGGCCAACGCACGCGCGAATGGCTGAAGGTCAAGGCCTCCCAGGGGCAGGAAGTGGTGATCGTAGGGTTCACCGCCCCGCGCCGCTCGCGAAAATATTTCGGCTCCCTCGTGCTCGCCGTGCGTGACGGCAAGGGTTGGAAATATGTCGGACGCGCCGGGACCGGCTTCGATCAGGCCACGCTTAGGTCCTTGCATGCCAAGCTCGTTCCACTCAAGACCGATAAGAAGCCCTTCGTCGAGAAGGTGCCTGACGAGGCCAACACGACCTGGGTAAGCCCGAAGCTCGTGGGTGAAGTGAAGTTCACCGAATGGACCTCGAAGGGAGAGATGCGGCACCCGGTCTTCACCGGCCTCCGCACCGATAAGAAGGCGACCGACGTGGTGCAAGAGATGCCGCAAACCGGCGCCAAGCAGACACGGTGAGGCGGGAGTAACGAACTTCTCACCACGGCCCGCGCAACTGCGGCCATGGCCCTAGGAATTGGCATAAGATCGCCCCGCCGCTCAATAGCCGTGCGGCTTTGCCTGCCGCCCGGCCTCTCTTGCCGCAAAGGAGGCACGCCCAGCCATGAAGGCACTCAATCTGCTTGTACCTGGACTTCTTGCCGCCGGACTTGCGGCTTCGACTGCGGGTGCCCTCGCCGAACCCGTGCGAACGCCCAATGTGGTGTTCATCATGACCGACGACGTCGGCTGGGGCGATTTGGGCAGCTATGGCGGCGGTGCCATGCGGGGTGCGCCCACGCCGAACCTCGACCGGCTTGCTGCCGAGGGCATGCGGTTCGTCAACTACTATGGCCAGGCGAGCTGCACGGCCGGCCGCGCCTCGTTCATCACGGGGCGGATTCCCATCCGCACCTCACTTTCCGCCGTGCTGGCGCCCGGCGATCCGAACGGGCTCACCAAAGAGACCCCGACCATCGCGCAATATCTGAAGCAGGCGAACTACACGACGGTGCAGCTCGGCAAATGGCATGTCGGCGACAAGGTCGCGAACTTCCCGACCTCCAACGGCTTCGACGAGATGTACGACATGCTCCCCTACTATGCCGGGGTCTACGCCTATGACGACCCGACGCTCCACCCGAATTTCCCGAGGAACGACAAAACGTTCATGGCGCTCTGGAACCAGATCGACCTCTCCCAATGGGACGGAAAAGCCGGCGAGGCGCCTAAGGCGGTGAAGAAGGAATTTACCTACGCCGACCTCGCCACCGGCGATGACGAGATGCGGGCCAAGGCCATCGACTGGCTGAGGGCCCATGCCAAGGACACCAATCCCTTCTTTATGTATCTCTGCTTCCTCAAGGTGCACAACCCGAACAACCCCTCCCCGCGCTGGAAGGGGAAATCGCCGGGCGGCGGCAACTATCTCGACTCCTTGATGGAGCTCGACGACAATTCGGGCCAGGTCGTGCAGGCGATCCGTGATCTCGGACTAGCCGAGAACACGCTCGTGGTCTGGACCACCGACAACGGCGCTTGGATCGACGCTTGGCCCGACGCGGGCTACACGCCTTTCCGCGGCATGAAGGGCTCCTCTTTCGAGGGCGGCTTCCGCGTGCCGGCAATTGCCTGGTGGCCAGGCCATATCCAGCCCGGCACCGTCAACATGGACATCTGGTCCCACATGGACTGGTGGCCCACCATCGCTCACCTGGCCGGCCTGCAAGCGCCGCCCCATGAGTGGAAGGACAATGAGGGCAAGCCGATCATCTTCGACGGCATCGACCTGAGCGATTCGCTGCTCGGCACCGGCCCCGGCAAACGCGAAAGCTTCATTTATTTCAACGACCAGAGCTTCGGCGGCATCCGCGTCAAGAACTACAAGACGCTATATACGGCCAAGGACACCTGGCTTGGACAGGATCAGAACCTGAAGATCCCGGCGCTCTACGATCTGTGGTGGGACCCGGGCGAGCAATACGACATCGTCTTCAATGGTGCGGCGCCGACCCGCGGGGACTTCAAGAGCTCACCTGGAAGGTATTCCGGCCAGGACAATGGCTGGATCGGTCTCTACATCACACCTGTCCAGACTCAGTTTTGGGAGGAGCTGAAGACCCACCCGAACATTCCCTATAAGCCGTTCGGTGCGGGCGCCTACGAGGAGATTCCGGAAGACTATCGCTAAGCGATTGCGCGAGCGAGGGCGCCTCTCGCACCGGCCAAAGCCGACCCTCAGGCTCACTTCTGCCGGGCTCAGTGTGCTATAGGGATCGCGGTGACTGTTACCCTGCGATCACCCCTTTGGAAATGGGAAGCCCGGTCAGGATTCCACCTCGACCGGGCTTCCTCTTTAATTCATGACAAAATGGAGACAATCGGCGGGATTGTTCTCAATCCCTGCGCGCTATTTCACCCGCCGTGATGGGCCCCGACTCCCCGTCACCGTTCCCACCTTGCGGAACCGAAGAAGCCCCGTTCCCCCCACACGGGGCTTCTTCTTTTATGGAAAGGCCGCCCGAAGGACGGTCTTATTGCTGCAACTACCGAAAGCAAAAGGCCCCGGCCGAGGGACACTCGACCGAGGCTGGCCACTGCAGGCAGACGGCAGGCCCCCCCTAGCTCGTCGTGTCGATTAGCCCAATTTGAGCGGCTGCGAGGACACGGCCTGCTCATGGTGAAAGCAGCCGCCAAGTCCAAGCGTCGCTGTGATGATGATGGCGCAAGCCAGAAAGACGCGCATGGATAAGTCCCCCAATTTCCGAGTCGCTCTTGAGGTAACCACTATAAAGATTTTTAGACTGAAAAACCGTGACACTTTTGACACGCACTCCCTCAAATCATCTAATGAGCCGGGCGGGCCGCCTGCCCGGCCAGCCGGTCCAAGGCACCAAGCAGCAACACTATTAGAACTGTCCAGCGTCGCCCTGGCGTAACCAGCGGCCGCGAAACAAGGTATTGGCGGAGAGGGAGGGAGACAAACGCCAGATTCGGAAGCCAAGAAATTCAAAAGCTTGCGCCGATAGGCCGTGTCCATTCTGATGGGCCTCTGTACCAGGATCCTGTCCCCACGTTAAGCTCGGCCATCTCACCATAGCGATGCCGCCGGTATCCCCGTTGAGCCACGTAGCCGTCGCCTCGCTTCATGCGATTGCTCCGCTCGGCATTCCTTTCGCACGACCGTCCGCAGAGAATTGCATTCGGCGTCGATCGGCGAACCAAAGCGCGCTCGCTCCCAAAGTGGGCCTTCGTCATTCGTCTATGGATGGGGATACGCTTCGCGTTAATCCCTAGTATCCCCCGAACGGCATCGACCCTGTAGGAATCCGCGGCGTGAATAGCAAAAGGCATATGCTTGTACGGATGGTACCAAACGAACTCCGCCTGAGCGGGGCCAGAAATGGTGATGGCGAGTACAGCGATTGCTGCCAAATTAAAGAAAATGCGGTTCATCGAAATAGCCCTCCCTCAACCCAAACGCGTTTCAGCGGGCGCGGCCGGCACAAGGGTGCCGTCGACCATAAAAGGCGGAAAAGCTATTTGAGTGGCGGGTGCGCCAGAGGCGGCGGCGGAAGGGGCTCCGAGTAGGCCCCTTGGTTGTGATGAAAACAACCGCTCAAGGCGACAGAAGTCGCCAAAATCGCGAACGCGAGGATGATACGCATGACTGATCCCCCTACTTGGTGTCCGAGCTTAGACCGCCGGGATATCAACGACAAGGCGCGAGCTAGGGTTGGGTCGTCTTAGGAAGAAATGGCAAAAAGGCTCTGTGGGCTTCTAAGCCGTCGTGGGTCCTCCTCCAGAGGATTGCAGTCAACTGCATTGGAGAGGCCGTTAACCATGAGAAGGCGATTTTCTAGAGCGGATTTAACGCCCAGATAACGCGATTCCACGAAAACGCAGAAAATTGCCTGGGACGACGCTATGTTCCTAAACCGGAGCTTTTTCCCGGGCGCCATCCGGCGCTTGCAGGTCGTTTCGACGAGTGTGCCAAAACCTTTCTTTATAGAGCGGCCAATCTGGTGCCACATCTCGATCGAATAAGCCATTTTAGCGGGGACCTTCGCCGCCTAACCATAACGATTATGGCGGCGATCGCATTCTTCGGCTTGCTCTTGCTAGCGATTATTGCCTATGCGGGCTGGTCGGCGAACCAGACGGCGACCGAGCGCGAGCGCACACTTCTCGAGAACGCTTTCAATCAAAGCATAGCTCGCGCATTGAACGAACAGAAGAGCGTCGCATGGTGGGATGATGCCGTGACCAAAATTACGGACCAGGCCATCGATCTTGATTTCGTTGACGCTAATTTTGGCATTTTCCTAACCGAGACGTACGGCCACGATGAGGTTTACATCATCAACGGGGAGGATCGTCCGCTCTATGCATTTACAGGGGGAAAGAGGAACGAGCCTGTCGCATTCGAGCACCGCCGCCCAGCCGTTGAGGCGTTGATTGCCGAAGTGCGACGCGGTGATCACTCGAAGCTTAGAATACGTCCGGATGCGTTCAGTGAAGCACAAAGCCACTACCGCGTTTTAGCGGGCGCCGTCCAAGTGGCGCACTGGTCGGGTCACATCGTGTCGATAGACGGCGCGCCCGCTGTGGTCGCTGCCCTGACAATTGTGCCCAATGTCAACATGGGTCTCCTAACGGGGACGCCCAATCTGCTTATCAGCATCACCTATATCGACGAAGCCTTTACCTCGGAGATCGGGCGCTCACTTCTTTTGAGCGACCTGGCACTGACGCCTCAACCGCCACAGAGTGATGGTGTCGTTTCCCAGTCGTTCGTAGGCGATGATGGTGTCCCTGCTGGATATCTGGCCTGGACCACGCGACAGCCTGGGCAGGTGCTATTGACGATCATCTTGCCACTGGTGGCGTTTGCCATTCTTGCGACGGGAATTCTGGCAAACACAATGTTTAGGCGCCTCAAACGTGCCTCCGAACAGCTCGCGCTGCGCGAGTCGCAGGCACGGTATGAGGCCAAGCACGATGCACTTTCTGGCTTGCCCAACCGTGTACAAATGGTCGAAACAATCGAGAACTTTCTGGATTGTCACGGCGTGAAGCGCCGCCGCCAGCACGCGGTTGCTGCATATATCGATATCGATCGCTTCAAGGATATCAATGACACGCTGGGCCACGAAGCCGGTGATCAATTGATAAAGGCGGTGGCCCAGCGGTTGAAGACACGCCTCAGACCTGATGACTTTCTCTCACGCTTCGGCGGCGATGAATTTGCGATTCTAGGTGTGCCGGCCAAACCGGAAGCAAGCACTGCGCTGGCAGAACGGGTCGCACAAGCATTCGCGTCGCCCTTCTCCATCAACGGTCAGAGCATTCGCGTGACAGCCTCCGTCGGCCTAGCCATAGCGCCGGACAACGGTGCGACAGCCGACGAATTGATGCGGCACGCCGACATCGCACTCTATGAGGCCAAGAATAGCGGTCGGGATCGTGCCGTCCTCTTTTCCACTGAAATGGCGGAAAAGGTGGAGCACCGCCGCACAATCGAACTGGACTTGCGCACTGCGATCGAAACTCAGCAGCTGCGGCTCCACTACCAGCCAATCATTTCATGCCGTACGGGTGCCATCGTCGGCGTTGAGGCGCTTTTGCGTTGGCGTCATCCGGTGCACGGTGAGATGCAGCCCGCCACCTTCATTCCCATCGCGGAAAACTCAGGGCTTCTCCCCGCGCTTGGGGAATGGGTTCTCAATCGGGCGATGAGGGATTCCAAACGCTGGCCCAATCTCGAGGTGGCGGTGAACCTTTCGCCGGTCCAGTTCCGACATGTCGATCTTAGTGCAATGCTACGCGAGCTCGTTGCGGAACACAGGGTTGAACCGAGCCGCTTTGTGTTAGAGATCACCGAGAATGTCCTGCTCGAGGCCACAGACCATACCAATTTCATTCTCGACGCTATCCGTTCTATGGGCTTCAAGACCGCGCTCGACGATTTCGGGACTCGGTATTCGAGTCTGGCGTATCTCTGCAATTTCAAATTCGACAAGATCAAGATCGACCGATCGTTCGTCAGCCGAATTTCGAGCGTCGACACTTCGAGAACGATCGTTCAGTCGGTGGTCAAACTTGGGCGTGGGCTGGGGATGGACATCGTCGCTGAGGGCGTCGAGACCGAATTGGAAGCAGCAATGATGACAGAGTTCGGCTGCACCGAATTGCAGGGGTATTACTTTTCTAAGGCGATTGGCGCGGACCAGATGGATGAACTTCTGAGTGACTTCCAGCCTAAGCGCCTCGGTCGGGCACGAAGAATCGCATGAGACTTCTCGCCGCTCGGCAAGCGGTCGGCTCCTCTCCGCTGCCCAATTCATTTGTCCGACGGAAAACGAGTCGCGGATCGCGTTTACACCGATTCTAGAACAACGCCTGGAACGTACCTATCACCCGCTGATCGCACTGGAAGATGGTGGCGTTCGAGCAACCAGGCAAGTTGGTATCCCAATATCGGACATCGAAGGAGTAGACGGGTTTCTCATGAAAGCCGAACGTCACACCGGCGTTCCAATAGGTGTAATCAGAACCACCTTGGCTCTCGTCGCCCCATTGACGACCAATCAGCGCGCTGACGGTCGGGCTGAAGATCCAAAGCTTTTTGAGCGCATAAGCGCCCGAGAACTCAAGAACGTCATTAGCACCCGTGTCCCCAGAATTATTAGGTGTCCACCAGTTTGTGACGCCGAGCGTTAGCTTCTCAAAAAAGGTGTGCGAAGCGCCCGTCTTGACTTCCATGTAGTCGAGGTCGGCCATTCCAAGTGAGTCTGGGTAAGTGTAGTAGTACACTCCGATATCAAAGCTAACACCTTTAAGAACGGGCTTGATGCCGCCATACCAATCGATCTCAATGTTAGCGAGATTGCGTGAGTTACCAAACGAAGTGGAGCTCGTGCCAAAATCCACATTCGAACCCCACACGCCGAGATAGAGGATATTGTAAGCAAGCTCGAACCCGCCCTGAATTGCTGGACCCTCATCGGTTTGTGAGATGCCCCTGAAAATATAATCAGTAGTAAGGTCCACGTTTGCCGAAAAGCTAATCTTATGGCTCGATGCCGCAGCTTCCACCGACGCTTGATCAAGGTCGGCCGCGGACAATGAAGCGGTTCCAGCCAATAAAGCTGCACCTACAACACTTACCCTAATCGGGATGGCTGCCCAGCGCCGACGTGTCACTAGCCTGGCCCCAAAATCTGGCTTGTGCCTCGGAGGAATGCATCGGTTTAAGTGGACCCGCGCAACGCAAGACTACCACGTCACCATTGCACTCTGCCTGTCTGGCTACACTAGAGCCGGCGACTAACCAGGCAACGAAAAACGAGAGACTTTTGGCGCTATTTCAATCGCTGTGGCGCTTCTGCAATAGAACGAACCGCTCTAAATCGCTCCCTCGGCATAGAACCGCTACCTCGCTACCTCGATGGCGCACGAATTGCGAACGGCCTCAGGCTGCGTAGGCTACCCAGACATTGGGCTCTTCATAGATCCCAGTCTGGCGATCGAGATCGATCGTCACCGGAGCGAGTGCGCCCTCCAGCGCATAGGCCCCGGATTCATCGAACCGTTGCTTCGACCAATTCTCCCAAAATCCGATGTGCTCATGCACGACCATCGAACGTTCGCAGGGGCCGATCAGCTTGCCGCCGGCGGAAAGATGACTGCGGAGCCAAGGGTCATAGACACGCCCGCTTTCATCGGTCCAATTGATGTAGTCCGTGATCGGCACCCATGGATGGCGCACTTTGGCTGAGGGCCGCACAGGCGCTACAAGACCTCGCAGCCCCTTCGCGGCTGCGAGATTGATGAGAGAATGGATCATTAGCCGCGCATAGCCCTTGGAACGGTGTACGGCTGGCACCGAAATGGCCAGCGCCCCGAGCATATTGAGCCGCATTTCCTTCGTGCGCGCAGCGGTCTCGACCACCCAGTCCCAACCTTCAGGTGGTAAATCATCCGGACCCGAACAGGTGAACGGGACGCAATTGGCGACGGCAACCGGATAGCCGGTATCCTCGTCGACGAGACAGAGCTGGTACTCTGGATAAGCGTCGAGGAGCTCGGTGTAATACTCGTAGTGCGCCCGGGTGTAATTGAGATACCCCAATTCATTCCACGCAGCTTGCTCAATTGAACTCGCAGCCTTTTTCAGCTGTGGGCTGTCCGCACGCGAACGAATGACCAAGTTGGTCGACATGTAGGGCTGGAAATCCTGACTAGTACGAGAGGGCCGCAATCCGCCTGCGACGCAGCGTGGCCCGCTGCGCTGCTAACCTTAATAAAGCGTAAACGACACAGCCGCAATTCGTTAGTCAAAGTTTCTTGCAAATTTTTCAGAGGCTTGGATGTTTCAAAACGGGACAGCGCGCGGTTGGCAGGCTCACTCACACCGCAAGTTCATTGAGCTAGCTATGCAGATTTGGCTTTCGTGCTTAAAAGGCAAAATGTCTAGAATGACCACTAGCGGGGCGCGTCGTGTCTTCTGAGAAACCGTCCGACGGCAACCCGCGCTCCCCGTCCGGCAATGCCGACTATCAATGGGCCCAATTTGATTCCGAGGCCTATTTCCAGCACTACTACGGCGAGCCGCATCCCGACGACGATCTAGTGATCCGCTACGCAGCAGAGGCGATGAAACGCGCCCCACCGGTGGGCGCGGAGCTAGACGTCGTCGATGTCGGCACCGGCCCGAATCTCATTCCATTTTTCTGCGCCTTGCCGAGAGCGCGCCAGCTAACCGCCTGGGAATATGCCGAAAGCAATGTTGCTTGGCTCCAATCCGAGCTGGAGCGCAGTGATATGCGCTCGCAGTGGCGTCACTTTTGGAGTGTGACGCGCGAGGCATATCGTCCGGAGCTTCATCTGCCCGAAGATCCGACTCCTCTTCTGCGCGCCAAGAGCGTCATCAAGCAAGGCTCGATCTTCGATCTTCCCGAGCGCACCTGGGATGCTGCGACCATGTTCTTCTGCGCGGAATCCATCACTGAACGACACGATGAATTTGAAGCGGCCTGCGCTGCTTATGCGCGTTGCGTGAAACCCGGTGGAGCATTGGCGGCAGCCTTTCTGGTGCGCTCGCCAGGATACGTTGTGAAGGACCGGGCGTTTCCGGCTTTGCACCTATCAGCCCAGTCGATACAGACCACGTTCGCGCGTCATGCCACGAGCCTGAAGGCTGAAGCGATTGGGGTCGTCGAACGGCAAATCCGAAGTGGTTACTCCGGCTTCGTCTTCCTGAATGGAATTGCCCGCTAGCCTCTAGTGCTCAGCCGACGTTTTCCTCGATCGATCGCGTTCGTTCGGCTTGAGCCATTATTCACGACAGAATGCATAACCTGATTGCTCCTTGGCCACCAACGTGCGGTAGTATCGCCTGATTGGCCAGTCTACGGGCTTGATCCTAGACTCAACCAATCTGGCTGCGATGCCACCGTGGATCGCGCCCACAGGCCAACGCGGCTTTTGCCGTCCTCCCTGGCCTGATACAGGGCTGCGTCGGCATTTCTGTACATTTGAGCAAAATCGATGCTGCCGCCTTCATGTAATGCGATTCCAATCGACACACCGAACTTCACGCCGACCAGGGGCATCCCCTGCCTAGATAGTGTCGAAAGAATACGCTGCGCGATCTCCTCAGCGCTGTCGGCATCGCAATCGGGGGCAAACACCATAAACTCATCCCCGCCGATCCGCGCACATTCGTCGCCCTCGCGAACGCTTTCGCGAATGGCCTCCGCGGTCCGTGCAATGACCGCATCGCCCGCGACGTGGCCGTGCATGTCGTTGATCATCTTTAGATTGTCGATATCGACGAGCAACGTCGCGCGGTTCTTTGGCTCCCCTTCTCGGGGTTTGCTAATAACATCAGTGATACCACGACGGTTGAGCATCCCCGTCAGCCCGTCGCGAATCGAATTTTCATACAGCTCTCGGATGCGCCGGCGCATCGCGCAGTGATACTGCGCCACCAGATAGCCGATCACCAATGCCACGATCAGGCCGGCTGCCAGCGTACCAATTGCAATGGCGCGGAAGCGTGCCTCCTGAGCGAAATAGTATTGCAAGTCGAAATCCACACCGACAAAGCCGCTGTAATCGCCCTTGCTGTCATAGATGGGCACATGCGCAGTAAGAAAATCCCCAAAATCGTCCTGCTCGTAAGTGGGAGTAACGTAGGTCTTGCCGGCCGCAATCTGTTGCAGCCAGTCGTCTTCGTATTCCTCGCGGATATCAAATCGCTCCATGTAGGCCGACGCACGCAATTGGTGGCCTGTTCGCAAGTCGGGGGACGCCGCTGTATCGAGGACGAAATACGGTATGCCCCCCCGATCGACCATCGTGTACAAATAAAAGATATTGGGGTTTGCCGAGTGGAAGCGCACCAGCGGCTTCAGCGCGCGTGCGTACAGCTCGTCACTATAATTCGCGGAATCGAGTAGTTGGTGGTGCAGATCCCCATCGACGACACTGGCGGCTAACTGGGCAATTTCCCCCACGTGAGACCGGAGCATTTCCCACCGCGCTTGTCTCGATAACCACTGCGGAATGGCAACAATCGTTAGCAGGATGGCAGCGGCTGCCAAACTAGCTATGATGAAGATGACGGGATCGAATTGACGGCGGAACTTTGTGGCCCGTCGTCTCGGTTGATCGGTCTCAAGGGGCGCTAGCATGTCTATTTAGTTCTTCGTCGTAGCTGGGATGTTGATCTCAGCCGAAACTGGCTCACGCAAAGGTATCGCGCTTTAATTATTTAAGAGTTACGCGAGTCCTAGGGCGTAGCTGCCAGGCAGTACGTTAAGGCTCCCGTGGCGCCCAGCCTGGTCCATCTCACCCGCCGGTAAAATAATGGCGGAGACGGAGGGATTCGAACCCTCGATACGGCTTTTGACCGTATAACGGTTTAGCAAACCGCCGCCTTCAGCCTCTCGGCCACGTCTCCGCGGTTGGAAACCAAGCATTTCAGTGCAGTACCGGCAAGCACAAATCAGGAATTGCCGACTACATAACGTCAGTTTCAGCCGGCGAGGAAGTCCGTGGCTGACCTCACGCAGTTAGACCGGGTGAACGGCTTGTAGTCTTTCAGGTCACCATGTCCGTGCCCGACGCAGACGCCGGGCACGGTACCTTCGTTAACATCGACAAAAGCGAGAGGTCAGTGGTTGGCGCCGCCGCCGGCATCCTCCAGCGTTCGCAGCACCGCGTCCAGGTTGAACGAGGCCGGCTTCTGGCGCGGCGGATACTTTTTGAAGTCCTCGATTTGCTGGGCCACCACCGCCTGCATCACGTAAATGACGTACGCGTGGGAGATAATCCAATCCCAGTAGGTGTTCGAGTTCTCGTCGGCCCGTTCGAACGGGTCGCGGCGCAAGTGGAAAATCTTTGGGGCCCGCAGGCGAACGAACGGCTCGAACCAGCACTGCAGCGTCTTCGCCCGTTGCTCCATCAAAACAACTTTCCAGTCCTTCATCCGAATGGCGAGGATGTCGCCGTCGTCGCTGACATAGAAGAAGAACTGCCTCGGACTTTCCTTCACCTCGCCGCTCAGATACGGCAGCATGTTGAAGCCGTCGAGGTGAACCTTATAGGTCTTGTCGCCGACCTTGTAGCCGCTGTGCAGCTTCGCCGCGATATCCGGCTCTCCCGCCGCGGCGAGGAATGTCGTCAACCAGTCCTGGTGGCTGACAATGCCGTTGAGTACTGTGCCCGCCTTGAATCTGCCGGGCCAACGCACGAACGCCGGCACGCGCCAGCCGCCCTCCCAGTTGGTGTTTTTTTCTGACCGAAACGGCGTGATGCCGGCGTCCGGCCAACTATTGTAGTGCACGCCATTGTCAGTGGAGTACATGACGATTGTGTCCTCGGCGATGCCGAGTTCGTCGAGCTTGTTCAGCATCTTGCCGATGTTCTCGTCGTGGGCGACCATTACGTCGTTGTAGTCCCCCTGACCGCTCTTGCCCTTGTTCTTCTCGGCGCAGTGGGTCCGGAAATGCATCGCTGTCGTATTATACCAGACGAAGAAGGGCTTATCCGCCTTGTGCGCTTCGTCAATGAAGCGCAGCGCATGTCCCGTCGTCTCGTCGTCGATGGTTTCCATCCGCTTCTTCGTCAGCGGCCCGGTATCCTCGATTCTTTGCCCGCTCTTGCCGTCGGCCCAGCAGTGCAGCACGCCTCGCGGCCCGAAATGTTTCTTGAACTCCGGGTCTTTCGGATAGTCCGGGTCCTCGGGCTCCTCTTCCGCGTTGAGGTGGTAGAGGTTGCCGAAGAATTCGTCGAAGCCGTGCATCGTAGGCAGGAATTTGTCCTTGTCGCCGAGATGGTTTTTCCCGAACTGGCCCGTGGTGTAGCCTAGCGGCTTGAGGAGTTCGGCGATGGTGGGATCTTCCGCGCTGAGGCCAACGTCGGCGCCCGGCATTCCGACCTTGGTCAGTCCTGTGCGGATCGGGTTCTGTCCGGTGATGAACGCCGCCCGGCCCGCCGTGCAGCTCTGCTGGCCGTAATAGTCGGTGAAGGCCACGCCCTCGTTCGCCACGCGGTCGATATTGGGGGTGCGGTAACCCATCTGCCCGCGACTGTTATAACTGATGTTCCACCAGCCGATATCGTCGCCCCAGAGGATGAGGATGTTGGGTTTCTTTGATTTGGCCATTTCAATCTCCTTTGACTGACTTTGCTCAGCTTTGAGTTGACGTTCTCTCCGTGCGAGCCGCCGCTACACGAGACGCAGCAGCACGGCAAAAAAGGCGAATGTGCCAATAAGGGCGAGAAGGATTGAAGCTGCAATGAGCGGCGTTTGCTTTCCCTCCTTTGTAACGCCTGCAATTTCAGCGAAACTTCCACCCGACATGTAACGATGCATCCACCGGTACTGCCAAAGCGAAATGACCAGCGCCATGACACCGCAGAAGATCAGCGCAAGCCCCAGATATCGCGCAGCGTCCGGGTAGCGGGCGGGATGTGTCCCCGGCATTTGCTCCAAGCGGTCGAAGAACTGGACGATCACGAAGCCGAATCCGATGAGCGAGACGGCCGTGCGCGTCCACGCCATCATCGTGCGTTCGACGGAAAGCCACGTGCGCAGCCAGGAAAAGTGACTTTCGGCCGTCGCGCGAACAACGAATCGATCGGAATCTCCGCTGACATGTTGATCACTCATCGTTTTTGCCTCCCCTTGTCAGCTAATTATTTCAGGCCATGCCCTCTGCATGCGCGGTGCCGTCACTGGATTTCGTTCGCAGGCGCAACCCCGAGCCACCGGCGCGCAATACGCTCGCACGGGCCACGCAGCAGCAGGTAGGGGACGAACGCGAGCAAGAGCGAGACGATGACCGCCTCTCCCGGATGGAAAGTTTTGAACTCGAGGAACTGATAGATGACGTCCATGACCAGACCCAGGAGAATGACGCGCGCGGTGGAGATCAGTCCCTCGCGCATGCGGCCGCCGCGCTTCGCCCGATCGGTGAGTATCGTCCACAGATAAGGCGAGCGCCCGGTCCGCGCGTCCTCCACGCCGTCGTACAGCGCGGCGATCGTCGCCATGATGGGCTGGAGGATGAAACGGAAGGTCTTCGGCCCGCCGGGACGATCGAGCAAGTTCTGCCAGAGGCGCTCGCGAACCTCTGCCGAGAAGCCATACCAAGCCGCGCCAAGAACGACGAAAGCGATCATTAGCGCGACGACCACTTGAGCCAACAGAATTTTGTTCTTCGACGGTGTTTCTGTCATCGCCCAGGCTTCTTCAGTCGCACGACGCATCGAAACCCGACAGCGGTGGCGGAGGCGCCAGCGCGCTCGCGTGCCGCGTCGAGGGGCGGCGGCGGCAGTCGTTCGACGCGTACATATATGGACCGCTTTTCAGCGCCTTGCGCGCAATTCCGATCCTTTGGGCGCGTATCGTAACGTACCTCATCGGGGCGGAGTTTAGAGGGTGGAAAGGCGGCGCGAGCATGGCGCGCCCACATCGTACGAGAGCAGAATTCCCGAATACGATGTCCGCTTTGGGTTATGAGCAGACATCGCGTCAAGTCCGCGTCATGTCCGTTATTCCCCTCAAGGCGGACATTGATCAGCGCGGTTTGCACGTCCGCTTTGTGCCAAAAGCAGACATCGTGTCGAGGGAGCCGTCGGCGGACTGGTGCGATGAGCTCAAGACCTCCGGCCTCCTATGATCCGTGCATCCAGATGCATGGCGTGCATGGGAACGGCGCTACTCCTCAAACGGCGCGTTCATCAACAGGTCGACGGCTGATATTGTTTTGTAGCCGGGCACGAAGCGCTCGCCGCGTCGATAACAGGCCCCTCTCCTATCTCCTGTAACTGTTTCAGGAGCAAATGAGCGCGTCGTTCAACGGCCTGTCGAGTCTGGTTCAGAATTGGGTGTTCACCGGCTGGCATCCCGGCTACCTCGCATTCAGCCGCGCCTGCTTCCGCGATAGCCGATGCTGCCAACGCGCTGACGCGCTCGATAACTTGCCTGGGATTGAGGCCACACTCTCGGGCGAACAGTTGCCAGTCCCTCCCCTTGAGGTAGTCACCCCGATTTTTGCCGGCGATCTTATGGGCGAGATTCTTCGAGACGTTCTCCCACACTTCGCCGCACATGACGTCGTACATCGGTGCGAGCGAGACGCCGTTGCCTCGAATAATTATCGAGTAATTCTTGGCATGAGCGTCAGTGTTGCAGGCCAAAATATTGAACACGACCATATCGAGCAAACGCACTATGTCGGTCGGGGGCATGTGCCGTCGCGTTACATCAAACATGTCATTCAATGTAGGTCCGGGAATACCGGTCTGATAGGATTCGTACTTGGCCGATGGCGGTTTCCCGAGTGCCTGGCAATAGTCTTCCTGGTGCAGGCGGCGCCAACGACCGCCAACAACAGTTCGGTCATATCGCTGCAGGAGCAAATAGGTTCGCTTGCCGGCCCGCCCCGTCGTGATATTCGGCGTGGGGATTTTCAAACGTCTGGCCAAGGTCAGGCAAAACGCTTCGTTCTGAACGCTGCCCCGAAGGCGTGCCGAGTCCGGCTTGAGAATGTGCGTCGATGGAGAGCCGTTCATCGGGATACAGATGCGGCCCGTATCATCGACGGCCACCGCAAGTTTCGTCTGAACGCCCGCGAGTGACATCGACACGCCTTCATCACCGACAAGGAAAGGCTTGTTCGGCAATTCGTTCATGACTCTCTCAAGATCATCCGACTTACCAATCGGCCGCCACTGAACCGAAGCAGTTCTCCCCGGCTGACCAATCGAAAGTGCGCCCGCAGTATCGCCGCCGATCGCGGAGAGCAGACCGATGACATCGCTCCGCGCCATCCCGAGAATTTGTCCGAGAGTGCGCAACTGCTCGCTCTCTGGCAGTAAGTTCGCTGCCCAGGGCAGGAAGATATCGGAAGCAATGCGCTCGGACCTGAACGGCATAGTTACCGAGATCGGAAACGCGCCCCGCAAAGCGATCCAGTCGGGATCATACGAGAAACGTGGTCCGTTCTTATCGACATCGATCGCGCCAACGCGGCGTTGCTCAAAGTACACTGGTAGGTTGGCCATCCGGCTCCTCTTGGGGCAGATCGGGCAGTTCAGCGGTGGTCGCGGTTTTAGGTGGACCGCCGAGCACTGGACCACCGGCCGACCTGAGCCCCAAGGCCTCAGCCACCAGGAGGCTTCGTCCGAGCTGGCAGGAAGGCTTGCCGGCTTCTAAATCGATCAAAAACCTGCGGCCGACACCCGTTGCCAGCGCAAGTTGATCCTGGCGCATCTTCAGCACTTTCCGGCGGCTGCGGATCAGGGCCCCAAAGGCGAAAGCTGCCTCCGAAGCCCGGCGGTTGACCGCACTGTCCTTGCTGTCCATGGCGGAAGCTCACCAATGTTCCCGAACGGGAATATTGGTCTGGAATACTCAAAATTCTATGAAGATGTACCCGCTCGGGGACATTTGATTGGTCGCGCCGCCACAGGGAGTTGCCGTAAGAGTACGTTGCCCCAAGGAATCACCTACAGAATCACGCGCACCCGCAACGGGCGCGTCAAGGGCAGCCGAGGACGCCGTGACCCTCAAGCCAAATCCCATTTGGGTCGGCAGCCCATTTGAAGCGACGTTTCTTCGGGGCAGTGTTCATCGCTCGCTGGCGCCACTCATTGCTCCGGCTCCCCCAATAAAAATTGCCGCCCGAATTGCCGCCCGAAATCGTCGAGGCTTTCTGCCGTGTGTCTCGCGACAGTCTTAAAAACCAAGGACCACCACCGATTGCTTATGACGGAAAACCATTGGAAAGACTGAAGCTCGCGCTTTAGCAAACCGCCGCCTTCAGCCTCTCGGCCACGTCTCCGTCTAGGCGGATCAAGCACTTAGTATTTCACATCGAGTCCAATAACCCGAATTTGGTACCGGATTGGTACCGGAAACCTCCTATCACCGTTCGCGTGGCGTTCTAAGCGCCGCTTCGATGGCGCTAGCGGCGGTCAGGTCGGTGTTACTGAACAGGTGGGCGTACGTTGTCAACGTCACGGCTGGAGTACTATGGCCAAGGCGCCGGCTCACTGTTAGCACATCGAGCCCGCTGGCGATCAGGGCTGAAGCATGGCTGTGCCTCAAGGCATGAAATGTCACACGCGGCAAGCCCTTTGCCAGGGTCACGCGCCGCCAGTCCCGGCTTAGGTTATCTGGCGATAGCGGTCCGCCCTCTATCGTGCAGAAAACGAGCCCTGAGGGGTCGGGCCTCCCCTGCCCTAAGGCAAGCCTCTGCTCGAGCTGCTGCCGCCTGTGCGCTCGCAATAGACACCGAGTTCGTTTGCGCGACGAACCCGACTTTGGCTGCCCTCCGCCAACAGGAGGTAATTGGGACCCGCTCATAGCAATGGCCCCGGACACGAACCTGAACTTCGCAGACATGACGTCCGTCACCACCGTGTCTCCGGTTCCTGCACCAGCGAGCCTGTGGCTATTCGTTAGTGGTCTCTTAGGCCTCGGCCTGATGTGGCGGCGCAAAGCTGCGTAGCCTACGCATCCGCACCCAGCAGCACGGGCAGCTTGGCGATGTTGCTTGCGATGCGGCGAGCCTCATCCTCGGTGAGCACTTTGGCGATGGCGGCGTCGGCGGGCGTCTCACGCGAATAGACGTACGCGAGCGACTGTCCCTGCGCGTCACATACTTTGAGCCCGCCGGGGATTTTCTCAACGGTCCATGGCGGCGGGAAGCGGCGCTCGGTCATTGCAAGAGATTACAGGCAATCGCCATAAGCCACTATAATGCCAGCTCGACCAATTCAGCTCGCGGAGATTAGCGACGGAGCTTACGCAGAGGAACCGTAGGATGCGGTGCGCGTACGCAGTCTGGCTGACTTTGATTGCGCTTATCACGAGCGGCTCGGTCGCGGCAGCGGATCAGCATATTGCCTGCAATTTTTCACTGCCTGCGACGGCTGCGACTCGTAGCGACAATAAAGCGATGCAGTCACTGACCTTCTTCCTCGATGATGCCAACAAACAATTGGTAGCAGAGCGCGGACCGGTCGTCTCCGCTCGCACCACTTCATATTCAGACACGGAGGTCAGGGCTGACATCAAAATCAACTCGCTGCCTGCTAACGAAGCGGCTCAGATAACAATAAATCGCGGTCAGGGCACCGCCGTGATTACCGTCCTCCTGCTTCCCGCCGGCATAGACATCGAGACGGGTGATTGCCACGAGGTCGCGGCACCTCAGACCCAATGAAAGTCACCGCCAAGGCGCCGCCCGAAGCCGACGACATTCGCATGCGGAGCGGGATGGCGGAATGAAGCGCTACCTAAGCTTCCCGTTTTAGGCTGCTCATTTGTGGGCAGGCGTGTGGGAAAGGTCTCAGACAGGCCAATAAACCCCAGTTTCAGACTCGATAGCGGCGGAAGAGTCATCCGCCCCTCATACTGAAATCGGAGTATCTGCAGCCACCAACCTGCATACCCGATTTCAGCACCAATTCACCCCGCACATGGTTAACCGTTTTATAACGAAGCCCTACTCGCTTGCCGTGACTGTGCTATGGGGGATTGGAGTGATCGTCCCTGCGATCGCTCTCCTTTGGGAAGCCCCGGTCAATCCACCTTGGCTGGGGCTTCTTCTTTCCGGCCCGCCTGTCACGACACGCTCTTAGTTCTTACCCCCAGAAGCAGAAAACCCCGGAGACATTTAAGCCCTCTATGACGCGGTGATCTATCGCGGGCAATACGGCGGCTGCGATCGTAACCTGCCTCGGCTCCTCGCCATCACCCACCCTATAATTACCAAGTCAGAACGCCTTCCGCGAAGAGCGGGAGGGCGTACACCACACACACCCCTGCTGACTTACTCATTAAGGTGTGCTGGCCGTGAGCCCGAGCAAAATTCTCACGATTATGACGCGCCTCATATCCTGCAAAATCAGTCAAAAGTAGCGACAATTTAACTCAAAAACGATATTGTGCTCGCATCGCGAAGAAGTTCTGGAGGCTACAGCACTCTTTACCTGCTGATCGCGTTGAACATGCAAATTTTGCAATGTACAAATGTTGATAGGGAAGTCTGGACATCTGTTGCGCCGTCCTTCATGGACTACAACTATGAACAAAGCCATGAATACGCGAGTTTGACGGCAGCCCAAAAATGCGCGTCAGCGCGGTTTATCACTCTTCAAGATGGAGAGCGGTTGGTCGCGGCGGCATGCGTGCGGATAAAGAATTTTCCACTGATCGGCCGTGGGTTCGCCTACATTGCAGGTGGTCCGTTGATGCAAGCCCGTGGCCGAGATTGGGATGAAGCGCAAAGCCAGGCAGTGTTAGCGGCGCTAAGAAGAAAGCTGGTTGACGAGGAGGGGCACCTTCTTTGTATACGCCTACCGGCGTCACCCCCCGCTCCTACTTTAAGGGCCCAGTCTATCTTTGCGGAGCTTGGCTTCCAGCCCACTGATAGACTGCGATCGTATCAGACGATCCTCAAAAATCTCGATGGAAATCAACGACAACTGCGCAGCAGCCTAAGCAAGAGGTGGCGCAGGGAACTGAAGCTCGCAGAGCGGGCTGGTCTGGCCATCGAACAGGGATGCACAGAAGCTTTCATCGGACGCTTTTTAAAAGTCTACGACCAGATGCGTCAATTTAAGCATCTCTCTAGCGGGTTAGACCCCAAGCCTATTCTTAGTCTACCGGCAGAAAGTTTAGGTCTTCAGGTGCTGATTGCGACCAAGGACGGGCAGGATTTAGCGGCACACGTGCAAAGCCATTTGGGTGATACAGCAGTTACTCTCTTCAGCGCCACCAACAAACTGGGACGCACGATGAAAGCTGGCTACCAGGTATTTTGGAGTGGCATGATTTTGGCGCAGGAGGGAGGATTTCGCTGGTACGACCTCGGCGGGATCGACGCGATCGCTAATCCTGGGGTATATAGCTTCAAGGCAAAAATTCGCGGTCAGAAGTTGGCAGCGATCGGGCCTTACGAAACACGACCGGGCGGCTACCTGCCAATCCTCATGGACAGGCTAATTAATCTGCGGAATCCTGGTAGGGCACTCGGGTTCAACCACATGAGCACCAACGGGATCGATCGAGCTTTCCATTCGCGCGACGCTTCAATCAAATGAATGATCACATCGACCTCCCTCGGCTCCTCGCCATCACCGACTTGTAATTGCAGTCCGCTACGAACAACAAAGACCCCCGATCTAATGTAGGCGGCTTGCCTGACCTCTTCGGAAGTGGTTTTCAGGCTTGATCCCAGTGTACCTCTTGTCCTCCTGCCCGACCTAATTCTTATGAGGAGGTGCCGGGGGTGCCGGACAGTAAAGCGCGTCAACAGTGCCTGGCTCGGCGATACAGTGGTGATGAACCACGACCTGCGGATTGTAAATTCCCAAGGCAGCCATTGGTCCCATGGCTACGAGAAAGACGAGTACGGACATCGGATGCTCCCCTATTTGGCGTGGCAGCGACAATACCACCCTCCAATGATTCGAGTGTTAAGAGGCCGTGACTCACCGACAACCTTGCTGGCTTTTTCCCGTCACTCGCGCGGGCGTCTAGTGTGGCGACATACAAAAAGCAGGTGTTAGGCGTTCCCCTGCTCACCCGGCGGAAAAACTAAAAAGGGGCTGGCATGGCCAGCCCCTTCGATCAGTCCTCAGTTGCAAATCCAAACGTAGCCATCGCCGGTCAAGCGCCAGCAGGAACCGACGCCGTAAGCATACCAAACACCGTGCCAGTAGCGACCACCGCCGTGATGGTGCCCATGACCACCGTGGTGATGATGACCGCCGTGGTGATGATGACCGCCGTGGTGATGATGACCGCCGTGGTGATGATGACCGCCGTGGTGATGATGACCGCCGTGATGGCCGCCGTGATGACCGCCGCCGTGGTGACCGCCGCCGTGATGACCGCCGCCGTGGCCGCGACCGGCAAATGCCGACATCGGAAATAACAGGGCAGCCCCTATCGCGCAAATAAGAGAGAGTTTGTGAAGCATTTGGTTTGACATCTTTCCGTGGGTTGACATTGACAAGCCTTCCTAGCACGCACTGCATCCCCGAGTAAGGCGACCCCCTCCATCACAACCTCGCTGGCTTTTTCCTGGAGGCTTGCGATGGGCAAATTTGCCTACCGTCTCTCAGGCCGAAGCCGCAGTGCTGAGAAGCTATGAGACCCGTGCTGCCGCGATGCAGCAGATTGTTAATCAGCTGATTATCGCCACTGTCGCTTGCTATTATATCGTTTTGAGCAGTGCACCTTAATTCGTGTCCGCATGATGTCCGCACCGGAGGCCTGAAACCGCATGACTGTCGCTGTCGAGAGCGCGCAAACCCTGGCCCTGCCTCTGCAAACAGACGCGAAAAGGGCCGGCGCGAGGCCGGCCCTCGCATCTCGGCGCTTCCGCGCTTCAGCCAGTCCGCAATTACCATGTCCGCTATTGGCACTTAGCGGACGATCGCCTCCGCTGCTCTAAAGTCCGCTTGTGACCCAAAGCGCACATCCGGGTTCAATTGTCGGCGGCGTCACCTTTGCCACGCAGACGCAATAGCCCCGACAAAGGCGGTCGGGCGGCCAACGTCGTCCCTGAATCTTTATCTTTGACCTCGTGCGCGGGCGCACGGCGCGGCGGCAGTCGAGACGACAATGGCTGAAGTGGGAAAGGCCGGCGTTTGCCAGAAGACTGCGTTGCGTGATCCACACCCAGAAATCAACAGAGGAAGGCCTGGAGCAAGCGTTGTTTTTCTGCTCACATACTCGATGTCTTCCAAATTATAGAAAGGAAAGGGCGTAGCTATGTCAGATACCCAGCAGGGCGACTGGACCAAACCGGCGGCCATGGCGATCCCGAAAGGGGGAGTCTTCAAGGACAAGGTGCAGCAGGGCAGATATGGCCCGATCTTTCCCAAGAGTCCAGCATGCTACGGCTTCACGATCATCGCTAAGATCATCTCCGGTAGGGAAGAGATATTCTACGAGTACGCTAAGAACATCGAGAAGGCGGTGGCGGACCAGCCGGACTGCCTCGCAGTGCTCAAGTTGCACTACCTGCGTTGGGTGCTCTTCCCGATCAACGGGGAGACCTACTTCATGTATCAGGGTATCTTCGACACCGACTTTGACAAATACACCGAGGACGCCGTGGCCCTCTTTGGGGCGTATGGCATCGATACCGTCTTCGAAAACCTCGAGGGCTTTCCTGCGGACTGGAAGACGAATGCTCCTGCGTTCGTCAAGTTTGTCCGCGAGCATCAGTGCCCAAGCTTCTTGGAATACGGTGAGTATCCCTACGTGAGTGCCGACGAAATCAAGAAAGCGCTCAAGCTCAAGGCGGCCTTTTCGAACATGCTCGACCAGATGCAGTGATCCACTGCAGAACACGCCATGCTTGAATACGAGGACATCCAGCACATCCTGCTTACCCGCACGCCGGCACTCAACGGGCGATACGAATTTCTTTCGTTTCGCAATGCCGCAGGCGGACGGGCCTGGCTGTCGACGATGCTTGAAAAGGTGCAGTCGGCCGCGGACGTCCTGGCTTCGGTCGAACAGGACAAACGCTGGGTGACGGTAGCCTTCACCTGGAACGGCCTACGCGCACTGGGCGTGGAGGAGGGTTCGCTGGCCACGTTCCCCGAAGAGTTCAAGCAAGGCATGGTTGCCCGCGCGGAGATGCTCGGTGATAGCGGTAAGAATCATCCTGACAACTGGGTGGGTGGCCTCGCCAGCCCGGATCTTCACGCCATCGCCATCCTGTTCGCCCGCGATGCTGCCGAGCGTAGTCGCTGCCAGATTGAGCACGACAAACTCGTTGCGCAGTGCCAAGGCGTGGAGGTGCTCTCCACGCTGGACCTGGAGGCGACGCCGCCGTTCGAGCATGCGCACGACCACTTCGGCTATCGCGACCGGCTCTCGCAGCCGGTCATCGAAGGCACCAGCGACGTGCCGACGCCCGGTTCTGGCGCACCGCTTAAGCCGGGAGAATTCATCCTCGGGTACCCGGACGAAGACGGACCGCCAGCCAATTTGCCGCAACCAGAAATTCTTTCCCGCAACGGCAGCTATATGGCCTATCGCCGTCTCCAGGAGCACGTGGGCAGGTTTCGCGATTTCCTGCGCCAGCACGGCAAGACTCGGGAAGAACAGGAGTTGATGGCAGCGAAGCTCATGGGGCGCTGGCGCAGCGGTGCACCACTCACACTGGCACCCGAAAAAGACGATCCGATCATGGGCGCCGACCCGCAGCGGAACAACGATTTCAACTACAAGGAGATGGATCCGCATGGCTATGCGGTACCGCTCGGCGCGCACATGCGGCGAATGAATCCCCGCGACACGGCAGCGAACATGAACCGACGGCGCATGATCCGCCGCGGCGCCACCTACGGCCCGCATTTGCCGGAGGAAACGCCAGAGGATGGCGTCGAACGCGGCATTGCTGCCTTCGTGATCTGCGCGAGCTTGATACGCCAATTCGAGTTCGCGCAAAACGTCTGGGTAAGCGACCGCAACTTTCACGAGCTCGGTAACGAACGCGACCCGATCATCGGCGCTCAGGACGGCACGCTCGAATACAAAATCCCCAAGCGTCCGATCCGCAAAAAAATTGCCGGCTTACCGGCCTTCACCACTGTGAGAGGCGGCGCCTACTTCTTCCTCCCTGGCATCAAGGCGCTTCGATACCTCGCGACCTTGGATGTCCATTGAAACGGGACTGGTATCGTTCATCCTCGGGGTAGCCAAAGATGATCGACACCATTGTTATTGGCGGCGGACCGGCGGGTGTACTCGCCGCCTTGCGTGCTGCGGATCTTGGCGCGCGCACCATGTTGGTAACTCGCGCTGAGTTTGGCGGCATGGCCGCAAACGACGGACCAGTTCCGGTGCGGACCCTAGCCCATGCAGCCCGGCTGATTCGTGAAGCTCGACAGCTGGGTCAATACGGTATCGGCGTGGGCGAGCCGGTACTGAATTATCCCCGGCTACTTGCACGCGTGCACGAAGTTGTCGACGATGTGCGTGCGCATTCTTCTTTGCGCCGGCAAATCGATTCCCTGGGAGTGATAGTCCATGAGCACGCCGGCGTTGCGCGCTTTGCCGACCAGCACACCGTCGAGACCGAAGACGGCTTGCGGCTGGAGGCTAAAAAAATCATCATTTGCACCGGAGGTGTGAGCCGGCGGCTCTCAGTTCCCGGCTGCGACTTGGCAAGTACCCACAGCGATGCCTGGGATTTGACCTCCGTCCCTTCGTCGATGCTGGTCATTGGCGCCGGAGCAACGGGGGTTCAGATCGCCTCGATTTTCAACGCATTTGGCTCACGAATCCAACTCTTCCAGACTGGCCCACGCATCCTGCCGACTGAGGATGAAGATGTATCGGCAGCGGTTGCGGCGGCATTCCGCGAGTTGGGCATCGTGGTCCATGAGAACTTCGGCGCCGTCGAGTCCTTCGAGAAGACCCCGGAGGGGGTGCGAATGATCACCTCCAGGAACGGCAACCGGGAGAGCGCCGAGGCGACACTTGCGGTCCTGGCAGTAGGCTGGGTCGCCGATATTGCCGGGCTGAGGCTCGCTACGGTGGGCGTCGAGACCGATCATCGGGGGTTCGTGAAGGTGGATGGGTATCTGCGCACTTCCACGCCCCATATCTTCGCCGCTGGGGACATTACCGGTCACCAAATGTTGGTCCCTCAGGCAATACAAGAGGGCTTCGTGGCCGCTACCAACGCCGTGCGAGGCCCGACTATGATGATTGAGGACCCGGTGAGTCCTATCGGCAGCTTCACGGACCCGGAGTATGCTCAGGTGGGTCTCACTGAAGCAAAGGCCCGTGAAACACACGATGTCGTAACCGCGGTTGTACGCTTCGACTCGACCACACGCACAATCATTGACGGGCGCACGGTGGGTTTTTGCAAATTGATCGTCGACCGCACGACCTGCAGGATATTGGGCTGCCACGTTGTGGGTGAGCGCGCAGTGGAGATCGTACAGGTGGCGGCGATAGCCATTGCCGCCGGGATGCGGGTGAACGACTTGGCGCATATTCCGCTCTCGTTTCCCACCTACGCAGGAATGTTGGCTCACGTGGCGGCCAGCGCGACACGCGAACTCAATCTGAAAGCGAGTTGGCAAGCACATCAAGTGGAGAGCACCTGGCATCAGTTCTGAAGGAACGAAAGGGATAAGGGAACAGCAATGAGCACACTAACGCCGGCACGCACCTACAACCAAAACCACATCCCTCGCAAATACACGGCGGGCAAACGTCGCCTGAGCATCTACTGGACGTGGAGCTACCCGTGGGAATCCCAACGCGACCCCGCGGCAATGGAGAACCGCTTCTCCACCATGACCGAGGTCCGCAACGTGCTGTGGCCTGACTACGAGACGCCGGAGTGGAGCGCCGCGCAATTCCTTCAGGGGATCGCCGGTACGTTAGAGCTTTTTCACCGCTCCGCGCTCAGCTTCCAGCAAATTGCCGGCGAAGCCACGGGCCATCCGGTCGCTGTGTTCCAGCGCATCGACCAGGCGGGCTACAAGCTGCCCATTGACGAGCGGATTTTAGCTGACACCGATACGCTCTTAGTGTTCGGGCTAGATCACCTTCTTTCCGAACAGGAAGCCACGGCCGAGGAAATCGTCGCCATTCGCGAATGGCTCAAGCGCGAAGGGACCTGTCTGCTGCTCGCGCCGCATCACGATGTCGGCTTCACCAGCGACATGAAGCAGCGACAGATGGAATATCTCCATCACGGCGACAGGCTCGTACCGCGCCAGCAGCGCTTTGGGCAATATACCCGCTCTCTGATGAAGGCGCTCGATGTTCCGGTGCACAATACCTACGGACTCCGCCCAGCGCAGGTCAAAGGCACGAAGGAGATCGCGCCCTTGACCGCTTTCCGGGACATTGACAAGCTGGGACTTCTCAACAACGTTCCTACCCTGAATTTCCATCCTCACCTGCCGCACTACGAGCTGACGTCTGAGGACAACAAATCGGTGCATGTACTAGCGCGGCAGCCCATCGATCTCGATCGTCCACACCCCTTCACCGCAGCCGGCAACACGGAGTTCAATTGTCTGCTCTGGATGTCGCCAAACCAGCAGCGCGCTGGAGACATCGTGCTACTGGACTCAACCAATTTCACCACGCTCTTCGGTGGCACGGACAGTCTGAAAAATCTCTGGCGGAATTTCGCGTTGATGAAATGAGCACCGGCAACTGCTGGACGCCCAGTGCTTCTGGAAGAGCCTAGACGCCGCGGAGTTCCGCCAAGCGCAAGACCCCTTGAATTCCCATACGGGAGACATCCATGCTGATACAACTGTTAAGCAAGGCAGCGACGGTTGCTATGCTCTGCTTTGTCGTGTCGAGCATGCTCGCGATGGGTGCAGGTCTCACGGTCTCCCAGATCTCCGAGCCGTTACGCAATGTCCGGTTGGTCGTTCTCGCTTTGCTGGCCAATTTCGTGGTGATGCCACTTGGTGCGCTCGCCCTGGCGAGGGTGCTCGGGCTAGACGAGCCCTTTGGCGTCGGACTGATGCTGCTCGGTTGTGCGGCCGGGGCACCGTTCCTGCCGAAGCTCGCCGAACTGGCGAAGGGCAATCTCGCATTCGCTGTTGGCGCAATGGTGCTGCTGATGGTTGTCACCGTGGGTTATCTACCTATCGTCCTGCCTCTTTTCCTCCCAGGGGTTACTGTTGATCCGTGGAACATTGCTCGCTCCCTTCTGCTGCTGATGCTGCTCCCGCTTGTCATAGGCCTTATCCTCAAGGCGCGTTACGGGGACTTGGCCGCACGGGTGAAGCCCGTCCTCGACTGGATTTCCAACGTCAGCCTCATCCTGTTGGTATGCTTGATCACCGCAGCGAACATCGACAAAGTTTTACAGGTGTTCGGTACCCGAGGAATCCTTGCGGGGCTTTTGTTTATCGCATTGGGCCTCGGGACTGGCTGGTTGCTCGGCGGACCTAACGCCGACACCAAACGGGTCATGGCGCTTGGTACCGGCCAGCGCAACATTGCCGCTGCACTCGTGGTCGCGAGTCAAAGTTTCAGCGACCCAAAAGTGGTCGTCATGGTTATCGTTGTCGCGATCGTCGGATTGATCGTCCTCATGCCGCTTTCTCGTGCGTTGGCGAGTTTGAAGATGTGACTTCGGACCGAGAGCAGTAGTGTTCTGTTACTTTGTGATCGGTGCTATCGTGTCGTACGAGATGGCGAAAGCGCGTCCACGCGACAAGCGAGGGGCCATGACCGCACCGAACTCAGCCCTTCATATGAGCGGTTCGCTTAAGGCGGACTCAAAGCATGCGCTAGTTGCTTGCGCCGTCATTGCCGCACTCTTTTGGGGTAATGGAGCTGCGCTGGCGCAGGATGACAGCGAAGTTCTGGCAGAGGAGCTCGCCAACCCGCTCTCCACCCTCATCAGCGTACCGTTCTTCGGGAACTACAACGGGAATGTCGGCCCGGAGAAAGACGGTTCCCAATGGTTTGTAAACATCCAACCAGTAGTGCCGATAAAGCTCAATCCCGACTGGTACGTCATCTCGCGAACGATCCTTCCAGTAATGTTGAGCCAGAACGATCTCTTCCCCAGCTCCGGCTCGCAGTCCGGTCTGCGCGACACGACCGAGGGACTTTACTTTTCGCCAAGCCGAACATTCAACGGCTTCACCTTGGGAGCGGGGCCAATCTTTCTGCTGCCGACCGGAACCGATGAGCTGCTCGGCGCCGGGAAATGGGGCGGGGGTCCGACCGGGGTTCTTGCCTGGCAGGGCAGTGGCTGGACTGTGGGCATTCTCGCCAACCACATCTGGTCCTTCGCCGGCGACGCCGACCGCGCCGAGTTCGACCAAACATACCTGCAGCCCTTCATCGCCTATACAACACCACAGGCGTGGACGTTTACGCTCCAGAGTGAAAGTACTTACGACTGGAAAACTGCCGAATGGTTGGCACCGATCAATTTCCTGGTTGCCAAGATTGTCAAGGTTGGGGGGCAACCGGTCAGCATCGTTGGCGGCGTGCGCTATTGGATGGACTCTCCCGACACCGGTCCGCATGGTTTCGGCGGCCGGCTTGGGATGACCTTCCTGTTTCCGACGCGATGATCGAGGTGGGGCGTGTAGGGATGAGCCGCAGGCGTTCCTCGCGCTAAGGACCACGCTAAACTAAGTAGCCTGAAGCCGCCTGCTCAATCCGGGGACGAACCAATGAAATCCATAGTCCTTAGATCATTCAAAAAAGCGCATGTCATTGGCATGTTTGTCCTTGCGGTTGGCTTTCTTGCAACTCCGGTGCTGATGACAAGTGTTGGCAATGCTCAGGATGCAAGAGTCGTGAAATCGATGGCGGCTTTGAAAGACCAGACCACGAAATTAGGAGCACCAAAGATTGATGGAAAAGATGCGGTCGGCGGCAGGGATGCTCCTGCTCTGTATTTCGGCTCGACCAAAATGAACAACAACTTTTCCGTGGTAGATGCGGTTGCGGAGGAAGGCGGACGAGGGATGGCGGCGACGCTGTTCGTGAAGAGCGGCGATGATTACATCCGCGTCGCGACGAACGTGTCGACGCGGGTAGGAAGTGGGCGTGGGATTGGAAGTGTTCTGACCGGCCCGGCCCTCAAGTCGATCAAAGCGGGCAATGCATATTACGGCAAGGCGCCGGTTCTTGGGACGACCTATATCAGCGGTTATGAGCCGATCAAGGACGCATCAGGAGCAATCATCGGTGTTTATTTCGTCGGCTACAAGAAGTGACGCCGCTCGCTCAGAGCCTCTGCTGATGGGTCAGCGGGCTTCTCCAGGGCTCACGATTGATTTCCCGGACAGGGTGCGGACACGGTTGCAGGCTTCTCCGCCGAGACCGCGAAACAATCAACAACTCTTTGTCTTTCTTTTGGATTTTGGTGGGCGCAGTAGGACTCGAACCTACGACCCGCTGATTAAGAGTCAGGTGATTTGAGCTCCTGGTAGTTGGTACCGAAATTGGTACCGAACCCCACGGGACCAAGCGGGATCACGAGGTATGCTGATGCCGTGAAGCCAGTGTGAATCGGCGGAAATTCAGACTTGTCGGTAGGAGGCGGGACAGGTCGGGATAGCGGCCTCTGGTTCAGCAAACCGTCGCCTTCAGCCTCTCGGCCACGTCTCCGCGCGATTCAAGTTCTTAGCACGTTAGGCTGCACCGATCATCGCGTAGTTGCTAGCTCCAGGGAGATGTCCGCTTAGGGACGAGAAGCGGACCTTGTCAACAACGTCAGTAAAGGTCCGCTTAGTGCCACAAGCGGACATCGGGCTCGTTTCGAGTTGCCTAAGAAAGTGCCGACGATGATGCGGAATCACGGTCCATTTCGCCAGAAATAAAGGTCGAACTTGCCCGGCTCGTCCCATGCGGTGTCACTCATCATAAGATAACCCGCAACCGTAATATCAAACGTCAAACAAAACATGCCGTAGCCCAGAGGAATTTCCGTCATCGGCAGCCCGAAGAGTGAAGAGCCGAAAAGACTATGGGCTATATCCCAAAGGCCATGCATGGCAAAGCCAAACGCGATGGCAGGTCGGTAAAACAGCCCACCCACAGCACAAGCAAGAATAACGGCAACGAAGACCAATTCGGTTTGCCAAGCCTCGGCCAGGGCCCCGAAATAGGCAGCGAAACTCAGGTAGAAGGCGGCAATGACGACAAGGTACGAGGACCAGAAAATCTGTTCCCACCTTCCTTGGAAAACGCGCCGAAAGACAACAATGCTCCCTGTAGCGCTGAGTAGACCGATTACGGCATACAACAGACCCACGACGAATCCGCCAACAAGCTGGCTACTCGACCCAGCTCCGGTCATCAGATTTTGTAGTAGTGCTGCATCCATTGATGTTGGTCCGATTCAATCGTGCCGGCATCACCGGAGCGAGTTAGGGATTTCCGCTTTTTTACCCCTGAAAGCGGACATAAAGCGGGTCCGATCGATGTCCGCTAAGAGCCAGGGCAGACATTACACAGCATGCATCTCCTGTGTTGCGAGCGCCGTCTCAGGCGGTCGCCCCGATGAACCGTCCCCCCTTTGGAGAGAGCAACCACAAAACGGCCGCGACCAAGAGCAGGGCCGGAACATCGCCCATGAGATGGCCGTACTCTCGACTGTCATAAAGCGCCTGTGTCCCCATGATCGCCGCGTGCACGACGCTCGACCAGATGGTGAACGAGATGAGGCTGCGGTTCTCGCCAGGGTTCCTTGCCGCGGCGATCAAATAGGTGCCCAGCACCGCATAGATCCCGCAGATCATCTGCAGGTAATAGGCGCCCTGCCCGCCATGCCAGATCCAACCTGACGGCCAGATGAGGCCCAGTGGATAAATCAGCAAGAAGATTGCGCCGAACACGACGAGCGCGATCTTCAGATATTTTTCCCTGGTGTCTTCGCTCATGTTTCCTCCCATTTGGATGGAACTGAAGTCCATTCGTCCCCCTGTTGCTCCAAGACCAATAATAGACACCGAGTTCGTTTGCGCGACGAGATATCCACTTTGCGGCCCTTAGGGAGACTTCTCGACTAGCCTCGTCATCGGGCTCCTACATGCATGCCAATAGGATTTGCGCCGCTCTGTTTGAGCCGTCGGGGTGGCGCAATGCTTGATTTGAGCCGCCAGCATAATCCAAGTCCACCAGTGTCCGCTTTGGGTCATTAGCGGACATCGCGTCACGTCCGCATCATGGCCGTTACAGACGACCTTGACCTCATCGTCGAGATCAGGATTATCGCGCTGCCAAGGCCGCCATATTGTAGCTGTTCCAACCTTGGAGACCTGACATGACCGACATCACCGCCGCTGGCGTTTTCTCATTGGGCAACCGCGCCGTGAACCGTTTGGGCTACGGCGCCATGCAACTCGCCGGACCAGGCGTGTTCGGCCCGCCGAAGGATCGCCGTGCGGCTTTCGCCGTGCTTCGCGAGGCCGTCGCGCGGGGGGTCAACCATATCGACACCAGCGATTTCTATGGCCCTCACGTCACCAACCAGCTCATTCGCGAGGCGCTTCATCCCTATCCCGATGACCTCGTTATCGTGACCAAGGTAGGCGCGGTGCGCGGCGCGGACGCCTCGTGGATTCCCGCGCTCACGCCTGGGGACCTCACGCGCGCCGTCCACGACAACCTCCGGAACCTCAGGGTGGATGCGCTCGACGTGGTCAACCTGCGCGTCGGCGGCATTGATGAGCCGAACGAGAGTTCGATCGAGGAACAGTTTGCGACGCTGGCCGTGCTCCAACGGCAAGGCCTGATCCATCAGCTCGGCTTGAGCAACGTGACCTCTGGCCAGCTCAAACAGGCGAGCGGCATCGCCAAGGTTGTCTGCGTGCAGAACCACTACAACCTCGTGCATCGCGACGACGACGCGCTGATCGATGAATTGGCGGGCAGCGGCGTCGCCTATGTGCCGTTCTTCCCGCTTGGCGGCTTCACGCCTCTCCAGTCCTCGACTCTCTCAGAGGTCGCAACACGGCTCGGCGCGACTCCAATGCAGGTGGCGCTTGCCTGGCTGCTCCATCGCTCGCCGAACATTCTTCTGATCCCTGGCACCTCGTCGATCGCCCACCTGCACGAGAATCTGGTGGCGGCCGAACTCGCGTTGACGGACACGATCCTCGCCGAGCTTGACGCAATTGACGGAGAAGGTCTTCAGCGAGCCGCCATAAACGCCCTTGGTCCTGCGATCAGCGGCAGGCATTGATCGGAGTTAGGTCGACGGCGGCCCGACGGAATGTCTGCTTTGGGTCATAAACAGACGTCCCGCAAAGTCCGCGTCACGTCCGCTTTACCCCCGAAAGCAGACACTCTCTGATACGCGGCCCATGTCCGCTAAGTGCCAATAGCGGACAAACGCGGGTGGGGTCGGATTGTCCGCTAAGGGCCACGTCATTTCCGCGGTCGTTCCCAAAGCTTTTGGCGCCCCTCTCACTCCGGCACGCCTTCGCCTGAGCCGCCAAACTCTTGGGGAAAATCCTTCAGCTTGGGGAGTCCGTCCCGCATAGGCAAAACTGTGTCGGCATAGTTGATGTGCACACCCGCGCTGAACCTCAAGGTGGGCAACGTCGCGGCATATACATCCACCAATCCGATCGTAGGATGATTGTTCATGAGATGGCCACCGCATTTCTTGCAGTATTGCCGTTGACTGAATTTGGTCTTTTGGAACATGGCAACATATTCCGCACCCGCAGTAACCCGCACGGCGTCGGGTTTCCAAAGGGTGAAAGCATTGACCGGGGCAGCTGACCAGGACCTGCATGATTGGCAATGGCAATATCCCATTGCTTCCGGTTCGCCCGAAACTTCCACATGAACGGCTCCGCAAAAACACTCGCCTTTGTGTGTTGCCGCCATTGTTGCCTCCTCCTCACGTCTGATACGACATCGGGTAAGGGTCAAAAGCAGACATCTCGCAATGCAATCGGCATGTCCGCTCCCCCGAAAGTGGACATTCGGTGGCTAATTTGGAATGTCCGCTAAGGGCCCATAGCGGACATTGACTGAAACGAGGGATGGCAGCCCCGCTGCATGTCGTTCGCCATTTCAGTGACAGGATGACCGCACCGGGCGACAGCGGAAGCGGAGCTTAACGAATCCGGACCAAGGCCGACACAGCAGCCTTGGTCCGGGAATTATAAACGCCTTAGGCGTCATCAGTGACAACCACAATTGTCGGCGCGCCGCCGGAACTGATCGACGCCGCGTGGGTCAGCGCTTCCTTGCCGCTTGAGGCAGCAGTTGCCTTTAGCGTCTCGATTGTTGGGAAGCTGACGTCGGAGATCAGATGATAAGGCGGCCGCGCGAAGGATGGTCCGACTACGCGCTTGGTCACGACGCCCGTCGCGCCTTTCAGCCTCGGGGCCGCATACGGCAGGTGTTCCTCGCGGTAGGCGCGGTCAAATTCCTTCACGTCCTTGGGGTGGGGGTACATAATTAGCAGATGAGCGGTCATGGGACATTCCTTTCGGATTGGATGTTGAGCAACGAGAGTCACATAGGCTCAACGGCAGCACTCATGGGGTACGGAATCCTGACCGTCAGCGACCGGAGCCTCGGCTGTTGCGGCCGCGGCTACCCGAGGCTCGCGCCGCGGTCCGTCAGTAGTTCGCGAAGCACAGACCGGTGGCAGCGGGCCTCGTTTTCGCAGTAGCAGCCGATCGATAAGTTGGTGCCATGCGAGAGCGCCGCCAGCAGATCGAGCGTCCGTCGCGCCGTCGGCACATCCATCTCCGCTTTGAAGGCGCGGACGAAGCGTTTCCATTCAGTTTCTGTCATCGCCGCATGGCCCTGCGCCATCAGTTCCGCGCTGGGGGCGAGGTCGGGATACCAGACATCGAACCAGTCGTCGGGCGCATAGCGTTCCTTTCGAACGCCACGCGGCGGACGCCGCACCGTGCCGATCCGTGTCCCCTCTTGCGGATCGCGGGGTTCACCCAGGCGGACAATCCTCAGGGTCACGATGCGCGCATCGCGGTCAGAGCGGGCGCAGGATTCTTACCTGTCTCCCGCCGGGCTGGTCCGATGTGGGCGAACGGATAGAGGGCGAACCACTTCGGAAAGGCCCGGGTAAACGCCCTGGGCCCGTCAATCGCCAGCCCCATTCTCTGAGCCTCGAGGAAGCTCATGTCGCCGCGCCACCAGGCGACCAGTGCGGCCAGCGGTCCCCGCACGCATACTGGCTCGGGAAAGCCCGGGTTCTGATGACAAAGTGAAGCTTCGGTCTTATTGAGCAGCAGGAAGCGCCGGTGGTGGCCACGAACCTCGAACCTCACTACGAAGGGCTCCTTGGGCAGGGCCGTAAAGCATACTCGCCGTTGCATATCGACCAACAACGGCTCCAAATCGAGATCCTCTTTCGCCGGCGCGCGTGCTAGCCAGCGCTGTCCCCATGTGCCGAGCGCGCTCACCAGGGTTGCCAGCTCCTGCCCCGCTTCGGTGAGGGCATATTCCGGACCGTGGGACCCGTCGGTCCGGGCGATCGCCCCGACGAAGACGAGGGCTTGGAGCCGTTCGGAAAGGACGGTGCGGGACACGCGGGGAATGCCCCTGCGGATGTCGTTGAAGCGGCGGCTGCCGCACAGGATTTCCCTTACGATCAAGAGCGTCCACCGACCGCCCAGCACTTCGTGGGCGCGCGCCATGGAGCAGAACTGTCCGTATCCCGTCATGCTCGACAACCTATCACGGCAACCCAACCGGTGCGGTACGGATTCTGGACCTAGCATACGTCCTTCGAACGGCCCTGGCGGTGTTCAAACGAGGCGCGTTAAGGGACGACCCAATGTCCGCTTTGGGTCATAAGCGGAAATGGTGTCACGCCCGCGTCATGTCCGTTCTTTCCCTCAAAGCAGACATTCGTCAGCCCGAGTGGTACGTCCGCTAAGTGCCAGAAGCGGTCATGGATTCTTTGGGGTGCCGCTTCGATAAGCCACTCTCGCTTATAAAGGATGCCAACGCTCAGAGAAAGCGGGCACCCGCCCCTAGGAGGGCCAGCGCGCGCAAGCTATTGGTCTCATGCAATTTGCCCGAGAAACCCTACTCGCAGCTGTCGGTGCCGTAGGAGTTGTAGTTGCACGGAGTCCAGTAGGGATCGCCGACCTCGCCTCGATGGTCAAATCCCCGGCCGCGTGCGAGGTGACTTGATCCTCGGCCGCCAAATTCTACTTCGCGGCTACCGCCTCCGCCGAAATCATCGCCTTGGAAACCGCGTCCCAAAGTACCACCGTGGAGTCCTCCTCCAGAGCCCCCGCGGTGGCCGCCTCCAAACCCGCCGCCCCCTCGAGCCAACGCTTCATGGGTGGGGAGCATCAGAGCGCCGGCAATCAGCACAACGAGGGCAGTCACCATTTCCTCGCGCATGACATTCCTCTCCTGTTGCAACGACGAGTTGCGCTCGACTCCTCTGCGGCCCATCTCCTGGGCGCCATTTTCACAACCTCTGCTGTACATCATCGTCGTCTCCTTTCGGTTGCGGGCTCTCACGCCCCGATCACTGAGGAGACTCGCTTGGAGGGGGCTTTATTCCCCACATGCGATCAACGGCTGGTCACTTTGCCGTGTACTGCTGCATCAGCTGCGTTTGAAGCAACTCCAGCACTGGTCTGGACCGTTCCCTCTGACGGATATTCAGACCGACAACCTGACGCTCACCCCGCATGGTGAAGCGCACGACAAAAAAATTACGACTTCGCGGGAATAAATAGCCTCTAGCTCCGGTCTCCTCTTCGTAACGATTGATCGCGAATGAAGGAGACACAGTGATGCTTGACAAGACTAATCCCACAACTGAAGCGCCGGAAGCAGATGATGAGCCGTCGGGCCTAAGCCGCAGAGGCGCGCTTACATGCATGGTCTGGGCCGGCACAGGGCTTTTGTGGACGCTTTCAGGTGGAGTGCCGAAGTCCTTGGGACTGCTAGGCGATGCGCTCGCCGCGGAGGCTTCAGCGTTCACGTTCCTGCAGATCAGCGACAGCCATGTCGGCTTCAATAAGCCGGCCAATCCGGATGCGCTTGGCACGTTGCGCGAAGCCATCAGCAAGGTGAAGGCCGTGAACTCCCGCCCAGCCTTCATGATCCATACGGGCGATATCACCCATCTCTCCAAGGTCGACGAATTCGACAACGCTGATCAAATCATCAGCGAGGCCAAGCTCAACGTTCACTACGTTCCCGGCGAGCACGACGTCATCGACGAGGGCCTGGGCAAGGCCTATCTCGACCGCTACGGTAAGGGCACCAAGGGGCAGGGCTGGTACAGCTTCGACGACCACGGCGTGCACTTCATTGGTCTCGTCAATGTCGTAGACCTCAAGGCCGGCGGCCTCGGACGGCTCGGAGCCGACCAGCTCGCCTGGCTCGCCGACGATCTCAAGGACAAGTCCGCGAGCACGCCGATCGTCGTCTTCGCCCACATCCCGCTCTGGACCGTCTATGCCGATTGGGGCTGGGGCACCGATGACGGATTGCAGGCGCTCAATCTCTTAAAGCGGTTTGGGTCGGTGACGGTGCTGAATGGGCACATTCACCAAATCGTGCAGAAGGTGGAAGGTAAAATGACCTTCCATACTGCACGCTCGACCTGTTTCCCGCAGCCGGCGCCGGGGACCGCGCCTTCGCCCGGTCCGATGACGGTGCCCGCCGAGCAGCTCCGCTCGATGCTGGGCATCGCAAGCGTCGAGGTGCGCATGGGCGACAAGCCGCTCGCCATCACCGACACAACGCTTGCCGGGTAAGTGACATGGCAAAATCGCTCTCAAATAGGGTAGCCGCGCGCAGATTTCGCGCGATACTCGCCGCCGTCATCGTTCTGGCAGGCCTTGCCGCCCCTCCGGCCCTCGCCGCCGATGCCCAGGTGAAGATCGCCAATTTCACGTTTGATCCACCCATCTTAACGGTCAAGGCCGGCACCACTGTGACCTGGGTCAACGCTGACGACATCCCACACGTGGTGACTGAGAAAGACGGCAAGTTCCGCTCAAGCGCGCTCGACACCGACGATAAATTCTCCCAGACCTTCTCGACTGCGGGCACGGTCGAGTATTTCTGTGCCATCCACCCGCACATGACGGGAAAGATCGTCCTCACGCCTTAAATGCCGCTACACTGGCTTGAGGAGCAGCTTCGACCGGCTCAAATGTGGGCGACACGAGTGATCAGGCCAGATTTACCGAGGTGTTCTTGCCGCACCTCGTCGATGCCTTCCGGCTTGCTCGCTGGATTGCCGGTAGCCGTGCGGACGCCGAGGATATCGTGCAGGAAGCCTCGATGCGAGCCTTCAAGAACATTCGCGGGTTCAGCGGCGGAGACCCGCGCTCCTGGGTGCTGACCATCGTGCGCAATACAAGCTACAGCTGGCTTGCTAAGAACCGACCCAAGGCCCTTGTGCTCAGCGAGGACCTCGACCAGCACGCGCAGGAGAGGATTGAACAGGCTGCGACCGATGAGCCGCAAACGCCGGAGACGGCGCTGATCGCCAAGCTGGAAGCCCAACAGGTCCGCAAGGCAATGGCCTCGTTGCCGGTACCCTTCCGCGAGGTGCTAGTACTCCGGGAAATCCACGACCTTGATTACCGCACCATCGCCGAGGTCGCTGCGCTACCGATTGGTACAGTCATGTCAAGGCTCGCGCGCGCCCGTCGCATGCTCACAGCAGCAATCACGGCCAAGGCGCCATGACCCACTCCCCGCAGGATGAGTTGCTTCTCAACGCCTATCTCGACGGCGAGCTCGACCCCATTGAGGCCACGCGCTTCGAGCAGCGCTTGGTAGCCGATGCTGAGCTGAACGCACAGGTCGAAAGGCTTCGCGCTTTGCGTGGAGCGCTTCGTTCCGATCTCGCGGAAGACATACCGTCTCAAGAGCTTAGGCGGCGCATCATGCGTAACTCAAACCTTGTTCCTCGCGCTGATAGGAATTCATGGCTCGCTTTGGCCGCCTCGTTCCTAATCGGCGCCGTGCTTGCCGGCGTCACGACTTTCGGTGCGCTAATCAATCGGGCCGGCGATGACGTCGCCACGGAAATCGTATCGGCGCATATTCGGGCCCTGATGGCGCCGCAGCCGATAGACGTGGCGTCCTCTGACCATCACACGGTCAAACCCTGGTTCAATGGCAAACTCGCCTTCGCGCCGACGGTCGTTGATCTCGGCGCCCAAGGTTTTCCCTTGGTGGGGGGCCGCATCGATGTAGTGAAGGTCGCACCGGTGGCCTCGCTCGTCTACAGCCATGGCAAGCATCTCATCAGCCTGACGGAGATGCCCAACACGCGCGGCAGACCCGAGCCTTTGGAAAGGCATTTAGAGCAGGGCTATCTCGCGCTCTCGTGGAGCGATGCCGGGGTCACGTATTGGGCAGTGTCCGATGCCGCGTCCAATGAGCTTGAGAATTTCGCCGCTCTGTTCCGGGCCGCTACGGCGGGCTCCTGATAACCGGCCGGGGCACACCGACTGTTCGGGGGGACAACTGTGTCCGCTATGGGTCAGTAGCTGACGTTACAACGCCCATTGAATTAGTCCGCTTGGTGCCAGGAGCTGACGCGAAGGACCTCGGTGGCCACAGAAGCAAAAGCCCCTAGCGGGAGCGCAACAAGCGCTGCTTGTTTTGGCCCACGCGGCTGCGTACGCGGCGGACAACTTTTTTCATCGAGCCGCCAGTGGCGAGCGTCGCGGCGGCCTCGGCAAACGCCACCCCCTTCTCCGTCACCATGCGCCGCGCCTCGACCTTAGCCGCACGCCCGCCGCGCGCGAGCTTCAGAAGCCGCAAGGCCATGACTTCCTGCGTTTCGCGGCCAAGCCGCGCAGCATCGAGAGCAAATGTCATCCAGTTCCAGATCATGTCTTGCCGCATTAGGGAGTTGGGCGGGGCGAATGCAAGGGTAACTCCGGGGGTAACAAAGACATCCTTAGGACCAGTTGCTGGGTCACGGGTGGTGCCGCCCTTTGCGCCTTCCGTCCGACCAGCACAGCAACCTGCTACTGGGGAGCAAGCCGACCAGCTCTTCGACGCGTTCGAGGCCGAGCCGCATCTCGTTCCCCCGCACGGCCACGATGCCGTTCCACCAAGGGATGACATTCCAGATTATGATTTGGGTGGCGGAAGCTTGCCCTCCTGCACCTCGCGATAAGCCCCCGCTATTGGTAGTGGATACTGTGGATAGGCGAAATGGGTTGTAAGACTTAGCGGGGATTGCGCTATAGGAACGCTACCCCGTTTTGCTCGAAGGGTGGCGTATGTCCAACTCGGTTCAATCGATGTAAGTGACCACACCCGTTTCGAGATCATAGATCGCCGCGACGATTTTCAGCTTCCCGGCCCCGGCGAGACCGGCGAGGAGCGTGCTCCCCGCCGTCAGACGCTTGGCCGTCCGCCGAGCGCTCTCCTTGGCCGTGTTGTTGACGAAATCCCCCGCCTCGCTCCGCATGGCGATCGCCGCGGGCAGGATAGGGTCGATCATCGGGCCAATCGCGCCGGGGTAGGTCGCGTTCTTGGTGACGACGTCGCAGGCCGCCTTCACGGCGCCGCAACTCGTGTGCGCAAGCACGACGATGAGCGGCGAACCGAGCACCGCCGCGCCGTACTCAACCGTGCCGAGGGTCGCCGTGTCGACGAGGTTCCCGGCGTTACGGGCGACGAACAGTTCACCAACGCCGTGGCCGCCGAAGATCAGTTCGGGCGGAACGCGACTGTCAGCGCAACTGATGATCGAAGCCCACGGCGCCTGGTGCGCCGCCACTGTAGCGCGCTGCTCGGCGAGGTCGCTCGTGCAGAGCTCGGGGTGGCTGACGTAGCGCGCATTGCCGGTTTTTAGTGCGTTGAGCGCTTCATCCGGGGTTAGTGTAGTCGGCGGCCCATCGGCCGCGCGCGCCGACCACGGCGCTCCGCCAAGCCCAATAGCGACAAGGCCGGCGGCACCGAGCCTCAGAACATCCCTCCGACCAATGCCATCGCCTTTGCAGTTGCCGCACATCGTTGGCCTCCGTCATGCGCATTCGGGTAGTGGGGTATGTTAGGGGCCGGTTACTATCGCCAGCCGCACACGCGACGTCCCCTGTGCCACCAACAGCGCCAGTGGCGATGGCGGTGACGACGGCGCGGATGCACGTGAACAGTTACTCTAGCCTCCTGCACGAGGCCTTCGGGCGTCACAGCACCAGACTTGATGGCACCCAAAGGAAGGGCTTTCGCGGCGTTGGGCATAACGGTCACCCGACAGTGGCGATTGCAGCACCACATAGGATTCTGGTGAGCACGCTGCGCCGATCAATTTCCTTCATAGGGATGCTCCTTTGCGAAGGGTTGCTCAGCCGTATCAATACAGTGTCATCATAACAAGAAAAAGAGCCGACGCGAAGCCACCCCAATGTCTGCTTTGGGTCATAAACGGACATCCCGCGATTTCCGCGTCACGTCCGCTTTACCCTCGATAGCAGACATTCGGCGCATGAGCTGGCATGACCGCTCAGTGCCACAAGCGGACATTTTGCCCATCATGCCAGAGTCACATTCGCAGTTCCCGCCCTAGTCGATGGGCTAATCGATGCGCTTCGCGATTATGTCCGAGTCGGGGCGTATTCTGCTGGGCATCTCCGCCCACCGATTGGAAGATTGAGGCATGTCAAGGTGCCACAATCACCGGCCCATATGTGATAACAGCCAAAAAGCATGCGTGGTACGAGTGAGGTTATCAGGAGAATGCCGATGAAAACGAATCTGCTTACGTTTGCGCTTGGCCTCCTCACCGCTGCGGCACTGACCTCTTTAGCCATCGCTCAAGAGGTCACCGGAACCCCGGGTTCGCCGAGCGCCACGTCGACGATCGACGGACGGCAGATTCCACCACCCCCCGCAAATTTCGGCGGTACGATAAACCTCGATGCCCTCAATTCCACTTCCTATTGGCAGCCCACGGTGGTGCCGCCGAAGGGCGCTCCCAACATTTTGCTCATTTTGACCGATGATGTGGGTTTTGCTGCCCCCAGCACCTTCGGCGGCGTCATTCCAACGCCGACACTCGATCGCATCGCCAGCATGGGGCTGCGCTACACGCAGTTTCACACGACTTCACTGTGTTCGCCTACCCGTGCGGCCCTTATCACCGGGCGCAATCATCACTCGGTGGGATTTGGCGTGATCAGTGAAGCAGCGACCGGCTATCCCGGCTACGACAGCATCATTAGTCCGGCCAAGGCCACCATAGGGAATATCCTCAAGGCGAACGGCTATGCGACGTCCTGGTTTGGCAAAAATCACAATACGCCGTCTTATGAGACAAGCCAGGCCGGTCCCTTTGATCAATGGCCCGCAGGCATGGGCTTTGAATATTTCTACGGCTTCAACAGCGGTGAGACCAACCAGTGGCAACCTGATCTCTACCGCAACACGACGCGCATTTACCCCTATGTCGGCAACCCGAACTACAACCTAACCACCGACATGGCGGATGAGGCGATCTCCTACCTCGACCAGCTCAATGAACTCGACCCGAAAAAGCCGTTCCTTCTCTATTACGCGCCGGGCGGTACGCACGCGCCGCATCACCCGACTCCGGAGTGGATCGAAAAATTCAAGGGCAAATTCAACATGGGCTGGAATGCCCTGCGCGATGAGATTTTCGCCAATCAGAAGAGGCTCGGCGTCATACCTCAGGATGCCGAACTCACGCCCTGGCCCTCCGACATTCTCAAGAACTGGGACGACCTCAGCGCCGACGAGAAGAAGCTCTTCGAGCGGCAGATGGAAGTCTATGCGGCCTACCTTGCCTATACCGACCATGAGATCGGCCGCGTGGTGCAGGCCGTCGAAGACATGGGCAAGCTCGACAACACGCTGATCATCTACATCAGCGGCGACAATGGCGGCAGCGCCGAAGGCTCACCAGTCGGAACGCCAAACGAGATGACGTTCTTCAATGGGGTAGAGGTGCCGGTCGCAGACCAGATGAAGTTCTACGACGTGTGGGGTTCGCAATTCACCTATCCACACATGGCAGTGGGGTGGACCTGGGCGATGAGCACGCCCTACAAGTGGACCAAGCAGATCCCATCCTACTTTGGTGGCATCCGCAACGGCATGGCCATTGCCTGGCCGGGTCACATCACCGACGCGGGGGGCATCCGCAATCAATTTCACCACGTGATCGATATCGTTCCAACCATTCTCGAAGTAACCGGCATCCGCGCGCCGGAGCAGGTCGACGGCATCACCCAAACACCGATCGAGGGGGTGAGCATGGCCTACACCTTCGACAAGGCGAACGCCAATGCGCCTTCAACACACAAGACCCAGTATTTCGAGATGTTTGGCAATCGGGCGCTCTACCACGATGGCTGGATCGCCTCCACGGTACCCTACAGGGAACCATGGAACGGCACCGCTCCCACACCGAAAGACGTGGTAAACGGCGTCAAGTGGGAGCTATTCGATCTCACCAGGGACTGGACTCAGAACCATGACGTGGCAGCCGCCAATCCAGAGAAGCTCAAGGAACTGCAAGACCAGTTCTGGGTGGAGGCCGCAAAGTATCACGTCTTGCCGCTCGATGCGTCCGCACTAACCCAATTCATCCTGCCCCGCCCCAGCATCGTGGCCGGCCGCGATGAATTCACCTACCCCAAGCCGATCGTTGGCGTGCCGCTCGGCACGGCACCGAGTGTCCTCAACAAGTCATTCACAATCACGGCCGATATCGAGGTGCCCGCCGGCGGCGGCAATGGCATGCTCGCCACCCAGGGTGGCCGGTTTGGCGGCTGGGGGTTTTATCTCCTCAAGGGAAAGCCTGTGTTCGTATACGATCTGCTCGACCTCGCGCGGCCGAAGGTCGAGGGCAGTGCAGCTCTCACGCCCGGCAGACACACAGTCGAATTCGCTTTCAAATCCGACGGTCCGGGCCTCGGCAAGGGGGGAACTGGCACAATTAGGGTTGATGGCGTCGAGGCGGGAAGCGGGACATTTCCTCACACCATACCCTTCGCACTTGAGGCCAGCGAAACATTCGATGTGGGGTCGGATACGGGAACCGGTGTGAACGATGCAGATTACCAGACGCCATTCGCATTCGATGGCAAGCTGGATAGTCTGACTCTCAAACTCCTGCCCCCGGGCTAAGGATTAATGCGCGTGGCGCGGTGGAAGCGGACCGTGCTCGGCGTGGCCGCTGCCATCGAGGCGGTCACTGGACTTGTCATGATCCTCTTTCCGCATGCGTTGATCAAACTCCTGCTCGGAGCTGACGCAACGGGCCTGAACATCGTCATCGGCCGTGTCGCCGGCATTGCGTTGCTGTCGCTCGGCCTTGGCTGCTGGATGGGCCGGCAAGAGGAGGATGGCGGCTGGGCACTGTTTGCCATGCTCACCTACAATCTCTTGGTGACGATCTATCTCGCTTTTGTGGGTCTCAGCACGGAGTTCGTCGGCGTTCTGCTGTGGCCTGCGGCAGCGCTCCACGCCGCGCTCACGGCACTGCTCGCCTACCCGCTAATCGAGACCCGCTAAATCTTGCTGGTCGCTTACCAAGCATCATTCGCGGTTTGGTCCGCTTTGGGTCACTAGCGGACCTCTAGCGCGCGAAGGAGGGACGTCCGCTTTACCCCCGAGAGCTGACATGCTCGACGTCGGCGCCGGTGTCGGCTAAGTGCCAAAAGCCGACATCACCAGAGTGTCGAAGTCAATGCAGGGTGTTCTTGTAGATCTTCCCGTCTTTCATGATCAGGTTGAAATTCCTGCCGGGGTCTCCAACGAGACCGAGGTCCTCTAGCGGATTACCATCCACCACGAGAAGGTCGGCCAATGCGCCCTCCTCAACTACGCCGAGCTTGCCTGGGTATGGATTGCGAAGACCGGACAAAGCAAGCAATTCGGCGTTTGTTGATGTCGCCATGATCAGCGCTTCGGCGGGCGTGTACCAGCGAATGAGCGCGGCCAAGCGGTTCCCCTGCTGCTCCGCTTCGTGCGCGGAAAATATGATGTCGGTGCCGAACGCGGTCTTGAGATGGTACTTCTTCGCGAGTCGGTAGACGTTGTCGGTTCCTTCGATTACTTGCGCCATTTTCGCCTGTGCCGCCGGACCGAGTTGCTGAGCGCCGCCTTCCCCTTCCTCGTCGAGGAACGGCTGCGTGCTTAGCCATATTCCCCTCTCTGCCATCAGCCTCGCCGTTTCGTCGTCCATTAGGTGCCCGTGCTCGATGCATTTCACTCCCGCGGCAATCGAACGCTGGATAGAAGCCGACGTGTAAGCGTGGGTGCAGACATACGTGCCCCAATCCTCAGCCGCTTCTACGGCTGCACGAAGCTCGGCCTCGGTAAAGGTCATGATGTCGAGGGGACTGAACGGCGATGCGACACCACCGCCGGCAGTGAGTTTGATCTGCGATGCGCCTTGCATGAGTTGCTCTCGCGCGCGCATCCGAACCTCATCCGGACTATCGGCAATGATGGCTGCGCCTATCTGCTCTACTCGGGACAGCGTTCCTGGCTGCCTTGGTAGATCCGAAAGCGAGCGGAAATCTCCGTGGCCGCCGGTGATCGTGATCATGGCGCCGGAAGGGTAGATGCGCGGTCCGGGCAAGAGGCCTTCGTCGATTGCTCGTTTCAAACCGAAGACAGGCCCACCCATATCGCGGATCGTGGTGAAGCCGCGCATCACTGTGGCGGTAGCCTCGGCCCCCGCTAGTAGATTGAGATAACCGATGTCGCTGGCCAAGGCCTCGACGGGATTTGGGCGCACCAGCATGGCGTGCCAGTGCATGTCGATTAGGCCAGGCATTAGCGTACGACCACCACCATCGATCGTGGTCACTTTAGCGGTGTTGTCGATCGAGATCGGAGCAGTTGAGATTTTGTCGATCTTGTTGCCGCGCACGAGCACATTGGAAGGTCCCGAAAGCGAGCCGTTCTTGCCGTCGAATATGCGTACATCCTGGAACAGAACCGTGGATTGCGGTGCTGGCGGACCGGGTTCTGCCTCAATTCTGTCGGGGAGGTAAGATGCCGCCAGCAGCGCCGTGAGCGCCGCGATCTGTACGCGAGACCACATGGTACCCTCTCTAAGACTTCACCTCGATCGAGGCTTCTAGGATAGCGCAACCCCCGAGAGTCAGCGCATTTTCTCGCGTTTCTCGCTTCGGGTCCGTCTGACATCACAGTGTCTCGGCGAGTTGGTCTGCTTTAGGGTCATTTGGGGGCGCCGGGACCAGCTGAGTAGCAATCAGCGAGCCCCTTCTGTCGGATGGACCGAATTGGAATACTTTGGCCCGCGCTGCCAGGGGTTGAAACATTGGCGGGTAACGCCGGGGTTAGAATCGCTAAAGTGGACGTCCGCTAAGTGCCAGAAGCAGACATTCGCTTGTCGCCTTCGAACTCCCACAATCACAGCGATACATTCAAAGGTGATGCGGTTTCTTAATCGAGATCAATGAGGCCCGCTGCTCAACGCCTGCACAGCCCTAAAGGTCCGCCTGTTTGTTTCCAAGCTTGTCCGAATAAGGAGATCACATGCTTAGATACTTGAACGTCTCAGCAGCGCTCTTGATCGGCCTCGGATGGCTGCTCGGCTATGCAGGGGCGTCCGACGCGCAGGACAACCCAGTCACGGCTATCGACATTGCGTTGGAACCGGACGCAACGATGATCCAGCACGCGGAGGCCGCGAACGCTCGTTTGCTCAAGGTGTTCCCGAAGGGCTTCGTTCTGGATGCGACGCACCATCCACACATCTCGATCCTACAGCGGTACGTCCGCACGGCGGACCTCGATAAAGTCTACGCCGCCGCAGGCAAGATCCTGGCCAACGAGAAGGTCACCGGTTGGAAGCTGAAAGCGTTCAAGTACTACTACATCCCCTGGAAGGACATTGGCCTTGGGGGCATCGTGGTCGAGCCGACCGACGATCTCCTGAGGTTGCAGCAAGAACTGATCGACGCCGTTGCGCCACTCACTGAGAAAATCGGGACCGCCGCGGCGTACGTCACCACACCGGAGGACCCTGAGATCAACCAGCCGACCATCGACTACGTCGCGGCGTTTGTCCCAGAAGCAACTGGCAAGAAGTTCAATCCGCACGTCACCATCGGCATCGCGCCCCAGGATTACCTCAAGGAGATGCTTGCCGAGCCGTTTGACGTGTTCACGTTTTCGCCAGCTTCGGCGTCCGTCTATCAGCTCGGCAACTTCGGCACGGCTCGGAAGGAACTCAAGGCGTGGGATTTGAAGCCATGAAGCCCATCAGTCGGCGCAGCTTGATCGCGTCGCTGGCCGCGCTGGCCATCACCTTAGGCCTGTCCCTTCCCACAGCCGCATCAGCGCAGCCAGACCCGCTGCCCTCATGGAATGACGGTCCCGCCAAGCAGGCCATCCTGGACTTTGTGAAGGCCACGACCGATCAGTCGAGCCCGAACTTCGTGCCGCCCGAGGCGCGGATCGCTACCTTCGATCAGGACGGGACGCTTTGGGTCGAGCATCCGATTTACGCGCAGTTGGTCTACGTCTTGGATCGGGTCCCGGCCCTGGTCAGGGCCAAGCCAGAACTAGCCAATGTCGAACCCTTTAAGACGGTGATGTCCGGCGACCGCGAGGCGATGGCAAAGCTATCGATGCCTGACCTCGAAAAAATCCTCTACGCTACGCTCACTGGCATGACGGTGGACGATTTCAACGCCGAAGTTGAGAAGTGGATAGCGACAGCCAGGGACGGGCGTTGGAAGCGTCCCTACACCGAACTCACCTACCAGCCGATGCAGGAAGTGCTGAGCTACCTGCGCGCCAACGGATTCAAAACTTACATCGTCACCGGCGGCGGCCAGGATTTCGTGCGTGTTTATGCCGAACGCGTCTACGGCATCCCACCAGAACAGGTGGTAGGCACCATGGGAGGCACTTCGTACAGCTATGACAAGGACGGCAAACCGATCTTGACCAAGGACCCGAAGCTCCTCCTAAACGACAATGACGCCGGTAAACCCCAGGGCATTCACTTGATGATCGGGCGTCGGCCTGTTGCCGCGTTTGGCAACTCGCCCGGCGACCAGCAGATGCTGGAATACACCGGGGCTGGCGATGGCGTGCGGCTGAAAATGCTCGTGCTCCATGACGACGCCGAGCGCGAATATGCCTATGGCCCAGCCAAAGGGCTTCCCGACACCAAGGTAGGCACGTTTACTCAAGAGCTGTTCGACGAAGCGAAGAAGGACGGCTGGACCGTGATCAGCATGAAGAACGACTGGAAACGCATCTTCGCCTTCGAAAGCACTCCGTGAATGTCCGCTTTGGGTCATTAGCGGACATTATCCAGCGTCCGCGTCATGTCCGCTCTACCCCCGATAGCGGACATTCGTCAGTGCAGGTGGGATGTCCGAAAAGTGCCAAGAGCGGACACTGTTGGCGGTGTCGAGACAGCACGCGCGTGGCCTCCATCCCATGCCGTCGCCAAGTTACTGTTGGTCGCCAGCCACCCAAAGACGTCCCAGGATGACTGATAGGATCGCGTGCAATGCAACGGCTGGCCACAGGAAAATGCCGGTCAAACCATCTGCCAAGCCGACGTAAACAAGATACAGCGTGACCAATGCGCTGTAAGTCAACATGCCAACCAGTGGTGGCCCGGGCCAGCAGGCAATCCCCAAACCGATAAGAGCAATGCCCGCCACGCGTGCAACCGGTACGGCGATGCCGGTGAGGCCCTCACCCAGCAACACCTGCCCGACGAGCGACGGGACGATCAGCAGCGCCAATCCCGTGGCAGCTTCGCCGATCGCGGCGAACTTCAGCACATTTTTCATGTCCGTGAGCCGGCCCCCTCGGAATAGAACAGGTCCTCCATTCTGGGCCAAAGACTATTGCTTTAGCGTCGGCAAGGTTGCCATCCTTAACCAACGCAAAAGACCGTCTTTCCATCTCGACCAGTTTATCATTGGCTGCGTTGGTCTTTTGTCCGACCACCTCACGCACGCTCGGCGGTGAAAGGTTCATGGCCTCGCCAATAGCGTCGTCCAGCACCTGCAAAAGCTCGTCATATCTATCGACGTATTTGTAATCTCCGGTCTGTGCGGCAGCGCGCACCAACCAGGTGAGCATTTCATCCAAGCGAACGATCTCACCCCGCAGTGACATCATTCGCGAATCGCGGTCGATAACCCGACCGGCCATTTGGTAAGTCGAATAGACCTGCCATCCCAGCCAACCAACACCGCCAAGTATCAGCAAAAAAATGATGACGACGAATTGGTCTGCTCTGATCTTTTTTCCCATTATCACATACTCAAAGAGATCTTATGTAAGTCCTGCCATGTGACGCCCCGCTCTTTGCCCTCGGTTCAACCCTCGATCAAGTTTAAGCGTCCGCATGGCGTTCGGCTTGATTCACATCAAAATCTTGAAGTGTCGCTGTCTCGCCCCAGTTGAGGCTAGCATCTTCTGGGCTTTGGTTGTGGGAGTCCGAAGGCGGAAAGCGAACGTCCGCCTCTTGTTTTGGCCATACTAGGAGCCTAGCCGTGGCCGGCGTCTGCAATCCGGCCAGTTGCGTGGGGTTGCTTAGGCCGAAGCGACCCGTCCGCTGAATTTGAGGGAAATCGATGACCATGAACAGGAACATCTGGCTCGCTCTGCTGGCATCGTTCGCTTTTGGCATCGCGGCGATCGCGCCAGCTTCCGCGCAGCAGCAGAAGCCGAACATCCTTGTCATCATGGCCGATGACATCGGCTACTGGAACATCAGCGCCTACAACCGCGGCATGATGGGCTATCGCACACCCAATATCGACCGCATCGCCAACGAAGGGGCGATCTTCACGGATTATTACGGCCAGCAATCCTGTACCGCCGGCCGGGCTGCTTTCATCACAGGCCAGAGCCCGATGCGAACTGGCCTTCTCAAGGTCGGGCTGCCGGGCGCGAAAGAAGGACTGTCGGATAAGGACCCGACGCTGGCCGAGCTGCTCAAGCCGCTTGGCTACATGACGGGGCAATTCGGCAAGAACCATCTCGGCGACCGTAACGAGTTCCTCCCCACCGTTCATGGCTTCGACGAGTTCTTTGGCAACCTTTATCATCTCAACGCCGAGGACGAGCCGGAGCACCCCGATTATCCCAAGAACACCGAGTTCAGGCTCAAGTTCGGCCCGCGTGGCGTTCTCAGATGCACGGCAACCACCGTCGAGACCCCGGGCGAAGACCCGCAATTCGGCAAGTGGGGCAAGCAGAACTGCGAGGACACCGGCCCGCTCGACAAGAAGCGCATGGAGACGGTGGATCAGGAGTTCCTGAACGCCACGCTGAACTTCATTAACCGCGCGAACCAGGAGAAGAAGCCGTTCCTCGCCTGGTTCAATTCGAGCCGCATGCACATCTGGACTCGCCTCAAGCCCGAGTCTGAGGGAAAGACGGGTCTTGGCATTTATCCCGACGGCATGGTGGAGCATGACGGCCAGGTCGGCCAGCTCCTGAAGAAGCTCGATGACCTCGGTATCGCCAACAACACGATCGTGATTTACACCACCGACAACGGTGCCGAGACATTCAGCTGGCCCGACGGTGGTACGACGCCGTTCCGCGGCGAGAAGAACACCAATTGGGAAGGCAGCTACCGCGTACCGGCAATGGTGCGCTGGCCCGGCTTAGTGCAGCCACGCACCGAGCTGAATGACATCTTCTCTGCCGAAGACTGGGTGCCGACCCTGGTTGCGGCGGCGGGCGAACCCGACATCAAGAATAAGCTCCTACAGGGCTACAGCGCAGGAGACAAGTCGTTCAAGGTGCACCTTGACGGTTACGACCAGCGCGACCTGCTGTCAGCCAAAGGCCCCGACCAGCGCCGCGAGTTCTTTTACTGGACTGATGACGGCAACCTCGCAGGCCTCCGTTTCGACCAATACAAGGTGGTGTTCATGGAGCAGCAGGCCCATGGCCTGGAGGTCTGGATGCAGCCCTTGGTGCCATTACGCGCGCCTAAGATTTTCAACCTGAGGTCCGACCCATTCGAGCGTGCCGAACACGAGGCAGGTGCCTATGACAAATGGTTCGTTGAGCATGCATTTGTGCTGGTTCCGGCGCAGGCGATCGTGGCGCAGCACCTAAGCACCTTCCAGGAGTTTCCACCGCGGCAAAAGCCCGGCAGCTTCTCGGTCGACCAGGCCATGCAAAAAATGATGGAGCAGAAGGGTGACAATTAGCAGCGACTGCATGAGCAGTCGCAACTCAAACTGATATACGTCAAGTAGGCGATCGGCGGCTTGTGGGGGTAGCTGCCGGCGCAAAGGACCGGCCCTATCTCGTTTTGCAGTCAACCCGTGCTCTCGGGCCTGAAATGTCCGCGCTTTGGGTCAGAAGCAGACATTTGAGTTAGCGCCAGTGATGTCCGCTTTACCCCCGAAAGCAGACACTCTCTGATACGCGGCCCACGTCCGCTAAGTGCCAGAAGCAGACATGGACTGAGTTGCGGGCAACAGGCGACGGCCCGCAATCTCCTGCTAGAGTCTGGTAGATTCAGTAGGGCAAGCAGCGGCCATACGGACCAAGGTAGTAGCCGTATGGGCACACGGGCCGGGCAACCACGGGCGGCACCACGACCACGCGCGGCGCGACTACCACCGGTGGCACATACACCGTGCCGTTGCGAATGCAGTGGCCATATGGGCCGCGGTGAAAGCCCCACCCACACCAGTCGCGCACTAGTGTGATGTCGGGCGCCGGGGTTTGCGCCCGCGGGGACGAAACGGTTAGGGCCTGGACGTTGAACGAAAATAACGACAGCAAAGCGCTACAAGCCATTACAGCTAACTTTTTTGACATCGGCAAAACTCCTTTATGCTGTCCCCGTCAATCTTAGATCTCAGCCGATCCCATACGTCTACCGGACGACGTAGAGAATCCTCCTTGCGGCCGGTTCGACCAAGACCCTCTGGCCATTGACGTAGGAATAGACGTAAGGCGACGCCGGGATGGGATAGACCGGCACCGCCGCAGGCAAGGTTGCCCCAACCATCACTTCTCCGTCGACGAGTACCGGTTGAATTGGCTGAGCCGTAACGTATGAAAGCACTTCCGGGGCTGGCAGGATCGGCTCGACGAGTCCGACGCTCGGTGGAACCGCGACCATCGCGCCAACCGGCGGCGTGGCCACGACTTCCCCGACGCCCTCGGGCACGACAATGGGAATGCCGAGCTCAGCGCCGGACACTTGAAGATTTGTGAGCTTGCCACCCGCGTCTGTGACGAGATACTCGGCCGACGCCCAGCCGGTCAGCCCTCCGAAGGCAACGCCGCACCAGGTATAATTGGAGATGCACCCGGAGATCGCTGCGGGCTCGTTTGGCGCCATCTGGGCGACCACCTGAAATTGAAAGCCCGGGCCGCTGCGCACATTGAGATGACCGGTAGGCGAATAGGCGGTCAGCGCCGAGGCGGGACCCGCGACCAGGGCAGCGCCCACAAGCGAAACGAGACCGATCATTGCATGGGTACGTGGCATTCTACTGCTCCCTTCATAGGGACCCTTTAGGTCATCCGCACTTCCGGCCACTGACAACGGCGTTGATAGGATGTTGATACGATTTTGTCAGCAGCCCGGCGTGTCCCCGTCTTATGCCAGCCCTAATGCCCGGCTCGTCTCCGAGACTGGACATAGTTTTTCGAAACGTCCCCCGCCTGAATCAATGCATTGACGCAAGCCCTGGATAGCTTGGCGCCATTGTTTCTAAAGCAGTAGTTCAGAAGTGGGCTCCCGATCCCGTATTCGCTGCAGAAATTATGATAATCCCACCGACAGTCCTGTGACACAGCTTGGGTTATATCGGGCGCCGATTGTGCGGGGGAGATGAAGCAAGGGATCGAAAGACAGCCGATTAACAAACTCGCGTGGAACCTCATTGATGGACCTCCGGTTACAATATCCGCACGCTACTTTGCCGTTGGCGAGTGGCTTGATTGTGACATAGCGCCAGAACAAGCTACGTCGTGTAAAGGCGGCATTTCAACAAGGGAGTCGATCATGAGTAAGATTCCGATTCACTCAGCCGAAAGAGAAGCTCCGCGCCACCGTCATGCCGGCACAATTGCCGCCATGGCAGTCCTCACCATCGGCTTAGCTGTGGCCGGCGTGTCGGCTCTCCTGGGGGTCTCGCAGGCCCAAGCCCAGGAAAAGAAGCCCAACATCCTGTTCATCATGGGCGACGACATTGGCTGGATGCAGGTGGTCAGCTACCAGCAAGGTATGGGGCTCGGCGAAACGCCTAACATCGACCGGATCGCCAATGAAGGCGCCAAGATGATGACCTACTACGCCGAGCAAAGCTGCACGGCCGGCCGCAACGCCTTCTTCACCGGCATGACCCCTCTGCGCACCGGCATGATCCCGCCGCAGCTTCCCGGCAGCCCGTCCTACCTCCGGCCCGGCACGCCGGCGCTCGCCAAATTCCTGGGCGACCTCGGCTACAACACCGGCGAGTTCGGCAAGAACCACCTCGGCGACCATACCGATGCGCTGCCCACCGCTCATGGCTTCCAGGAATTTTGGGGCTATCTCTATCACCTCGACGCGATGGAGCAGGTGAGCTTCCCCGACATCAACAAGAGCCCGACCCAGCAAGGTTTCGCGCCGCCGTGCAAGAACACGCCGATCCCGGGCCTCCCCGAGGTCCCCGGCGCCGTGGATCCGAAGACGACCACCTGCCTGACGCCGCCGCGCCCGGTGTTATGGTGCAAGTCATCCGACGGCACCGCGGCGAACCAGAACTGTAAGGATGAAGGCCCGCTGACGCTGGAGCGCTCGAAAACCGTGGATGAGGAAATCTCCGCCAAGGTGATCGACTTCCTCGACCGCAACGACCCGAAGAAGACCAACAAGCCCTTCTTCGTCTGGTACAACCCGGCGCGCATGCACATCACGACCATGCTGTCACCGAAGTACCTGGCCATGCTTGGCGAGGAAGGCGGCAAGGACTGGGGCATCAACGAAGCCGGCATGAAGCAGATGGATGACAACATCGGCTATGTCCTGAAAAAGCTTGAGGACATGGGCCAACTCGACAACACCATCGTGGTCTTCACCACCGACAACGGCGCGGAGAGCCAGACTTTCCCGGATGGCGGCATGACGCCCTTCAAGGCGAACAAGCTAACCACCTGGGAAGGCGGGATGCGGGTGCCGCTTGTCATCCGCTGGCCGGGCCACATCAAGCCCGGCACCATGATAACCGACATCTTCGCGTCCTACGACTGGCTGCCGACATTCGTCGAGATCGCCGGCGGGCCCAAGGGCAATGACCTGAGGGCTCAGATCGAGAAAGGTGAATACCCCGGCATCGTCAAGACCCACCTCGACGGCGTGAACCAGATCGATTATCTGACTGGCAAGTCGGAGAAATCGGCGCGCGACACCTTCTTCTACTACACCGGGGCGACGCCGTCGGCGGTGCGGTACAAGAACTGGAAGATCTATTTCACGATGGAGGGCTCGACCGGTGCCTCGGCGCTTGCGGGTCCTCAGACCTACGGGTGGGCCCAGGTCCAGAACATTAAGCGCGATCCCTTCGAGCAGGCGGTGGGCGAAGAGCAGAAGTCGGTGTTGTCCATCGGCGGTGCACTTGCCTCCCCGAGCACCGCGTACCTCTACAACTGGAACATGCTGCCCACCGGGCAGCAACTGTGGCTGAAGGAGCTTCAAACCTACATCGACTTCCCGCCGCTGCAGGATCCGGAGAGCTATAACCTCTCCCAGGTGCTTGAGCAGGTTAAGAAGATGTCGACGGAGGGTGTGAGCAAATGACCGGCAAGCCGGGCACGTAGGTCAGCGAGCGGGCGGCCCTAAAGGGCCGTCCGTCGCACACACATTCACCCAGGCTCTTTAGGACGAGGCCAAGAAGGACGGCTGTGTCGTCATCAGCATGAAGAACGACTGGAAGCAGATGTTCAAATGGGGGGAGTAGCCGGAGTTTAGGAGAAGGAGGAGTCGCCATGGACAACGCAGCAAGCCGCTTCATTTGCATGATTCTGACAATTGCCGGACTCATCTGCGCGCCCGGATTGGCGCTTGCCGAAGATGCGACTCCGGTGCCGACACAAAAGACAGGCGGCTTGGCCGAGACTCAAATTGTGCCGTCGCTGATTGTGTTGAATGCGCGCAGCGCAAGCCTTGAGGGTCAAACCCTGACGCTGAACGGCGTGGCGCCCAGCTCCATCATCTTCGCCGACCGCCCCGTGAGGGCCGCGGGACACGCGGTGACTTCACACCTTCTGGCTGAATGGGCGACTGGCAGCAATAGCTTCGCCAAAAATCCTCCAAACGCCACCGTATCGGTTTTTAGCCAAGACGGTTCAAAGGTGAGCGATGCCGTCGTCGTGTTAAAGGCGCCGAAGCTGGAGGGCGAACGGCTGACGTTCAACGTTCAGGTGCTGGAAGGGGACCTGGCAGGCGCCGACGGGGCTGCTTCCCTCTTTATCGACAGCACGAATTTTGAGGTGAGCGCGCTGCAGAGCATGTTCCCGTCCACGAATTGGCCGCCCAGCATGCGACAGCCACCCAGCATGCAACACTAACAGTTAGGACTGCGCTAAGGTCAGTCATACCGCAGAGGTCAAGTGGGGAGAGATGTTCATGCTGAATCCATTCAAGTTCATTGCCGGCATCGCAATTGCTGTCGCGCCTATGATGATGGCCGCCCCGTCTTATGCCCAGCAGGAGGTGGCAAGCGACGCGGGCGAAGTCGTGCTGAATGCCACGATCAATGCCATCGATGTCGAGAACCAGCTGCTTACCCTCACCGGACCCCTCGGCAATGCGATTGTGGTCAAGGCCGCACCAGAAGTCCTGGGCAGCGTCAAGATTAATGAGCAGATCACCATCCGCTATGCCGATGAGGTGGCGATGGCGCTTCGAAAAGTAGAAGACGCGCCGCCGGCAAACAGTGGCAACGTCATGGAACGGGAAGAAACAGGCGGCATGAACATGAATCCAACGACCGTAGCAGAGCAAAACTGGGTTGAGGCGGCGCCGCAAGGCGAAACCGATTTGAATACGATCGAGGTCACGGCCACGGTCGCTAATGTTGACTACGGCGCTCGAATCCTCACGTTCCAGGGCCCGAATGGGGCACCGCGGATCATCAAGGTCAGCCCAAGCGTCCAGGGTTTGGATGCTGTCCGTCGTGGCGACAGGGTGGTGATGCTGCTGACGCGGGCGGTGGCCATCGACATAAAGCCCCAATAGCGGCCAAAACTGCCGAACGTCTTAGACGCATCCGTCTAGATGTCTGCTTTGGGTCATAAACAGACGTCCCGCGAAGTCCGCGTCACGTCCGCTTTATCCCCGATAGCAGACATTCGACCGATGAGCTGGCGCGATACGGAAGAGCCCATTCAACCGATGCTCCGACCGAGCGTCGCTGCTCGGTGGGAAAACTGGCACCCGAATTGGCACCGAACGTCCCGGGACCAAGCGGGATCACGCGGTATGATGATGTCATGACACCGACGTAAAATCGCCGGGAATCCAGACCTAGCGGTATGGGGCGGGACACGGCGGGACGTCGGCCTCAGGTTTAGCAAACCGCCGCCTTCAGCCTCTCGGCCACGTCTCCGGGTGAAAAAGACCTAACGATCAGAGCTGCGTGGGTCAACAGCGCCACCATTGCGGCCCCAAAATTGCCGAGCCTTGACCGCTTATCTAGCCCCGGTTGCATTGCCCAAAAAATGGGTCGTCCGCACGACCAGCGTGCTAGACTAAGGCAAACGCAGACGAAACGGGGTTCCTTCCGCGACGTGCGTATCCATGCATCCTACATCCTGGCAGAAGCCGCTCTCATCGCGGGCATATTTGCCGCGTTCTCTCCCGCTGCCCATGCCGGAGAGGCCAACTTTTGCGTCACCTGCACCGGCCCAGACCAGACCTATCTTTGCCAGGTGACGGGCGAAGGCTCGAGCCAGAACGACGCACTGAAGCTCTATTGCGTCATCCGAACCGCCAAGGAGGGACACCACGCCTCTTGCTCCGCGACCAGCAAAGTCGAGGGCTGCAATGGCGCGGTCAAGGCTTATAGCTATGACGGTCCGTCGCTCCCCAACCAGGTCGCCCAAGACCCGCGAGTCAAGAAGGCGATGGAGCACGCAGAGCGCGATCAGGCGGCCAAGCCCAAGGGCGACGAGCCAAAGACATTGGTCGAGCTTACCGGCCGCGCCATGGGCGCCTCGCGCCGGCGCTGGCACGAGACGTTTGGTAGCACGCCGCAACAATCCCCCGTATCGGATGTGAATTCGCCTGCGTCCCCGCTCCGGACCGCCAGCCTGCCCCCGCTAAGCGATGGCCCACCTTCCTCCACAGGCCGGGTCAAGAGGGCAGCGCAGAGTGCGAGTGTCGCCGTGGGCAGCGCCGCGCGTACTACCTACCGGTGCTTTCGCTCTCTTTTCTTCAATTGCAGCGGCGGGCAATAGGCCGGGATATTCCTACACCGGGTCCCCCGCGCGTCGGCTAGTGGGTCGCGATCCACTCCCGCGCGAGCTTCTGAGCCTCGGCGATCTGCAAGGCCGACATCTCGCGCGCAAGCTCCATGCGATGGGTCAGTGCTGAACTGTTCCCCCGCACCGCCGCGAGATTGAACCATTTATGCGCCACCACAAGATCAGGCGCCACGTCGCGGCCCGTCGCGTAAAGCATCCCGAGCTCGAAAAGGGCATCCGGCGCACCCGTCTGTGCGGCCAACCCGACCTTTTCCATCGAAATGTCCATCCGTGCCATTTCACATGCCCTCTTTTGGTCACTCGCCCAGTAGGTCTCGAATAATCCCGTATTCCCGCCTGTATGCTGGGCTTTGTGCTGCCCATCTGATAAGTTAATCATGCGAGAGCACCTTCAATAACTTCTGAACGGCCATGATTAACGTAAAATAACTGAAGTTATAACTTTTGGTAATATTTGTTTACATGCGACGGCTTTGCGCGGGCCATTGGTTAACCTGTGCCGCCGGCAATGATTTTTTGACCAAGTGAAGTGACGCGCCGATAACCAAGAACGGTTTTTGTGGCGCTACGGCAAAAGCAGCGTCGAGCCGGTGGTGAGCCGCGCCTCGAGATCCGCATGCGCCCTGGCGGCATCGGCAAGAGGATAGGTCTGGTTGACCCCGATCCTCACCTTGCCGCTGCTCACCACGTCAAACAGGTCCTTGGCGGTCTCCACGAGGTCCTTGCGTGTCGCCGTATAGCTGCCGATGGAAGGCCGCGTGGCGAATAGCGATCCTTTTTGCGACAGAAGCGTGATCTTGAACTCCGGCACCGGCCCCGAGGCTTGGCCGAAGCTGACCCAAAGACCGAGCGGCTTCAGGCAATCGAGCGACGCGGGAAACGTGTCCTTGCCGATCGAGTCGTAGACGACGTCCACGCCTTTGCCGTCGGTATAGGCCTTCACCGTTGTGACGAAATCTTCCTCGCGATAGTTGATAACATGGGCGCAACCATGCGCTCGCGCGATCAGCGCCTTTCCGGCCGAGCCTACCGTCCCAATCACCGTGGCGCCGAGGGAGGCCGCCCATTGGCACGCGATCAGCCCGACGCCGCCGGCTGCGGCATGGAACAGGAGTGTCGTCTTGGCTCCCACCTTGTAGGTCCGGCGCAGCAGATATTGCGCCGTCATGCCCTTGAGCATGATCGACGCCGCCGCCTGGTCGTCGATATTGTTCGGGACCTCCACCACGCGATCAGCCGTGACGAGACGCTCCTCGGTATAGGCGCCGATCTCCCCCGCATAGGCCACGCGACGGCCCACCTTCAGGTCGCGCACGCCCTCTCCTATCGCCGTCACGACGCCAGCCGCCTCCATGCCCGGAATGAAGGGAAGCGATGGTTGCGCATAAAGGCCCGTACGCCCATAGACGTCGATGAAGTTGAGGCCGACCGCCATCTGGCGGATGCGCACCTGCCCAGGGCCCGGGTCGCCGACCTCGACCTCTTCGAAGTGCAGGACCTCGGGCCCACCATAGCGATAGACACGGATCGCGTGTGTCATGACGTTAGCGCCGGAACGACTGGGCCCCTACTCAGATGCCGAGCTTTGACTTCAAGAGCTCGTTCACCGCTTGCGGGCTCGCTTTGCCGCCCGTCGCCTTCATCACTTGGCCTACGAACCAGCCAAGCATCGAGGGCTTCGCTTTGACTTGCTCAACTTTGTCGGGATTGGCGGCGATGACTTGATCAACCGCCTGCTCGATGGCGCGCGTGTCGGTGACCTGGGTGAGGCCGCGCGCTTCCACGATTGCCACGGGATCGCCGCCTTCGGTCCAGACGATATCGAACACGTCCTTGGCGATCTTGCCAGAGATGGTACCGTCCTTGATGAGGTCGAGGACGGTTCCGAGCTGATCCGCCGAGACAGGACTATCGATGATGCTCCTGCCCTCTTTGTTGAGGCGGCCAAACAGCTCGTTGATGACCCAGTTCGCCGCCTGCTTGGCGTCGCGGCCGCGCGCCACCGCCTCGAAATAGTCGGCCGCCACCCGCTCGGCGACGAGCACGTCGGCATCATAGGGTGACAAGCCAAAATCCGCGACGAAACGCGCACGCTTGGCGTCGGGCAGCTCCGGCAGGCATTTCACCAGACCATCCACATAGGCTTGCGTCAGCTCGAGCGGCAAAAGGTCTGGGTCGGGGAAATAGCGATAATCGTGTGCCTCCTCCTTGGAGCGCATCGCCCTTGTCTCGCCGGTCTTGGCGTCGAACAGCCGCGTCTCCTGATGAATGGTACCGCCCTCTTCCAGGATCTCGATCTGTCGGCGCGCCTCGTGCTCTATGGCCTGCCCGATGAAGCGGATCGAGTTGACGTTCTTGATCTCGCAACGGGTGCCGAGCGGCGTACCCGGCTTCCGCACCGACACATTCACGTCGGCGCGCAGCGATCCCTCCTCCATATTGCCGTCGCACGTGCCGAGATAGCGCATGATCGTGCGGAGCTTGGTGACATAAGCGCGCGCCTGCTCGGACGAGCGCAGATCGGGCTTCGACACGATTTCCATCAGCGCCACGCCCGAGCGGTTGAGATCGACAAAGGAGTATTTCGGACGCTGGTCGTGCAGGCTCTTACCCGCGTCCTGCTCCAAATGCAGCCGCTCGATGCCGACCACGACGCGCTCGCCGCCCAACAGATCGACGATGACCTCCCCCTCGCCAACGATCGGGCTTTTATATTGGCTGATCTGATAGCCCTGTGGCAGGTCGGGATAGAAGTAGTTCTTGCGGTCGAACACGGACGTCAGGTTGATCTGCGCCCTGAGCCCAAGCCCAGTGCGAACAGCTTGTGCGATGCATTCCTCGTTGATGACCGGCAGCATGCCGGGCATGGCGGCGTCCACCAGGCTCACACGGGCGTTGGGCTCGCCGCCAAAGGCAGCCGAGGCACCGGAGAACAACTTCGCCTTGGAGGTGACTTGCGCATGTACCTCCATGCCGATCACCACCTCCCATGGGCCGGTCTCGCCTTCGATCAGGTTGTTCTTTTCGGATTTCGCGTCCATAGGCAATACGGCAGTTAAGACCCCTCCCCAGACTCGCTCTGACGGAGCCGCTCCTCCTCATATTGGATGAACCAGCCAATCATCTGCCGCCACAGCGCCTCGACGAGCTCCGGCGGCAAACGCTTCTCCGCCGCACGGGCCTTCACCCGATCGATCACCTGCTGGATGCGCCATGGCACCCACGCCTCCGCGGGCGAGTTCTTGAGCTGCCAGGCGCGGTCGACGAAGGTGAAGCGCTCACCAATTAGGTCCACCAGAGCACTGTCGATGCGGTCGATCTCAGCCCGCACCTCTTCCATGTTCGAACAGTCCTTGGCCTCGCGTGGCACCATGGCCTTCGCCCCCTAACTCCTTGCGTCCGACACGACCGCGTCCGCCTCGATCTCGACCAGCCAGTCGGGATTGATAAAACGTGTGACCTGCAAAATGCTACTGGCGGGCCGGATCTCGCCAAAGACTTCGACATGCACGCGGCCGACCGCCTCCCAATGATCGATGTCGGTCAGATAGATGCGTGTGCGGATCACGTCCTCAAGACGGGCGCCGGCATCTGCAAGCGCCTTGGCAATGATCTCGAGGATGGCTCGGGCCTGCGCCGCGGGATCGCCGATGCCGACCATCTTGCCGCCGGAACCGGCCGTGGTGCCGCCCACGGCGACGATGTTGCCCACGCGCAACGCGCGCGAGAAGCCGACGACGGGCTCGTAGGGGCTGCCCGACGAGACGTTCAGGCGTCCCGGCTTGTCGGCTCTGTCATTCATGCGGCCTTGCTCCACCAATCCTGCGGCTTGGCCAGTGGCCCTGCCGCGTCCTCGATCACCCGCGCCGTGCGGAACAGCGTCTCCTCGTCGAACGGCCGGCCGATGAGCTGCAAGCCGAGCGGCGTCCCTTCCGACGACAGCCCGGCGGGCACGCTCATCCCCGGCAGTCCCGCCATGTTCACCGTCACTGTGAAAATGTCGTTCAGATACATCTCGAGCGGGTCCCCCGACTTCTCACCGATGGCAAAGGCGGGCGACGGCGTGGTCGGCGTCAGGATCACATCCACGCTCTCGAACGCCTGGTCGAAGTCGCGCTTGATCAGCGTGCGGAGCTTCTGTGCCTTGAGATAGTAGGCGTCGTAATACCCGGCCGACAGCACATAAGTTCCGATCAGGATGCGCCGCTTCACCTCCACGCCAAAGCCCTCGCGCCTCGTGTTCTCATACATGGAGATCACGTCGCGTCCCTCCTGGCGCAAGCCGTAGCGTACGCCGTCATAGCGCGCGAGATTGGACGACGCTTCGGCCGGCGCGACAATATAGTAGGACGGGAGCGCGTATTTGGTGTGCGGCAGGCTTACCTCCTTGATCTTGGCGCCGGCGGCCTTCAGCCAGGCCACTCCCTGCTCCCACAGCGCTTCGATCTCGGGCGCCATGCCGGCGACTCGATATTCCTTGGGGATGCCGATGACGAGGCCCTTCACGCCCTTGTCCACTGCGGCCGTATAGTCCGGCACGGACGCGTCGACACTCGTCGTGTCCTTGGGGTCGTGGCTCGCCATCGTGCCGAGGAGGATCGCCGCGTCGCGCACGGTCCGTGCGATCGGCCCCGCCTGGTCGAGCGAGGAGGCAAACGCGACGATGCCCCACCGAGAGCAGCGCCCGTACGTCGGCTTGATGCCCACGGTGCCGGTAACCGCCGCGGGCTGGCGGATCGAGCCGCCCGTGTCGGTCGCGGTGGCCCCCATGCAGAGCCGCGCCGCCACCGCCGCCGATGAGCCGCCCGACGACCCGCCGGGCACGAGCTTGGCGCCCGAGCCTTTCCGCCGCCATGGATTGACCACCGGACCGTAGAAGCTCGTTTCGTTGGAGGAGCCCATGGCGAATTCGTCATTGTTGAGCTTGCCGAGCATCACCGCCCCCGCCGCCCAGAGATTGGCGGTGACCGTCAACTCGTAAGGAGGCGTGAAGCCATCGAGGATATGCGAGCAAGCGGTGGTGCGCACGCCCTTGGTGGCGAACAAATCCTTGATGCCGAGCGGAATACCTTCCAGCGCACCGGCCGCGCCCTGCTTGAGGCGCTTGTCGCTCGCCTTCGCCATTTCGAGGGCGCGTTCGGGGGTCGGCAGCACATAGGCGTTAAGCGCCGCGTTCGCAGCCTCAATGCCGGAAAGATGCGCGCGCGCAAGCTCGGTCGCGGAGAACTCCTTGCGCTTAAGCCCCTCGCGCGCCTCGGCGATGGATAGATCGATGAGCTCGGTCAAAACGCTACTGCTTCACGTTCTGGCAGCGGACATAGGCGCTCACTTGCGAGGCCCCCTGGTTTTCGGCCGCCTGGTCTTGGGACCCGCCAGCCAAGGGCTCCTTCGCGGCGCCGGTCTCGCCCGAAGACTCCTGATCCGCCGATTCCGAGGCCTCGGAGTCAGACGTCTCGGGAGCGCCTTGCTGCGTCAGGTCGGTGAGCCTGGTGACGGCGAGCGTCCCCTCATCCTTCTGCGCAATCGAGAACAGGTCGGGATATGTGTAGCCCTGTTCGTCGCAAAACGCGGTCGCCACCCAGCTCATCGCGTTATGGGCGGACACATTGACGAAATCGCAGGCCTGCTCGTAACCCATCAGGCCCTTGCCGGTGAGGACATAGAAATCGAAGTCGTCCCCGAGGTCGGCCGTCGTCTTCGCCTCCAGCTTGGCGCAGCCCTCCTTGCTCGAGGCGTAGGTCCCCTCGGGCAGCCCTTGCGCCATGACCGCACCCGCACTCACGAGCCAAATCCCCACTATGCCGAAAACGGTGTGACGCATGACGGCTCTCCTATTCGACAATCTTGGGCACGACGAAATAGTGGTCATCGACGGCAGGCGCGTTTTTGAGGATGTCGTCGGCGCAATTTCCGTCGGTCACCTCGTCCTTGCGCTGCTTCATGGTCATGGCAACGACGCGCGTCATGGGCTCGACCCCCTTGGTGTCGATCTCGTCGAGCTGAGCGACCCAATCGAGGATGCCCGACAGCTCCTTCTCGAGCCGCTTGGCCTCGTCCTCGGTAATGGCGATGCGGGCAAGCCGCGCGATGCGGTGGACGGTGGCGCGATCAACGGACATGGAGAGACTCTGAACCCTTTGACTGATTGCAGGAGTAGCACCGAGCCATAGCAGCATCAACTTGGCTCGTTTACCACCAAACCGCCGCAAGGCACTCCAGACCGGCCCTCGCCGATAAGACGGCCCTGGAGGCTGGCGATTCAGGCCTCGAACGAGACCCCGACCTCGGGCACACGGACGGTACTGCCCCCCATCTCCACCACGAATTTGTCGGCGGTCTGGTCGAGCATCGGGAACGTCCCGTAATGGCAGGGCACGATGGTTTCGAACTGGAAATAGCGCTTGCAGGCCAGCGCCGCCGTCTTGGCACCCATGGTGAAGCGGTCGCCGATCGGCACGCAGCCGATCTGCGGCCGATAAATCTCGTTGATTAGTCCCATGTCGGAGAAAATTGCCGTGTCACCCATGTGGTAGAGAGTCTTGCCCTCACGGGCGGCGATGACAAGGCCGCAACAGGCACCGAGATAGACCGCACGCCCGTCGATTGTCGTGGAGGACGAGTGCCAGGCCGGAACAAAGCTGAGGTCGAAGTTCTCGTCGTAGAGAGTACCGCCCGTGTTCCCGGGATTGACCTTCTCCACACCGAGGCCGGCCATGTGCATGGCAAGCTCGAACACGGCAGACAAATGTGCTCCCGTCTGCTTGCAGATGGCGAGCGCGTCGCCGGTATGATCATCATGTCCATGGGTGAGCGCCACATGGGTGACGCCACGCGTCACATCATGCACCGTAAGTCCCGTATCCTCGAAGGTGGCGTTGCCGGTGAGGAACGGATCGATCAGGATGCTCGACGTGCCCGTGTCGATGCGGAAGCAGGAATGGCCGAACCAGGTGATCTTCATTGGCTGATTTGCCTATCTTGGCTTGCTTTTCGTAGCTCTATAAGAGGCAAAGCTGCCTGACAACCATGCCCCTCCCGCACGCCACCAACCACCTGATTGCCATCGAGGACTTGCCCCCTCTGCTTGCGCCGAACGCCAGGCTGCTCGGGCTCGATCTTGGCACCAAGACCATTGGCATGGCGCTCTCCGACGTGAGTCGCAGTATCGCCACGCCCTACGAGACGCTGCACCGGATCAAGTTCACTGACGACGCCAATGCTATTCGCCGGGTCATTGAAACGAACCAGGTGGGCGCGCTGGTCATCGGGCTTCCTCTCCATCTCGACGGATCAGAAGGGCGGCGCGTGCAATCGACCCGCGCCTTCGTCCGCAACCTCGGCGCGCACATCGATACGCCCATAGTGTTGTGGGACGAGCGGTTCTCCACCGCGGCCGTGGAGCGGCAATTGATCGAGGTCGACACTTCGCGCAAGCGCCGCGCCGAGGTCATCGACCGCATGGCCGCCGCCTATATCCTCCAAGGCGCGCTCGATCGGCTAAAGCGGCTGGCCCAGCAGAGTTAGGCTGAGATTGTCGTTGAATAAGAGATAACCGTCGGGAATCTCGGGGCAGAGCCCGACGCCGCAAATTGCCAGGGTGGAGAACACATTTGCCACCGCGAGCGCCGCAAATACCATGAAGGCCGAGATCGGCAATACGCGCGGGCGAAAGGCCTGCCACTCCGTCGTCACAAATTGACGGTCGAACAGCAACATGACGGCGGTGCCGGCAATGATCAGGGCAAAGGCGATGAGCGCCCAGGTGTAGAGGTGCAGGTCGAAGATCGCGTTCCCGTAAGCGCCCGAACCGGGAACGATATGCAGCAGGATCTGCCGCACCGACCCGGCGGCGCCCGCGGTGGCACCCAGGATGGTGAGGCCGTAATGACTGGGGCGCGGGCCCGAGACGAGATTGAGGGCGATCCCGAACCCCGCCGCAAAAAATCCCGCGCGTTGCAGGATGCAGAGAGCGCAAGGAATGTCGCGGAACCAGAGCTGATCGACAAACGCCAACACCAGCACCGTGTCGATCGCCATGAGCCCAAGGGCGTTAAGCAGACGCGACCGATCAGGGGTCACAATTCCTCCCCTCGCATCAAAGCGCGATGTTCAGCACATCCGTTGCATGCATGCGGAACAGCACGAGCAGCATCAGCACGCCCGCGACCCAAAAGCCGAGTGCGGCCCCGCGCTGTTGCGTCCACGCCGCGCCGAGCCCGCAGGCAAACAGCACGAAAGGTAAGCTCATCATGATCTTAAGCCTCCGCCTGGCCGAACCAGCGCCCACATCCGCAGCTAAGTGCGCGCTAGAGCGATCCGATGATGCAGGTGCCGCCCTCTGATCGCCGTTTGCGCCGGTCGGGGCGATTCTCGATGATTCGCGCGGGCTGGTAAACCGTAAGTTATTGAAATCTCGGGGGCGACGCGGGCAAAACCCCAGGCGCTTGCTGATGGAATCGAGGCCGCCCGTTAGGGCGGCCCCGCAAACAGTCATGGGTAGCGGTCAGGGCGCCGCTCCGGTCAACCTAGCAAAGGGCGCACCAGCACCGCCCCCGCGGACCACAAACCCAGTGGCGTCCTGGGGGACAGAAGCGACCCCAGAAGTAGCAGGCAGTGTTCTCGATCGGTGAGTGGTCTGAGCTTTGGCGCCGATGGTGACCGCACTGGTCGAGGTCGCCGCCTGGGCCTTCCAAGCAAGAAGTCCCGCGAACAGCATCGCCACCGGCGCAGTCAGGACAATCGCCAGCTTGCGCATCTTTCCTCCTCGTTTTGGATACGTCCTCCCGTGGAATCGGGACGACGAAACGAGGGATAATGCAAAACGCGAATTTTGGGGACTCGGCTCGTCAGCAATGGCACGTCGCCCGGCGCACGCGGCTCGCGCTGCCGGGCTTGCCGCCTGCCCGAACAGGGCCTATACAGTGCCCTTTAATGAGCATTGCGGCTGAAACGACCGAACTCGCTTTTTCCCACCGCCATCTTCTTGGAATCGAAGGCCTTTCGCGGGGCGAGATCATTTCGCTGCTCGATATGTCGGAAGCGGCCGCTACTTTGAGCCGTCAAGTGGCCAAGAAACGCGACGACCTTCGCGGCCGCACCCTGATCAACCTCTTCTTTGAAGCCTCGACCAGAACGCAAAGCTCGTTCGAACTCGCGGGCAAGCGGCTCGGCGCCGACGTGATGAACATGTCGGTCGGGACCTCGTCGGTGCAAAAGGGCGAGACCCTGATCGACACGGCGGTGACGCTCAATGCCATGCGCCCCGACATTCTCGTCGTCCGTCACTATGCGGCCGGCGCCGTCGAGCTGCTCGCCCAGAAGGTCGATTGCTCGGTGATCAATGCCGGCGACGGCAGCCATGAGCACCCGACCCAGGCGCTCCTGGACGCGCTCACCATCCGCCGTCACAAAGGTCGGATTAGCGGACTTATTGTCGCGATTTGCGGCGATATCCTGCATTCCCGCGTGGCGCGATCCAACATCCTCCTGCTCAATGCGCTCGGCGCCCGCGTGCGCGTCGTGGCACCCTCCACCCTGCTCGCTCCGGGTATCGAGCGGCTCGGCGTCGACGTCCATTCATCGATGCGCGAGGGCCTCAAGGACGCCGATGTCGTCATGATGCTGCGGCTCCAGCGCGAGCGCATGTCGTCGAGCCTCGTCCCCAGCCAGCGGGAATATTTCCATTTCTTCGGCCTCGACTACGACAAGCTCGCCCACGCCAAGCCCGACGCCATGGTGATGCATCCAGGCCCGATGAACCGGGGCGTCGAGATTGACTCCGCGGTCGCCGACGATCCGCGGAGCGCGATCCGCGAGCAGGTGGAGATGGGCGTGGCGGTGCGCGTGGCGGTGCTCCAGGCGCTGGGCCGCCATCTGCCGAACCGATGACCATTCAAGCCGCAAGCCCGGATCGCGATACCGCCGCTCGTCCGGCCGCCTTCGTCAATGCACGGCTCATCGATCCCGCCTCCGGTCTCGATCAAACGGGGGGCGTGCTCATTGCCGACGGCAAGATCACCGATCTCGGAGCCCATATCGGCGGGGGTACGACCGGCGATGCGCTGCCCATCGACTGCGGGGGCCATGTGCTGGCGCCCGGCCTGATCGACATGATGGTCTTCGCCGGCGAGCCCGGTCATGAGCACCGGGAAACCCTCGCCAGCGCGAGCCGGGCGGCGGCCGCGGGCGGCATTACCACCATCATCTGCATGCCCAACACCGAGCCCGTCATCGACGACGTGGCGCTGGTCGACTTCATCCTGCGGCGGGCGCGCGACACGGCATTGGTCAACGTCCACCCCATGGCGGCAATGACCAAAGGACTGTTAGGCGTAGAGATGAGCGAGATCGGCCTATTGCACGAAGCCGGCGCGGTCGCCTTCACCAACGGCAAGGCGAGCCTCGCCAACGCCAAGGTGATGCGCAATGTGCTGGCCTACGCCAAAGATTTTGGCGCACTCATCGTGCATCAGCTGGAGGAGCCTTCCCTCGCCGCGGACGGCGTCATGAACGAAGGCGAGGTCTCCTCCCGCCTCGGCCTTCGCGGCATCCCCGCCGCGGCCGAGACCATCATGCTCGAGCGCGACCTGCACCTCGTGGAGCTGACGCAAAGCCGCTATCACGCGGGCCAGATTTCCTGCCGGGCCTCGCTCGAAAGCATTCGCGCCGCCAAGGCGCGCGGCCTCCCCGTCACCTGCGGGGTTTCCATCAATCACCTCACTCTCAATGAGAACGACATCGGTCCTTACCGGACCTTCTTCAAATTGAAGCCGCCGCTGCGGTCGGAGGACGACCGCCTGGCCATGGTCGAGGGCGTGGCGAGCGGCGACATCGACGTCATCGTATCGGCCCACGACCCGCGAGGTGCCGATGGCAAGCGCCGGCCTTTTGCCGAGGCGGCCGACGGCGCCGCGGGGCTCGAGACCCTGCTCGCCGCCGCCTTGCGGCTGCACCACAATGGCGAGGTGGGTCTTGCCACCCTGCTTGCGGCGCTCACCGCCAATCCGGCCAAGCTGCTCGGCCTTCCGGGCGGACGCCTCGCCAAGGGCGCGCCCGCCGATCTCGTGCTCATCGACCTCGATACGCCCTTCACCGTGGAGCCTGAGCTCTTGCGCTCGCGCTCCAAAAACACGCCCTTCGATCAGGCGCGGCTGCAAGGCCGACCGCTGATGACCGTCGTTGCCGGGCACACCGTCTACAACTACGCTGATCATCGCGGCAGTTAGGCTTGTCTTACGGGATCGGTCGATGTCCTTAGCGGCCAATGGCAGCCTTCTCCTCGGGCTCGCTCTCGCCTTGGCCGGCGGCTACCTGCTGGGCTCCATCCCCGTCGGCCTGATCCTGGCGAAGCTCGCGGGCCTGGGCGACCTTCGCCAGATCGGCTCCGGCAATATCGGCGCGACCAACGTCTTGCGGACCGGCAACAAGGGACTGGCCGCGCTGACCCTCATGCTCGACGCCCTCAAAGGCACCGCCGCGGTCTTCCTCGGCTCGCATTGGGGTCTCGATGGCGCCATGCTGGGGGGACTGGGCGCCTTTCTCGGTCATGTGTTTCCGGTCTGGCTCGGCTTCCACGGCGGCAAGGGGGTTGCCACCTATATCGGTGTGCTGCTCGGCCTTTATTGGCCTCTCGGCATCGTCTTCTGCGCGCTCTGGCTCGTGGTGGCGCTCGTGACACGCTACTCCTCCCTTTCCGCGCTGGTGGCGAGCGCAAGCGTCCCGTGCCTGCTCGCCCTGCTCGGCCTGTGGCGGCTGGCGGCGCTGTTCCTCCTGCTCACGCTGCTGCTCTATTGGCGGCACGCGGCAAATATCGGACGCCTCAGGCAGGGGCAGGAGGCGCGTATTGGCGAGAGCAGGAGCTAGCCCCGGCGGCGAGCGACTGAGCGGCCTCCCGGATTTTCGCCACGGGGCAAGGATTTCCCCCGCCGCAACCGCCTCATCTCGGCCTAGTCAGCGCTCGGGCTCGTTGATCACGGCGAGATTGGCGGGCGAGCAAGGACGCGATGTCTTTGCCGTGCCGGGCAGCCCGCTCGACCCGCGCTCGGCCGGCGCCAATGACCTGCTCAAGCAGGGGGCGGGACTCGTCACCTCCGCCCGCGACATCGTGGAAGCGCTCGCGCCAATTCTGGGACGGCCGCCCGAGCCCGTCGAGCCCGCCTCCTCCGACGAAAGCGCCACCCAAGCCCCTGCCCGATGTCGGCCAGAACGAGCCCGAGCGCATCGTGAGCGCGCTTGGACGGAGCCCCGTCGACATCGACGAACTCATCCGCACCACGGGCCTCGGTGCCCGCGACGTACATATCGTACTGCTTGAGCTGACCTCGCCGGCCGGATGCAAGGCCATGGGCAGCAGCTCGTCTCGCTTGTCGACCCGGCGAGACTTCTCCTCCTGGGCTTCTTCGACGGCGATACCGATTAAATAAGCAAGGAAGGTTAACTGGGCGCCCTGGGCGAGCGCCTTGAGACCATCGAGCATGGACGCGATATATTCTGCGACTTCCTGGCGCGTGGCCTCCGCATCCGGAACTGGCGAACTCACGGCAAGTGCGTGATGTCGGGCGCCGATATGCGCACCTGCCTTTCGATCTGTCTAACGGCCATTGGCCAAGCCCCGCCTCCTGAGTGCGTGACCACAAGCGGCAGGCTCCGCTCATAGATGCTTAAACACCAACAACTTTGAGTTGTGCTACTTAGATAAATGCGTCCAAAGGTTGTCAATTGAGGTGGTGCCAAAATTGACATGGAGTGCCCTAGACACCATTTTCGCCCCTGAACGAGGGTAGAGTCGCGGCGGCGGCCGCCCTCACAGCCCGACGCCTTTCGCGCGGCCCAGGAAAGTTTCAATGAACATCGTCATCGTCGAATCGCCTGCAAAGGCAAAGACCGTCAACAAGTATCTCGGCTCGGGCTACCGGGTGCTGGCCTCCTACGGCCATGTGCGCGACCTCCCCTCGAAGAACGGGTCGGTGCTGCCCGACAAGGATTTCGAGATGCATTGGGACGTGGAGCCCAAGGCGGCGAAAAGGCTGGACGAGATCGTCAAGGCGCTGAAGGGCGCGAGCAAGCTCATCCTCGCCACCGACCCCGACCGCGAGGGTGAAGCCATCTCCTGGCACGTGTTCCAGATTCTCAACCGCAAGAACGCCTTGGACAAGATCGAGGTCGAGCGCGTGGTGTTCAACGCCGTGACCAAGGAGGCCGTGCTCGACGCCATGCGTCATCCGCGCGCCATCGACGGTCCCTTGGTAAATGCCTATTTGGCGCGCCGAGCGCTCGATTACCTCGTGGGCTTCACCCTCTCCCCGGTTCTGTGGCGCAAGCTGCCCGGTGCCCGCTCCGCGGGCCGGGTGCAGTCGGTGGCCCTCAGACTGGTCTGCGACCGCGAGTTGGAGATCGAGCGGTTCAAGGCCCAGGAATATTGGTCGATCATTGCCGAGCTCGCGACCGCCAAGTCCGAGACCTTCCCGGCGCGCCTCACGGCCATTGAAGGCAACAAGCTCGAGAAGTTTGATATTGGCGATGCCGCGACGGCCGAGCGCCTGAGGGCCGCAATCGAGAATGGGCGCTTCACCGTCACCAGCATCGAGAGCAAGTCGCAGCGGCGAAACCCGGCTCCTCCCTTCACCACCTCGACCCTGCAGCAGGAGGCCTCCTGGAAGCTCGGCTTCTCTCCCCGCCAGACCATGCAGCTCGCGCAGCGGCTCTATGAAGGCGTCGAACTCGGCGGCGAGACCGAGGGTCTCATCACCTATATGCGGACCGACGGCGTGCAGATCGTGCCCGAAGCGATCGCGCAGGTGAGGCGCACGGTCGAGCACCTGTATGGGGACTGCTACGTGCCCTCCTCGCCCCGACAATACGAGACCAAGGCCAAGAACGCGCAAGAGGCGCACGAGGCGATCCGGCCCACGGATTTCACCAAGGAGCCAGACAAGGTCGCGCGCTATCTCGAACCCGATGCCGCCAAGCTCTACAAGCTCATCTGGCAGCGCACCTTGGCGAGCCAGGCCGCGAGCGCCGAGATCGAGCGCACCACCGCCGAGATCGAGGTCAAGGGCCATGACGGCAAGCTCTACCGCTTGCGCGCCACGGGCTCGGTCGTCCGCTTCGACGGGTTCCTCAAACTCTATGAAGAGGACAGCGACGGCGCCGAAGGCGAGGACGGCACCCGCCTCCCCATCCTCGCCAAGGGTGACACCCTCGATGCCCGCAAGATCGAGGCCAAGCAGCACTTCACGGAGCCGCCGCCCCGCTACAGCGAGGCGACCCTGATCAAGAAGATGGAGGAGCTCGGCATCGGCCGGCCCTCCACCTATGCCTCGACGCTGAATGTGCTCCGCGATCGCGAATATGTGCGCATCGACAAGAGGCGGCTGGTACCAGAAGACAAGGGCAGGCTCGTCACGGCATTCCTCGAAAGCTTCTTCAAGCGCTACGTCGAGTACGATTTCACCGCCGACCTGGAGGAGAAGCTCGACCGCATCTCTGCGGGCGATCTCGAATGGAAGGACGTGCTGCGGAACTTCTGGCGCGAGTTCATCACCGCGGTGAACGACATCGGCGACCTTCGCATCACCCAGGTGCTCGACGCCCTGAACGACATGCTCGAGCCGCATATCTTTCCAGGAACGGGCGACGGCGGCGATCCGCGCGCGTGCCCATCCTGCAACGCGGGACGCCTCAGCCTCAAGATCGGCAAATACGGCGCCTTCATCGGCTGCTCCAGCTATCCGGACTGCCGCTTTACCCGCCAGCTCGCCGATACCGGCGACAAGGGGAGCGCCATCGGCAGCGAGGGCAAGCCGCTCGGTACCGATCCCGCGAGCGGACTTGAAGTGACGCTCCGCACCGGACGCTTCGGCCCTTACGTGCAGCTCGGCGAGAACGGCAAGGAGAAGCCGAAGCGAGCCTCGATCCCCAAGGGGACCGATCCGGAGAGCCTCGAACTCGACGCCGCCCTCGCGCTTCTGTCACTGCCACGCGAAATAGGGCTGCACCCGGAGACCGGCAAGCCGATCCTGGCGGGCTTTGGCCGCTTCGGACCCTACGTCCAGCATGACGGCAAATATGCGAGCCTCGGGGCCACCACCGAGGTCTTTGAGGTCGGCATCAATCGCGCCGTCAGTCTGCTCGCCGAGAAGGCCGCGGGAAGAGTCCGCCGCGGAGCCTCCGTGATCAAGGTGCTGGGCGAGCATCCGGAGCTTGGCGGGAAGATCGAGGTGCTGAGCGGCCGCTACGGGCCCTATGTCAAGCATGGCAAGGTCAACGCCACCGTCCCCAAGGATCGCGATCCAGAGCAGGTGACCCTTGCCGAAGCGGTCGAGCTGATCGCCGAACGAAGCGCCAGGGGACCGGCAAAGAAGCCCGTGCACAAAGCACGGAAGACGAGTAAGACGAGTAAGACGGAATAAAGAGAAAGAGCCCGTCGAGGAGACGGCGAGCTGAAGCTTCCGCCTTGTGATCCCTCACTCGTGACCAAGCCACCCGCCGCCAAGCCACACGTGGCCAAGCCACTCGTGTCCAAGACCAAGGCTGCTGCGCGCACGGAGCCCGCGGGCAAGCTCCCGTCCCGGCAAGAAATCATCGACTTCCTGCAGGGCGCGAGCGCGCAAGTGGGCAAGCGCGAGATCGCCCGCGCCTTCGGCGTCAGGGGTGGCGATCGCGTGGCACTGAAGGCGCTCTTGCGCGACATGGCCGATGACGGGCTGATTGCGGGCTCGCGTCGGAAGCTCGAGCGGCCGGGCGTGCTGCCATCGGTCACGGTGCTCGAGATCACGGCCCGCGACACTCATGGCGAGTTCGTCGCCCGGCCTGCCACCTGGCCGGAAGAGCACGGCCCTCCACCCAAGATTCTGATGGCCGAGAACAGACGGGAGACAGGCCCAGCCGCGGGCATCGGCGACCGCGTGCTGGCCCGGATCACTCCGCTTGGATCGGGCGGCGACTACCCCTACCAGGCACGGGTCATCAAGCGCCTGCCAAGGGCCATGCGCAACCTGCTCGGCATTTTCCGCGCACTGCCGGGAGGCGGCGGCGTCATCGATCCCATCGACCGCAAGCAGCTGAAAGAGTGGCCCGTGGCGCGGGGGGCAACCGAGGACGCCGAAAATGGCGAGCTCGTCCGCTTCGAGCTTGCCAGCGCCTCGCGCTTTGGCCAGCAGACCGCGCGCATCACCGCCCGCCTCGGCAATCCGCAAGACGAGCGCGCGACGAGCCTGATCGCCGTCCATGCCCATGGCATCCCCGACACGTTCCCGGACGCAGCCCTCAGGGAAGCCGATGCGGCCAAGGCGCCCGACCTGAAGCGGCGGGAGGATCTGCGCCACCTTCCCCTCGTCACCATCGATCCGCACGACGCGCGCGACCACGACGATGCGGTCTTCGCGGAAGTCGACCCCGACCCGAACAACAAGGGAGGTTGGGTCGTCATCGTCGCCATCGCCGACGTCGCGGTCTACGTCAGCCCCGGCAGCGCGCTCGACAAGGAAGCGAGGAACCGCGGCAACTCGGTCTACTTCCCCGACCGCGTGGTGCCGATGCTGCCCGAGCGCATCTCCAACGACCTATGTTCGCTGAAGGAGAGCGAGGCGCGGGCCTGCATTGCCGTACGCATGGTGTTCGACCAGCACGGCCGGAAGAAGGGCCATCGCTTTTTCCGCGCCCTGATGCGCTCGGCGGCGAGCCTAAGCTACAGCCAAGCGCAAGGTGCCATCGATGGACGCACCGACGACGCGACCGGACCGCTGCTCGATCCCGTGCTCAGGCCTTTATGGGGCGCCTATGGCAGCCTCGCACGCGCGCGCGCCGAGCGCGGGCCGCTGGAGCTCGATTTGCCGGAGCGAAAGATCCTGCTCGACGAAGCAGGCCGCGTCAGGGGTGTGGTGAGCCCTCCCCGCCTCGATGCCCACCGCCTGATCGAAGAATTCATGATTGCGGCCAATGTGGCGGCGGCGGAGACGCTGGAAGCAAAGCGCACGCCACTGATCTATCGGGTGCATGATACGCCGTCGAAGGAGAAGTTGGCGGCGCTCGGGGAGTTCCTGGCCACGCTTGGTTTGAAGCTGCCCAAGGGCACCAAGCTGAAGCCCGCCCAGTTCAACCGCATCCTCGCCGAGACACGCGGCAGCCCGGCGGCCGAGCTTGTGGGCGAGGTCGTGCTCAGGAGCCAGGCCCAGGCCGAGTATAGCCCGAGCAATTTCGGTCATTTCGGCCTCAACCTCCGCCACTATGCGCATTTCACCTCGCCCATCCGCCGCTATGCCGACCTGATCGTGCATCGTGCCCTCGTCCGCGCGCTCGATCTCGGTGATGGAGGATTGACCGACGCCGAGATGTCCGAGCTCGCGGCAATCGCCGAAAGCATCTCGGCGACCGAGCGCCGGGCCATGCTGGCGGAGCGGGAGACGGCCGACCGCTTAATTGCCGCCTACCTCGCCGACCGCATCGGCGCGAGCTTTCCGGCCCGCGTCTCCGGCCTTACGCGGACCGGCCTCTTCGTGCGGCTCGCCGAGACCGGCGCCGACGGCTTCGTGCCGGCCTCCTCGATCGGTAACGAGTTCTACTATCATGACGAGGTGCGCCAAGCGCTGGTGGGCGAGGACACCGGAACGGCCTACCAGCTCGGCGATCCCGTCGAGGTTCGCCTGGTCGAGGCCATCCCAAGCGCGGGCGCGCTCAAATTCGAGATGTTGAGCGAGGGACGCCTGATCGGCGTGAAGCCCAAGCCGCGCGGTGCGCGCTATCGGGGACGGCCGCAAGCCGCGCGCCATGGCCGCCCCCGCGGGCGCCGCTAAGTTGACAAGGACCGAACACGCCTCCAGGCGTTGCGATCAAGCACGCGGGTAGGCCAGCGAGGAGTAAGCATGCCGCAGACGAACCACCCTGCCGAGGTCTATCGGCCAAGCCGGACGGCGGATGAGCGGCCCATCCTCCACTCGCTCCTCCGCGGCGCGCGCCTCAAATGCCCGGCCTGCGGCTCAGGCGCCATGTTCCGGCGCTATCTGAAAGTCGCCGACAGCTGCCCCGCTTGCGGCGAGGAGTTGCATCACCACCGCGCCGACGATGCCCCTCCTTATTTCACCATCGTGATAGTCGGGCATATCGTCGTGAGCCTCGTGCTCCTGGTCGAGATGACCTACCGGCCGCCGCTCTGGGTTCACATGATGCTCTGGCTGCCGCTGACCGTGGCTCTCGCGCTTCTACTGCTGCCTGCCGTCAAGGGTGCGCTCGTCGGCCTGCAATGGGCGCTGCGCATGCACGGTTTCGATCCGAACGCCAAGGAAGAAACGATCGAGAGCTTCGATAATTCTCCCAAGCACCACTAACACCCCGCACCCGCGGCGGGACGCGCCGGTGGCCGCCCCCTGGCCTTGACTTCCCCTTGGCAGCGAGTAGGGTTCGCTCGATTTTGGATCACCTCCACCAAGGACGCCATGGCAAAGCCGGTCAGTCAGAAGATCAAGCTCGTGAGCAGCGCAGGCACGGGCTATTACTACGTCACCAAGAAGAACCCGCGGAACCAGACCGAGAAGCTCGTGTTCAAGAAATACGATCCGGTCGCGCGCAAGCACGTCGAATTCAAGGAAGCGAAGATCAAATAGTGCATGCGAGATTGCGGCGTCGCGCCGCCACAGCCGAGCCCACTCCCCGGGATTTAGCGGGGATCCAACATGGGATGCGGGACTGGCCTCACAGGTCAAAGACCAATGGTGTTTTGACCCGGGTGGCCGGCCGAAACGTGGCGCTAACGAGGAGGCCACTCAAACCACGCTCCGGCCGGCCGAACCCTACGGACCCAGGAGATGCGGCGGACCTGAGCACTCCGCAGGGTTATCTCTTGAAAGGGTTCGATTAGGAGACCGCATCGGAAAGGGATAGTTTCCCGAATCGCCCCCTCACCCCATACTTTACCCCAAAGGACCAAATCCGTCTGCGGAAGGTCAAATCTTAGCGCAGCCGGTCAATGGCCGAGACCAAATTTCCTATAGTGCTTAATATGATAAAATGTTAGGTATTGTAAAGCCTTAACATGAAGGCTTCAGTAACCATATCAAGTCGAGCGCCTAACTTCAGGGACGCGGAGTAGCCTGGATCAGTCCTGCGGCGGGAGTCTCTAGGCGGCGTCGGAGACCACCCGATTGCGCCCGTCGCGTTTGGCGCAATACAGCGCCTGATCCGCACGCTGTAGAAGTACATCGGGCGTGTCGTCGGCAAATTCCAGCGTCGCCACGCCGACGCTGGCCGTCACCTTGAGCGTACCGACAGTCTCGCCGGCATAGAACGGCGCCATGGCAATGCATTGGCGCAACCGCTCGCCAACGTGATAGGCCTTGGCGAGGTCGGTTTCGGGCATCACCACGACGAACTCCTCACCGCCGAGCCGGCAGGCGAGGTCGATGCCGCGAATGTTGCGGCGTAGGCGGGATGCGAACTCCCGCAACACCGAGTCGCCGGCGGCATGACCGTGGCTGTCGTTGACCACCTTGAAATGATCGATGTCGAGCACGAGCACCGAAAGCGGTTTGCCGCTCTGCGAGGCATCCTCGAACAGCGTCTTGAGGTGGCTCGTCATGTACCGCCTATTGTGCAGGTCGGTCAGCGGATCGAGGATCGCCATCTCGACCGTCTGCTCGAGACGCGCACGAAGATAGTCGGTGTAGCGCTTCCGCTTGATCTGAGTGCGCACCCGGGCGAGCAGCTCGTTCGGATCGACCGGCCGCACGATATAGTCATTCACCCCCATGTCGAGGCCCCGGAGCAAACGGGCATCGTCGCCCGGCTCAACCATGATCAGGATCGGCAGGTGCCGCGTCCGGTCGAGCGAGCGCACCTGCGAGCACAGCCGCAAACCGTCGGCATGGTCGAGGTTGAGGCTGACGATCATCAGGTCGAAATTTCCGTCCGGCAAGCGCAGGAGGGCGCGGGCAGGATCGGTCTCCCGCGCCACGGCATAAGTGGGTCTGAGCGCATTCACGATGCGCTCGGCGGAGCGGTTGCGGTCCTCCACGAGCAGAATGCGGCCGCCTTGCGCGAGCTGATCGAGCCTGACGCTCATGCCCGCGGCAAAGCCCATCTGTTCTTCCGTCGAGGCACGCATGAGCATCTCGTCGGTCAACATCTTGAGCCGCGCGAGGTTCTTGACCCGGGTAATCAACGCAAGATCGTCGACCGGCTTGGTGAGGAAGTCGTCGGCGCCAGCCTCCAGCCCCTTGACCTTGTCCGACGGCTGATCGAGAGCGGTGATCATGATCACCGGCATGTGCTGTGAGCGCGACTCGGCCTTCAGCCGCCGGCAGACCTCAAATCCGTCCATGCCGGGCATCATCACGTCGAGCAACACGACGTCGGCGCGCTCCCGCGCGCAGATATGCAGTGCTTCTGGCCCGCTATGGGCGGTACGAACCTCGAAATAGTCCGCCGTGAGCCGCGCTTCGAGCAGCTTGACGTTGGTGTCGACGTCATCAACGACGAGGACCCGGGCCGTCATTTGACTTACAGTGCCTCGCCGATGAACTGCTTGACCGTGTCGAGGAACATCGTCACCGAGATCGGTTTGGAGATGTAGGCCTCACAGCCACCCTCGCGGATGCGTTCCTCATCGCCCTTCATGGCGAAGGCGGTGACGGCAACGACGGGAATCTGCCGCAGCTGATCGTCCTCCTTCAGCCATTTGGTCACCTCGAGGCCCGACACCTCCGGCAGCTGGATATCCATCAGAATGAGATCGGGGTGATGCTCGCGGGCCAGGGACAAGGCCTCCATGCCGTTCCGCGTCTGCAGCGTCTTGTAGCCATGGGCATCGAGCAGATCATGAAACAGCTTCATGTTCAGCTCGTTGTCCTCGACGATGAGAACGGTCTTGCTCATAGGCCGTGGTCCCGGCGACTCGCTCAAGCCATGGTGAACGATCTCGCGACGATACGCCATGGCGCTGCGGGCCGGCCCGGGCCTCCAAAACATTGTGACGGCTCCCTCTTCTTAGGAAGCGGCAATCTCACCGCAAAGGCGTAACCAAACTCTTTAGAGAGGCGGCAAAGCTGGTGGAAAATCGGGAATTTTCGGCCCTAGCCAACAACCGCAGGCGCCAAGCCGGGGGTGCCTCATGGCACCCCCTACTCTGCGCTCCAGGGCCCCGGGACGCCCTCTCTAATGGCAGGCCTCGGCTTTGAGATATTCGAGTGAGCTTAAGGTGCCGTGGATCGAGAAGTCGCCATAATCTATCAGCAGCTCGCGGCTCACGCCATTGGCATAGAGGCGAAAATCGATTTGATAGCTCGGCGTCAGATCCCCGCCCTTGGCCTCGAAATAGCCGATCGACACGGGCCAGGAGACGAGCTCGCTTAGCCCCTTGTCCTTGGCAATCGCCTCGATCTTGGGGTCGGCCCCGGGCGGGATTGGCTTACCGATAAACGCCGTGGTGTCATAAACCTTCTGCCCCTTCTCGGAGCCGTCATAGATCTGGGCCTGCAGCACGCTCTGGCCGGACTGCGCCGCATCGATCAAGGCGATGCTATGTTGCGTCGGGAACAACACCTGGCCGGAGAGATTGAGCTCCGCGCGGGCGGGCTGGCTGACATTGACCTTGACCTTTGCATCGGGCATTTCGCGCACCGCGCGACCCATGGTCACGTCGCCAAGCTTGTCGTTGAGATATTGCGCCGATTGGAAGCGGAATTTCTGGCCGTTGCCCTGCTCCCAGGTCGAGGACCGGAGGTCGGTCAGGTTGGCCTGCCCTTGCGAGTCGGTCATCTGAGTAACCATGCGCATATTGAGGGTGTAGCCGTCGCATTCGGAGCCCGAGAACTCGAACACCATGCGCCCATCAATGCCGGTGATGCCCGTCGCCTGGCGGGCGTCGTCGAGGCTCATCTCATAGACGGCGCGGTGGGCAACGAGCCTTGTGGGCTCCTTCGCCGCGAGCGCCTCGGCGCGGCCGGTAAAGGCCGCCCCAAGCAGGGCTGCGACGGCGAGCGCCAACACCAGTCTTTTGCCCACCATGACCCTGTCCGCCACGACCACTGCAATGACCTCACGCCTGCACCCGCACGGGCAGCAGGATTTCTCGCACCAACCGGCAAGCACGACAAGGGCAAGCGCAAGCGCAGCTTGCGCAGGCCGCGGATTTCCTCGATGGTCGGCCGGGCTTGCCCAGGGGCATCTGACGGTGCAACCGGAGGTCACATGGCGGGAGAGGTCGAAGCACGCCTGAGGGCACTTGATCTCGTGTTGCCGGACGTGGCGGCGCCGCTCGCCAATTACGTGCCATTTCTCCATCTCGACGGGCGGCTTTTCGTGTCCGGCCAGTTGCCGATGCAAGGCGGCCAAGTCGCGGTGGCGGGCAAGCTCGGCGCCGATCTCACTCTGGAACAGGGCGAAGCGGCCGCGAGACTTTGCCTGCTCAATGTGCTCGCCCAGGCTAAGGCGGCCCTACGCGACCTGGACCGCATCGTGCAATGCCTCCGCCTCAATGGCTACGTCAATACGAGCCCCGATTTCGTCGACCACCCCAAGGTGATCAACGGCGCGTCGAACCTGATAGTCGAGATCATGGGCGAGAAAGGCTGCCACACCCGCATCGCCGTCGGCTGCGCGAGCCTTCCCTTGGGTGCCGCGGTCGAAATCGATGCCATCTTCGCGGTTGAATAGCGCAGACCCCATGCACAGGCTGGACTGGTTGAAGCGGCCGGTCGCCCATCGTGGCCTCCACGAGGCTGCCAGCGGCATCATCGAGAACAGCGCTTCTTCGGTAGAGGCAGCGATCGCGCGCGACTATGCCGTCGAGGTCGATCTTCAATGCACCGCCGACCGCAAGGCCATCGTCTTTCACGACCGGACACTCGACCGCCTGACGTCCGAAACGGGCGCCGTCGCGGGACGGAGCGCTGCGGAGCTCTGCACGATCCCGCTCAAGGACAGCGACGATCATATCCTGTCGCTGCATGATCTCCTCGCGCTCGTCCGTGGCCGCGTGCCGCTCCTGCTCGAGGTCAAGAGCACCTGGGGCGACGATCGCCGTTTCGAGGCCAATATCGCCAAGGAGCTTACCGGCTATACCGGGCACGTTGCGGTCATGTCGTTCGATCCCCGCTGCGTGGCGGCCTTTCGGGCATGCGCGCCTTCGCTGCCATGTGGCCTCGTCTCCGAGCGCTTCCAGGATCCGCACTATTGGTCGCACCTCACCACTTTGCAGCGCTTCGCCATGCGCCAATTGCTGACCTCTGCCATCGCGCGGCCCCACTTCATCGCCTACGATATCAATGCTCTGCCCGCGCTCGCCCCGGCGATCGCGCAGCGCGTGCTCGGCCTGCCGCTGCTCGCCTGGACGGTGCGCAACGAGGCCGAGCGGGCGCGCGCCGTGCGCTATGCGGACGCGATGCTCTTCGAAGGAGTGGTGCCTTAAGGCATGGGCGATATCGAAAATGCCGTGGTGCGTGTCGTCTCCCGCATCGCCGATGTGCCGGCTTCCGACTGGGACGCCTGCGCGCACGGCAGCAATGCGCAAATGGCCTCAAACCGCCCAGAAAATCCGTTCATCACACATGCCTTTCTCGCCGCGCTGGAAGGAAGCGGCTCAGCGTCGCAGGAAACTGGCTGGCTGCCGCGCCACCTCCTGCTCGAGGGCGGCCAGGGGCGGCTCGTGGGCGCGATGCCCTGCTATCTGAAGGCCCATTCCTACGGGGAGTATGTCTTCGATCACGGTTGGGCCGATGCCTATGAACGCGCCGGAGGGCGCTACTATCCGAAGCTGCAGGCCGCCATTCCCTTCACGCCTGTCACCGGCAGGCGTTTACTCGTCCGCCCGGGCTCCGACACCGCCGAGCGCGAAGCTATCCTGCTCAAGGCGGCGACCACGCTGACCGAGCAATCAGGGGTGTCGTCCCTCCACGTCACCTTCCTCACCGAGCCCGAGTGGCAGCTCGCCGGCAGGCTCGGCCTGCTCCAGCGCACCGACCAGCAGTTCCATTGGCGGAACAAGAGCTATTCCAGCTTCGAGGATTTTCTGGCGGCGCTCGCCTCACGCAAGCGGAAGGCGATCCGCAAGGAACGCCGCGACGCGCTTGGAGATGGGATTGAGATCGAGTGGGTAACGGGGAGCGACCTCACCGAGGCCCATTGGGACGCCTTCTTTGCCTTCTATATGGACACGGGCGCGCGCAAATGGGGCGCGCCCTATCTCAACCGCGAGTGTTTCAGCCGGCTCGGCGAGACGATGTCCGATCAGATTCTGCTCGTGCTGGCCAAGCGGGCGGGGCACGCAATCGCCGGCGCGCTCAACTTCATCGGCGCCGACGCCCTCTATGGTCGCTACTGGGGCACCACCGAGGAGCACCCATGCCTGCATTTCGAGGTCTGCTACTACCAGGCCATCGACTACGCCATCCAGCACAAGCTCGGCCGCGTCGAGGCCGGCGCACAAGGGGCACACAAGCTCGCCCGCGGCTATCTGCCGGTACCCACCTATAGTGCCCATTACATCACCGACCTGGCGCTCAGACGCGCCGTTGCCGACTATCTCGAGCGCGAGCGCTTCGCCGTGGCGCAGGAAACCGCTCTGCTTGCTGGGGAGTCCCCGTTCCGACACGGGGGCATGGAATAGGGACGCGCGAGCGCTGGAAGGCCAGTGCTTCCTGCCTTCCCCGCTTCGTTGCTACCCCCCAAGCACAAACGAGATTTTGCCGTTAATGCGATACTTCTTGATCTTTCCATTTTCGACCGTGGCTTCCATGTTCTTGATATAGATGGAGCGGACGTCGCGCACGGTCTCGTTCGCCCGAGTCACGGCCGTCTGGGCAGCGTCTTCCCAGCTTTTGTCCGACTCGGCCAGAACCTCGATCACTTTCAGCATGGACATGGAACTCTCCTTGATAGGGTGCGTGAGGGGGACCGCGCGTCCCCTCTCAGCTAGCCGAGGACGCCCGTCTTAGCTTTGACAGGAATCAATGAACCGAATGAGGCAAGCTGGGCGTAAGGCCAGAAAGGGGATTCGCCCGGATTTTCGGGTTGACCTTGCGCCGCTAGGGACTCGAAATGACTCAAGAAAAGTGGCAGCGAGGGATGCGCAATGGCCTATGACCCGAGCAACGTCTTCGCCAAGGTGCTGAAGGGCGAGATCCCCTGCCACAAGCTGCACGAGGACGACGACACCCTCGTCTTCCTCGACATCATGCCGCGCAGCGAGGGCCACGCGCTCGTGGTAACCAAGACGCAAGCCCGTGACCTGTTCGACATCTCCCCGGTAGCACTCGCCAAGGTGATGAGCGTGGTGCAGAAGCTTGCGCCGAAAATCCGCGACGCGGTGGGGGCGCAAGGGGTGCTGATCCAGCAGTTCAATGGCGCGGTCGCCGGCCAGACCGTGTTCCACCTGCACGTTCACATCGTGCCCGTAAAGGAAGGCGTGCCGCTCAAGTCGCATACCGGGCAGATGGCCGACCAGCGGGACCTTGCCGCCACGGCGGAGAAGATCCGGAAGACGCTCTCGTCGAACTAGGGGTTGAACCGACGCTAGCGCGACCCGAGCGGCACTTTCGGCACGGGGCTTGAACCTGCCTTGCGCTTAGCGGCGCGCGGGCCCGCGCTACGGCGCGCACTCCCCCGCTTGGCCTTGACCTTGGCCCCTCCCCCCTGATCGGGTTCGAAGTCGGCAGGCTCGATGTCCTCAGGGTCACGCGGCTTGATCGGCGTGTCTGGCTTCAGATACTCGAAGCCCAGAACATCGGCGCCGTCCTTCTGCTCCACCAGCACCCGCACGATCCCGCCCTCCTTGAGCTTTCCGAACAGGATCTCCTCGGCGAGCGGCTTCTTGATGTGCTCCTGAATGACGCGCGCCAGCGGCCGGGCGCCGAACTTGTCGTCATAGCCGCGCACGGCGAGCCAGTTGTTGGCTTCCGGCGTGAGCTCGATGGTGATGTTGCGGTCGTCTAGCTGGGCCTCCAGCTGGAACACGAACTTCTCCACCACCTTGGCAATGACCTCGGGCGGAAGATTGGCGAAGGCGATCACCGCGTCGAGCCGGTTGCGGAACTCCGGCGAGAACATGCGCGTGATCGCTTCCTCGTCGTCGCCCTCGCGCTTCGACCGGTTGAAGCCAATGGCCGCCTTGGCAAGATCCGAGGCGCCCGCATTGGTAGTCATGATGAGAATCACATTCTGGAAGTCGACCCGCTTGCCGTTGTGATCGGTAAGCTTGCCGTGATCCATTACCTGCAACAGGATGTTGAACAGGTCCGGATGCGCCTTCTCGATCTCATCGAGCAGGAGCACGCAGTGAGGATGCTGGTCCACGCCGTCGGTGAGCAGGCCGCCCTGGTCGAAGCCAACATAGCCGGGCGGCGCACCGATCAGCCGCGAGACTGTATGGCGCTCCATATATTCCGACATATCGAAGCGAAGCAGCTCGACGCCGAGCAGTAACGCAAGCTGCCGGGCGACCTCGGTCTTGCCGACGCCGGTGGGCCCGGAGAACATGTAGCAGCCGATTGGCTTCTCCGGCTCGCGCAAACCGGCGCGGGAGAGCTTGATGGCGGCGGCCAGCGCCTCGATCGCCTTGTCCTGGCCGAACACGACCCGCTTCAAATCCTGATCGATGGCGCGCAGCACCTCGGCGTCGGACTTCGACACAGTCTTGGGCGGGATCCGGGCCATGGTGGCGATGGTGGATTCCACCTCTTTCACCCCGATGGTCTTCCGCCGCTGCCGCTCCGGCAGCAACATCTGCGAGGCGCCCGTCTCGTCGATCACGTCGATCGCCTTGTCGGGGAGCTTGCGGTCGTGGATGTACTTGGCCGACAGCTCGACCGCCGACTTGATCGCCTGGCTCGTATAGCGGACCCGGTGGAAGTCCTCGAAATAAGGCTTCAGCCCTTTCAGAATCTCGATCGCATCGGGTACGGAAGGCTCGTTCACGTCGATCTTCTGGAACCGCCGCACGAGCGCGCGGTCCTTCTCGAAATGCTGGCGATATTCCTTGTAGGTGGTCGAGCCGATGCAGCGGAGAGTGCCTGACTGCAGCGCCGGCTTGAGCAGGTTGGACGCGTCCATGGCGCCGCCCGAAGTGGCGCCCGCGCCGATCACGGTGTGGATCTCGTCGATGAACATGATAGCGCCGGGATAGTTCTCGATCTCGCGCATCACGGCCTTGAGCCGCTCCTCGAAATCGCCGCGGTAGCGGGTGCCCGCCAAAAGCGCGCCCATATCAAGCTGGAAAATCGTCGAATCGGACAGCACGTCCGGCACATCGCCCATGACGATGCGGCGCGCCAGCCCCTCGGCAATGGCCGTCTTGCCGACGCCGGGATCGCCCACGAACAACGGGTTGTTCTTCTGCCGCCGGCACAGCACCTGGATGGTCCGCGCGATCTCCTGTCCGCGCCCGATCAGGGGATCGATGCGCCCGGCGCGCGCCTTCTGATTGAGGTTGATGCAGTAAACCTCGAGCGCATCGGCGCCGCGCTTCTTTTCGTCGCCGCCTTCGACGGTGGCCGCGTCCTCGTCGACGCCGCGCACGGCGCGCGGCTCCGACATCCCAGCCCGCTTGGCGATGCCGTGGCTGATATAGTTCACCGCATCGAAGCGGGTCATGTGCTGCTCTTGCAGGAAGAAGGCGGCATGGCTCTCCCGCTCGGCGAAGATGGCGACGAGCACATTTGCCCCCGTCACCTCCTCGCGGCCCGATGACTGCACATGGGCCACGGCACGGTGGATGACGCGCTGAAAGCCCGCCGTGGGCTGCGCGTCGCCATGAGTGTCGAGCACGAGCCCCGACAGCTCGCTGTCGATATAGCCGGTGAGCTTGTCCTTCAACAGATCGAGATCGACCTCGCAGGCGCGCATCACCGCCGCGGCGTCGCGGTCGTCGATCAGGGACAAAAGCAGATGCTCGAGCGTGGCATATTCGTGGCTACGCTCGTTGGCGTATTGCAGCGCGCGCCTTAAGGCCTGCTCGAGACTGGTCGAAAACGAAGCCACTTAGACCCTCACTCTTTCTCCATCGTGCATTGTAGCGGATGCTCGTGCTGCCGCGCGAAGCTCGTCACTTGTGCCACTTTAGTCTCCGCCACCTCAAAAGTGTAGACTCCACAGATGCCGACGCCCTTCTGGTGTACGTGCAGCATGATCCGGGTCGCCTCTTCCTGCGCCTTATTGAAGAAGCGCTCGAGCACGTACACGACAAAATCCATCGGCGTGTAGTCATCGTTGAGAAGCAGCACCTTGTACAGGCTCGGGCGCTTCGTCTTCGCGCGCGTCTTGGTGATGATATGGGTGCCGGCCTCGTCGCCCCGGCGAGTGTCGCCGTTTCGCGCCATCGTCAACCCCTATGTGGCGTTGCGTGTTGCATTTGCCAAGATACGCAATCGATCGTCCCGACTATCCTGACCCATTCTAGCGGCCTCGCGCCGGGCACGGCAAACGGGCTCGCCCGATCCCTAGATAACATAGTGGGAGTTGCTGACAGGAAAACGGCAAAAAAAAAGCCCGGGCGTCTGACCCCGGGCTTTTCCGTGGAAAGGTGGAGCTTGACGCGGCGCGTCAGGCGACCTTCTTCGTGAAGGCAACCTCGACCGGCTTATAAGCATCCTTGGCCAGGCCGACATACATCTCGCCCAGCTTGGACATCTCGGCGACGTAGGTGTCGTAAACCTTTTTGGCATACTGGGACTGGATCTCAATCGCCTGCTCGATCGACTTCGCTCCGATCAGCTGCTCGAAGGCGCGGGTCGAATCCTCAAACGCCTTCTTGGAAAAGTCGGTGTACTCAGCGGCAATGGCCTGGAAACTCTTGTTGACCTCACCGAACGAACGGACGGCCGCATCAAGGCCGTCTTTGCCTACTTTCTGGAACTCTTCGAAACCTTTGAGCATCGGAAACCCTCTTAGTAGACCGCCACGCGGCGATGTGTTGCACACGCGAATGGATATATATGCATTGCACAATTAAGGTCAATGAAAATTTTGCACTGCACAATAGATTTCGTTTCCGGAGCTTAACTCTTTTGCAATCGCCGGATTTTAGCCTCGTTCGAGTCGCGTTGACGCCCCGATATCACGCCAAGCTCGGGGTATGCAGCGGGGATGCGCGGGGGAACGCGCATGGCTCGCGTCGAGCGCGAGGGAAGCTTCGTTAGCGGGGGAGAAGGCCTCTGGCCTTCGTTGGGGAATTTGCGTTTCCGTCAGCCTAATACTTGGGCGCTTTCCTATGCACGGGTTGCGCTCGCGCTGTTGCTTGCACTCGCAACCGCGCTGGCGCCCCTGAGCGAGGCCGATGCGCGCTCGAGGTCGAGGTTGCGCGCAGGCAGCACACCGGCGGTCGCCTCCGCCATCGTCGTGGACATGAATGGGGGCCACATCCTCTACGCCCAGGACCCCGACGCGCCACGTGGTCCGGCGTCGCTGACCAAGATGATGACGCTCTACGTGTTGTTCTCCTATTTGCGCGCAGGCTCGATCAACCCCGATTCGGAGCTGGTGGTGACGCCTTACGCCGCGAGCCAGGCGCCGACCAAGCTTGGATTGAAGCCCGGCGAGACCATTAGCGCGGCCGATGCCATCAAGGCTCTCGTCACCCAATCCGCCAATGACGCCGCCGTGACCATCGCCGAGAACATCGGCGGCACGGAAGAGAATTTCGCCCGGGTAATGACGGCGAAGGCACGCTCGCTCGGCATGACCGGCACCACCTTCCGCAATGCCTCCGGCCTGCCCAATCCGGAGCAAGTCACAACGGCGCGCGACATGGCCATGTTGTCGCAACACCTGATCCGCGACTTCCCCGAATATTATTCGGTCTTCTCGGCGAAATACTTCGTCTACCACGGTCGCAACTTCCGGAACCACAACCACCTCCTGTTCAGCTATCGGGGCACCGATGGGATCAAGACGGGCTATACGCGGGCGAGCGGCTACAACCTTTGCGCCTCGGTGCACCGCGACGACAAACATCTGATCGCCGTGGTCTTGGGCGGCAGAACCGGTAGCCAGCGCGATGCGGCCATGCGTGGCCTCCTCGACAGGCACTTGCCGCTGGCGCTGGTCGGCGCGCCTTCGGCGCCGTCCTTGGTGGCCCTGGAGAAGCCGACGTTACCGGCAGCACTACTCGTCGCGACCAAATCGGACTTCGCCTTTGCCAGCGCAGGACCGGGGGTAACCCTGCCAAGCGCCAATCAGTCGCCCAGCGCCGCGCAACCGAGTTTCCAGCCGATCGCCCGCGCCGCGCCGCAGCCTGTCCCAGTAAGCACCACCGCAGGGGCGTCGACGCCCGTCCCTGGCGGTAATAGCGGCGGGACGGGCGTTGGACCATTCCACGTTCAGGTCGGAGCCTTCACGTCCGAGGCCGAGGCTACGAGCCGGCTCGGCGAGGTGCAGGGCCGCGCCGCCAAGGTGCTCGACGGCCATCAGGCCGTCACCCTCTCCTTCCGCAAGAACGACACGCAATGGTACCGCGCGCGCTTCGCAGGCTTTTCGCAGGACGACGCCAAGAACACCTGCGTCACGCTCAAGCACATGGCGCTAGACTGCGTGGTGATGCGGGCCAATTAGGGCTGGCCCGAGGATCGCTTGCGGCCGAGCAGCACTTCCTTGGCCTCATTGATCCTGGCCGCGAGATAGGTTGAGCCGCCTTGGTCCGGGTGCATCTTCTTCATCAGCCGCCGATGCGCGTCGCGGATGGCCTCTGGGCTCGCCTCCGCTTCGAGCCCGAGCACCGCATAGGCCTCCTCGACGCTCATGCGCCCCGGCCGGAGGCTTCGTCCGCGCGGCCCTTCGCTCGTACCCGCATGCGCGTCCTGCTCGCGCCACCCCGCCATGCGCCGATCGAGATACGCCTCGAGCAGCGCCGCCTCCTGGACGTCATGGGCGCGCATTTCGTGCAGCAACGCCAGGAGTTCGGCCTCGCTCAAGCTCGAGAGAGCGCGGCCGGCAAACCTGCCCTTCAGGCAGTTTCCCTCCATGCGACCGCTATCATGGTCGAGCTCCATTTCCAGCGCCTCGGTGCGGATATGCGACTTCTGTCCGGGCGACTTGCGCGCCGAACCGCCGAAGGATCCTCCGAGGCCCCAGTTTTTCAGCCCGATGAGAGCCAGCCCGAACACGGCAACGGGAACGGCGAGTGGAACTAACCCACGCGCCAGCAGCAGCGCGGCGACGGCAAGGGCCGCCACGCCACCCAACTTTCGCAAGGCGGATGCGAGCCGCCGCGGGTCGGTGGTCGCGAGCAAACGCCCGCCAAAAATGAGAAGCAGGAGAACCGCGACGCCGGCAAGGAAGAAAGGCATGGCTTAACTGTCAGCAGAGCTGCTCGAGCAGCCGCATCGCCGTGCCGCTCTCGCTACTCAGATCCTCGAGCGCCTTGCGCCCGCCGCTCGCATAGACCGCCACCGCCTTGAGCAGCTCGCGCAGCTGCCTGCCCGAGCCCGCGTCGAAGGGGCAATAGGCGCCGCGCGTCAGCCGCGCGATCTCCCGGAAGGCCTGCTCGGCGCGTCGCTCGCGTCCCTCCTGAAACACAAACACGGGCACGCCGAGTAGCCCGAGCTCGCCCGCGCGAGCCCCCAGTTCATCGAGATCCTCCTCCATGCAGTCGCCCACATAGACGACGGCATTAACCTTGGCCGCTTTGCTCTCGCGGCGCGCATGGGCCAGCACCTTGCGGATCTGGGTGAAGCCGCCCTCGCAAGTAACCTGCCGCATCAGCGCGGCAAGGGCATCGGGATCGCGCACCCATTTGCTCGCGCGGCACTCGTTGAAGCCACGAAAATAAACGAGCTGCACGTCGAGGCCGCCGATCGCCTTCACCGCGTGGAACATGTCGGCCTGGAGCTCAAGGGCGAGGTCCCAGCTCGGCTGCCGGCTCATGGTGGCATCCATGGCAAAAATAAGCCGGCCCTGGCCGGAGCCCGACGGCGCAAGCGTCGTCACCTGCTCGAGGAAGACACTGACCTCCGCCGCGTTCGACCGCGCGGGTGCGGGCGTTTTCGACTCTCCTGCCATCAAGCCATGTCCAGTTTCTACCAGAGCTAAAATGGACCCTCCGCTGGCGCCCGGCAATGCGCCCCGCGCAAGAAGGATCAAGCCCCGTCAACGCCCGCGGCAAGCAGGCTCGCATTGCCGCCGGAAGCGGTCAGATCGGTGGAGCGCACGCGCTCTACCGCAAAGCGCACGAGGTAATGCGGTCCACCGGCCTTCGGCCCGGTGCCGGAAAGGCCTTCGCCGCCAAAAGGCTGCATCCCCACCACGGCACCGATCTGGTTGCGGTTGACATAAAAATTACCCACCCTGACCCGCGCCGCTACGAATTCGGCAGTGGCCTGGATGCGACTATGCAGGCCGAGCGTGAGCCCGTACCCCGTGGCATTAATAGAATCGCAGACCTCCGCCAACCGGTCGGCCCGATAGTGCACCACATGCAGGATCGGCCCAAACACCTCGCGTGGCAGCATAGCAAGGGACGGAATCGCGTAGATGGCAGGGGAGACATAGGTGCCGCGGGCCTGGGCTTCGCTCAATGGCAGATCCAGCAGCGTGTGCGCGCTCGTGCGCATCTTTGCCTTGTGGGCCTGCAATGAGGCCTGCGCGTCCGCATCGATCACCGGCCCGATATCCGTGGCATAGTCGAGCGGATCGCCGATCTTAAGCTCGCGCGCGGCGCCAAGCAGCATGGCAAGCATGGTGTCAGCGACGTCTTCCTGGAGGAACAGGACGCGCAGCGCCGAGCAGCGCTGGCCGGCACTGTCGAAAGCGGAAGCAAGCGCGTCATCCACCACCTGCTCGGGCAGCGCGGAGGAATCGACGATCATGGCGTTGAGGCCACCCGTCTCGGCGATCAGCGGAATGATGGCTCCGTCCCGCGCCGCCAAGGCCCGGTTGATGGCAAGCCCCGTATCGGTGCCCCCGGTGAAGGCCACGCCGTCGACGCGGGCGTCGGCCACGAGCGCGGCCCCGACCGTCTCTCCCGGCCCCGGCAGCAGATGCAGGACATCGCCCGGCACGCCCGCACGGTACAGAAGCATCACAGCGCGGGCGGCGGTGAGCGGCGTCTGTTCGGCAGGCTTCGCCACCACGGCATTGCCGGCGCCCAACGCGGCGGCAATCTGGCCTGTGAAGATGGCAAGCGGAAAATTCCACGGCGAGATGCAGGTAAACACGCCACGCCCATGCAAGCGAAGCTCGTTGCGCTCCCCCGTCGGTCCGGGCAATACTAGCGGCCCGGCGAATTTCCTCCGTACTTCCGCCGCCGTATAACGCAGATGATCGACCGCTTCGCGCAGATCGCTCTGCGCATTGGCAAGCGTCTTGCCCGCCTCGCGCACCATCAGCCCGAGCAGAGCGGCTCGGTCCGCCTCGAACAGGTCCGCAGCGCGCTCGAGGATCGCCGCGCGCTTGGCGCTCCCTTCCGCGTCCCAGGCCGCCGACGCCGACTTAGCCGCGGCAAGGGCCGCTTCGATTGCTTGAGGATCGGCGCAGCGGCAGGTGCCGACCACCACGCTCCGGTCGTGGGGGGAGGTGATCTCCACGACCTCGCCCCGTGCAATCGCGTCGCCCGCCATGATCGGACCCGCTTCGACTAGTAGGGCCAGCGCCTCTTTGATGGCGTCAAGCAATGGCTCCCGCACGCTTGGCTCCCACAGAGGTAGGCCCAAGCTGTTGCGCCGCTCAGGCATGAACAGCTCGGGCGGAGGTGGGATCAGCGGATTGGCCTTTGGCTCCAGCGCCGCAGCCTTCTCCACTGGATCGGCGATGATGACGGCGACCGGCGCCGCATCGTCGGCAAGGCGGTTGACGAAGGAGGTGTTGGCGCCGTTCTCGAGCAGCCGGCGCACGAGATACGCCAAGAGGTCGCGGTGGCCGCCGACTGGCGCGTAGATACGGCACGGTTTGCCGAGCGTCTCGGGTCGCACTACCTCCCGGTGCAACGCCTCGCCCATGCCATAGAGGCGCTGGAACTCGTAAGCGCGGTCCCCAGCCAGCACCGCAATGGCGGCGATGGTTTGCGCATTATGGGTGGCGAATTGCGGATAAAGGGCGTCCTCGCGCGCCAACAGCGCGCGGGCGGCGGCGAGATAGGCGACGTCGGTGTTGACCTTGCGCGTGAAGACGGGATAGCCGGCGAGGCCGCCCTCCTGGGCCCTTTTGATCTCGCTGTCCCAATAGGCGCCCTTGACCAGGCGTACGGGCACGCGCCGGCCCGTCGCCGCGGCCAGCGCGGCGAGCCAGTCGATTACGGGAAGCGCGCGCTTGCTGTAAGCCTGCACAGCAAGGCCGAGCCCATTCCAGCCGGCAAGCGCAGGCTCGGTCAGCATCGCCTCGAACAGCGCGAGACTGAGGTCAAGCTTGTCGGCCTCCTCGGCGTCGATGGTAAGCGGCATCCAAGCCGCCCGTGCCGCAAGCGCAAGATCGCGCAAGCGGGGGACGAGCTCGGCATGCAGCCGCTCGGCTTGCGCGGGATGATAGCGGGGATGCAGTGCCGAAAGCTTCACCGACAGGCCGGGGCGCGTCATGAGCGCGGCGTCGGTCCGTATGAACGGGTGTCCGGCTGAGGCCCCGATGGCGGCAACAGCGCCCGTGTAGCGCCTCGTATAGCGATCGGCATCCTCTGCCGTCCGCGCCGCCTCCCCCAGCATGTCGAACGAGAAGCGGTAGCCGGCGCGCGCTTCATCCTCGCTGTTGCGCAGGGCCTCCTCGATGCTCTGGCCGAGCACGAACTGCCCCCCGAGAATGCGCATGGCCTGGCGTAGCGCCTGGCGAATCACGGGCTCGCCGCTTCTGCCGATGAGGCGCTGCATGAGGCTGCCGAGGTCGCCGCCCTTGCGCTCGCCCCAATCGAGCACGCGGCCGGTGAGGACCAGCCCGTAGGTGGACGCGTTGACGAGAAGGGAGTCCGAATGACCGAGATGGCGAGCCCAATCGCCGCTGCCGACCGTACCGGCAATCAGCCGGTCGGCAGTCTCGGGGTCAGGAATGCGGAGCAGCCCCTCGGCGAGACAGAGCAGGAGTACCCCCTCCTCGCTCGACAGCCCGTATTCGTGGAGGAAGGAATCGACGCCCCCCGTCTCGCGCCGCCCAGCCCGCGTGGCCTCGACGAGCCTACCCGCGAGCAGCTCGATCCGGCGCCGCTCGCCCTCGCTCACGCGCGCCTGCTCGATCAGTGCCTCGACCAGGAGGCCCTCGTCGGTGAGCAGCGCTCTACCGATCGCCGCGCGGTCGGGATGTCGACTTGGGATCAAAATGATTCGTCCATTAATCCTTTTCTAAGCAAAACAGCGTGAAATGCGCGTGGTTCAGTTCAGTACAGAGGGACTTCAAGTTATGCGCATCATCCTAGCGTTCGCCGTCCTTGCCGCCTCCGCCATGTTAGGCGGCTGCTTCCATCACAGCCAAGTCTATAGCGCGGAGGCCCTGCCCCCGCCCCCGCCAATCTCCACCCGGCCCATGAAATAGGCACGCAAAGCCGTAAAGCGGCGCCGCTGCACTTGGCCTGCGGATGCGCGCTTTAACTCCGCTGAGCCTCGCCCTGAGATGCATGCCCCTTCGGAGGCCCGTCTCCGGGTGAGTGCCCGGCCCACCATTGGCCAGGCTGGCATGAGGCTGCTATCGTCGCCAAAGGCTCAAGACCCGCGGCGAAAGCTTTCGTGCCCAAATCCCTCCCCACCGTCCGAACGGTCAGCGACTTGCGCGCTCGCGTCGCCGAATGGCGCCAAGCGGGCGAGACGGTCGCGCTCGTGCCTACCATGGGCGCGCTGCACGCCGGGCATCTTTCCCTGATTGACGTCGCCAAGCGCCACGCCGCCCGCGTGGTCGTCTCGATCTTTGTGAATCCGATTCAGTTCGGGCCGCGTGAGGATCTGACGCGTTACCCCCGTGACGAGGCGGGCGACATGGCGAAGCTTGCCGCGACGGGCGCCCAACTCGTCTATGCCCCCAGCCTCGAGGAGATGTACCCGCCAGGCTTCGCCACGAAGGTGAGCCTGCCAAGCCTCACTCAAGATCTTTGCGGCGCGGCGCGGCCCAATCACTTCGAGGGTGTGTCCACGGTCGTCACCAAGCTGCTTAATCAATGCGCGCCGCACGCGGCGGTGTTCGGCGAGAAGGACTATCAGCAGCTCCTCATCATCAAGCGCCTGGTTCGCGACCTTAACCTCGAGGTCGAAATCGCCGCCGCACCGATCGTGCGCGAGGACGACGGTCTCGCGCTGTCGTCGCGCAACGCCTATCTCTCGCCGGCCGAGCGGAAAACCGCGCCGATCCTGTTCAAAACCATTGGCGAGGTTGCGTCCGGTCTCGCACAAGGCCGCGGCTGCGACGACGCGGCGGAGGCCGGCCGCTTCAAGCTGGAGGCCGCGGGCTTTCGCGTGGACTATGTCGCGGTGCGCGACCCCGACACGCTTGCGCCGCTATCGGGACCGCTCAAGGGCCCGGCGCGCGTGCTTGCCGCCGCCTATCTCAGCAAGACGCGGCTGATCGACAACGTCCCCGTGCCACGGGTGCGGAAGTAGGGTCGAGCGCCAGCGGCGTTCAGCCGTCGATAAGGCGAAGCTCGCGCAACTGGGCACGCATGGCTCCTGGAATGCCATCATCGGCGTCCGCGGCCGGTCCCCGGTCAGGCGGCGCGTCGCTAGCCGCCAGATAACGCCAGCCCTGAAAGGCACGCCTTGCTTGCGGACGCGTAGCGACGAGCTCAGGATCGAGCAGAATCGCGCAACAGGCGATGCCATCGTCCTTCACGTCCGGAACGAGGTCGAGCACGCGTTGGCGAACGAGGACAAGGCCCTTGATCACCCAGTAGAGCGAGCCGCCGCCGAGCAGCTCGTCCCGCCGTCGCGGCGTCTGCAAGGTGCGATGGCGCAGCACCGGCTTCTTGCCCTCCTTGCGCAGGCGCCGCAGCCTCTCGGCCTGCCAGTCGTGCAGTTCCTTGACCGTGTGGACGCCGACGCAAAGCTTGATAAGATGCACCGCCATTTTTACGCTTTTTCGTCCGATCCGCGCTGATTACGCGCGTGTGAAGCCTAGTGAAGCCAAGCTGACGCAAGCGTGAACAGGAGTGACGCAAAGCCGCGTCGGAACACGGCTATAGCTCGCCTCGGTGGCCTTCGCCACCCATGCATGCAACAATTCACAGGAGTGACAGATGAAACTCACACAGAAGTCCGGCGGCGCGATTGCCATGACTGCCGCCGCCCTCATCATGTCGGGCGCCACCCTTATGTCGGCCGCCTCCGCCGACACCGTCAAGGGCCAGTGCTTCGGCGTCAATGGCTGTAAGGGCCAGGGCGCTTGCAAGAGTGCCAAGAACGACTGCAAGGGCCATAATGCTTGCAAAGGCCAGGGCTGGCTCGCCATGACCGAGGAAGATTGCAACGGTCAGAACGGTCAATTCCAGAAGAGCTAGGGCGCAAGACGCCGGCCGGCCGCCGCCAGCGGCCGGCCATTACATCCAAAGGCTTTTGGAGCTGAAGCGATGAGCACGAAAAGGCCGCCCTTCCTCGGATTTGGCTTAGGCCTGCGCGCACAGCACTATCGCGAAATCCTCGACGGAACGCCCAAGGTCGATTGGTTCGAGGTGATCTCGGAAAATTACATGATCCCGGGTGGCCAGCCCTTGCGCATGCTTGACCAGATCCGCGAGCGCTATCCCATCGTCATGCACGGCGTGTCGCTCTCCATTGCCTCCACGGCGCCCCTCGACATGGAATATTTGCAGTGCTTGAAGACGCTCGCCGAGCGCGCAAATCCAAAGTGGATCTCCGATCATCTCTGCTGGACCGGCGTGCATGGCGTGAACCTGCACGACCTTTTGCCCGTCCCCTACACCAAGGAGGCGCTCGACCACGTGGTGGAGCGCGTCACCCAGGTGCAAGACTTTCTCGGCCGCCGCCTAACCCTGGAGAACGTCTCGAGCTATGTCACCTTCGGTCAATCGGAGATGACCGAATGGGAGTTCGTGACCGAGGTCGCGAACCGCGCTGATTGCTGGCTTCTGTTCGACGTCAACAACGTCTATGTGAGCGCCTTCAACCATGGATTCGACACCGCCGCCTTTCTCAACGGCGTCCCGCGCGACCGCGTGGTGCAGTTTCATGTGGCCGGTCATAGCCACGAGGAGAGCCACATCGTCGATACCCACGACCATCCCGTCTGCCCCGAGGTGTGGGACGTCTACCGCGCCGCCGTTGCTCATTTCGGTCCGGTCTCGACCATGATCGAGCGCGACGACAACATCCCGCCATTGACCGAGCTCGTCGACGAGCTCGATCACGCCAGGGGAATCGCCGCCGAAGTGCTTGGGGCCAAGCGGATGGAAGCGGCGGCATGAGCGGGCTCAAGGCGCTGCAGGAAAGCTTCCAGCGCGGCTTGCTTGCCGGCGACGACGCGATCCTCAGTGAAATCAACGACAGCGCCAAGGAGAGCCGCGATATCCGGTTTGGCGTCTATCGCAATGCCTACGTCCTCCGCTTCATCGAGGTGCTGAGCAGTGACTACGAGCAGCTGCACGCTTATGTCGGCGATGCGGGCTTCGCCAAGCTGGCCCGCGCCTATATTGCCGCGCACCCTTCCGACCGGCGGAACGCACGGGACTTCGGGCGCAATATGCCGCGGTTCCTCGGCCACGCCAACCCTTACGCCAAGCACTCCGAGCTCGCCGAGATTGCCGGTCTGGAGAAGGCGCTGGGCGATGCCTTTGACGGGCCTGACGCCGAGCCATTGAGCTTGGAACGCCTCGCCGCGACCGCGCCGGAGGATTGGCCGCGCCTCGTCTTTGTGCCCCATCCTACCGCGATCCGCCTCACCTTCACGACCAATACCGCCGATCTCTGGTCGGCGCTGCATGGCGAGACTCCGCCGCCGAAGCCGAGGCGCCTCGAACAGCGCCAACCCGTCATCATCTGGCGGCAAGACCTCATGGCCCGCTTCCGGCCCCTCCCCCCCGAAGAGGCCATGATGTGGGACGAAGCCGCCAAGGGCGTAGCCTTCGGCGTGCTCTGCGAGATGGTGGCGACCTTCGCCGGCACCGACGGCGCCGAGCTCCGTGCCGCCTCCTATCTCAGGGGCTGGGTCGACATGGGCGTGCTGGCGGACTGCCGGCTTGCGCCGTCCCCAAGGTTGCAGGTTGCGACCGGTCTAGGCCCGGGAAATAGCGCCTCGCTCCTTCCCGTGACCCAATAGGCGAGCAGCCCCACCCATTCGCGCGTAGCGATATCCACCCGCCGCAGGCCTTCGGAGACCTTGTCGAACGGCCGCGTGAGGTCGGCTGTCCCGCGCGTGCGATAATCCACGGGCCACGGCTCCACGGCGAACTCCGCTTTGCGGAACACTCCCATGGCGCGCGGCATGTGATAGGAGGACGTGATCAGAAGCCAGCGGGCGCCAGGCCCGAGCAACCCTTGCTGGCCGAGCTCGGCCTTGAGGAAGGCGGCGTTCTCGAAGGTGTCGCGGGACTTGTCTTCCAGGATCAGCCGGTCGGGTGCGACGCCCATGGCGGTGAGCAGCGAAGCAAAGCCCGACGCCTCGCTGGCCGACTTGTAGAAGATTGCCGCGTCGCCGCCCGTAAACGCGATCTTGGCGTCGGGGAATCGCCGCGAAAGCATGACGGCCTCGACCTCCCGCTCGGCCGCCTCGTTCAGCGCCGGCACCCCCCGTGCCGCGCCGACGATCCGATCCTCGGCACCTCCGAGCACGATGAATCCCGTGGGCGCTGGCCCCGCATCGAGGTTGGAGCGGGGGAAGCGATCCTCGAGCGGCAGGATCAGCGCATTGCCGAGCGGCGAGAGGCCGGCCACGAGAAGCAAGACCGCTCCGGCCGTCGCAAAACGCCGGCCCCACCTTGCCCATCCTGTCCAAATCAGGATGCAGCCATACCCGATCAGAAGCGCGATCAGCGTTGACGGCTGGGCGAGGAACCACAGTACCTTGGCGAGATAGAAGAACATACTTTTGTCCGGAGAGTTGTCGGGGTCACCCGAGCCAGAGCGCCGCAAGGCCGAGAAAGGCGAAGAACCCGACGCAATCGGTCATCATGGTGACGAAGACGCCAGACGCGATGGCGGGGTCAAGGTCAAGCGCGGAGAGGCCGAGCGGAATGAGGATCCCGGACAGAGCCGCGACCAGCAGATTGATGATCATCGCAGCCCCGATGACGAGCCCGAGCGGACCGCTGCCGAACCAGAAAAAAGCGATGGCCCCCATGATGACGGCGAAGAGCAGGCCGTTGAGCAGCCCCACCACGGTCTCCCGCCCGATCACGCGCGCCGCATTCACCGGGCCCAAATCCTTGGTCGCCAGCGCCCGCACCGCGACCGTCATGGTCTGCGTTCCGGCATTGCCCCCCATGGAAGCTACGATCGGCATCAGCACCGCGAGCGCCACCATCTGCTCGATGGTCGCGTCGAACAGGCTGATCACGCCCGAGGCGAGGATCGCCGTGCCGAGATTCACGAACAGCCAGATGAAGCGGTGTTTGGTGGTCTCCCACACGGGATCGGAGACCGACTCGCCGGCCACGCCGCCCATCCGCAGGATGTCCTCCGACGCCTCCTCCTGAATGACCTCGACGATATCGTCGGCGGTGATGACGCCGACCAGCCTCGAATCGGGGTCAACCACGGGCGCCGAGGTCAGGTTATAGCGCTCGAACAGGCGCGCCACCTCCTCCTGGTCAGCCTCGACCGCGATCGGATGCACGTCATGACCGGTGATCGCCTCGATGTTTACGTTCCTCTGGGTGCGCAGCAGGTGATACAGGGCGACCGAGCCGATCAGGTGATAGGCCGGATCGACGACGAAGACCTCGTAGAACCGGTCCGGAAGATCGAGCGCGGTCCGCATATGGTCGATCGTCTGCCCCACCGACCAGAAGGGCGGCACGGCGACCAGGTCGGTCTGCATGATGCGGCCGGCGGAGTCCTCGGGATATTCGAGGCTGCGCTCAAGCGCCGCCCGCTCGAAGGAGGGCAGCTTGGCGAGGATGTCCGACTGATCTTCCTTGTCGAGGTCCTCGATGAGATAGACGGCCTCGTCGGAATCGAGCTGCTGCAGCGCTTCGGCGACCTTCTCGTTCGGCATCGCCTCGAGCACCTGGTCGCGTACGCCCTCGTCGAGCTCCGAAAGGGCGGCCGCATTGAAATCGCGTCCAAGTGCTCCGATGAGGGGCTCGCGCTGCTCGGGCCGGAGCAGCTGGATCAGATCGGCGAGGTCGGCTTCATGCAGCTTGAGGGTGAGCTCGCGCACCCGCGCGGAATCTCCCGCCTCGAGCGCGGTTTCCACCGCATTCAAGAAGTCGGGGCGAAGCGCCCCCTCCTCGTCGCGCAAGTGAGCTTCGCCGTCGGCGTCCTGCATCATTGTCCGATCGCCGTAACTGTAGAAATCAGGAGTTAGGCCGCGGCAACCGGAAGCGGGAATGCGCGAGGGCAGCGCATTGCCGCGTCCGGCCTGCGACCAAAGGTGCGGCCCGTACGGCACTACACCCTTGTTTTATCGAAATCTCCAGCCAAAAATGGCTAGGATGCCGGGGAAGCTGAGTGACGCGTATGGTACCGGGTAAGCTTGCGTCGAGCCTGACGATGCTCCTCGTCGTGGCGTCTATTGGCATGGCCTCCGCTGAGGAGGTTCCGGCCTGTCCCGGCAATCCACACGCGCTCGGCGTCTCCCGCATCATCGAGGTGGACACCGCGGGCGGCCCGCGCCTCGGCACCTACCAATATCCGACAACGCTGGATCTTGGCCCCAAGGAGGTGGTCCTCACCTTCGACGATGGCCCCAATCCGCGGACGACCGAGAAGGTGTTGGACGCGCTTGACCAACATTGCGTCAAGGCAACTTTCTTCGAGGTGGGGAAGTGGGTGGCGGCCTACCCTCAGCTGACCAAGGAGGTCGCCGACCGCGGCCATACCCTGGGCTCCCACAGCTACTCCCATCCGACCAATCTCGGCCATCTGCCGCTCACGCAAGCGGAGCAGGACATCGACCGCGGCTTCGCGGCGATGAAAGAGGCCTCAGGAGGACGCGTCGCGCCCTTCTTCCGTTATCCGGGCCTCAACAACTCAGATGAACTCAACGACTTTCTCGGCCGCCGCAACATCGCGGTCATCTCCTGCGATATCGGCACCGACGACTGGATGCGGATCGGCGCGGAACAGATCGTGAAGCGCACACTGGCGCGGCTCGAGAGCAAGGGAAAAGGGATCATCCTGTTACACGACACGGAGCCCGCGACCGCGCTCGCGTTGCCGACGCTCCTCGACGAGCTTGCCACGCGCGGCTACCGCATCGTGCATATGGTGCCGAAGGCCGAAGGAGTCGCCGCGCTAAAGCCGCCCGAAGGAGCTTCCCTCAAGACACCCTGAGTTGGGGAAAAGAGAGTGGTGCGGTCGAGAGGAATCGAACCTCCACGGGCAAAGCCCACAGCGACCTCAACGCTGCGCGTCTACCATTTCCGCCACGACCGCAAAGCATGACCCCGAAAAGTTGCAGACTTTTCGGACAAGTCCTGCGTTAAAACAAGGAATTCCGAAGCATCATGCCCCGGATATGGCTATAGGCTACCCCAGCGGCAAGCGCGAGCGGGGCCTGCTGCCTTAGCAAACCCCGGATGGGGGTGCAAGGTTAGCCGTCGGCTCCGCCGCGGTAGCGAAGGCGCGCATCGGCATGAATGAGCATGGTCTCGCACGTGGCAGATCCCCTCGCCCAAGAAGGCGGCGAGGTGGAATGGCTGCAGAGCCTTGCCCCCGTCCCCTACCCGCAAGCCGTCGCTTCCATGGACGCTCGTGCCGACGCCATCGCGCGTGGGGAAGCGTCGGAATGCGTCTGGCTGCTCCAGCACCCCTCCCTCTATACGGCTGGCACTAGCGCGGCGCCGCAGGAGCTGCTCGTGCCCGACCGCCTGCCGGTGTTCGATAGCGGCCGCGGCGGGCGCTTCACCTATCATGGACCTGGCCAGCGCGTGGCCTATGTGATGCTGGACCTCTCCGCCCGCGGTCGCGACGTACGAGCCTTCGTTGCCGCGCTCGAGGCGTGGATGCTCGCCACGCTCGCGCGTCTCGCCGTGAAAGGTGAGCGAATGCCTGGCCAGATTGGCGTCTTCGTGAATGGGGCCAAGATCGCGAGCATCGGCGTCCGCGTGCGCCGCTGGGTGAGCTTGCACGGCGTAAGCATCAACGTTGATCTGGACCTCGGCCACTTCGCGGGCATTGTGCCCTGCGGCGTGGCCGGCGCGGCCGTGACGAGCCTCGCCGCCCTCGGCGCCGAGACCGATATGGACAAAGTCGATGCAGCCCTTCGTGCCGCATTTGACGAGGTGTTCGGCGCATCGCCTAACCCGTCGTGAGCACCTTGAATCCGGGCGCGACCGTGCCCCCTGCATGGGTCACACTCACGCCCGTGACCGCCGCGTCGGGCGGTCCTTGCGCGCAGCGCTTCAACATCGCATCCACTTGCGTTGCAGGTCCGGAGAATGCGGCTTCGACGCTGCCGTCGCGCCGGTTGCGCACCCAGCCGTCAAGGCCAAGGGAGCGCGCGGTCCGCTCGGTCCAAGCGCGGTAGAACACGCCCTGCACCCGGCCTTCGATCCTTACCGTAACGGTCTTGTGCGTGTCCCCGGCCATCCTCACGCAAATTCGAGGATCACGGCGTCCACATTGAGGCTGTCGCCGGGCTGGGCCAGGATCTTGGCCACGGTCCCGTCGCGCTCGGCCCGCAACACATTCTCCATCTTCATCGCCTCGACGATGCAGAGAGGATCGCCCGCCGCGACCTCCTGCCCCTCGCTCACATTGAGAGAAACGACAAGACCCGGCATGGGACAGAGCAGGAGCTTTGAGGTGTCCGGCTTTTCCTTCACCGGCATCAGGGCGAGCAGGGACGCCTCGCGCTCGGTGTACACCCGCGCCTCGACCTCGATGCCCTGATAGACGAGCGCGGAGCCGTTCAGGATCGGGCGCACCTGCACGGCCGCTTGCTTCCCATTGATCGTGCCTTCCCACACCGGACTGCCGAACCACCAGGACGAGGCGAGGCGGACCTGCCGTGGCTTCTTCCCCTCCCCGATGGTGACGACCGTCTCACCCTTGGCACCGTCCGCCACGGTGACCCGCTCACGCGCGCCCCCTAACTCGACGATGCGAATCTGCGGCAAACCGCACCGGTTCCCCATACATTTGTTGGGTGATGGATCGGCGCCGCTGATTGCTCGCATGGTCGATGCTCGCCGCCACGGCGAGGAGAGCGTCGCGCGAAGCACCTTGCGGTACCGGCGGCTTGAACCCGTCGGGAAACTCCTCGGCAATGAACTTGGTGGACAGCCTCCCTTCCCGCCACCGCTCATTGCGCATGAGCACCGCCAGGAACGGAATGTTGTGGCGGAATCCATCGACGGCGAAGGCATCGAGCGCGGTCCCCATCGCTTCGATCGCCGCAAGGCGCTTCGGCGCATGGGTGACGAGCTTGGCGATCATCGGATCGTAATAGACCGAGATCTCGCCTCCTTCCTCGACGCCGGAATCGAGCCGCGTGGTAACGCCGCGGACGGTGCCCTGTTGCGGCGGGCGGTAGCGCACGAGCCGGCCCGTGGACGGGAGAAAGTTCCGCGCCGGGTCCTCGGCATAGATGCGTGCCTCCACGGCCGAGCCTACGAGCTGCACATCCTTCTGCTTGAGACGCAGCTTCTCGCCGGCCGCCACGAGCAGCATCTCCTCGACGAGGTCGATCCCGGTAACGAGCTCCGTGACCGGGTGCTCGACCTGGAGCCGCGTGTTCATTTCCAGAAAGTAGAAGTGGCGATCCTTGTCGACGATGAACTCGACGGTGCCCGCGGAATCGTACCTCACGGCCTTGGACAGCGACACCGCCTGCGCGCCCATCGCCGCGCGGGTCTTGGCGTCGATGAACGGGCTCGGCGCCTCCTCGAGGACCTTCTGGTTGCGCCGCTGGATCGAGCATTCGCGCTCGCCCAGATGAATCACGTTCCCATGCTTGTCGCCGAGCACCTGGATCTCGATATGGCGCGGTTCCTCGATATATTTCTCGATGAACACGCGATCGTCGCCGAAGCTGGATTTGGCTTCCGACTGGGAGGCGGCAAATCCTTCGGCCACCTCCTTCTTGCTATAGGCGATGCGCATGCCCTTGCCGCCGCCTCCGGCCGAGGCCTTGATCATCACCGGATAGCCGATTTCGTCGGCGATCTTGCTCGCCTCCTTGGCGTCGCTGATTACGCCGAGATGGCCAGGCACGGTCGAAACCTTCGCCTTTGCCGCGAGCTTCTTGGATTCGATCTTGTCGCCCATGGCCTCGATGGCCTTGACGTTGGGACCGACGAAAACGATGCCGGCCGCATCAAGCGCCAGCGCGAAAGCCGCCCTTTCCGACAGGAAGCCATAGCCCGGATGGATCGCGTCCGCGCCCGTTTGCTTGGCGGCGGCAACGATCTTCCCGATGTCGAGATAGGACTGGGTGGCGGACGCGGGACCGATGCGGACGGCCTCGTCGGCCATTTCTACATGCAAGGCATCGCGGTCGGGATCGGAATAGACAGCAACCGTTACAATGCCGAGCCGCCGAGCCGTCCTGATGATGCGGCAGGCGATCTCGCCCCGATTAGCAATCAGAAGCTTGGCGAACATGAACCCCCCAGTGGCCGGTTGCTCGGCTCTTCTAGAGGCTCGCTTGGAGGGAGTAAACCGGCCCTATTCAGCCGCGGGCGTAAGCGGCCTTCGCCGGGGCGTCCGCCGGCCGGCCTTTCGCTCAGTTTCCCCTTCTTCTGCCGAGCTGGCCGCCGCCGCGGAGCCGAAGGCGAGGACCTCGGCGGAATGTCCCACCGCCGTCTCGGGCTCGGCATCGAGCGGGAAAAGCATCCCCGCCTCGGCAGCTTCATCGACCTCGCCCGGTGTTTCAGCCTCGGGCGCCGCGGCGGCCGCGGCCCGTAGCCTGAGCTTCTGGTGATCCTTGGCGAGGAAGGTATAGATCGCGGGCGTCACGAACAGGGTGAACAGCGTGCCGACGACCATGCCCGCCGCGATCACGACCCCGATGTCGAACCGGCTTGCGGCACCGGCGCCCCGCGCGATCAGGAGCGGCACCATGGCCACGACCATGGCCGCTGTGGTCATCAGGATCGGCCGGAGCCGGATGGCAGCCGCATGCTCGATCGCGGCAGCGCGTGAGTAGCCCTGCTCCACCTGGAGCTTGTTGGCGAAATCGACCATCAGGATACCGTGCTTGGAGATCAGCCCGATCAGGGTGACGAGCCCGATCTGGGTGTAGATGTTGATGCTGGCGAGCCCCACATTGAGCGGGATCAACGCGCCGAACATCGAGGTAGGCAGAGCGACCAAGATGATCAAAGGATCGCGGAAGCTCTCATATTGGGCGGCAAGCACGAGGAAGATGATGATCAGCGCGAAGATGAAGGTGTAGACGAGCGTGCTGCCTTCCTGCACGAACTGCCGGCTTTCACCCTGGAAGTCATAGGAGAAGCCCTCGGGGAAGCTTGTAGCCGCCTTGTCCTTGAGAAAATCGATGGCCTCGCCCACCGTGCGCCCGGGAAATGGCACGGCTGACAGGGTCGCCGAATTGAGCTGCTGGAAGTTGGTGAGCGCGTTCGGCTGCACGGTCTTCGTCACCGACGCCACATTCGAAAGCGGCACCAGCGCCCCGGAAGCAGTGCGGATCTGGTAGCGAGTGAGCCAGCTCTCATTCAGCCGGTAGTCCCGCGGCACTTGCGGAATCACCCGATAGCTCCGCCCATAGAGATCGAAGAGATTGACGTAGTTCCCGCCCAGCAGAGTGGCGAGCGACCCGCCGATATCGGCCATGGAGATGCCAAGCCGGTTTGCCTTGTCGTGGTCGATATGGAACTCGATCTGCGGCGTCTCGAAGCGGAGATCGGAATCGGAGAAGATGAAAAGCCCGCTCTCGCGCGCCGATTTCTCCACATCGGCGAGCACGTCGGCGAGCTGGCGGAAATCGTGCGTGGTGGTGATCACGAACTGCACCGGCGGCCCGCCGGTGGATCCAGGCAGCGCCGGGGGCGAGAAGGAGATCGCCTGCGCCGGTGCGATGCTCGAAATCCTGGGCGAAAGCTCCTGTAGCACGGCCTTCTGGTTGCGCTCCCGCTCGGCCCAGGGCTTGAGCAGGATGCCGGCGAACCCCTGATGCGCATCGCCCATGCCGTTGATGGTGAAGACGTGCTCCTTCTCGGGCACGCTGCTGTAGACGCGATAGAGCTGCTGCGTAGACGCCTCGAGATAGTCAAGATTGGCGTATTGGGGTGTCTTGATCAGGGTGAACAGAATGCCCTGGTCCTCCTCCGGGGCGAGCTCTTTCTGCGTCGTCATATACATGAGCCCGGTGGCCGCGAGCACCCCGACCAGAACAAGCAACGTCACCGGGCGGTAGTTGAGCGTGCGGCTGAGGCGCCGCTGATAGCGCCGCTTGAGCCCCTCGAATTTGCGATCGAGCCAGCCTGTGAACCCACCGACCTCTCCTCCCTTATGGCCTTTCAGCAGCCGCGAGCACATCATGGGCGAGAGGGTGAGCGCGATGACGCCCGACACGATCACCGCGCCGGCAAGCGTGAAGGCGAACTCCCGGAACAAGGCGCCGGTCAGGCCCGACACGAAGCCGATCGGCGCGAACACCGCAGCAAGCGTGATGGTCATGGCGATGACGGGATAGACGATCTCGCGCGCGCCGAGCAGCGCCGCCTCGAAGGGCGTCTTGCCCTCCTCGATGTGGCGATAGATGTTCTCCACCACCACGATAGCGTCGTCGACTACGAGTCCGATGGCGAGCACCAGCGCGAGAAGGGTCATCAGATTGATCGAATAGCCGAGCGCAAGCAGAAGCCCCAGCACACCGATCAACGACAGCGGGATGGTGACAATGGGAATGATCGTGGAGCGAAGATTTCCCAGGAACAGGAAGATCACGACGATGACGATCACCGCCGCCTCGCTCAATGTCTTCAGCACCTCCCAGAGCGATGCCCGGATGAAATTCGTGGCGTCGTAGGCGATGGCCGCTTCGAGCCCCGGCGGCAGCTCGCGCTGGATCTCCGGCACCATCTTGCGAACGTTGCTGATTACCGTCAGGGGATTGGCGGTCGGCGTCGCGTAGACCCCGATGAACACCGCCTTCAGCCCATCGAAGACCGACGAGGAATCGGAGCTTTGCGGGCCGAGCTCAATCTCGGCCACGTCACTCAGGCGGATCAGCGCGTCGCCGCGGTTGAGCACCACGAGACGCCCGAAGGCGGCCGGATCGTCGAGCGACGTCTTGGCATTGATATTCGTCTGCACGAAATCCGCCTTCACCTGCCCCGGGGCCGACGTGAAGTTGTTGCTGGCCAGCGCCGCACGCACATCGAGCGGTGTCACGCCGAGCGCGGCCATGCGGTCCGGATTGAGCCAGATGCGCATGGCGAATACCTGACCGCCGAGGATCTCCGCATTGGCCACGCCGTTGATGGTCTGCAGCTTCGGCTGCACCACGCGGTTGAGATAGTCGCTGATTTGTGAGCCGTTCATCACCTTGGAGTTGAACGACAGGTACATGAGCGCGTAGCCGTCGCCCGTTTTCTTGGTGACGATCGAGTTGTCGGCTTCGCGCGGCAAGATCCCCTTGACCTGTGCGACCTTGGACAGCACGTCGGTCATCGCCCGGTCGGGGTTCGCGTCGAGCTTCAGATTGAGCGTCACGGTGCTCACATTCTGCGTCGACGTCGCGACCAGCGTATCGATCCCTTCCGCGCTCGCCACGGCCTGCTGGATCGGCACGGTGATGAAGCCTTGTATGAGATCTGCATTGGCGCCGGGATAGGTAGTGGTAATGGTGATCGTCGTGTTGGAAAGCTCTGGATACTGACGAATAGGCAGCTTGAACCCAGCCTGGGCGCCAATCAGCAAGATGAGCAGGCTCACCACGGTGGCCAGCACCGGCCGTTTGATGAAGATATCGGTGAAGCGCATGGGAGAGATTACTGTTTCGGCCGCTCGACGGGTGGCGTCAGGGCTTGCGTGTTGTCGATCTTGATGGGAGCGTCCGGATGCAGTTTGAGCTGTCCGCTCGTCACCACCTGCTCACCCGCCTTAACGCCTTCAACGATGGCGACCCGGTCGCCTTGTGACGGTCCCACCCGCACGAACCGCCGCTCCGTGATGAGCTGCGGCTCCGCCGTGGCGGCCGCCGCCGCGCCGGGATCGGCAGGAGTAGGCGGGGGAACCGAGCCTTCCTTCACCACCCACACGCTGTCGCCATAGAGACCGTAAGTGAGCGCCGAGCGCGGGACGGTAACGACATCCTTCGGCTCACCTTCGAGCACCGCCGCATTGGCGAACATGCCGGGGAGCAGCCTGTGGTCGGAGTTCGGGAACTGCCCCCGCACCATGAGCGTGCGGCTGTCCTGACTGACGCGGGCGTCCAGCGCCTCCACCTCCCCCTTGAACACCTCGCCTGGATAGGCGTCGACGGTGATCTCGATGGGCGAAGTGACCTTGAACTTACCGAGATCGCCTTCCGGCACCGGAAAGTCGATCCAGATCGGGTCGAGCGCCTGCAGCCACGCCAGCGCCTGGCCCGGCGACACATATTGGCCCGTCTCCATGCGACGCAGGCCGAGCCGGCCGGCGAAGGGTGCCGAGATGTTCTTCTGGGCGATGATAGCCTCCACCCGCTGCACGGCGGCCGCGGCGGAGTCCCGCTTCGCCACGGTCTGATCGAGCACGGCCTGGGACACGCTCCCTCTCTTGACGAGCGTGGACTGGCGACCGAAATCAGCATCGGCCTCGGCAAGTTGGGCCTTGTTGCTCTTCAGGTCCGCCTCCTCCACAGAGGTGTCGAGCTGGACGAGCTTCGCGCCCTTTTCCACATCCTGGCCGCTGTCGAAGAAGTATTTTGCGACGATGCCCCCCACCTGGGGCGCAACGTCGATGCCTTGGATGGCAATGAGCGTCCCGATCGAGTGCAGGCGATCGACCCAGCTCTCGCTCTTGGCCGCCTCCGCAGTGACCGTGGCCGGAGGCGGCACCATCTTCTTCACGAACTCGCCGATCATCTGCGGTTTGAACACAAGGTTGAAATAGCCGACCCCGCCCAGGAACAGGCCGACGATGATGGCAGCAATGATGAAGCGCTTGATCATGGTTAGCGGTTGTTGGTTGGCAGACGGCCGGATACGTGTCCGAGGACCGATCCATGCCATTCGAGAAGGGCCAAATTGCGCCCCTGCCCCCTGAGTCCAACGGGATAGTAGCCCCCATAGCCTTTGCAAACTGGGACATTTTGTTAATGAAAGGGAGTTGAACGGAGCCCATTGCCCCTTATGGGCCGCGGCGTGGCGAACGCTCAACGATTGCCGTATAAGGCCCCATGACGATCACCCTCTATGAGCTCCAAGCCTCCCCCCACGCGCGGAAAGTGCGCCTGCTCGCCTCCGAGCTTGGTATCCCATTGACGAAGGTTGCTTGCGATCCGCGCATCGGCGAGACCCGCACCAGCGACTTCCTTGCCAGGAATCCCAATGGACGCGTGCCGACGCTCGAGGAAGACGGGTTCGTCCTCTGGGAATCGCCGGCGATCCTGAAATATCTCGCGGCCAAGCGGCCCGAGCGTGCGCTCGTCGGCTCCGACCCGAAGACCCAAGCGCTCGTCGACCAGTGGATCTGCTGGTGGGTCGGCGGTCCCGAAGCGGCCATGGACGCGCTTGCCTGGGAGCTGTTCATCAAGCCCAACGTGTTCAAGCAGCCCGGCAACGACCCCGGCATCATCGCCGACGCGCACGCGCGGCTCAACCGGTTCCTCCCTGTGCTCGACAAGCAACTCGAGGGCCGCGACTTCATTGCCGGCCCCTTAAGCGTGGTGGATTTTCTCATCGGCCCGCGGCTCGATAACGGTCCGGCCTTTCTCAACTTCGACATCAGCCCGTACAAGAACATCAACGCCTGGCTCGAGCGGCTCCGCGCGAAGCCCTATTGGAAAGACGCGTAGCCCTCCCTCGCACCGAGCAGCCGTTGGCCGCTTCGGCTCCCTTAATGGCCGGATCGCAAGGAAATCGGGGGCATCTCTTTTTAGGATAATGACGTCTTAGGCGTCGCGAAAGGAAACAACATGCCCGTGCCCGTGCAGATCACTTTCCGCAACATGGACCCCTCGCCTGCCGTCGAGGCGCGCATTCACGAGAAGGCGGCCAAGCTCGAACGCTTCTTCGACCGCATCGTCTCCTGCGAGGTGATCGTCGAGGCGCCGCACCGGCACCATCACAAGGGCAAGCTCTACAATGTCCGCATCAACATCAGCATCCCCGGCTCGGATATAAACGTCAGGCATACCGGCCCCGAGGACCACGCCCATGAGGACGTCTACGTCGCGCTGCGCGATGCGTTCGCGGCGGCGGGTCGCCAGCTCGAGGATCATGTCCGCAAAATGCGGGGCGACGTGAAGAATCACCCCGGCTGAACTCGCCCTTGCGATGGAGCACCCCAATGTTGCAGCGCCTTGCTCTTCCTTGCGTGATGGCAATCGCCATGGCCTCAAGTCTCGCACTTGCGCAGTCGCCGAATGGTGTCAAAACGCTCAATCCTCCTGGCGCTATCAAGGCGGAGGGGACTTGGAGTCTCGGCACCAGGGCGGGCGACTTTGTCTTTGTCGCCGGCATGCAAGGCATGGATCCCGCGACCAACACATTGGTGCCGGACCCTCAAGCCAGAATTCTTCGGGCCTTCCTCAATCTCAAATTGATTGCGCAATCGGAGGGCGCGAGCCTGCAGGATTGCGTGCGGCTCACGGTTTACGTCAGCGATCTGCACCGCTTCGCACCCATGGTGGACAAGGCGCAAGCCGAACTCTGGGGCAAGCCGCCCTACCCGCCCCGAACGATGGTCGAGGTCCAGCGCCTGTTCGACGATGACATCGTCGAGGTCGACAGCGTCTTTTATGCCCCGGTGAAGAAGTGATGCGGGGTGGGTGTCGGCCAACTCTCACATCGGCGGCAGTGTTGGGCGCGCTGCTTCTTGCCGAGACGGCCGGACCGCTTCAGGCAGCCCCGCCGCGTTCGAGTCAGGCGCCTGCCCGAAAACGACCGAACCTGTCCCGGCGCTTGTAGGGCGCCTGCAAGAACGGTGTTTGCTCAAGCTGTTCACGGAGCCGCCGCCTCACTTTGCAGCGGCCTCGATGTCTTGGAGCTTGCTGACGAGGTCGTTCAACGACGCGCGGCAGAATTGGCCTTGATCGACCTTGTTCGTCTCTTTCATCATCTTGAACGCCGCGTCCTTGTGGGCCACCGCCTGCTTCATCAGAATGTCTTTTTTGATCGATGGGTCACGGTGCAGATAATACGCTTCGATCTTCGTGATCACATCCTTGGCCTTTGCCGCATCCCCCGCCGACAGATGGGCGTGATCGGCGCAGTCTCTCACCACCTGATATTCCGTATAGTAGTTCTTCAGATAGACCGAGAGGCTAGGTCCCGCGTGAGCCGCCAGCGAGAGCAACGTCGCGCAACATGCCGGGGCAAGTCGAAAAGCAAATCGGGAAGGCATGTCAACTCCATCAGAATGAGGGGTGTTAGTGGACGAGCGTCGCGCCGTCACAACGGAATATTATCGTGCTTTTTCCAGGGGTTCTCGACGTGCTTATTGCGCAGCATCTGCAGCGCGCGGGCGACGCGCTTGCGCGTGCCGCGGGGCAGAATCACCTCGTCGATATAGCCCCGCTCCGCCGCCACGAAGGGATTGGCGAAGCGCTTCTGATACTCGTCGATCCGCTTCTTGATCTTGGCGGGATCGCCGAGCTCGGCGCGATAGAGGATCTCGACCGCGCCTTTGGCCCCCATCACCGCGATCTCGGCGGTGGGCCAGGCATAGTTCACGTCGCCCCTGATGTGTTTTGACGACATCACGTCGTAGGCCCCGCCATAGGCTTTGCGCGTGATCACCGTCACCTTCGGTACCGTAGCCTCGGTGAAGGCGAACAGCAACTTCGCGCCATGCTTGATCAGCCCGCCATATTCCTGGTCGGTGCCCGGCAGGAAGCCCGGCACGTCGACGAAGGTCACGAGCGGAATGTTGAAGCAGTCGCAAAAGCGCACAAAACGCGCCGCTTTGCGCGAGGCGTCGCTATCGAGCACGCCCGCGAGCATCATGGGCTGATTGGCGACGATGCCGATGGTGCGCCCTTCGATGCGCCCGAAGCCGACGACGATGTTGCGCGCGAACGCCCCCTGGATCTCAAAGAAGTCCCCCTCGTCCACGACCTTATGGATCAGCTCCTTGATGTCGTAGGGCTTGTTGGGGTTGTCGGGGATCAGCGTGTCGAGCGAAGGCTCCTCGCGGTCCCACGGATCGCGCGTGGGCAGCTCCGGCACGCCGGACTCATTGCTCGACGGCAGGAAGTCCATCAGCCGCCGCATCTGCAACAACGTCTCGACGTCGTTGTCATAGGCGCCGTCGGCGATCGAGGATTTGGTCGTATGTACGATGGCGCCACCGAGCTGCTCGGCGGTCACCTCCTCCTTGGTCACCGTCTTCACCACGTCGGGACCGGTCACGAACATGTAGGAGGTGTCTTTCACCATGAAGATGAAGTCGGTCATGGCCGGGGAATAGACGTCGCCCCCGGCGCACGGCCCCATGATCACCGAGATTTGCGGGATCACGCCCGAGGCAAGCACGTTGCGCAAGAACACCTCGCCATATCCGCCGAGCGCCGCCACACCCTCCTGGATGCGCGCGCCGCCCGCGTCGAATAAGCCGATGATGGGCGCGCGGTTCTGCAGCGCCATGTCCTGGATCTTGATCATCTTGTTGGCGTGGGCCTCGGACAGCGAGCCGCCGAACACGGTGAAGTCCTTGGCGAAGACGTAAGTGACGCGGCCATTGATGGTGCCCCAGCCGGTCACCACCCCATCGCCTGGCACGCGCGTGTCCTCCATGCCGAACTCGGTGCAGCGGTGTTCGACATACATGTCGAACTCCTCGAAGGAGCCTTCGTCGAGCAGGAGCTCGACGCGCTCGCGTGCGGTGAGCTTGCCGCGCTTATGCTGCGCTTCGGTGCGCTTCGGCCCCCCGCCGGCGCGGGCCCTTCCCCGCCGGACCTCAAGCTCTTCTAGGACTTCCTTCATGGTGATGCGGGCCCCTCGCTCCTCGTGACAGCCTTATGACGGCATAGCATGGGGCCCCGGTCCCGCAAATGGTCAGCCCTCCTCCTCAGGGGAAATGAAGGAGGCCGGCGGCGATCTCAGGCTTGCCGCAGCTTCAGCATGTGGGCCGCGGCGGCGAAATCGCGCCAACGATTTGCCCGTTTGATGCGGGCCTCCTCGTCCTGCCCCCATTGGCTGATCTGCCAGTCCTCGTCTACATGAGCCGCTTCCCAAGCCTGCTCCGGCGAGAGATGCTTGAGCGCCACCGCGAGGGCCAGCAGCGCCGATCCCGCGACCCCTGTCAGGGCATGGAGCGCGCCAAGCTCCCAGGCATCAAAGGTCTGGAGTCGCCCCTTGATGGCGTCGAGCGAGGCCGGCGGCTGCTCCGCAGGCACCACGCCTTGGGCGAGCCGGAGAGGCGCGGCAAGCCGATCCTTGGCGAAGTCGAGCATCGGGTCCCAGTGTTTGGCTTGCGCGACGGCCAGCCCCGGTGGCCCTTCAGCGCGGTAACAGACGAGGTCCGAGCCGGCATAACGAAGGATGTCGCCGAGGACGGCGTCCTCGCGGCCCCGCACCCCGTCGATCGTGCTGTTCGCAAGCTTGGTGAGCGGCATGGTTTCGGGGTCGATGCGCTCCCCTTGAGCGCGCCACTCCGCGGCCACCGCTTCGGCCAGCGCGGTGTTGGGCAGGATGAGCGGCGCCTTGGCGGGCGTGCGCACGGGCTTGCCATCGAGCCGCACGGAGACGCCTTCGCCCTCGGGCTTGGTCGTCACTTCCTTATAGAAGCGCTTGGGAAGACTCCGCCCTCTGGTTCCGCCATTGGCAACCGTCGCAACCGGAGCCCTCGCGGAGCCCTTCATGGCAATCCCCTATCGCTTGCGCGAGGTGAACCCATCTCTCGCGTCTCCTCTTGGCGAGAATCTAACGCCTTGACGACTTGGCGGTACCCAATAAGCCCTTTCTCCGCCGAGCCTTGTCGGTTGCGCTTCTGATTCCTGCGCATTCAGGTTTAACATGGACGACGCGCTTCCAGCCGATTCCGCTTCATGGAGGGTGACCGATGTCTCGGCGCTACGCTTTGGTAGTGAGCCTGATTGCCGTGGGGCTGTTCGCACCCACCAACCCCGCTCCTGCCGCCGACCCCGGGTTTTGTGACGGCTACGCGAAGGAAGCGAGCCAAAAGGTCAAGCTCAACAATAAGCTCAAATGCGGGTTCCAGGGGGCCTCGCTGGGGCAGTGACATCCGATCAGAATACGGCCCAAGCCGAAACTGACAACCGCGCGAAGGACATCGAAAAATGCACCTGCCAGTGGTACGCCGACCAAACCATGGTGCAGGTGGCGACCAACACCGCTAAGAAATGCGGGTTCACGGGTCTGCGCTGGCTCGACGACAAAAAGGCGCACTACGATTGGTGTGCCAATTTCAAGCCTGGCATGGATGCCATGATGAACGAGATGAAGGCCCGCAAGAACATGCTGAAGGGCTGCTAGGCGCGTAACTATTCGCCGCCCAAGGCGTCGGCGTCCCGCGCCTCGAAGCCGAAGGCGGCAATGGCCCGCACCATATGCGGCGGCAGCGGCGCCGTCACGTCCACCACACCCTCTCCGCAAGGATGCGGGAAGCTGATGCGCCGCGCATGCAGGTGCAGCTTGCTCTCGATGCCAGGCGGCAGGTCCCAGTCGCCCTGATATTTCTCGTCGCCGAGGATCGGGTGGCCGAGAATGGCCATATGGGCGCGCAGCTGGTGCTGGCGCCCAGTGACCGGCTTGAGCGAAACGAAGGACGCGGCTTGCGCCGCACGGTCCACCACCGCGTAGTGGGTCACCGCCGATTGCGCCCGATCCTGCTCGCCGGGGCGCGCCTTGCGCACGCGATCGCCTTGCGGGCCAGCAGCCTTGACCAGGGCGGCCTCGACCTTGCCTTGCGGCGGCTTGGGCACCCCCTTCACCAGCGCCCAGTAGATCTTGCGCACCGAGCGGGTTTGGAAGGCGCGGCCGAGCTTCGCGGCGACCGCGCGCCGCTTGGCCACCACCAGGACCCCCGAAGTGTCGCGGTCCAGGCGATGCACGAGGCGGGGCCGCGTCTCCGGTCCGTCTCCTAAAGCGTCGAGCAGCCGGTCGAGATGGTGCGCCGTCTTGGTGCCGCCCTGCACCGCAAGCCCGGGCGGCTTGTTGAGGACCATGAGGTCGTCGTCCTCGTACAAAGTGATGGAGGCAAGGAAGTCGCGCTCGGCTTTCGACAGCCCTGGCTTTAGGGGGGCCGGCGCGGTGTCGGGCAGCGGCGGCACGCGCACGGTCTGACCGGCGGCAAGCCGCGTGCTCGCCTTGGCGCGCCCGCCGTCGACCCTCACCTGCCCCGTGCGTAGCAGCTTCTCGAGCCGGCTATGCGGGAGGTCCGTGTAATGGGTCTTGAACCAGCGGTCGAGCCGCATCCCGTCCTCGTCGCGGGTAACCTCTTTCGTCTCGACGCCTGCCATGGTCCATCAAGATGGGCAGTTTGCGAGTCCCGCGCCAGTCATTTCACCACCAGGACCGTGCAGGGGGCGAGCTCGACGAGCCGGTCGGTCGTGCTGCCGATCACCCGGTTGTAAAGCGCCGAATGGCCCATGAACCCGGTGACGAGGAGATCGAAGCCGTCACGCTCGATGAAATCGACGATGGCCGAAACGGCGTGGCCGACCACAATATGGCTCATGAGCTTGACGCGATGGCGCTTCGCTTCGGCTGCCGCATTTGACACGACCTCGGCGAATTTGCGATCGGCGAGCTCCTTGTCGCCGATCACCTCCTCGCGCGAGCCCGGAATCCACTGAATCTCCTCAACACAAATCATGTGTACCTGCGCCTTCTGGGAATGCGCCAGGCGCAATGCCGCATCAAGCGCCTTGAAGGCCCCTCCGGAGCCATCATTCGCGATCAGAATTTTCTTGAACATTCGAAGTCTCCATGCGGATCGGTTTGAAGGCCGGTTGGAACCAGCGCTGGGCGATAAGTGTCGGCACGACCGCGCTTGCGATCACGGCCGTCACCAGGATCGTATATTGCTCCTGGTCGATGATGTGGTTGGTCAATCCAAACAGGGCGGAGATCGTGCCAAAGGTAAGCCCCGTGCACATCATCAGCGTGGTGTACATGCCTTCGCGGCGGTCGAAATTGAACATCCGTGTGAGGGGCAAGATACCGATGAACTTCGTTGCCATCTTCAGAGCGAGTAAAATGAGGATGAGGCCAATCGCTGAGGCGATGGTCTCGAACTTCACGAGCGAGCCCGCCTTGAGGAAATAGAACGGCGTGAGCAGTGCAAAGGTTATGGTGCGCAAGCGCTGGGCTAGAGCTCAATTCTTGACGAAAAAGGTGGCGAGCATCATGCCGAGCAGATAGGCCGGCAGCACGGCCTCGCTCTTGGACACGTTGGCGAGCGCCCCGAGGCTGAATAGGATGAGCAGCAAGAGTTTCGCCTCCGGCTCGCTCACTCTGCCACCAAAAGTCTTGGCAAACCAGGGCATGAGCTTCGGCGTAAGCCACATGGCAAGCGCCGTCGCCGCAGCGAACAGGACCAGCCAGACATTGTAGTTGGCGAAGACGATGCCGAGCGCGAGCACGGTCCCGACGTCGTTCACGAAGCAGCCAGCCAGAATGATCTTGCCGAGCTGGGTCTGGTTGAAGCCGGTCTCCACCATGACGGCGTAGACGACAGCGACGGACGTCGTCGAAAGCGCGATGCCGGCGATTTGCGCCTGCGGCCAGGGCCAGTCGAGCAGGTAGTGCGTGTAAGCGAGAACACCGAGATACGGCCCGAAGAACCCGGCCGCGCCGATCGACATGGTCGCGCCGAGATGCTTCCGCACCACGACGGGATCGAGCTCGGTGCCGGCAAGGAAGGTGAGCAGGATGGCGCCAAGACTCGCGAGATAGGTGATCCAATCGGTCGGCGTGATGCCTAGAAGATTGCCGCCAAAACTGCCGACCACGATCTCGATCAGGGCGACGGAAATTCCGATCCGGATGGAGATCAACGCCGAGACAAGGGCAAGGCCGATCCAAAGCGCAGAAATGAGCCAGACATTATCCATTGCTGCTCCTCTTGCGAATGCCGACCCGTGCCGGCCATACGCAAACGTCTTGGCGCAAAGCGGAGGCTATGCGCGTGGAACTCGTCTTGGCGGGAGAAAAAAACACAACCCGCCTGGCGGCGGGTCTCCGTGACTCTCCCACCGCAATGACTGCGGCAGGAGTCATCAGCCCTTCGGGCAATTTTGGGGGACTCCATCCCCTTAATCGCAACCTAGGTGAACAAGCCCGTTTGCGTCAAGCGACCAAGAAGCGCAAGCAATACAAAAACGGTTCCCTCAGTTACGAAAATGTCGCAGGGCCCGCTCGTCCCAAGCTGCTGCCATTCTGACGCTCTTAGCGCCTGCCTGACTTTTCGGCGCGGAGCTTCGCCCAGTGGTCCAGGCGCTGCTTAACCTCGGCTTCGTAGCCGTAGGATGTGGGGGCGTAGAAGCTCGGCCGCTCCATGCCGTCGGGGAAGTAGTTCTGACCCGAGAACGCCTCTTCCTCATTGTGGTCATAGGCGTACCCGCTGCCGTAGCCCTCGTCCTGCATCAGCTTGGTCGGCGCATTGAGGATGTGCTTCGGGGGGCTGAGCGAGCCGCCTTCCGCCGCTGCACGGGAAGCGGCGCCGAAGGCGGCATAGCCAGCGTTCGATTTCGGCGCGCAAGCGAGATAGAGCGTGGCCTGAGCGAGCGCCAGCTCGCCTTCCGGGCTCCCCAAAAAGTCATAAGCGTCTTTGGCAGCGTTGGCCTGCACGAGCGCATGCGGATCGGCCATGCCGATGTCCTCCACCGCCATACGCACCAGCCGCCGGGCGATATAGAGTGGGTCCTCACCGCCCGCGAGCATGCGGGCGAGCCAATAGAGCGAGGCGTCGGGGTCGGAGCCGCGCACCGATTTATGCAAGGCACTGATCAGATTGTAATGGCCGTCCTGGGACTTGTCGTAGATGGGGGCGCGGCGTTGCACGAGCTGGACCAGGTCATCACGCTCAAGCGCTTTGCGCTTTGCGTCCTTGGTGGCGAGCAGCACGTCCTCGGCGAGATTGATTAGCGCTCGGCCGTCGCCGTCGGCCATGGTGATCAGTGCCGCCCGCGCGTCGTCGGTCAGGGGAAGCTTTCGTCCCGCATGGACCTCGGCCCTTGCGAGCAAGAGCTCAAGCGCCTCGTCATCGAGGCGCTTGAAGGTGAGCACCGTCGCCCGCGACAGGAGCGCCGAGTTGAGCTCGAACGAGGGGTTCTCCGTCGTGGCGCCGATCAGTACGATCGTCCCATCCTCCATATAGGGGAGGAAGGCGTCCTGCTGCGAGCGGTTGAAGCGGTGGATCTCGTCGACGAACAGCAGAGTGCCACGGCCATGCTCGCGGCGCCCCCGCGCCGTCTCGAACACCTTGCGCAGGTCCTGGACGCCCGAATGGATCGCTGAGAGCTGCTCGAAATCAAGGTCTGTGACGAGGGCCAGCAGCCGCGCAACGGTGGTCTTGCCCGTCCCCGGCGGTCCCCAAAAGATCACCGAGCCAAGACGTTTCGCCTTGACCATGCGGTCGAGGATGCCCTGCGGCCCGAGCAGATGGTCCTGGCCCACCACCTCCGCCAGCGAGGTGGGCCGCAAACGGTCGGCAAGCGGCCGCGTGGCACTTTGATCAAGACCCGCCGCCTCGAACAAGCTCGCCATTTGCTCAGCCCTGGATGTTGAGATTGAACAGTCTCCCGCCGCGCTCAAGCGAAAGCCGCCAGCCGCCTCGCGAGGGCGTGAGTGCCGTCACGAGCTCGGCGACCGAGCCCACCTTGCTGTTGTTGATGCCAACGATGACGTCGCCCCGCTGGACGCCAAGCCGCTGGGCTGGGGTCTTCTCCTCCACCTCGAGCACGACGACCCCCCGGCCTTCATCATCGAGCCCAAGCTCCGCGGCGACCGCGGGAGAGAGATTGGCAACTTTGGCGCCGGCAAGCGGATGGTTGCCTGAGAGATCCCGCATATCCCGCGGCGGATCTTCGACTGCGGCGATGAGAGCAACCGTGGCTTTTACCGGCTGCCCCTTGCGGACCACGCTGAGATCAGCGGACCCACCGAGCCCCTTGGTGGCAAAGCGGTATTGAAACGCCTGCGGGTCCTGCACGGGTTTGCCATCGACGCTCACAATGACGTCGCCCGCATGGATTCCGGCCCGAGCTGCCGGACCGTTGGCGTGCACGTCCTTGACGAGCGCGCCCGAAGGCCGATCGAGGCCCAAGGAGTCGGCGATGTCGGAGGTGACCGGCTGCAGCGAGGCGCCGAGCCAGGGCCGCTGCACCTTGCCGCCTTTAAGTGCGGCCTGAACCACGAGGCGCACCATGTTTGAGGGAATCGCAAATCCAATTCCGTGCGAGCCGCCGCTTTTGGAGAAGATGGCCGTATTGATGCCAGCCAGCCGTCCATCCATGTCGACCAGCGCGCCACCCGAGTTGCCGGGGTTGATCGCGGCGTCGGTCTGGATGAAAAACTGGTAGTCGGAAATGCCCACTTGCGTGCGCGCTAGCGCGGAGACGATGCCGCTCGTGACGGTTTGGCCGACGCCGAACGGATCGCCGATGGCGAGCACGAGATCGCCCACCTCGAGGCTGTCGGAATCGTCAAATTCGAGCGCGGGGAATTGAGCGCCCTTGGCGTCGAGGCGAAGCACCGCCAGGTCGGTCTGCTCGTCCTTGATCACGACCTTGGCCGGAAACTCCCGCCCGTCGGAGAGGGCAACGGTGATCTCGGCCTCGCCTCCCCCTTGGATCACGTGGTTGTTGGTGACCACAACGCCCTCGGGGCTCACGAGCACGCCCGAGCCGAGCGAGTTCTGGATGCGCTCCCGCGGGATGCCGAAATTCTCGCCGAACAGGCGGCTGAAGAAAGGATCATCGGCAAAAGGCGAGACCACCTGCTCGACCCGGTGGCTAACATAGACATTGACCACCGCAGGCGCGACCCGCTTCACCACGGGCGCGAAGGACTGCTTGATCGTCACTTGGCTCTCGGGCACCACCCGTGGCGACTCCGCGCTTGCTGGCGCGGGTAGGCCGGCGAGGAGGACAGCGGCGGCAAGCGCCGCGCCGAAAGCTCGGAATACTGTCACCGACAAGCGCATGGGGCGTTGGCGATCTCTGGTTTGAGGCAAATTCTCTCTTCCCACCTATAACCCAAGGCAGAGCAAGAGAGAAACTGGCCTTCCCGCCGCCGAAATCAAGGGTGAAGGGCTTGCCCACCCTCTTGTTTCTACTAAGATGCGCCCGGGCGTGTTTGCAAAAATTATCGTCATAAGTGGAGAAAACGCATGCGTATGATGAAACTGGCCCTGGTCGCCAGTGCGGCGCTGCTCCTTGGCAGCGTTTCGGCCAACGCGATCACGGTCAAGAAAAGGATCGAGGCGCCCGGACTTCCGCCCGCGATATGGGAATTTGCCGGTGGCTTCTGCACCATCAAGGACTGGCACCCCGCGGTTGCCGACTGTCAGGAGACCAAGGAGGGCGACGTCACCTTCCGCACCCTCACGCTCAAGGACGGCGGCAAGATCAAGGAGAAGCTCGTCGACTCCGACGACACGAGCTACAGCTACGAGATCGTAGAGAGCCCTCTCCCCGTCAAGAACTACAAGGCCAAGTTCTGGGTCGAGCCGGACGATGAGGCAAATCGCACCGTGATCTATTGGAGCGCCGACTTCGACGCCAATGGCGCGAGCGACGACGACGCCAAGAAGAAGATCACCGACATCTTTGCCGCGGGCCTCAAAGGCATCAAGCAGACGGCACTTGCCAAGTCCGATGCCACGGAAGACAAAGACGACGACGAAGATAAATAAGAGACGTCAAAGGCGCGCCGCCTGAGCCGGCGCGCCCCCTTCCCTTCCCGATCTCAATCGCGTTGGGGAACGTGACTCCGCGCAAATCGCCGGAAGCAGGCTAGGCTGCCGCCTTGCCATCCTCGGCTGCCCGCTCGGGCGTCGGACCGGAATCCAGCCCCAGAGCCGAAGGGTCGCGGTCCACCAGCTCGATCAGCGCCATGGGGGCCGAGTCGCCGTAGCGAAAGCCTGCCTTCAACACGCGCGTATATCCGCCCGGCCGGTCCGCATAACGGGGGCCCAGCGTCTCGAACAGCTTGCCGACCATGGCCTCGTCCCTCACGCGGGAGAGCGCGAGACGGCGGGCATGCAAATTGCCCCGCTTGGCGAGGGTGATCAGCCGGTCGGCGACGCGCTTGAGCTCCTTAGCCTTGGGCAGCGTGGTGACGATTTGCTCGTGCTTGATCAAAGCCGCGGCGAGGCTCGAGAAGAGAGCCCGGCGATGGCTGGCGGTGCGGTTGAGCTTCCGGCCCGCATTGCGATGACGCATTTCTCACCCTCCCCTGCCGTGAGGCAGGTCACAGCTAATAGACACCGGAAGCCGGCAACCCTCAAGCGAGGGCCGCGACGGCTTCTTCTCAGTAGTGATCCTCGAACCGCTTGGCGAGCTCCTCGATATTCTCGGGCGGCCAATCCGGCACTTCCATGCCGAGATGCAGGCCCATCGAGGCGAGCACTTCCTTGATCTCGTTCAGCGACTTGCGCCCAAAGTTCGGCGTCCGGAGCATTTCGGCCTCGGTCTTCTGAATGAGGTCGCCGATATAGACGATGTTGTCGTTCTTGAGACAGTTCGCCGAGCGGACCGAGAGCTCGAGCTCGTCGACCTTCTTGAGCAGCGCCGCATTGAACACGAGTTCGGGCTGGCGCTCGAAGGTCGTTTCCTTCTTCGGCTCCTCAAAATTGACGAACACCGACAACTGGTCCTGGACGATGCGCGCGGCAAGGGCCACCGTGTCCTCCGGCCGAACCGAGCCGTTGGTCTCGATCTCCATGGTGAGCTTGTCGTAGTCGAGGATCTGGCCCTCGCGCGTGTTCTCCACGCGATAAGAGACCTTGCGCACCGGGCTGTAGAGGGAATCGACCGGGATAAAACCGATCGGCGCGTCGTCGGGACGGTTACGTTCCGCCGGCACATAGCCCTTGCCGGTCGAGGTGGTGAACTCCATGCGAAGGGAGCCGCCCTGATCGAGGGTGCAGATGACGTGCTCGGGGTTGAGGATCTCGATGTCGGCGCCAACCTCGATATCGCCGGCCTTGACGACGCCGGGCCCTTCCTTCTTCAGCACCATGCGCTTCACGCCCTCGGCGTGCTGACGGAGCGCGATCTCCTTGATGTTGAGCACGATGTTGGTGATATCCTCCCGCACGCCCGCGATCGAGGAGAACTCGTGCAGCACCCCGTCGATGTGCACCGAGTTGATCGCGGCACCTTGCAGCGACGACAGCAGCACGCGCCGGAGCGCATTGCCGAGTGTAAGCCCGAAGCCGCGCTCCAGCGGCTCGGCCACGACCGTGGCAAAGCGCTGCGGGTCGCGGCCCGGAATGACATTGAGCCTGGTGGGCTTGATGAGATCTTGCCAGTTCTTTTGCAGCACCTGGAGAGCCCTTTCTTGGTCCTTGAGCGGGGACGCCTGCCCCAGCTCTCGAATATCCGTATGCAACATGAGCGTGTCGGCCTTCCTTATTATTAGACGCGCCGGCGCTTGCGCGGTCGGCAGCCATTGTGCGGAATAGGCGTCACGTCCCGGATGGAGATGACGGTAAAGCCAGCGGCCTGCAGGGCCCGAAGCGCCAACTCGCGGCCCGAGCCCGGTCCCCTGACCTCGATTTCGATATTCTTCATGCCGTGCTCCATCGCCTTCTTGCCGGCATCCTCGGCGGCGACCTGGGCCGCGTAGGGGGTGGACTTACGCGACCCCTTGAAGCCCATGGCACCGGCCGACGACCAGGAGATGGTGTTGCCCTGAGCGTCGGTGATGGTGATCATGGTGTTGTTGAAGCTCGCATGCACGTGGGCGACGCCGGAGGTGATGTTCTTCTTTTCGCGGCGACGAACGCGCGTCTTTTCCTGGGCCATGCTTTATTCCCGCATTTACGAATGGGCGGCGGCGGAAGCGACGCTTCGCCGCGCGACCAAAAATGACTACTTCTTTTTTCCGGCGATTGGCTTGGCTGGGCCTTTCCGCGTGCGCGCATTGGTATGGGTCCGTTGACCGCGCACTGGCAAGCCTCGCCGATGTCTTAATCCACGATAGCAGCCGAGGTCCATCAAGCGCTTGATATTCATTGCAACTTCGCGCCTGAGGTCCCCTTCGACCATATAGTCCTGGTCAATGACTTCGCGAATCTGGATGATCTCGGATTCGGTGAGTTGACTGACCCGGCGTTCCACCGGAATCCTCACCTTGGCGCAAATTTCTTTGGCGAATGTGTCGCCGATCCCATGGATGTAGGTCAGCGCCACCTCAACTCGCTTGTTGGTTGGGATATTGACACCTGCAATTCGGGCCACGAAGTCCTCTCCTCAGAGCACGCCTAACGTGCTGAAATTGAAGGGATATTAGTTATGAAACGCAACAAAACCGACCTCGGAAGCTCGCGCCCCCCGGAGTCGGTCAGCCCTATCCAACCATGGATCGAGCCTTATCTAGCGATTCCGCTTGACAAGGTCAACCGGCGCTTCCGGCCCGGTCAGCTCTTGCCATTCAATGCCTGGACGATTTGCTTCTGCACCGTCGCAATATCGGCCATGCCGTCCACCGTCGTGAGTTTGCCCTGCCGGCCGTAATAGTCGATCAAGGGCTCCGTCTGGGCGTGGTAGGCGGCCAGGCGCGCCCGCACCACATCCTCGGTGTCGTCCCGCCGCCGCACGAACTCATCGCCGCCACAGCGGTCGCAGATGCCCGGGACCCGCGGCATCTTGAAGGGGTCGTGATAGCCCTCACCGCAATTGGCGCAAGCAAAGCGGCCGGTGGTGCGCTTGACTAGCGCATCGTCCTCGACCCGCATCTCGACCACCACATCCACGTGCCCGTTTCTCTCCTCAAGCAGCCGGTCCAGCGCCTCAGCTTGCGCGATGGTGCGGGGAAAGCCGTCCAGGATGAAGCCTGAGGCCTTGCCATCCTGGTCCATGCGCTCGGCAATGAGCCCGGTCACGAGCTCGTCCGGTACGAGCTGGCCCCGCTCCATGAGATCGCCCGCCCGACGGCCAAGATCGGTTCCGGCGGCAACCGCGGCCCGAAGCATGTCGCCGGTGGAGAGCTTGACGAGGGAGCGGGCGTCTCCGAGCAGCTTGGCCTGGGTTCCCTTGCCCGCGCCGGGAGGGCCGAGCAGGACCACATTCATCGCCGCCGCGCTCCCTTGAGCCTCGCCCGCTTGATCAGGCCTTCATATTGGTGCGCGAGCAGATGGCTCTGCACCTGCGCGACGGTGTCCATGGTCACGCTCACCACGATGAGCAGCGAGGTGCCGCCGAAATAAAACGGAACGCCCGCGTAGGAGATGAGGATCTCGGGCAGTACGCAGACGGCGGCGAGATAGATGGCACCCACCACCGTGATCCTGGTCAGCACATAATCGATATATTCCGCCGTGCGCTCGCCGGGCCTGATGCCGGGGAGGAAGCCGCCATATTTCTTGAGGTTGTCGGCCGTATCCTTCGGATTGAACACGACGGCGGTATAGAAGAAGGCGAAGAAGATGATCATCGCGATATAGAGGATGATGTGCAGCGGCGCGCCGCGCCCGAGCATGGCGGTGACGGTGGTCAGCCATTCCGGCCCCTGGCCCGCGGAGAAGTTCGCCACCGTGATCGGCAAGAGAAGAAGCGAGGAGGCGAAGATGGGCGGAATCACGCCCGCGCTGTTGAGCTTGAGCGGCAGGTGCGAGGCGTCGCCCTGGAACATGCGGTTGCCGACCTGGCGCTTGGGATACTGCACGAGCAACCGCCGCTGCGCCCGCTCCATGAACACGATGATGCCGATCACGACGATAGCCATGACGAGCAGCAGAATGATCAGCGTCGTCGACAGGGCCCCTTGCCGGCCGAGCTCAAGCGTTCCGGCCACTGCATGCGGCAATTGCGCCACGATACCGGCGAAGATGATGAGAGAAATGCCGTTTCCGACGCCCCGCGCCGTGATCTGCTCGCCGAGCCACATCAGGAACACGGTGCCGCCGACCAGCGTGAATACGGTGGTGATGCGGAAGAAGAGGCCGGGGTCGAGCACCACATGGCCCGCGCCTTCGAGGCCTACGGCGATGCCGTAGCCCTGCAGCGATGCGAGGAGCACCGTCCCATAGCGAGTATATTGGTTGATCTGCCGGCGTCCGGGCTCACCTTCCTTTTTCAGCGCCTCCAGATGCGGCGACACCGTGGTGAGCAGCTGGATGATGATCGAGGACGAGATATACGGCATGATGTTGAGCGCAAAGATCGCCATCCGCCCGACCGCACCCCCCGAGAACATGTTGAACATGCCGAGGATGCCGGACTGGTTCTGGCGGAACACGTCGGCAAGCGCTTGGGGGTTGATGCCGGGAATCGGGATATAGGTGCCGAGCCGATAGATGAGCAACGCGCCAAGCGTGAACCAGATGCGCTTCTTGAGCTCGTCGGCCTTGGCAAAGGCCGCGAAGTTGAGATTGGAGACCAGCTGTTCGGCGGCGGAAACCATCGGGCGTTCCCTTCCCTTGCCGAGGGAAAGCGGGGCGGCAGAAGGCCGCCATCACATCAACTCAAGCCTTGTCCTTTTTGGCCGGCTTCGGCTTCGCCTGGTTCGGCTCGGCCCCGACGGCCTTTGCCTTCTTGGCGGCCTTAGGCGCGCCACCAGCCGCCTCGGACTTGGCCGGCAGAGCCTCCTCTTCGGTTTCTGCGGCCTCAGCCTCACCCTCGGCCTTGGCGCCCTTGCTAGCTTTTGACTTTGGCTTGACCGCGGCCGCCGCGCGCTTCTCGGCCCGGCGTTTGGCTTTGATTTGATCGGTAGGGGGCGCTTCCCGGCCGGTGATGGATTTCAGCGTGACAGTGCCGCCTGCGGCTTCCACCGCCTTGATCGCGCTTGCCGAAGCTCCAGCGACCTCGAGGGTGAGCTTCGCCTTGAGCTCGCCCTGGCCGAGCAGCCGCACGCCATCCCGCTCACGCCGGACGAGGCCCGCGCCCTTCAGCGCCGCCACGGTGACGGGCTGCTTGGCATCGAGCACGCCAGCGTCGATGGCGGCCTGGACGCCCCCAAGATTGAGTTCGTTGTACTTCTTGGCGAAAATATTGTTGAAACCGCGCTTGGGCAGGCGCCGATGCAGGGGCATCTGACCGCCCTCGAAGCCCTTGATGGCCACGCCCGAGCGCGCCTTCTGGCCTTTGACGCCGCGACCCGACGTCTTGCCCTTACCCGAGCCGATACCGCGGCCGAGCCGCTTCTTGTCCCGCGTGGCGCCCGGTCTGTCCCTGACCTCATTCAACCGCATGGCTCGCCCCTAACCTTTCGTCTCGTCGACAATGCGCACCAGGTGGCTGATCTTGGCGACCATGCCACGCACCTGCGGGCTGTCGATGAGCGTCCGGCGCTTTTGCATCTTGTTGAGGCCGAGCCCAATCAACGTCGCCCGCTGGATGGCGGGACGCCTGATGGGGCTTCCGATCTGCTCCACAATGATCGTCTTCTTCTTTTTTGCCGCGTCGGCCATCTTGCCTAACCTTGCTGCTTAAAGTTCGTTAGCTCACGCTTCCGTCACACCGGCGCCGTCGCCGGCACTGTCGCGGCGCCGCAATACGATCTCGCTCACCTTCTTGCCCCGCCGCGCCGCGACGCCCCGCGGGCTATCCTCGTGACGGAGGGCATCGAAGGTCGCCCGTACCATGTTGTAAGGATTCGAGCTTCCAAGCGACTTGGCGACGACGTCCTGAATGCCGAGGGTCTCGAACACGGCCCGCATCGGCCCGCCGGCGATGATGCCGGTACCGGGAGGGGCTGCCCGCAATATCACACGGCCAGCGCCGTGATGGCCAATGACGTCGTGGTGGAGCGTGCGGCCCTCGCGCAAGGGCACCTTGACCAAGCCGCGCTTGGCGGCCTCGGTCGCCTTGCGGATCGCCTCCGGCACCTCGCGCGCCTTGCCATGACCGAAGCCGACGCGGCCCTTCTGGTCGCCCACGACCACGAGCGCAGCGAAGCCGAAGCGTCGTCCACCCTTGACCACCTTCGCCACGCGATTGATGTGCACGAGCTTGTCGACAAACTCGCTGTCCTCGCGATCCCTGCCTTGCGGCCCTCGTGATTGTGGGCCGCGGCCTCCTTTACGATCCATGCTCTCGATCCTTTAAAAGCTTAAGCCCGCCTCGCGGGCGGCATCGGCGAGCGCCTTGACACGCCCATGGTAGAGATAGCCGCCGCGATCGAAGATGACGTCCTTGACACCCGCAGCAAGTGCCCTCTGCGCGACCAACTTGCCCACGGCCTCGGCCGCCGCGCGGTCGCTGCCCTTCTTGAGCGCCCCCTTCAGGTCCTTATCCAGCGTCGATGCCGCCGCCATGGTGCGGCCGCTCGCATCGTCGATCACTTGCGCATAGATGTGCTTGGAGGAACGAAACACCGACAGCCGAGCGCGGCCGTTCGCCGCCCGCCGAAGCGACTGGCGCACCCGGTACGAACGCCGGAGAAAGTTCTCGTTCAACGCGCTCATGGCTTCACGTCCCGCTACTTCTTCTTGCCTTCTTTGCGGAGGATGAACTCGCCCGCATATCTGATGCCCTTGCCCTTATAGGGTTCGGGCGGCCTGTACCGCCGGATCTCGGCCGCGACCTGTCCCACCTTCTGCTTGTCGATGCCGGTGATGATGATCTCGGTTGGCTTCGGACACTGGATCTGGATACCCTGCGGGATGGGATACGCGATGTCATGGCTGTATCCAAGCTGCAGTTGCAGGTTCGCGCCTTGCAGCGCGGCGCGATAGCCCACGCCCGTGATCTCGAGCTTCTTGGTGAAACCTTCGGTCACGCCGGCGACGAGGTTGGCAATCAGCGTCCGCGACATGCCCCACATGGCACGCGCCTCCTGGGTGTCCTCCCGGGGGATCACCGCCACTTCATCCTTGTCGAGCTCGGCCATGACGGAATCGACGAGCACATGCTTGAGCTCGCCTTTCGGCCCTTTGACCTTGACCTCCTGGCCATTCACGGTGGCGGTCACGCCCCCTGGAATTGCCACTGGTTTCTTGCCGATACGCGACATTGGTTTGCAGCCTTCGTCCCTTGGCCTTCCGGGCCTAAAAGATATTGCAAAGAATTTCGCCGCCGACATTCTCGGTCCGCGCGCGCGCATCCGACATCACACCCTTGGGCGTGGACAATATGGCGACGCCGAGCCCATTGGCCACCGTCGGCAAGTCGCGCACCGAGGAATACACCCGCCGGCCCGGCGTGGACACTCGCTTGATGTTCCGGATTACGGGCTCGCCATCGAAATATTTGAGCTCGATCTCGAACTCCGAGCGTCCGCCGTCATAATCGACGCGGGCATAACCGCGGATATAGCCCTCCTCCACCAGCACGTCGAGCACGCGCTCGCGCAGCTTCGAGGCCGGCGTCGTCACCTTGACCTTGTACCGCATCTGCGCATTGCGGATGCGAGTGAGCATATCGCCCAATGGATCATTGATGCTCATCAGCTTACCAACTCGACTTGGTCATGCCGGGGATCTGCCCTTGGCTCGCCAGGTCGCGCAGCGCAATGCGCGACATTTGGAGCTTGCGGTAAAAACCGCGCGGACGCCCGGTGAGAGTGCAGCGATTGCGAACGCGCGAGGGCGAGGAGTTGCGCGGCAGCTCGGCCAACTTCAGCCGCGCCGCAAAACGTTCCTCGGCCGGAAGCTGGCGGTCGGCCGCAATTGCCTTGAGCCGCATCCGCCGTCCCTTGAACTTCTGGACCAGCCGGCGCCGCTTATTGTTGCGCTCGACCATGCTCGTCTTTGCCATTCACTCCTCCTCTCGCAAGCCTAGGGCAGTCCCTAGCTGCGGAACGGAAAATTTAAACCCTTGAGTAGCGCGCGCGCCTCATCGTCGTTGCGCGCCGTCGTGCAAACAATAATGTCCATCCCCAACACGTCCTCGACCTTGTCGTAGTCGATCTCGGGAAAGATGATGTGTTCCTTCAAGCCCAGTGCAAAATTCCCGCGGCCGTCGAAGCTCTTCGCGCTCAAGCCGCGGAAATCCCGCACCCGCGGCAGCGCGATGTTCACCAGCCGGTCGACGAATTCATACATGCGGTGCTTGCGCAGTGTCACCTTGGCGCCGATGGCCATGCCCTCGCGCAGCTTGAAGGTCGCAACAGACTTCCGCGCCCGTGTGATCACCGGCCGCTGCCCTGCAATGAGGCCGAGCTCGACGGCGGCGGCCTGCACCTTCTTCTGGTCGTTAATGCCCTCGCCCACGCCCATGTTCAGCACGACCTTGTCGAGCCGCGGCACCTGCATGGGGTTGGCGTAGCCGAACTCCTTGGCGAGTTCCTCGCGCACCACGTCCTGATAGTGCTGCTGAAGCCGGGGCGTATAGGCGTCTTTCAGCTGCTTAGCCATCGATGACCTCGCCCGAGCGCTTGGCATAGCGGACCTTGCGCCCGTCCTTCAGAAACTTGTAGCCGATCCGCGTGGGCTTCCCGTCCTTGGGATCCTCAAGCGCGAGATTGGAAATATGGATCGCCGCCTCCTTGGCGATAATGCCGCCGTCCTGCGTCGCCGTCTGCCGCTGGTGGCGCCTGACCATGGCGACGCCTTTGACGATCGCGCGGTTCTCGCCCGGGATCACCTTCAGCACCTCGCCCTTCTGGCCCTTATCCTTGCCGGTGATCACGACCACGTGGTCGCCCTTCCTGACTTTGAGCTTAGGCATCTCAAAGCACCTCCGGCGCGAGCGACACGATCTTCATGTGCTTCTTGGCTCTGAGCTCGCGCGTCACGGGGCCGAAGATGCGCGTACCCACCGGCTCCCCTTGCGGGTTGACCAGCACCGCCGCATTGCGGTCGAAGCGGATGATGCTGCCGTCCGGCCGGCGCACGCCCTTGGCCGTGCGCACCACGACTGCCTTCATCACTTGCCCCTTCTTCACACGACCGCGCGGAATCGCCTCCTTCACGCTCACCACGATGGTGTCGCCGATCGAGGCATATTTGCGCTTCGAGCCGCCGAGCACCTTGATGCATTGCACACGGCGCGCGCCGGAATTGTCGGCGACGTCGAGATTGGTCTGCATCTGGATCATGGCACTTGCCTTCGCTCAAAGCCCACGCGCGCGGGCATCCAAAACCACTATCCCTAGCTTGCCGCCCGTTCCCGCGACAAAACCACCCAACACTTCTGCTTCGACACCGGCGGACACTCCTCGATGCGCACGACATCGCCGATCTTGTATTGGTTCGCCTCGTCATGCGCGTGATAGTTCTTCGTCCGCCGCACCGTCTTTTGCAGCAGAGGATGCGTGAACCGGCGCTCGACGCGGACCACCACCGTCTTGTCGTTCTTGTCGCTCACCACGACCCCTTGCAAAACTCGTTTCGGCATCGTCTTTCCTAACTCTTGGCCTTGGTCTTGGCTTTCGCCTTGACCTTGCCCTTGGGCTCGCTCTTGGCCCTGGGCTTCTCCTTGGCGATCGTCTTGATGCGTGCGATGTCGCGCTTGATCTGTCGCACCCGCGCCGTGTTCTCCAGCTGCCCCGAGGCCGCCTGAAAGCGCAGGTTGAACTGTTCCTTCTTTAGCTTGACCAGCTCCTCATCGAGCTGATCGCCCGTCATCTCTCTCACCTGGCCGGCCTTCATGGCTTAGGCCTCCACGATACGCGCGACGACGCGCGTTTTGATCGGCAGCTTGCCGGCGGCGAGCCTCAGCGCCTCGCGGGCGACAGCGTCGCCGACACCGTCGATCTCAAACATGATACGGCCCGGCCTTACCCGCACCACCCACAATTCCGGCGTGCCCTTGCCCTTGCCCATGCGGACCTCGGTAGGCTTCTTCGACACTGGCACGTCGGGGAAGATGCGGATCCAGACGCGCCCCGAGCGTTTCATCTGCCGCGTCATGGCGCGCCGCGCCGCCTCGATTTGGCGCGCGGTGATGCGGGCCGGCTCCTGCGCCTTCAGCCCGAACGTGCCGAAGGCAAGGGTGACCCCGCTCGACGCGGCACCCTTGATGCGGCCCTTATGGGCCTTGCGGAACTTCGTACGTTTCGGTTGCAACATGATCGTCTAACCTGGCTCTACGCCATCAAGCCGAAGCCGGAGGGCCATCGCGCCGCCCCGTGGAGCGGCCGCCCTCCTGTGCCTCAAGCGACCGATTCTCTTGCGCCATGGGGTCGTGCTCCATGATCTCGCCCTTGAAGATCCACACCTTCACGCCGATGATGCCATAAGCCGTGCGGCCAAGCGCGGTGCCATAGTCGACATCGGCACGCAGCGTGTGCAAGGGCACCCGCCCCTCGCGATACCACTCCATGCGTGCGATCTCTGCTCCGCCAAGCCGGCCGCCGCAATTGATGCGGATGCCGAGTGCGCCCATGCGCATCGCCGACTGCACGGCGCGTTTCATGGCACGGCGGAAGGCGACGCGGCGCTCGAGCTGCTGCGCAATGCCCTCGGCCACCAGCGTCGCGTCGATCTCGGGCTTGCGCACCTCCACGATGTTGAGATGCACCTCGGAGTCGGTGAAACCCGCAAGCTCGCGGCGAAGCTTCTCGATGTCCGCGCCCTTCTTGCCGATCAGGATGCCGGGACGCGCGGTGTGGACCGTCACGCGGCACTTCTTATGCGGGCGCTCGATCACTACCTTGGAGATGCCGGCCTGCTTGCGCGACGTGAGTATGTGCTCGCGGATCTTCAAGTCCTCGTGCAACAGGCGCGGATACTCGCCCCTGGACGCAAACCAGCGCGAATCCCAGGTGCGGTTCACCCCGAGCCTGAGCCCGATCGGATTGACCTTCTGTCCCATTAAGCAACTTCCTCGACTTGGCGCAGCACCACGGTGATCTGCGCGAACGGTTTCTGGATTCGGCCGGAGCGGCCGCGCGCACGGGCGCGCATGCGCTTCATCACCAGCCCTTTGCCCACATACGCCTCGGAGACGACGAGCGCGTCGACGTCGAGGTCATGATTGTTCTCGGCGTTGGCGATCGCCGATTGCAGCGTCTTCTTCACGTCCTTGGCGACGCGCTTCCGCGAGAAGGTGAGGTCGGCGAGCGCCCGATCGACCTTCTTGCCCCGGATCAGCTGGGCAAGCAGGTTGAGCTTTTGCGGGCTCACGCGGATAAGCCGCGTCACCGCTCTTGCCTCATTCTCCTTGAGGGTCCGCTCGCGTTGCGGCTTGCCCATTACGCTTTCGTCCTCTTCGCCTTGCGGTCCGCAGCGTGGCCGTAGAAGGTTCGCGTCGGAGCGAATTCCCCGAACTTGTGACCGATCATGTCCTCAGTGACGAGCACCGGGATGTGCTTTAGGCCGTTATGGACGCCGAAGGTCAATCCCACGAATTGCGGCAGGATCGTAGAGCGGCGCGACCACATCTTGATCACGGCGTTGGAGCCGCTACCGCGCGCATTCTCTGCCTTCTTCAACAGATAGCCGTCGACGAACGGGCCCTTCCAGATCGAACGTGACACGGCCCCTACCCTTTCTTCTTCTTGAGATGGCGGCTGCGCAGGATGAATTTATCGCTTGCCTTGTTGGAGCGCGTTTTCTTGCCTTTGGTCGACTTGCCCCACGGCGTCACTGGATGCCGGCCCCCGGAGGTGCGTCCCTCACCGCCGCCATGGGGGTGATCGACCGGATTCATCGCCACGCCGCGCACCACGGGCTTGCGCCCCTTCCACCGCATGCGGCCGGCCTTGCCGAAATTGATATTGGAATTGTCCGGGTTGGACACGGCGCCCACGGTCGCCATGCACTGGGCCGGCACCATGCGCGTCTCGCCCGAGTTGAGCTTGAGGATCGCATAGCCCGCATCGCGCCCGACGAGCTGCACATAGGTCCCGGCGGCGCGCGCCAACTGGCCGCCCTTGCCTTCCTTCATTTCGACATTGTGCACAATGGTGCCGATCGGCATGTTGGCGAGCAGCATGGCGTTGCCCGGCTTCACGTCGGCACGCTCGTCGGCGACGACTGTCTCGCCGGGCGCAAGGCGCTGAGGCGCCAAAATGTAGGCGAGCTCGCCATCCTCATAGCGAATGAGCGCGATGAAGGCGGTGCGGTTCGGATCATATTCGAGCCGCTCGACCGTGGCCGGCACGCCGAACTTGCGGCGCTTGAAGTCGATCACGCGATACGTCCGCTTATGGCCGCCGCCGCGATGCCACATGGTGACGCGGCCGAAATTGTTGCGTCCCCCGCTCTTGCTGAGGCCTTGAGTGAGCGCCTTGACGGGCTTGCCCTTCCACAGATGGCCGCGGTCGACGAGCACGAGCTGCCGCTGGCTCGGCGTGGTGGGGTTGAAGGTTTTAAGGGCCATGGCTGGTTAGATCCTCGTCGTCACGTCGATCTTTTCGCCTTCGGCGAGCTTGACGATCGCTTTCTTGACGTCCTGCTGCCGGCCCTTGACGCCCCGAAAGTGCTTGGTCTTGCCCTTGCGGGTGAGCGTGTTCACGGCGAGCACCTTGACCTTGAACAGTTGCTCGATGGCGGCCTTGATTTCTGTCTTGGTGGCGTCCCGGCGCACTTTGAAAATCACGTGATTGTGCTCCGACACCATGCTCGATTTCTCGGTGATGACGGGCGAAAGGATCACGTCGTAGGCGGAAAGTGCGCTCATTTGAACCGCTCCTCTAGCGCCTCGAGCGCAGCTTTGGTCAGCACGAGCTTGTCGTGCGAAAGAATGTCGTAGACGTTGATGCCCTGCACCGGCAGCACATCGACTTGCGGCAGATTGCGGGCAGCACGAGCGAACGCGGATTGCACTTCGGCCCCATCCACGATCAGCACCGAGCCCAGCCCAAGCTTCAAGAAGCGCGCCTTGAGCTCCTTGGTCTTGGCGTCTTTCAGCTCGCATTTGTCGATGACCACGAGCGTTTGCGATTTCGCCTTGGCCGAAAGCGCATGCTTCAGCGCGAGCGAGCGGACCTTTTTCGGCAGGTCGATGGCGTGGCTATGCGGCTTCGGCCCAAACGACTTGCCGCCGCCTCGGAACAGGTTCGCCCGGCGGCTGCCATGGCGGGCGCGGCCCGTGCCCTTCTGCTTGTAGAGCTTGGCGCCGGTATAGTTGACCTCGGAACGATCCTGCACCGAGCGGGTGCCACTGCGCCGTTTGGCCAGCTGGTAGCGCACCATGCGATGCAAGATGTCGGGCCTGGGCTCGAGCCCGAACACATGGTCCGAAAGCTCGACGGTCCCCGCCTTCTTGGCATCAAGGGTAGTGATATCGGTCTGCATCAGGCGTCGCCCCCGGCCTCTACCTGCTCGGATTGAGGTGCCGCCGGTGCGGACCCATTGCCCGCCTTACGGAAGGCACCAGGCTTGGGCGCCGCCTCGGGCAAGCTCCGCTTCACAGCATCGCGCAACAGCACCCAGCCGCCCTTGGCGCCCGGCACGGCGCCACGGATCATGATCAGCCCGCGCGCGGGGTCGGTCTTCACCACGCGCAAATTCTGCGTGGTGACGTTCACGTCGCCCATATGCCCCGCCATCTTCTTGCCCTTGAACACCTTGCCCGGGTCCTGGCGCTGGCCGGTCGAGCCGTGGCTCCTGTGGCTCACCGACACGCCATGGCTCGCGCGCAGCCCATGAAAGCCGTGCCGCTTCATGGCGCCAGCAAAGCCCTTGCCGATCGTGGTGCCGGAAACGTCCACATATTGGCCTTCGACGAAATGGTCGGCGGTAATCTCCGCGCCCACATCGATCAGATTTTCCGGGCTCACCCGGAACTCGGCCAGCCGCCGCTTCGGCTCCACATTGGACACGGCGAAATGGCCGCGCGCGGCGCGCGTCAACCGCTTCACCTTCGGCCGCCCGGCACCGAGCTGCAGCGCGGTATAGCCGTTCTTCTCCGGGGTGCGATGGCCGACAACCTGGCAATTGTCGAGCTTCAGCACCGTCACCGGGATGTGCTCCCCGGCATCGGTGAAGATCCTGGTCATGCCGAGTTTTTGCGCGATGACACCTGATCGCATCGGTCTTGCTTCCTTGCCTCGCCCTGCCCGCCGCCTAAAGCTTGATCTCGACGTCGACGCCCGCCGCGAGGTCGAGCTTCATCAGCGCATCGACGGTCTGCGGTGTGGGATCGACGATGTCGAGCAAACGCTTATGCGTGCGCATCTCGAACTGCTCGCGGCTCTTCTTGTCGATGTGCGGTGAGCGGTTGACGGTGAACTTCTCGATGCGCGTCGGCAGCGGGATCGGTCCCCGCACCTCGGCGCCCGTGCGCTTCGCCGTGTTGACGATCTCCTTGGTCGACGCATCGAGGATGCGGTGATCGAAGGCCTTGAGCCTGATCCTGATAGTCTGGCTTTGCATCCTGCTGCTCCCAATGACGAAGCGCGCCGCCCTTACGGTAGCGCACCATCTCGTTCCTTACTCGATGATCGAGGCGACCACGCCCGCGCCTACGGTACGGCCACCTTCTCTAATGGCGAAACGAAGCTTCTCCTCCATGGCGATCGGCACAATTAGCTCGACCGTCATGGCAACGTTGTCGCCAGGCATCACCATCTCCGTGCCTTCCGGCAGCTGCACCACCCCAGTCACGTCGGTGGTGCGGAAATAAAACTGCGGACGGTAGTTGCCGAAGAACGGAGTATGCCGGCCGCCCTCCTCCTTGGTGAGGATGTAGGCCTCGGCCTTGAACTTGGTGTGCGGCGTGATCGAGCCAGGTTTGGCAAGCACCTGGCCGCGCTCCACGCCTTCACGGTCGACGCCGCGGAGCAGGCAGCCGACATTGTCGCCGGCCTCGCCCTGATCGAGCAGCTTGCGGAACATCTCCACACCCGTGACCACGGTCTTGGTGGTGGGCTTGATGCCGATGATTTCCACCTCCTCGCCGACCTTGACCACGCCACGCTCGATGCGCCCGGTGACCACGGTGCCGCGGCCGGAGATCGAGAACACATCCTCGATCGGCATCAAGAAGGGCTTGTCCTTCGGACGATCGGGCTGCGGAATGTAGGAATTGACCGCATCCATCAGCGCCAGGATCGACTTCTTGCCGATCTCGTCGTCCTTGCCCTCGAGCGCAGCGAGCGCCGAGCCCTTCACGATCGGGATCTCGTCGCCGGGGAACTCGTATTTGGACAGAAGCTCACGCACCTCGAGCTCGACAAGGTCGAGCAACTCGGGGTCGTCGACCATGTCGACTTTGTTCAGATAAACAACGAGCGCCGGCACACCGACCTGACGGGCGAGCAAAATGTGCTCGCGCGTCTGCGGCATCGGGCCGTCGGCCGCCGAGACCACCAGAATGCCGCCGTCCATCTGCGCGGCGCCGGTGATCATGTTCTTCACATAGTCCGCATGGCCGGGACAATCGACATGGGCATAGTGCCGCTTGCCCGTCTCGTATTCCACATGCGCGGTCGAGATGGTGATGCCGCGCGCCTTCTCTTCCGGCGCCTTGTCAATCTCGTCATAGGCGGTGAACTTGGCACCGCCGGTCTCGGCTAGCACCTTGGTGATTGCCGCCGTCAGCGTGGTCTTGCCGTGATCGACGTGACCGATGGTCCCGATGTTGCAATGCGGCTTCGTCCGCTGAAATTTTTCCTTAGCCATGCTGGCTCTCCATCCTTCAACCTAAAAAAGTAATTTCTGCCTTTGGGCGCTTTCGCCCGCGAGCGTTCAGGCGAACTTCGCCTGTACCTCCTCGGCGACCGCCTGCGGCACCTGCGCGTAGTGGTCGAACTGCATGGTGAACTGCGCCCGGCCCTGACTCATGGAGCGAAGCGTGTTCACGTAACCAAACATATTGGCGAGTGGCACCATGGCGTTGATTACCACGGCGTTGCCGCGCGACTCCTGACCGCGCACCTGGCCCCGGCGGCTCGTGAGATCGCCGATGATGCCGCCGACATAGTCCTCCGGCGTCACCGCCTCGACCCGCATGATCGGCTCGAGCAACTTCGGCGCCGCCTTGAGCGCGCCCTCGCGGAAGGCGGCGCGGCCGGCAATCTCGAAGGCCATGACAGACGAATCAACGTCGTGATAGTTGCCGTCGATCAGCGATACCTTGACATCGAGCATCGGAAAGCCCGCGAAGACGCCGGATTCGATGACGCCCTTCACGCCCTTCTGGACGCCCGGAATATATTCCTTGGGCACGTTGCCCCCGACCACCTTGTTCTCGAACTCGTAACCCTTGCCCGTCTCATTTGGCTCGATCACGAGCTTGACGCGCGCGAACTGGCCCGAGCCGCCGGTCTGCTTCTTGTGCGTGTAATCCACCTCGGCACGCTTCGACACGGTCTCGCGATAGGCGACCTGCGGCGCGCCCACATTGGCCTCGACATTAAACTCGCGGCGCATACGATCGACGATGATGTCGAGATGAAGTTCGCCCATGCCCTTGATGATGGTCTGGCCGGATTCGTGGTCGACGGAGACGCGGAACGACGGGTCCTCTTGCGCGAGACGATGCAGCGCGACGCCGAGCTTCTCCTGGTCGCCTTTGGTCTTGGGCTCCACCGCCACCTCGATGACGGGCTCGGGGAACTCCATGCGCTCGAGGATCACGGGCTTTGCGGGATCGCATAGCGTATCGCCTGTCGTCACGTCCTTGAGACCGGCCAGCGCCACGATATCGCCGGTATAAGCCTCCTTGATGTCCTCCCGGTGATTGGCGTGCATCAACAGCATGCGGCCGATACGCTCTTTCTTGTCCTTCACCGTGTTGACGAGGGTCGTGCCGGTTTCCACCTTGCCGGAATAGATGCGGCAGAAGGTGAGCGAGCCGACGAACGGGTCGTTCATGATCTTGAAGGCCAGCATGGAGAGCGGCGCGGTATCCGAAGGGTCGCGTGTCGTCTCCACGCCCGTCTTGAAGTCGAGGCCCTTGACCGGCGGCACATCGAGCGGCGACGGCAGGTAGTCGACGATCGCGTCCAGCATCGGCTGCACGCCCTTGTTCTTGAAGGCGGAACCGCACAGGATCGGCACAAACACGTTATGCACCGCGCCTTTGCGGATGAGCGCCTTGATCGTCGCTTCGTCGGGTTCCTTGCCCTCGAGATATGCGCCCATCACGTCCTCGTCGAGCTCGACCGCCTGCTCCACGAGCTTTTCGCGATATTCCTTGGCCTGATCGAGTAGATTGGACGGGATATCCTCGTCATGGAAGCTCGCCCCCAAGGCCTCGTCGTTCCACACCACCGCCTTCATGCGGACGAGGTCGATGATGCCCTTGAAGTTGCTCTCCACACCGAGCGGCAGTTGCAGCACGATCGGATTGGCGCCGAGACGCTCGCGCACCATCTGCACCGAGACGAAGAAGTCGGCGCCGATCTTGTCCATCTTGTTGACGAAGATCATGCGCGGCACGCCATATTTGTCGGCCTGCCGCCATACGGTTTCGGTCTGCGGCTCCACGCCCTGATTGGCGTCTAGCAGCGCCACCGCGCCGTCGAGCACGCGTAGCGAGCGTTCCACCTCGATGGTGAAGTCCACATGGCCCGGCGTGTCGATGATGTTGATGCGCTTGTCGTTCCAATAAGCCGTGGTGGCGGCGGACGTGATGGTGATGCCGCGCTCCTGCTCCTGCTCCATCCAATCCATGGTGGCAGCGCCGTCATGCACCTCGCCCATCTTGTGGCTCTTGCCGGTGTAGTAAAGGACCCGCTCGGTGGTCGTGGTCTTGCCGGCGTCGATATGCGCCATGATCCCGATATTGCGGTAGTCCTGAAGCGGGGTAACGCGTGGCATCTTGAAGATCCTTGAACTCTATTACCAGCGGTAATGGGAGAAGGCGCGGTTCGCCTCTGCCATGCGGTGGGTGTCCTCGCGCTTCTTCACGGCTGTCCCGCGGTTGTTCGCGGCATCGAGCAGCTCCCCCGACAGGCGCTCGACCATGGTGTTCTCGTTGCGCCCGCGCGCCGAAGCGATGATCCAGCGGATGGCAAGCGCCTGGCGGCGATCAGTCCTGACCTCGACCGGGACCTGATAGGTGGCGCCTCCGACGCGTCTTGACCGTACCTCCAGCGCCGGCATGACATTGCGCAGCGCCTCGTGGAACAGCTCGACCGGATTCTGCTTGCTCTTGCGCTCCATCTGGTCGAGCGCGCCATAAACGATGCGCTCAGCGGCAGACTTCTTGCCCTGCTTCATGATGGAGTTCATGAATTTGGTAAGCACGACGTCCCCGAATTTCGGATCCGGGATGATGTCGCGTTTGTCTGCTTTGTGCCGCCGGGACATTCGTTAGATTCCTTGGTCCTTCTCTCGAAGGGTCCCGGCTCGCTCTGGGGCGGCCCGGTGACCCTCGCTTTGCTTCAGGTCACTTCGGCCGCTTGGCGCCGTATTTCGACCGCCGCTGACGGCGATCGCCTACGCCCTGGGTGTCGAGCACGCCGCGAATAATGTGGTAGCGCACGCCCGGCAGGTCCTTGACGCGGCCGCCCCGGATCAGCACCACTGAGTGCTCCTGGAGGTTATGGCCCTCGCCAGGGATGTAGCTCGTCACCTCGAGCCCATTGGTCAGGCGCACGCGCGCCACCTTGCGCAGGGCCGAGTTGGGCTTCTTCGGCGTCGTGGTGTAGACGCGCGTACACACGCCCCGCTTCTGGGGACAGGCCTGCATGGCCGGAACCTTGTTCCGCTTCCCCGGCTGGCGGCGCGGCTTGCGGATCAGCTGTTGTATCGTCGGCATGGCAGCCTTCGCGTCCAATCATCCAAAAAAGCGGGCCGCACGGCCCACAACGTTTAAGAGCCGAAGCGCGGAGGCTATACCCCGCGCCTTTCGGCGCTTCCAAACCAGAGGACCTTGGAGATCAGGCTCCAAGATCATGTGCCCGAATTTGATCCGGTTAGTCCGGCAGCGTTTAACCCGCGCCCGAAGGCAACAAAACTTCGGGATCTTGAGGGCTACCGCCTGCCGCTGAAGTGCGCGCGTTGTATCAGGCCGATTCTCGCATCGTCAAGGGCTGAGAGCCCAGAAATCCGAAATCAGAAGCCGGAAGCGGACACTGAGCCCGCCCCGGCTTCTGCTGTGTGACGTCCGAGCCCTGGCTAGACCGTCTCCTGTGCCTCGGCCCCCTCCTCGTCCTCCTGCTCGAACCGCTCGGCGGCAGCGCGCTGCCGCTCCTCGAGGATAAGGTCGTCCCGATGCGAGGCGATCTTGTTCAGGCGTGTGAGCGTGCCGCCGGTGCCCGCCGGAATCAGCCGCCCGACGATGACGTTCTCCTTTAGGCCCTCGAGCGCGTCCGTCTTGCCATTGACCGCCGCGTCGGTAAGCACGCGCGTGGTCTCCTGGAAAGAGGCCGCCGAGATAAACGAGCGGGTCTGCAAGGAGGCCTTGGTGATGCCGAGCAGGACCGGCTGCCCAGTCGCGGGCTTGCCGCCGGCCGCCTCCACCGCAGTGTTGGCGTCATCGAGGTCGAGCCGGTCCACCTGCTCGCCCTTGAGGTAGTCGGTGCTGCCCGGATCCTCGATCTCGATCTTCTGCAGCATCTGCCGGACGATCACCTCGATATGCTTGTCGTTGATGGTGACGCCCTGCAGCCGATAGACCTCCTGGATCTCGTTGACGAGATAGTTGGCGAGCTCCTCGACGCCCTTGATGGCCAGGATATCGTGGGGAGCCGGATGGCCATCAAGCAGGTACTCGCCCTTCTCGATGCGGTCGCCCTCCTGCACGGAAAGGTGCCGGCCCTTGGGAATCAGATACTCAACCGGCTCCTCGCCATCGTCCGGCACGATGGTGATGCGCCGCTTGTTCTTGTAGTCGCGGCCGAGCTGCACCGTGCCCGACATCTCGGCAATGATCGCATGGTCCTTGGGTCGCCTCGCCTCGAACAGCTCTGCAACCCGCGGCAGACCGCCGGTGATATCGCGCGTCTTGGCGCTTTCCGTCGGGATACGTGCCAAGACGTCGCCCGCCTTGACCTCATGGTTGTGCTCGACCGACAGGATCGCCTCCACGGGCAGCAGGTAGCGTGCCTCGCCACCTCTTGAGAGCTTGCCGATCTTGCCCTTCTTGTCCTTGAGCACCACCGCAGGCCGTAGATCCACGCCGCGCGGAGAGGCCCGCCAGTCAATGATCACGCTGTTGGTGATGCCCGTGGACTCGTCCCGTCGCTCGCTAACCGACACGCCTTCCACCAAGTCCTCGAAGTCAATGATACCGTCGATCTCCGTGAGCACGGGGCGCGTATACGGGTCCCATTCGGCGAGACGATCGCCGCGCTTGACCTTGACGCCGTCGTCCACGCGCAGATGCGTGCCGTAAGGCAGCCTGTGCACCGCCCGCTCGGTCCCATCCTCGTCCAGCACGACGAGGGTGGTGTTGCGTCCCATGACCATCAGCCGGCCTTGGGAGTCCTTGACGATATTGCGCTGCTTGATCTTCACCTTACCATCGAAATTCGACTCCAACGACGATTGGTCCACCACCTTGGAGCTCGCCACCCCGCCGAGATGGAAGGTTCGCATGGTGAGCTGCGTGCCCGGCTCACCAATCGACTGCGCGGCAATGACGCCGACCGCCTCACCGAGATTGACGGGCGTGCCGCGGGCGAGATCGCGCCCGTAGCACTTGCCGCAAATGCCATTCCGCGTCTCGCAGGTCAGTGCCGAGCGGATCCGGACCTCTTGCACTTTCGCCGTCTCGAGGGCCTCGACCTGCTCCTCCTCGATCAGCTCGCCGGCCTTCACCACGACTTTGCCGGTGGAGGGATTCTTCACGTTCTGCGCCGCCGTCCGCCCGAGCACGCGAGCGCCGAGCGACACGGTGACCTCGCCGGCTTCCATGATCGCGCGCGCGGTGATGCCATCGGTCGTGCCGCAGTCGTCCTCGGTGACGATGCAGTCCTGGGCCACGTCCACGAGACGCCGGGTGAGATACCCCGAGTTGGCGGTCTTCAACGCCGTGTCGGCCAACCCCTTGCGCGCGCCGTGGGTCGAGTTGAAGTATTCGAGCACCGACAGCCCCTCTTTGAAGTTGGAGATGATCGGGGTCTCGATGATCTCGCCCGACGGCTTGGTCATCAGGCCGCGCATGCCGGCAAGCTGCTTCATCTGGGCAGGCGAGCCGCGCGCACCAGAATGCGACATCATGTAGATGGAGTTGATCGGCTTCTCGCGGCCGGTCTTCGCATCGCGCTCGACCGCCGAGATACGCTTCATCATCTCCTTGGCCACGAGCTCGGTGCACTCGGTCCAGGCGTCGACGACCTTGTTGTACTTCTCGCCGCGCGTGATGAGGCCGTCATTGTATTGCTGCTCGTACTCGCGCACAAGATCGGACGTCTTATGCACGATGGCGTCCTTGGTCTCGGGAACCACCATGTCGTCCTTGCCGAAGGAGATGCCGGCACGGCAGGCATAGGAAAAGCCGAGCCCCATGATCCTGTCGCAGAAGATGACCGTCTCCTTCTGACCGCAATGGCGATAGACCATGTCGATCAAGTTGGAGATGTCCTTCTTGGTGAGCAGGCGGTTGACTAGCTCGAAGCCCACCTCTGGACGTCGCGGCAACAGCTCACCCAGCAGCATGCGGCCAGGTGTGGTCTCGTACACGTGCGAAACGGGCTTGCCCTTCTCGTCGAAGGTGCGGAAGCGGCCCTTGATCTTGGTATGCAAGGTGACGACCTTGGCGTCGAGCGCGTGGAGGATCTCCGCGATGCTGCCGAAGGCCATGCCTTCGCCGGGCTCGTTGTCCTTGACGATCGACAGATAGTAGATGCCGAGCACGATGTCCTGCGAGGGCACGATGATCGGCGAGCCGTTGGCCGGGTGCAGGATATTGTTGGTCGACATCATCAACACGCGCGCCTCGAGCTGTGCCTCGAGCGACAACGGCACGTGTACCGCCATCTGGTCACCGTCGAAATCGGCATTGAAGGCGGCGCAGACGAGCGGGTGCAGCTGGATGGCCTTGCCCTCGATCAGCACCGGCTCGAAGGCCTGGATGCCGAGGCGATGCAGCGTCGGCGCACGGTTGAGGAGCACAGGGTGCTCGCGAATCACCTCATCGAGGATGTCCCAGACCTCGGGCTTCTCTTTCTCGACGAGCTTCTTCGCCTGCTTCACGGTGGCAGCGTGGCCCCTGGCGTCGAGCCGGGAATAGATGAAGGGCTTGAACAGCTCAAGCGCCATCTTCTTCGGCAGCCCGCACTGATGCAGCTTGAGCTCGGGTCCGACCACGATCACCGAGCGCCCCGAATAATCGACGCGCTTGCCGAGCAGATTCTGGCGGAAGCGGCCCTGCTTGCCTTTGAGCATGTCGGCGAGCGACTTCAAGGGACGCTTGTTGGCGCCGGTGATGACGCGTCCACGCCGGCCGTTGTCGAATAGCGCGTCCACCGCCTCTTGCAGCATGCGCTTCTCGTTGCGGATGATGATGTCCGGCGCGCGCAGCTCCATCAGCCGCTTCAGCCGATTGTTGCGGTTGATGACGCGGCGATAGAGATCGTTCAGATCCGATGTGGCAAAGCGGCCGCCGTCGAGCGGCACGAGCGGCCTAAGCTCCGGTGGGATCACGGGAATCTCGGTCATGATCATCCACTCGGGCCGGTTGCCCGACTCGATGAAGGCCTCGACCACCTTCAGACGCTTAGCGAGCTTTTTCGGCTTAAGCTCAGTTGTCGCCTCGGCGATTTCTTGGCGCAACTCGTCGCGGATCTTTTCAAGGTTTTGACCGATCAACAGCTCGCGTATGGCTTCCGCGCCGATCGATGCCGTGAATGAATCCTCGCCGAACTCCTCCTGTGCTCTGAGATAGTCCTCCTCGCTCAGGAGCTGCAGCGGCTTCAGCGTCGTCAAGCCCGGCTCAAGCACGATGTAGTTCTCGAAGTAGAGCACACGCTCGAGGTCCTTGAGCGTCATGTCGAGCAGGAGCCCGATGCGGGACGGCAGGGACTTCAGGAACCAGATGTGGGCGACGGGCGCGGCGAGCTCAATATGCCCCATGCGCTCGCGCCGGACCTTGGCGAGCGTCACCTCGACGCCGCACTTCTCGCAGATGACGCCCTTGTACTTCATGCGCTTGTACTTGCCGCACAAGCACTCATAGTCCTTCACCGGCCCGAAGATGCGCGCGCAGAATAGGCCGTCGCGCTCGGGCTTGAAGGTCCGATAATTGATTGTCTCAGGCTTCTTGATCTCTCCAAAGGACCAGGAGCGAATCTTCTCCGGGCTCGCGATGCCGATCCGGATCTGATCGAAGGCCTGCTGCTGGACCTGAGGACTGAAGAGGTTGACGATTTCTTGGTTCATTCTCTGGTCTCCCAAGGGACGGACGCGCCGCCCTTCGCTTGCTTCTCGATGTCTCGACTTGACCGCGGCTTACTCGGCTGCCGAGCGCTGCGATAGTCTTGGCCGCCCCGGCTCCTCCTGACGCGGCTGCACCAGTTCCACGTTGAGGCCGAGCGCCCGCATCTCCTTGACGAGAACGTTGAAGGACTCAGGGATGCCCGCCTCGAAAGTGTCGTCGCCGCGCACGATGGCCTCATAGACCTTGGTACGGCCGGCAACGTCATCGGATTTGACGGTCAGCATCTCCTGCAGCGTGTAGGCGGCGCCGTAAGCTTCGAGCGCCCACACCTCCATCTCGCCGAAGCGCTGGCCGCCGAACTGGGCCTTGCCGCCGAGTGGCTGCTGAGTGACCAGGCTGTATGGTCCAATCGAGCGGGCGTGGATCTTGTCGTCCACCAGGTGGTGCAGCTTCAACATATAGATGTAGCCCACCGTCACCTTCCGCTCGAACTCCTCGCCCGTGCGTCCGTCATACAAGGTCACCTGGCCCGAGCTGTCGAGATCGGCAAGCTCCAAGAGCGAGGTGACATCGCCCTCGTGCGCGCCGTCGAACACCGGTGTCGCGACGGGAACGCCGCCTCGCAAGTTTTCACTCGCCTCGATGAGATGCTCGTCTTTGAGCGTCGCCACCACCTTGTCGTCGCCATAGATGGTCTTGAGCAGGTCCTTGAGCGGCTTCACCTTGTGCGACTGGTAGTAGGCGTCGAGCGCCTCGCCAACCTTGCGGCCCAAGCCCCGGCACGCCCAGCCGAGATGGGTTTCGAGGATCTGGCCCACATTCATGCGGCTCGGCACACCGAGTGGATTGAGGACGATGTCGATCGGCGTGCCGTCCTCCAGATACGGCATGTCCTCGATGGGCACGATCATGCTGATCACACCCTTGTTGCCGTGCCGGCCCGCCATCTTGTCGCCGGGCTGGATCTTGCGCTTAACCGCGACGAAGACCTTGACCATCTTCATCACGCCCGGAGGCAGCTCATCGCCGCGCTGCAGCTTGTCGACCTTATCGACGAAGCGCTGCTCGAGGCGCCTCTTCGCCTCCTCATATTGCCGGCCAATGGCCTCGACCTCGGCCATGGCCTTCTCATTCTTCAGCGCGATCTCCCACCAATGGGTGCGCACCACCTCGTCAAGCAGGACCTCGGTGATCTTGGCGTCCTTCTTGATGCCCTTCGGCCCCTTGGCTACCACCTTGTGCATGAGCACGTCCTTGAGACGGCCGTAAACGTTGCGATCAAGAATGGCGAGCTCGTCGTCGCGGTCCTTGGCAAGCCGCTCGATCTCTTCCCGCTCGATGGCCATGGCGCGCTCGTCCTTCTCGACGCCATGGCGGTTGAACACGCGCACCTCGACCACCGTGCCCGAGACGCCGGGCGGCAGCTTGAGCGAGGTATCGCGCACGTCGGAAGCCTTCTCGCCGAAGATGGCGCGCAACAGCTTCTCCTCCGGCGTCATCGGGCTCTCACCCTTGGGCGTGATCTTGCCGACCAGGATGTCGCCGGGATTGACCTCAGCGCCGATATAGACGATGCCCGCCTCGTCGAGGTTCTTGAGCGCCTCCTCCGAAACGTTGGGAATGTCGCGCGTGATCTCCTCCGGCCCGAGCTTCGTGTCGCGGGCCATCACCTCGAACTCCTCGATATGGATCGAGGTGAACACGTCATCGCGCACGACGCGCTCGGAGATCAGGATGGAGTCCTCGAAGTTGTAGCCCATCCACGGCATGAAGGCGACGAGCACGTTGCGCCCGAGCGCGAGCTCGCCGAGATCGGTGGACGGCCCGTCGGCGATGATCTCGCCCTGCCTCACTGAATTGCCCACGCGCACGAGCGGGCGCTGGTTGATGCAAGTGTTCTGGTTCGAGCGCTGGAACTTGCGCAAGTTGTAGATGTCGACGCCTGACTTCGACGGATCGGTCTCCTCGGTCGCTCTTACCACGATGCGGGTGGCATCCACCTGGTCCACCACGCCGGTGCGGCGCGCGGCGATGGCGGCACCCGAGTCGCGGGCCACCACATCCTCCATGCCGGTGCCGACGAGCGGCGCCTCGGCGGTGATCAGCGGCACCGCTTGGCGCTGCATGTTCGATCCCATGAGAGCGCGGTTGGCGTCATCATTCTCAAGGAACGGAATGAGCGCGGCCGCCACCGATACGAGCTGCTTCGGCGACACGTCGATAAGATCGACCTTGTCGGGCGGCATAAGCTCGACGTCACCCGCATGGCGGCACACGATCAGCTCCTCGGTGAAGGTGCCGTTCGGCGACAGCTTGGCATTGGCTTGCGCAATAATGTAGCGCGCCTCCTCCATGGCCGAGAGATAGACCACCTCGTCAGTCACCTTAGCCTTCACCACGCGCCGGTAAGGGCTCTCGATGAAGCCGTATTTGTTCACCCTCGCATAGGTGGCGAGCGAGTTGATGAGACCGATATTCGGCCCCTCCGGCGTCTCGATCGGGCAGATGCGCCCATAATGGGTGGGATGCACGTCGCGCACCTCGAAGCCGGCGCGCTCGCGCGTCAGACCGCCCGGCCCGAGCGCCGACAATCTGCGCTTATGGGTGATCTCCGACAGCGGGTTCGTCTGGTCCATGAATTGGGACAGCTGCGAGGAGCCGAAAAACTCACGCACCGCCGCCGCCGCCGGCTTGGCATTGATCAGGTCCTGCGGCATTACTGTATCGATGTCGACTGAGCTCATGCGCTCCTTGATGGCGCGCTCCATGCGCAACAGCCCGACGCGATACTGATTCTCCATCAGTTCGCCCACCGAGCGCACACGGCGGTTGCCGAGGTGGTCGATATCATCGATCTCGCCCTTGCCATCGCGCAAGCCCACCAGGGTCTTGATCACGGCGAGAATATCCTCCTTGCGCAGCGTGCGCACCGTATCGGGACAGTCGAGGTCGAGCCGCATGTTCATCTTCACGCGACCCACGGCCGAGAGGTCGTAGCGCTCCGAATCGAAGAAGATGCCGCGGAACAACGTCGCCGCCGCGTCCGGCGTCGGCGGCTCACCCGGCCGCATGACGCGATAGATGTCGAGCAGCGCCTCCTCGGGGCTGGAGTTCTTGTCGATGGCCAGTGTGTTGCGGATGAAGCCGCCGATATTGACGTGGTCGATGTCGAGAATCGGGATCTCCTTGAGCGCGAGCTCCTTCAACTTGGTCAGCAGCTTTGCATCGAGCTCCACGCCCGCCTCGCCATAGATCTCGCCCGTCTCCAGATTGAGGATGTCCTCCGCGAGATAGCGCCCATAGAGGTCATCGTCGCGGATGAGCAGCTCCTTCAGCCCTTCATCGGCGAGCTTCTTGGCGAGCCGTGCGGTGACCTTGCGGCCGGCCTCGATGGCCACCTTGCCGGTTTTGGCGTCGATCAGGTCGCTCACCGGCTTGATGCCGCGCAAGCGATCGGACTTGAAAGGCATGCGCCAGCCCTCCTTCGCCGCCTTCAGCGTGATGCGGTCGTAGAAGGTGGAGAGGATCTCCTCGTCCTCGAGCCCCAGCGCATAGAGCAGCGTCGTAACGGGAAGCTTGCGCCGGCGGTCGATGCGCACATAGACGATGTCCTTCGCATCGAACTCGAAGTCGAGCCAAGAGCCGCGATAGGGAATGATACGGGCGGCGAACAGCAGCTTGCCGGACGCATGGGTCTTACCGCGGTCGTGATCGAAGAACACGCCGGGGCTGCGGTGCATCTGGGAGACGATCACGCGCTCGGTGCCGTTGATGACGAAGGTGCCGTTCGAGGTCATGAACGGCATATCGCCCATGTAGACGTCCTGCTCCTTGATATCCTTGACCGAGCGGGCGCCGGTCTCCTCGTTGACGTCGAACACGATGAGCCTAAGCGTGACCTTGAGCGGCGCGGCAAAGGTCATGCCTCGCTGCTGGCACTCGTCGACGTCGTATTTCGGTTGCTCAAATGCGTAGCGCACGAATTCGAGCTGGGCGCGCTCACCGAAATCCCGGATCGGGAACACCGAGCGGAACACCGCCTGGAGGCCCTCGTCCGTGCGGCCCCCCTCCGGCTCGTGCACCATCAGGAATTGATCGTAGGACTGCTTCTGAACCTCGATGAGGTTCGGCATCTCGGCCACTTCATGGATGCGGCCGAACATTTTCCGCAAACGCTTATGCCCATTCGTCATCGACTGCTGCGCCATGGGGGTCCTTTCGCGCCTCGTAGATACGGTTGGCCGTAAATACGGCTCACCGGAAGCTCCCCCTTAGGGAGACTTTGGTGAACCGTCACTGCGCTTATTTCGGGTTAGCCCGGGCGGGACCGGGTAGAGGTACATGTGATCCGCCCGGGCGCAATTCAACCCTTAGTCATTACTTCAACTCGACGGTGGCACCGGCCGCTTCGAGTTGCTTCTTGATCTTCTCTGCCTCGTCCTTGGTTACGCCTTCCTTGACCGCCTTGGGCGCGCCTTCGACCAGGTCCTTGGCCTCCTTCAGGCCGAGGCTGGTGATGACTCGTACCTCCTTGATGACATTGATCTTTTGGGCACCAGCCGAGGTGAGAATGACATTAAACTCGGTCTTCTCCTCGACAGCGGCCGGGGCGGCCGCTCCAGCAGCCATCATGGCCACGGGAGCCGCGGCCGAAACGCCCCATTTCTCTTCCAATAGCTTCGCCAGCTCCGCGGCTTCGAGAACCGTGAGCCCCGAGAGCTCGTCAACTATTTTCTGTAAGTTTGCCATAGTGTTATCCTTGTAAGCTCGACTCGTTTGTTTGGTATCGGTGCGTCACGCTGCCTCGCCGGCCTTGCCGTAGGCTCCGAACACGCGGGCAAGCTGGGCGCCGGGCTCGGTAAGCGTACGGGCGATCTTGCTCGCCGGCGCCTGCATAAGACCGATCAGCTTGCCCCGAAGCTCGTCGAGCGACGGCAGATTGGCGAGCGAGCTGACCCCTTGGGCATCGAGCACCGTTTGTCCCATCGTTCCGCCAAGGATGACGAACTTCTCGTTCGCCTTGGCGAATTTGACGGCGATCTTGGGTGCCGCTATCGGGTCTACGGAATAGGCGATGCAGGTCGGTCCCCGCAGCAAATCCGCAATTCCCTTGGCGTCGGTCCCTTCAAGGGCGAGCTTGACGAGCCTGTTCTTGGCTACCTTGACCTGGCCGCCCGCGCTTCGCATGTCGCGGCGGAGTTTGGTCATGGCGGCAACCGACAGCCCAGCATATTGAGCCACGACGACCACGCCGGTCTTAGCGAAGACGTCGTGAAGCGCCGCAACGATTTCGCGCTTCTCTGCTCTTTCCACTACTCACTCCGTCCGTTGCGGCGGAAGGGTCGACCCCTCGCGCCTCGTCACACCTTGCCGCGAGGAAGCGTGGGAGCGGACGGCAGCCCGCGCCCGCTCTTCCAAGCGGCGCTCCGTTGCCTGTCCAGCCCGCACGCGAACAGCGTTAGAGCCACTTACGAGGTTCAAACCGATCTCCAGGTTACGGCTCTTCCGAAACCTTAAACCGTTCGTCTCCCGTCTCATGCAGGCCGAAAGGCTTAAGCGGTCACCCGCACCTGCAATCTCGGACAGGTTCGAACCGCTTCTTCAGGAAGCGGTTCTCCCCGGGGCTTGCGGATACAAGCCCCAAAAATCCTTCACTCTCTACGCGCCACCCAGACTGGCGGCCTCGATCTTCACGCCCGGCCCCATGGTCGAGGTGATGGTTATGCGCTTCACGAAGGTGCCCTTGGCACCCGAGGGCTTGGCCTTCATCACCGCGTCGGTAAAGGCGCGAATGTTCTCGATCAGCGCCTGCTCGCTGAAGCTCGCTTTGCCAACGCCCGCCTGAATAATGCCTGCCTTCTCGACGCGGAACTCCACGGCGCCGCCCTTGGCCCCCCTCACCGCCTCGGTGACGTCCGCAGTGACGGTGCCGACCTTCGGATTGGGCATCAGCCCGCGCGGGCCCAGCACTTTTCCGAGCCGACCCACGAGCGGCATCATGTCGGGCGTGGCGATGCAACGGTCGAACTCGATGACGCCCTTCTGCACTTGCTCGGCAAGATCCTCCGCGCCGACGATATCGGCGCCGGCCTTCTTGGCTTCTTCGGCCTTCGACCCCTTGGCGAACACTGCCACGCGAAGCTTGCGCCCCGAGCCGTTCGGCAGCTGACAGACGCCGCGCACCATCTGATCGGCGTGGCGCGGATCGACGCCGAGATTCATGGCGACCTCGATCGTCTCATCGAACTTGGCCTTGGCCGTGCCCTTGACGAGCTTCACCGCTTCCTCCAGCGAATAAAGATGGTCGCGGTCGATTGTCTCGCGCGCCGCGCGGAAGCGTTTGCCGGGTTTGCTCATGACCTACTCCTGCACCTCGAGCCCCATCGAGCGGGCCGAACCCGCGATGATCTTCATCGCCTGCTCGATGCTATTGGCATTCAAGTCTTTCATCTTGACCTCGGCGATTTCGCGAAGCTGCGCTTGTGTCACCGCGCCGGCAATACCGCGGCCTGGCGCTTGCGCGCCCTTGCCGATCTTGGCTGCCTTCTTCAACAGATACGATGCAGGCGGCGTCTTCATCTCGAAGGTGAAGGAGCGGTCGGCATAGACCGTGATCACCGTCGGGATCGGCGCGCCTTCCTCGAAGCTCTGCGTCGCGGCATTGAACTGCTTGCAGAACTCCGGGATGTTAACGCCGCGCTGGCCGAGCGCGGGCCCGATCGGCGGCGAGGGATTGGCCTTCCCCGCCGGCACTTGCAGCTTGATGTAACCGTCGATCTTCTTCATCTGCTACTCTTCTTGGGAACCCGTCCCCGTCGAAAATTTCTCAAGCGCTCAAAGCTTCTCCACCTGCCCATATTCGAGCTCGACTGGCGTCGCCCGCCCGAAGATCGACACCGCCACCTTCAGCCGCGCGCGCTCCTCGTCGACCTCCTCGACGAGGCCGTTGAACGAAGCGAACGGACCGTCCGCCACCCGCACTTGCTCGCCAATCTCGAAGGTGACCGAAGGCTTCGGGCGCTCGACGCCTTCCTGCACCTGCTGCAGGATGCGCCCCGCCTCGTCCTCGGTGATCGGGATCGGCTTGTTCTCGGTACCGAGAAATCCGGTCACCTTGGGCGTTGCCTTGATCAGATGATAAGTGTGGTCGTTCAACTCCATCTTGACGAGCACGTAGCCGGGGAAGAACTTCCGCTCGGAGGCGACTTTCCGGCCGCGGCGCATCTCCACGACCTCCTCCATCGGCACCAGCACCTCCTCGAACTGATCGGAAAGACCAGCCGCGGCGGCGCGCTCCTTGATCGAGTCGGCAACTTTGCGCTCAAAGTTGGAGTAAGCGTGCACGATGTACCACCGCATTGTCATTGGACTTAAAGCGACCTTCTTTGCGCTCGCGATCTACGATCCGTTCGACGGTTAATGGCCGACGCCCAAGACAAGGCTGACGAAGGTACGCAACCCCCAGTCGACAGCTAGGAAATATAATGCCGCCGCGAGGGCCATCAGCACCACCATGATCGTGGTAATGACTGTCTCCCGTCGGGTCGGCCAAGTAACCTTGGCAACCTCGGTCCTGACCTGCTGCAGAAACTCGAATGGATTCGTCCTCGCCATCTCATGTCCTTAGCCGCTCTCCCACCAACCACACCGTCTTCAGGCATCCGTGGCAGGAGTGGAGGGACTCGAACCCCCAACCCCCGGTTTTGGAGACCGGTGCTCTAGCCAGTTGAGCTACACTCCTATTGACGTTTCCATCGAAGTCTTGCCGCCTTTTAGCCTAGATCCTCAATGGCTTGGAGCGGGTGAAGGGAATCGAACCCTCGTCCTCAGCTTGGAAGGCTGCTGCTCTACCATTGAGCTACACCCGCATCCATCCGGCGCGAAGGAGCTGTGGTGGAGGGGGTAGGATTCGAACCTACGTAGGCATAGCCAACGGGTTTACAGCCCGTCCCCTTTAGCCACTCGGGCACCCCTCCTCTGACAAGATGGATTGTCGGTTTGTTGAAATAACAAGCAAAAACGCCCCGCCGTCGGCCGGCAGGGTCCGCCTTTGCTGGTTATGCGGAGCGTCCGAACCTCTGTCAACTGCAAACCCGGCGCAACTGGCCAAAATTCTTTAACCTTGCCGCGATTCACGTCATCTAGGCCGCGTCCCGTTTTTGGAGAGCCAAGGTTCATTCATGCAGCGTCACAAGCCAGGCCGGACACGGCGAGACCCACGCCATGGCGGGAAGGGTGACGGTCAGCGTCAACGCCTGTCCTCCGATCGCGTTCTGCTCTATGGCCTGCATGCCGTTGAAGCGGCGCTTGCCAATCCGGAGCGTGCGATCAAGCGGCTACGCGCCACCGAGAACGCGGCGCGGCGGCTCGAGACGCCCCTAAGGACGCGCGGCGTCGCGGCGGAGCTCGCCACCCCGCGAGAACTCGACCGGCTGCTCGGCGCCGATACCGTGCATCAGGGTGTGGTGCTGGAGACCGAGCCCCTACCGCCCGCGGAGCTCGACACGGTGATGCCCGAAGGCGTGCTGATCGTTCTCGATCAGGTAACGGACCCACAGAATGTGGGCGCCGTGCTGCGTTCCGCGGCCGCCTTCGGTGCCGCGGGCCTCGTGCTTCATGAGCGACACAGCCCTCCCCTCACCGGCGTACTAGCCAAGGCCGCGAGTGGCGCGCTCGACGTCGTTCCGGTGATCCTGGTGAAGAACTTGGCGAGAGCGCTCACCGAGCTTGGCGAGCGTGGGTTCATGCGGGTCGGGCTCGCCGAGGACGCCTCGCAATCCCTGGAGACCACGCCGCTTAGCTTGCCCTTGGCGCTTGTGCTCGGCGCCGAAGGTCAAGGCCTGCGCCAACTCACGCGCGAGACGTGCGACGCGCTCTGCCGCATCTCGACCAAAGGCTCGCTGGCCAGCCTCAATGTCTCCAACGCCGCGGCGATCGCGCTGCATTGGGTGACGTCGGCCGCAGGCTGACCTCAGGGCCCGCCCTGGATTCGCGAAGGTGGGAGCGGACGAGCCCCTCCCGGTTCAGTTCAGCTTCAAAGTCGAGTCTAGTTGCAGAAGCGGCGGCCGAAAGCGTCGTACCAGCAGTCCCTGCGCCAGTAGCAGTTCCCCGGTCCTGCGTTGCAGGCGTTGTAATAGGCGTAGTAGGCGCCCGGCACATAATAATACGCGGCACCGCCATAAAAGGCGCCGCCACTGCAGCCGCCGCAAGGTCGCGCTATCGGAATGGGTGCCGGAGCCGGCACCACGACGACCGGAGCGGGCATGACGACCACCGGAGCAGCGACCGCCCCGCGGCAACGCCAGCCGCACCAGGCGCTCGCGGGATCGGCTGTCCCGACGTTCAAGCCGACCGCCAGCGCCAGGACGGCAGCAAGACTCAATACAAATCTCATTTTGTGACTCCACTGAAGGCCAGGCCCCCCGGCTGCAACATCTCCAGCCAGTCGAAGGCCACTTATGGTTTACGTGGACCGAGTATCAGCGGAGTTAATTTCGGCACGGCCCCGTTATGTGATTGGCAAGAAACGGTTAAAAGGCTCGAACCAAGGATTAAACCGAAAGGCAAATAGTCGCAAAATGATACATGCGACGGAAATCGTCGCCAATTTTTCGCGCAGCGTTTGTCCGTAGCTAGAGGAGTGGTGCCTGAGTTATTTCATCACTCGGTCGGCGCGCCCGCGCATAGCTGGGCCCGAATAGTGAAAATAGGGCATGCAGCGCTGATAGCCCTGATCGGCCGTCGTATAGGGGCGGTAGAACCACCAATAATTGCGCGGATAGCAGTAATAGGAGGTGGCGCGCCGGAAATGCGCGGGGACCAGCAGGGGTGCGCCGTCGGGGGCGGCGCCGCGCAGTAACGTGCCTTGCACCATACCGCCAGGGGTAAGGCCCGCGGCCGCCAGCGGCTCTGGCTTAAAGGGAAACAGCAAACTCAAGGCTGCCAAAGCGGCTAGCACCAGCTTCCCTAAGCGCATGGACGACCTCACTTGGCTTCTCCCTCGAATTCGGCACTTTAGACCATTTCGCGCTTTACGTCGCGGCAAAATCCCCGCGGGGGGAAGTTGCGGCCGATCAGTCGACGTGCCGGAATGCCTCGGAGGAGATGGCGCGGCGACCATCCTTCGCATTTGGCCTCGCTCGGCGAGGTCATGCACTTGAACGGCCGGGCGGCACCTCCATCTTATCTTAAGATGCCCATTTTAGTCTGGGGAACTGGGACCTGAAGATTAGAAGCGACAGACCTCGCCAAGGCCACCAGTCTCACAGGGAAGGAATTAACCATGTCACCTACCGACAACATGCGCACGGGCGCAGCCAAGCGGAGCACGTCGTCAAGCGCCGAAGGCCTGAACGAGCAGATCGAGGCAATCCGCGCCGACATTCAGAGCCTGACCCATACCGTTGGAAGAATCGCCAACACTCAGATCAACCGCGCTCAAGACAAGGCGATGGAGACCGCGGCGGAAGCCGAGGAGGCGATCAAGCGGAACCCCCTCTCCGCCGTCGCCATCGCCGTTGGGCTGGGCTTCCTATTTGGCGTATTCACTCGGCGCTAGAGAGGAGCATCGATGCTCCGGCTCGCGCTCTCGCTGCTGTCATCCCTCCAGATCGGGGCGCGCTTGAAGCAATCCTTCGAGCGCTCCCTCAGGCTGGCGGCCGTCGTCACTGTCGCCATCATCATTCTGCTCGCCGCGGCCGGGTTCGGGCTGCTCGCCGCTTATCAGGCGCTCATCTCGCTGTATCAATTCAATTCCGTCGAGGCCGCGGGCATCATCGCCGCCGCACTCGCAATGCTTGGAGTTCTTGTTCTTGCCTCCGTGGAGCTGTTGGGACGGAAACCGCGGCGTGCGCCCCCAACAGTGCTGACCACAACCGAAGGCAATATGGGCCTCGTTGACCAGGGTCTTGGCAAGGCGATGCAGCAAGTCGGTCCTGTGACCTTGCTCGTCATCGCCTTTCTTGCCGGGGTGTTGGCGAGCCGCAAATAGCCAGCTCTCCAAGGAGTTCCGGGGCTCACGACGCACGTTTTGTGCCGTCCTGGGTCAGGTATTAATCCGCCCTTAACCAGCCTCCCGTCATTGTCGCATCAATTGCCAACCGGCACATCGAGGCGACGGGAAGATGAAGAAGCGACTTGCAGCAGCAGCCCTGATCGTTACCTGCCTCGCAAGCGGCGCTCGGGCCGCATCCTTGGATGTGCCCCCCGCGCCCTATGATGTCCCCCCCGAGGCCTACTCTGTGCCGCAGCCCAACCTTATTCCGCTGCCCGGCGTGATCGAACCCCATTACGAGATCGGCGCCCGCTATTGGTGGAGCGAGGGCAAAACCAAATTCAGCATCGACTCAAGCAAGTTCGATCCGACGCTCGGCAGCCCCACCTCGACGCTCACCTACGACAACGTGCAGGCCAACACGGGCGAGTTCACGTTCCGCGCGCGCACGGAGAGCAACTGGATCGCCAAAGGCTTTGTCGGCGGGGGAGTGTTGAACGGGGGCAATCTCGACGACCGGGACTTCGATGCGGGCCAAGTGATGTTCTCCGACACGTCCAGCAACCTCGACGGCAACGGCTTCGTCTACGGCACCCTTGATGTCGGCAAGCGCTTCACCCTTGGCGGGGGCCCGACCACGGTGAGCGTCAGCCCCTTCGCAGGTTTCAATCTCTGGCAGGAGCAGATCGAAGCCTGGGGCGCACGCTGCAAGCCCGATAATGTGGACGGCGCTTTTTGCGGACCAGCAGGCTCGATTGCCGTTCCCTTCACCACCAAAGTCATTTCCGACACGGAAGGTTTTGCCGGCCTCAGGCTCGGCGGCGAGCTTCAAGTCAAGCTGTACGATCGCTTCACTTTCATCGGCGATGCCGCCGCCGTACCTTATGCCTATATCACCAACGAGGACAGCCATCGTCTGAGGACGGGTGGTGGCCCGATGGGTCTTGGCCCGGGCCCAAACATTGCGGATTCAGGCTCCGGCTGGGGCTATCAGCTGGAGGGAGAGCTTCGCGTTGCGCTCACCCCCTGCTGGTCGCTCGGCAGCGGCGTGCGTTACTGGTTTGCCGACATCACTGACGGCAAGAGCAAGTTCACGAATTTCCGTACCACCGTGGATCTGCCAGACTTCACCACGCAACGCTTCGGCGTGTTCGGCGACGTGAGCTACAGGTTCTAGGCCTTTGGGCTGATATCAGGTTGCGGCTCGCTCTCGGTGGAGTGCATCTTTCATCGAGAAGCAGCGACGTGTAGTGTGCCGACCTATCGGATCGCTTCGGGTCCGCAGCTCTGCTGGTACTGGACCAACCCATATCGGAATCAGGGCTATTGGGGCTACTGCTATTAAGACCGACATGCGCCCCCCTCTCGCATGACCGGAAAAAAGGGGGCCGGCTTAGCTCAGTTGGTAGAGCGGCTGATTTGTAATCAGTAGGTCGGGGGTTCGAATCCTCCAGCCGGCACCAACACTTAGATAAACAAATGGATGCCTAAAACTAGCTGGGGTAACGCTGGGGGTAACGGCAACCATGATCGGCGGCTCTGAGTCGCTGGTTCGAGTCCGGCCCAGGGGAGCCAATATATCCAATGATTGCTGGCCTTCCGTTCTGCGGCCACCCCTGGGGTTGGTGGCTGCGGAGACGGGGCGCTGTATCTGCCCGCATACCCTCGCCGAAATCCCACCCTCAGATTCCTAATCTGAGGGTCAGCGGTTCGAATCCGCTCGGGGTCGCCATATTCACCAGTAAATTCGGCAGGTTGTCAGGGTGCTCGCCGCCTCGCCCGAGAGGCCTCTAAATGGTGTCAGTCAGGTGTCAGTCGCAACCCGAGTTTCCTGACGCGGCTTCCCCCTCGTAGCGAGGCGCAGGGAAGTCACTGGGCAGGCGAAGCGGGGTTGGGAAGGACTGGGGAACCTGGAAATGAAACGAGCCTCAGCGGCGCTCCTAGCGGGTCGGCCTTCTAGTAAGGTGCTCGCCTGCAGCGCGACGACGAGGAGGAACGAGCGATGCCTCTCACGCGGCTTAAGGACGAGTACCTCGTACAAGACGGGGTTCGGTTTTTGATGACGGACGACGCTGGCGACACGGTGGCTTGCCGGGTGAGCCATGAGGCGCTGCAAGATCATGCCGACCGTGTTCACTTTCAGGGTGGAGACGACAAGGTTTTCGAGGCCTACCGCGAACTTATCGAACAGCTTGCAAGCGATGCTTACGACGCGGGGGCCAGCGTTGATGACGCGGGACGCGTGCTCGTCACCTCGGAGGCGCTCGACCGAGTAAGCCGAAGCGCATAACGGACAACCGTCCCAAGGTCCGCGCGGCAATGGCAGAAGTGCGAATCCGTCGAAGGCGCTTTACCAGGTGGATCGGCCATCGACCCGGTGTCGGCGTCCAGCTTTACAGGCTCGTGGGCTGGGTAACCGGCAGACCGTCCGTGGGCCTCACCCAGGAGCAGGTCCTGGTGATCCAACGATGGGCAGGGCGCACGCCTGAGGTGCGAGAGGTCCGCCTGTTTGGGAGCCGGGCGTTTGCTGCTGTCCATGCGAGTGCGCGGGACTCAGATGCAGCCCTTCACTGATTAATCTCCGGCGTGGGGCAAACTCTCGCCTGCCAGATTACTGATCGTTCGGTGCCGGAGGAGATGAGCGCTCCGGCAGTTCGGCGGGCGACTCCGGTGGGGATGTAGGTTCTGGCGTTGCGGCGGGAGGCTCGGGCGGTGAGGCGGGTGACTCCCTCGGTGTTGGAACTGCGGCGGGCGGCTCCTGCGGAGTGGGCGCTGGCTCCACGATGGGCGGCACGGGCTGGGTTGGGGCTGCGGCGGGAGGCTCGGGTGGCGTGGGTACACGGACCGTCTTCTCCGTCTTGCACTGGTCCTTCGCTGAGTCCCAGGTACATGCGTTGTCAGCGGCACACGACGCACTATTGGTGTGGTCACGACAAGGGTCGCTTGGACTGCAACCTACAAGCAATAGAGCCAACGAACCGATGGCTATTCCGGGCTTCATTGTTGGTTGTCCAGTTCGCGGGAAGCTTGGGACGGATTATACAAATGCGAAACGGCGCTCGGTGCGCTTTGTTCCACTTGCCTGCCGCCACCGGGCCAACCACCCCAAAAACTACTCAGCAGAGAAACATGTATAGGTCTGTTGGAAACCGCATGAGGTTTCCCCTGCAATCCCCTTGATGCTTCTGCTCGACAATAAGCGGCTTCTCACCTGTTGATCTCCAACTCATGGCTACGACGATCAGCATCACCGCCAAGACGCCGTAGGCCGCGACCAGGCCTTTGTTCCATGAAGGGTGGGGCGGCGATGGGCTGTACTCAGGCCCGGAGCCAGCCGCTTGCGTCTGTCTAAGTAACTCTCGCACATCGGTCATTGCGGTCATTCCCTTTGGCAACGACGACCGTGGCCCGCCAAAAGTTGCTCCCGCTCTAAGAACCGAGAATAAGTTGTAATTGAATTTGCTCTCGAGGCCGACAAAGGGCAGCAGCCCGTCTGATGTGCCGACCTGCATCCCAGCAATCAGATTGTCGAACCGGCCCACCACCTGAGATGGGCACACGCGGAGGAAGCGGCAGCGGCGACTTTATTGACTCGGGGGGTTTGGCGACACCCCATAAAAAGGGGCTGGGCGTCCGGAAATTACGGATAACCAGTTACGGGTTTGGGTTCTGGAACTCGCAAAGGCCCTCCGACGATGGGCGGAGGGCCTTCGATATTCCTATTGAAATCGGAGCTTAGCCAGGATGCTTGCTCATGTAATAGGTCTGTGCCTTCGCGAGGTTGCCCTTGGGGTCCTTCATGAAGTCGGTCTTGGCCTGCGCGCTGCCAAAGCAGTAGGTCTTACCGTCAAGGAGCGCGTTGATCGAGCAATCCGTGTTGATGTCCTTGCCGAGAGCGAGGCCCTCCGTACACATGTTGTTGAACTCGCCGGTCGCAGCCAGAGCCGCCGTACTCAGACCAAGCAATAGTGCGCCTGCAAAGGCGGACGTGATGTAACCTCTACGCATAGTCGTTACTCCTATAGGGGCTTGGGGGGACTTTGGGGTCTTGCCCCGCTCCTTACATAGTACCCGGGAGCGGCCATTTTATCTGCCTTCTAGTCACTTAGCTGTGATGGCCATTCACACAATCCACCCCAGCTCCCGCGCCTTGTCGGTGGCTCGGGAACTAAATGGTCTCAAGGCGAGTTTGCTCTTAGGGATCGGCACTCGCCAACCTACTCCTCCCCTAGCGGTATTTTGGCAGTTCTGATCTCGCTGAGTGTTCTACGAAGCGTAAAGTGCCGTGTAAGAAGCCCCAGGCCACATTGGCCGGGGCTTTTTCAATTCGAGGCAGGCTGCCCGCTGCCTCTCAGGCGATGGCTACTCGCCTGGTCAGGGATCGAAGGTGCGGGCCGCATCTCGGAGTCTAGGCATGACGCTTCCCGCCTCCAAATCCACAGGTGAGTTGCACGAGGCGATCAAACTTCTGGCTGCCCTCGTCCGGAACGTTCATCTGAAGCGGGTGCTGCATGACATCGCCCCAGAGCCGCGTCTCAATTTTTGGCGCGTCATCTATGGCAACTTCACGGACATGGCGGTGATCGAGTGGTCCAAGCTATTCGGTTATGATCGGAAGCAGCCGACGCAATGGAGGAGTGCTGTGCCTGAGGCGCAGCACGCCGCCTTTCAGCGCGACCTCGTTAGGACGCTCGGCCTCTCCCGCCAGGAGTGGCATGACTACCAGGATGAAATTAAAACGTATCGAGACAAGCTTGCTGCGCACCACGCATCATCCCTAGACCCCGACTTGCCGTCTAACTTTCCTCGATTCGATATCGCGTTGAAGGCGGCACGCTTCTACTACGATTGGACCCTCAAACGGATGGCGGATCGGGGCGAACCCCACGACTATCCCCTCGACCTAGACGACTACTGCCGTCGCTTCTCAGAACAGGCGAGTGAAGCTGCGCAGCGGGCAATTGCCGCCACTGCCACCATGGACGAGAAGGTCGGGTAAGGCGCTGTGGCCAGGCTCTACGCGATCACCCCAGCTCCCGCGCCTTGTCGGTAGCGGCGTTTTCCCAAAAGCAAAAGTGTCCGCGGCCAGATCCGCCAGTCACGCACGCTTTACTCCACCGTCGCTTACCGGCGATGGCCCCCCGTCGCAGGCGGTTACGACGACAAGGCGGCGGATAGCGTTTCCACATTGTGGCGGAACATGTCGAGATAGGTACCTGCCGGCCCCGAAGGCTCGGACAGCGCATCGGAGTAGAGCGTGCCGCCAATTTTGGCGCCCGTTTCCTTCGCGATCTGGGCGAGCAGACGGGAGTCGGTGACATTCTCCAGGAACACGGCCGGAATCTTATCGGCCTTGATCTGCCGGATGATCTTGGCCACGTCCTTGGCGGAGGCCTCGCTTTCAGTGCTCACACCCTCGGGCGCGATAAACTGCATTCCATAGGCCACCCCGAAATAGCCGAAGGCGTCATGGGTGGTGATGATCTTGCGGCGATCAGGCGCCAGCTTGGCGACGGCCTCCTTCACACGTGCATCCATCTGTGTGATCTCGTCGAGGAATTTAGTGGCATTCGCCTCGTACGTTGCCCTTCCCTCGGGATCGGCGGCGATCAGAGCATCGCGGATATTGGCAGCGTAGATCTTCCCATTGGCTAGGCTCTGCCACGCGTGTGGATCGGTGATTCTCCTTTCATCCTCGACCATCTGACGGGGGCTAACACCCTTTGTCGCAATGACCACTGTGCCCTTGAAGCCGGATGAGTTCTCAAGCCTTGTCATCCAACCTTCCAGCCCGAGACCATTAATGAAGAGGATCTTTGAAGCGGCGAGCGCCTTGATGTCGCCCGGGGTGGGCTCATAGACATGCGCGTCGCCATTTGGACCGACGAAGGTGACTACATCCACACGATCGCCACCAACCTGCTTCACCATATCGCCAAGAACACTGAATGAGGCTGCCACGCTGAGTTTGTCGGCAGCATCCGCGCCGGAGGGCACCCCAAGCCAAACCAAGGTCAGGCCTGCAAGAGCAATTAATGCGCGTCTATTCATGATGACCTCCTTTCACACGCTACGCTTCGAGATGTGGGCGGGGCACGAGCTGCCAGACGACGCCGCCTTTTGGTCCCAGCAACATCGACAAGAGATAGCCCGCGCCGCTGGTGAGAATGATGGCGGGGCCTGAGGGCAGATTCACGTAATAGGAGGCAGGCAGGCCATTCTGAAAAAGCTTCTTTGAAGGAGGTCTTGGGTATTCAGCGATCATTGGATAACAGTATAACATTCCATCGAGGGACGATATAACATATCAGGAGGGTACGATTGCGCGCGGCGAAATGCCCCGGTCTGCAATGGATTCTGCAGCGTTTCCGCTCAGTTTGCTCGTATTCTGCAGGTAGCCTCCCGACCAACCCTGGAGGTGTCGCTGGGCACCTATCGCAAATTTGGCAGTTTTTGCGGAGCTATCGCGCTCCTTATCGCATCCCCCGCTGCGGCTCATCCGCATGTCTGGGCGACGGTTCGCTCGGAGATCGTTTTCGGTCCGGATCATCGGATCACCGGCATTCGTCACGCCTGGACGTTCGACGAGTTCTATACCGCCATGGCCGTGCAGGGGCTCGACACCAATGGCGACGGCGTGTTGTCCAAGGAGGAGTTGAAGCCGCTCGCCGAGGTCAATGTCACCTCGCTCCACGAGTTCGACTACTTCACCTTCGTGCACTTTGACAAATCCGATAAGAATTTGCCGCTCAAACCGCCCGAGGACTATTGGCTCGACTATGATAAGAGCGTGCTCACTCTCCATTTCACCCTGCCGCTCGCGGAGCCAATCGACCCCAAAGACAAGGACGTTATCGTCGACGTGTACGACCCCACCTTCTTTGTGGCTTTTGGTTTCGCTAAGGAGAACCCGATGAAGATCGCGGGCACTCCTGGTCTCGGCTGTAGCGCGAAGATCGAGCAGCCGGATCCCGAGACTGAGGCGGACGCCAAGGCGCTGAGCGAGGCCTTCTTCAGTCAGCTCGGCCCGAACAGCAATTTCGGCGCCCAATTCGCCCAGACGGCGATCATCACATGCGCCAAGCACTGAGACGAGGGGCTTGGACCTCCGGGCGTACGGCCCTGCTCGTCGCGTTATTGCTTCTCGTCGTCTCCGCGCCGGGTCACGTCCAGGCACAAGCGCCGGCGCCGGTCAGCGCGTTCGGCAGCAAGGCGCCCACCGGCGCGCCGTCGCCCTTTGCTCCCCCGACGGCAGCCCCCATTCATGCACCAGGACCGCTCGGCGCGCTGTTCAGCTGGGTGGTCGACACGCAACAGACCATGCAGCGTCAGCTTGCCGACGGCGTGAAGAGCCTCAAGACCGAGAATGCGTTCGCCGGCGCTGTGACGCTCGCCGCGCTCAGCTTCGCCTACGGTGTTGTCCATGCCATCGGCCCCGGCCACGGCAAGACGATCATCTCATCTTATGTCGTCGCCAATGAGGAAACCGCGCGGCGGGGGGTAATCATCTCCTTCATCGCCGCCGCGATGCAGGCGATGACCGCCGTAGCGCTTGTGGGCGTGCTGGTTCTTGCACTCCATGCGACGGGGCTCGAGATCACTGCCTGGTCGAACCAGCTGGAAAGCGTGAGCTACGCCTTGATTGCGCTGGTCGGCCTGTGGCTGCTCACCACCCAGCTTGCCAGCCTCTGGCGGCGGTGGCGCGCCCCGCGCGCATCGAGGTTCGCGGTGGCATATGCCGGGCATGAGCCTCATCACCATGGTCAACATGCCCATCATGCGCATGAACACGACGATCATGACCATGTGCATGACCATCACGCCCATCACCACCACGCGGACGGCGGGGTCTGCGATCATGTCGTCGATGCGCGGGCGCTGGCCGGACCTATGACCTGGCGCAAAATCGCGGCAGTTGTGTTCTCCGTCGGTATCCGGCCGTGTACAGGGGCGATCCTCGTACTCGTTTTCGCTGTGACGCAAGGGCTGTTCTGGGCAGGTGTGGCGGCAACGTTTGCCATGGCGCTCGGCACGGCGATCACCGTCGCGGCGCTTGCCACGCTCGCCCTTGGCTCACGCGAGCTCGCGCTCAAACTCGGCGGTACAAGCAGTGCCTGGGCCAATGGGGTGTGGACCGCCTGCGCCATCGGCGGCGCAACCCTTATCCTCCTGTTTGGAACGCTCCTGTTCGCGGCATCGCTCGGGCCAGCGCGGCCGTTCTGAGACCAGCTGCCCGCGTCTCATCAAAACTTGGTCAATCGGTGCCGCAATTAGTAGCAATAATAAAGACGTTGCGAGCTCAGTTGGTTTCGTCGAAATTCAAACCATCGAACGTGTAGAGGGGTTTCTGCGTCCAGATGCCGTCCTCCTGCACTGGGACCTTGTGCATCTTGACATTGTCGACTTCAAGCTTACCGGTTTTCTGGTTCACCCAGAAGTCGATGTCGTAATACTCATCCTTGCTGCCGGGCTTGCGGAAGTCGGTGCACACGAAATACTCGCCCTCCTTCTTCAGGTGCCGCACCGGCTGGTGGATCTCTACGAATTCGAGCGGCACGGTCTTGCCCTCAGGATCTTTAACCCCGAGGTCGCCGTTCGCGTCCTTGTGGTTGGCAATGTAGGTGTGGATCGCGCCCATCACCTGCCAGGCGCGGGTCACCTCCATGTCGCCCGGGTGCTCCTGGATGGGGAGCCACCACCAGGCCACCGGCAGACGCGTGATCATGACGTAGCCGTCGCCTTCCTGCTTCGGCCCCTTCTGCACGCGAATGTCCATCAACTTCAGCTGATCACCGTCAGGCTTGAACCAGAAGTCGATGGCGTATTGCTTCTTCGGCTCGTCCTTGTCGTGGAAAATGACATTGGCGAACCAGCCGTAGCCTTCCATGCCGCGCACGATCTTGATCTGGTCGAATAGGAGATTGAGGTCGGCGTCGAGCTTGGGGTCGTGGAACACGAAAGTGCCGTCCTTCGTCTTCTCGTCTACCGCCTTCTTCACCGCCGCATTCACGTCGTCCTCGGTGAACGCCTTGCTCATCTTGGCCGCGCCACCGGCCGGGGCAGCGGCGGCAGGAGCGGCCGACTCACCGGACGCGGCGGGAGCGTTGGCCTTGTCCTGAGCGAGGTCCTTGGCGAGGAAGAACTCCTTCGCCTTTTGGACGTTCTCATCGGGATTCTTGAGGAATGCCGCCTTCGAGGCTTCCGTCGAGAAGCAATAGACCTTGCCGTCAGGCGCCGTCCAATTGACCGAGCAGTCAGTCTTCACGACCTGGCCAGAAGCAAGCCCCATGGTACAGGAATTATCAAACTCGCCCTCGGGAGACACCGCCGGCGCGGGCGTCATCGCTGGTGCCGGCGTCGGGTGCTCATCGGCGGCCATTGCAGGGGCCAAAGCAGCAGCACCAAAGCACAACGCCACTGCTATCGCCGTGGCGCATGCGACCGAGGCAACGCCTCGATCAGAACTCTCGTACATCATTGGCTTAAGGTTCCTTGTCATCTCGGGCGCTGATGCACCTTGTCAAGGCGCCCAGCACTGAGACAACCTCGCAGCCGCGACGGCATCCAAGGCCGGCAGTAGGCTGGGGGATTGGACGCAAACTGACTCCGCAGTCGAACTCACGTCAAATTAAAACCGTGGCCGGTAACCGTAACGTGAGCTGTCTGATGCGCCTGAATGCCAAACTCCGCTTTGAGTCACTAGCTGACGAGACGCTCACCTTTGCAGCACGTCCGCTCTGCCCCCTTAATCAGACTAACCCGTGAGGGCTTACTGAACCCCGATGTTACCCCCCTGCCCTCACGCCGACGCCAGCGCGCCCAAGCACTCGCAGATTAGCCAATCCGATAAATAGGGCCCCCTGATTGGAAGACAGACGCCGCTATTGCCTTTGTGAAGCTCGGGATCCGTTCACAAGCCTCGTGCATGCGTGGCTCCGCGCCCTACGCCATCACTTGGCGGATCACCCGCACAATCAGCAGCAAAATGACCGCGCCGATTGTGGCGACGATGATCGCGCCGAGAATGCCGCCGCCAAGGGTAAGACCGATGCCTAGGAGAGGAAACAGCAAGGCAGCCATCACCGCACCCGCCATGCCGATGAGGATGTCGCCCATGAGGCCGAAGCCCGTGCCTTGAACTAGTTGACCGGCGAGCCAGCCGGCAGCAGCGCCAATCAGTAATGCGATGAGTAGAGCGGTCATAGTTTCCCCCCGTCGATTAGTGGATGCATCGGTCTAACATGAGTCGTCGCCATGGCCGCTCTATGTGAGGTGGTTGATCCCTCTTTCGAGTCTGTCCCATCCAGCGCGGATGGCTGTCGTGACGCCGTGCAGCCTCTCCTTGGCTACGTCCCAGTTCACCATCTGCCGAGATGTGCTTTCCCCGGCATCGGCACTCGCGAATGAATCAGCAATGAAGGCGGTCCCCACCGTGAGAAGGACCCCAACGATCACACCCAGTACAAAGCGCATTCGACTCCCTTTCCATTGCTAGATGGTCCCTAGGAGCCAAACAGCACCGGAAGTTCAGCAGTTCCCGAAACGGCAGCGCTGACCAACTGAAACCCCCCGGTTACCCCTCAATCCGCCTCCCTCCAACAAACGCCTCCGATACCTCCAAATGAGCCGATCTCGCTGCTAAGGCCCGCTGACCCGGGGTCAGCGACCGCCGCTTTAGTTCCACCGACATGTCGGTGGAGCGCGTCCGCGGAGCGCGATCCATGTGGGCCGGATTAGTCATCCACCCCCTTCACCCCAGAAAACCGGGTAGCGCCGCCGGTAAGCCTACTGCGCGCCGCGGAGATTGCTTTTGCACACTGCAATGTGGCCGCCGCAAGAGTGGACCAAGCCGGGCCCGTGGCAGGCAACTGTAACTTCCCCTCGTTAAGGAGAGCCGCCACGAGGATTGCTCCGGCAACCGTATCCGATTCTGTATCTGGCATCTTTTTCTGTCCTCGTTCTCAATTACCAAGGGGCCGCGCCGAAGTGAGCCGCTGCCAGGAGCAGTAGGGCCCTAGCCCATCCGAAAAACTTGCCCATGCCGCCCATGTTAAGTAGAGGGCTGACGCTACAACCTTGGGGTGAACCATTCGTTGAGGCCAAGTAAGTTTTTGCATTCCCGTATAAGTTAGTATGTGTACTCACACAGCATTACCATGTACAGTGATTGTATATGCTAGTACTATATTGCGAATAAATAATTAAGGTTTACGGCTTTGCTGCATATCTGGTAGTTAAATTAAGAATAAAACAAAAGAGCCCTTGCCAGTACATTGCACCAGTGCTTAAAACTCGCGCAGGAAATCACCTGCGGAGGAAAATCATGCGATGTCACTGAGCAATGGAAGCCTTACCCCGGCCCGGGAGGTGTGGAAGCGCTACTCGATCACAAGTCGGACACTCAGCCGTTGGCTAGAGCGGACCGAACTCCACTTTCCGAAGCCTTTGGTCGTCAATGGCCGCCGATATTGGTGGCTAAGCGAGCTAGAGGCGTGGGAGCGCAGCCGCGTATCCGACCGTAAGGCGGCATAATTCCTGCTTAAACATAGCGTTCCAAGAACATGGCTAACATATTGAAAAAGCTACGTCTTTAGCGTGCCAATAAAGGAAGCAATGCAGTTTTCGCAGGATTGCTCAACGTTCCTAGAGCGTTATCCAATTTAGCGCGTCTGTTCGCATAACTCCTCCCTAAAGGAGGGAGAGCCTTAGCGGCTCCCCCCATCCAGGAGGGAGAGAGGAGATAGAAGTGGAGGATTGATGTGGCGCCACGCATAGCAAAAAAGAAGTGGGCGATTTTCTACGCGATCATCAGCAAGTCTGGTGATGTAGAGCTTGCTGCCCGCCAGTCGCGGATCGGCACGAACCAGATCACTCGCATGATCGCAACTTACCCCAACGTAAGGCAGAAAGTGCACAATGCGCTGGCGAGTTACCGCAAGAAGGTTGACGAGGGTCGGATCGGACATGACCGGCCAGGCCGACCTAAGGTGACCTTCTCGCAAGCGACTAAGGAGCGCTTCCTTTATTGCCTGGGTGAGATGGGATCGGTGCGTGGCGCCGCCAATGCTGTTGGCGTAAGCACCGGGTCGCTGTACCGGCTAAAGGAGCGTGAGCCCGATTTTGCCACCGCCTGGGCCGTTGCCGCCGAGCGAGGCAAGAACGTCGAGATGATCGCTGGACCCTGGGCACGACGCGAGCACCGAAGCTTTGCCCAAATTCCGTTGGGACATTCGAGCCGCAGCTGATGCTGGTGCTATTCCGGTGCGGCTGGCGCAGATGTTACACGATAGGCTGAGGCCAGAGGCCGTCGCGGTGGATAGGCTTCGACCCTCGGTGTCCAACTCTATGGCGAAGCCAAACTCAAATCCCGGCCCGTCGAGCGTCGCGGTTCAGCAGAAGCTCCCGGTGTCCAGCTCCAAGCCGGTGCCAAACTCAGTATGGAACGAGGCGGAACAGGAGGAGTTGGTTGTTGACGGTTGGAGGCGTTTTGCACAGGCGGGAGTTGAAGCTAGGCAGAATTACACCCCAAAAATGAAACTCATCGTGGAGCAATTTAAGAAGGAGCCAGGCATGACCCTTGAGCGAGCAGCAGCCGAGGCGAATGTGCCGCTCGAAGAGGTGAAGAGATGGCGGAATTCATCTTATCATTTTGGCGAGGACACCAAGACACGGTGAGATGGCGCAAGGCGCATGTTGTCGCCGCCGACGATGAAGAAACCGCACACTGAGGCCTCTAGTGCTAGCGAATGTAGGCACCATCGTTTTCGACCGGGTATACGGTGACAGCTTCCAGCCACGGGGAAAGTAGAGCGCGCCAGTCGTCGCCCCGCTGAGGCAGGGGGGCCGCCGTCCCAGGCGGTCCTGTCGCCACGTAGGGGCCGGGGCCATATAACCCCGGCCCTGGCGCCCGGGGCGCCATCCCAGGCGGTCCTATCGCCACGCAGGGACGCTGGGGCCATATAACGCCCGCGTCCTCGCCAGACACCACAATGGCGCCCTTCAAGGTGTTCGCGGCAAAATGCTCGGCTGGTGGCGCGAAAAAAGCCCGGGGGATTTATCCCATCCCTACCCAGAGCCTCGATCCGAAAAATTTTTATCACCGTATTTTTGAGAGTTGACTTTTGACAGAGTTGGCAATGCGAAATCAACGGGTTGGCGTGTGGCCGCGGCGCGGAGGGTTTTTGCAACGCGCGCGTGTTGGAGGAGAAATAGCAAACTAAAGATGCGTCAGGCTGCCGTCAGCTCCGCCACGAAACGGCCCCACGCCTCAAGTGCCTGGCGCTTTTCGCGCGAAAACTCGTGCCGTTGATAAACACCCACGATACCACCGAAGCTTCCAGACGTATGATTTAGAACCTTTTCGATCACAGGGAGATTGATTCCCAGCCGAGCCATCCCCGATGCCGCCGTGCGCCTGAGATCGTGAAAGGTCCAGCGTTCAAGGTGCTCTTGTGCAGAGCGAGCCATGGCGGCGTCGATGCGATCCTTTGCACGGCTGAAACCTCCAACAGGCGTTCTCCCGGTTGTCGTGAATACGAGGCCGGAATTGCCTCCCACTCTTGGAAGGGCAGTTATGATTCCCAGGGCCGGATCGCTCAGCGGCACCACGTGCGCAACGTCGTTCTTGGTGCGCTCCCGAGGAATGGTCCAAAGCTTCGTGTCCAAGTCCACCTCTGACCAGCGCATGTTGCTGACCTCGTCCCGACGTTGACCAGTCAGGATGAGAAGTTTGACCAACGGACCGAACGGCCAATCAATATCGTCACACGCCGTCCAGGCCAGTCTCAGCTCACCATCACTGAGAAAGCGGTCCCGGCAGCGCTCAGGAGCTGGGGCTTTGACTCCTGCACATGGAGACTTCTCGAGGACGCCTCGATCTACACACCAACCGAAAAGGCGACGGACGGCGGCGAGGACCCGATTGGCCATGATGGGTGAGCCGCGATCACTGACACGGTCCAGTAGGTCAACAATGTCGCGACGTGTGATCTCCTGCACAGTTCGGCCCTTCCACACAGGAAGGACATCTCGGTTAAGGAGCCGCTCAGTTTCCCTCCACGACGATTCGCGCGTGTTGGCTTTGGCATAGCGCTCAAGAAACTGCGCCGCCGTTACGGCGAATAAGTCACGCTGACGATCATCAGCGTCGCGTCGGGCATTCTTCTTCTCGTGGCCAGGGTCCCTACCCTCTGCCACCGCGACCAGCTCTTTGCGAGCAAGCTCGCGCGCATTGGCGATGGTAATTGCGGGATAGCTACCCAGCGTCGACTTCCGGGGTTTACCGCGATGACGATAACGCACCGCCCACGACTTCCGTCCGCTCGGCTGCACAATGAGATAAAGACCCGCAAGCAGCCCATCCGGAACTTCTCGTCGCGAGCCCGGGGGCCTGAATCCCTCAATGGCTTTAACCGTAAGAGGCTTTGCCAAATCAGCTGCTCCGCCTGGGTAGCGCCGGGGTAACGAATCCAGCGTGTCTTGGTTCGTCACCGTCTGTCCGAGACACTAGCAGACGGTCTGATAAATTACAACGTTATCAGTAGAATGCGGTTAATGCATTGTCTCACATTGACCGTGCACGTCAGCCGCCGGCATACTTTTTGTAATCAGTAGGTCGGGGGTTCGAATCCTCCAGCCGGCACCAAATAAAGATTAAAAATCAAGCTCATAGCCAATCACGCGCCCACTGGTGATAGAACGGGCGCCATAAGAGGTGCGGGCTTCTACCGCCGCGGCATTTTTGCGGCTCACGAAAATGTGGGCGATAACACCCGGCTATGAGGGCTTCTTGGGCTTGAGTATGACACCGAGGCGAACTACTTATTCGCTACGGGTTACGTCCAATTACCGCTAGTGCCCCCGTCTAGCCGGGATGTGACCCGCTTGCGCCCGGCTTCCCTCCCGGCGCATCGCGCAAAACGCGCTTTTGGTGCCTGACCGCCTCAAACGGTTAGGCACCAATTTTTTTGGCCATTGGGACTGTGGCTCCTTAGCAACAGATCGAATTTATTTCGGTGATGCCCAAGGTCTTCCACGCTTACCGTATTTTATCATCAGCGACATCGCGCGAAGACGAGAGGGAAAACGGGGATAAAAAACGGGGGGAAGCCTTGGCCGAATGCCAGGCTTTCCCTTTTTGCATGAATCCCTCCACCCAGCTCTGCACCCCCCACTAGCCTGACCTGCGCCCTGGCTGCGGTGTGCGGAATCCCACAGCCCGAATCCAGGCGGTGCGGCATGATCCTCCCATGCTCAAGGTGGTCTTGAGCAGCGAATTGGGAGGAACTCGCTATGACACAGTTTTCAACCCAGCAAGACAGCAGCTTCCCCTACGTGCTCTTGTACAGCACGTTCGGCGCGATCCTCAGCTTAGCCGCAACCTTGATTGTGTCGGTTCATTCCTTTGCGCCGATGGTGGCCTAAGGGACAAAGCCAAACTCGGAGAACTTCCTATGAACACCCGCGCCAACCGTTCCCCTCACTTCGCTCTTGTAAGCAGCACCCTGGGAACGACCCTCGGGAGCATCCTGGCCGCCTGGGTCGTCAGCTCGATAGCCTTTGCGCCGGTGGCAGCAAGCCGCGATGTCGGCCCCTCGAGCCACCATCTCTTTCAAATTTCGCCGATCCCGCCTGGTGCTGATTGGACTGCTTAGTTCCGTTCTATTCGTCAATCGGCAGCCTCCTATAGCCAAGCGCACACGACCCGCAACGCGCTCCCTTGCTGCGGGACGCCGCGCGACACAACTTTTCTTCCCCCGCCCATCACAAAGTCATATCTTGGTCGGAACTTAGCGCACAGTTATCGTCACAGAACCGGCGCTTTAGCCGGTATCGGTAAGTGTAAGTGTCCGCGTATCCCCGGTGTCCCTAAGCGCCGGGGCTTTCTTGTTTGCGCCACAGTCACCACACAGCAAATTGGGGAAAGTTCCATGCGCGACATTCGTAGCGATTTGGAAGAGCGTGCCAAACTCATCGAGGCTGAAGCCACTTGGGCCGCCGCCCATTTCGAGAAACAGATCGAGCCGCTGCGGCGCGAGTACGATGCCCGCGTAGCCGAACTCAAAGCCGAACTTGCCGTTCTGAACGTGCTCATGGAGTCCGAGCAGCAGCGTATGGCGAGTGACCCACAACCGGTAGAGCCAGTGGACCACGCACCGAAGGTCTCGGAGACGGTCGAGTTAGAGCTTCAGCACATCAGCGACCGCATTCGTAAGCTGCGGGATAAAGAACCCCGCCCCAGTCGCGCGGTCGGTTAGAGCTTAGCGACAAGCGCGGAGGGTTTTAGAATCCACCGCGTTTGGCCGAACGCCCCTGCACGGACCGTTGAGACGATTCCAGTGGCTAATGGATGTGAGAACCATTCGCTCCGCCCTATTTCCTTATGCTGCGACTTCTATCGGTCTGTGTGATATTCGCGCGTGCTGTCCCTCTCCAGGTATCCGACCCATCCGATTAAACCTACGAATGTCAACCCGATACCAAGAACAATCCCAAGCAAGATGTGCATGACTTTCCCCCTCGGTCGGTCTGCCCACTTAAACTCATGAATGTTAATCGAGTTTCAACGCAGATTCGGACGCGTGGCTGTCAGAATAGTGATGATTTTGTGATTGCGAACAGGGAAGGACCCACTCATCTGGTCCTCTCAGAAACCGATGGAGCCAGCTAATCCCAATCCGGAACTGTGTGGGGACTCCAGCGGCTACCCGCTTCCAAGGCTAATCGCGATGGCGAGCGCACTCACGGGGATTGCGCCCCAAGAATGGAAAGCATGATTGTCTTAACTGCGAGGCCGCAATGAAAAAGGCACCAGCTTTCAGACAGGCGGCGGCCTACTCGCCCCTCGTTGCCTAGGCCGAGGTATTTTCAGACAGTCTGTCCAATGCAACTCGGATTCCATTTCGCAGATGCCCTTCCAACTCTACAAGGGCGGGGCGCCCCAAGAAAGAGTAGATATTTGGGATCAAGCGAAAGTCTACCTATCGAGACAGAGGAAGGGGCAGTTGAAAATCCGTTATGGCCACATCGTAAAGTACTTGCGTACCAGATCGTCCCCCAGGGAAAATCTGTTAGGGGAAAATCTATGACTCACTCCGCTCTCGATACCTTCCTGCGTCCGTTGGCGAGGCGACTACACGCAAATCATATGTCTCTTCTCGGCATTGGCAATACGATGCGCTTAGCCTATGCCTACAACCGAATAAAATTTGGCCGGCAGGACAGCTGGCGCCGTTCACTCTATCGAGAGCAATTTACAACGTTGCTCGAAGACAATGGGCCACTCACGCGTCGCCGAATTAAGATGCAAGACGGTTGGGCTATTGATACGTCAATGTCCCTTCCCCACCTCGAGCGGGTTTTAGAGGATTCAGAAAAAATCATTGCCGAGCGCGCAGGCGTACGACGTTCCGCTCAAGGCGCTTACAGAAGCTATTTTCAGGATTTCTGGATTCCGGCAGACTTGGGGAAATATCCTTCGTTTCTAGATTTTGCTACCTCCAGCGACGTGTTGGCGACCGTAGGCGATTATCTGCAATGCATCCCCGCACTTTCAACCACGCTACCGTCGGGGATCCGATTTGTGGAATCCAGTGCCGCCTTCGATGATCAGCCTGACCGACCGCACGACAGTCAACTTTATCATATCGACTACTATTCACTTCCAAATGTTTACGTACTCGTATTGCTGCGGGATGCGAACCATGAGAACGGCCCATGGACGTTCCTTCCACGCGCCCCCTCGCAAAGGGCTGCGGAGGCCTTGTACTACTGGACTCGGCAACGGGGTTATCGGGTCAGCGACGAAGAGATTTATTCAGTTGTGGACCGCGAGGAGGTTATCGAGTTCTGTTATCCACGTGGAACTGTCTTATTCATCGAGTCGTCGGGCTGCTTCCACTATGGAAGCCGTAACTCGATCAAGCCCCGTTTCCAGCTTATGATCGGATATACAGGCGCGTGCCGAACCGATTTCAGCGAAATCATTATGGAACCAAGGGTCTATCCCATTCGCGATTCCGATTCGCGTCTGCGCAGAATGTTATTGAACAAGAACACGCTTGAATGAATGGGAGATGCCTCGCCCCGAGGCTCGATGCATGTTGCCACGAGGCGTTGAGGTAATTCCCCACTTGTCGCCGTTTCGACGAGGGCATTTTCTTGAAACGCATTAATGCAGTGGAAGTGTTTGTCGGACTCGCCAGCCGATGGGAAGACCGTACGGCGATTGTGTCTCCACGCCTCACGCTGCGTTACCGCGATGTTGTCTCCCGAGCCGCGCGTAGCGCTCGTGCGCTGCGTGCTCTGGGTATCGGTCCTTCCAACAATGTGGGGATCGCCATTCGTGACAGCGGCGAGGCACTCGTTCTTATGCTTTCGCTGTGGATGCTGGGAGCGGTGCCCGTCCCGATCGACTTCCGTAGCAAAGCGAACGAACGGGAGTTGCTCGTCCGAGAGTTCGACCTAATTGCGATCCTCGAGGACCAGAGCAGGGCTGAAATGCCTAGGTATGCATCCATTCTTGTCAGTGACACATGGACCGAGTCCATAGCCAAACACGGAGACGCACCTCTGTTCGAAAGCCCTCCGGCGCCCGCGTTGATCTCGCTAACGTCAGGCACAACGGGGCGGGCACTGGGCATCGTTCTTAGCCACAAGCAACTTCTGTTCCGTCTCAAGAGCAATTTGCAACTGGGGCGAAGACGCCCTGGCGGATGTCTGCTCAATCCAATCCCCGTATCAGGATCAAGCCCTCGCAACCATTCATTGAGCCAGTTGTTTGATGGCGGCACAATTGTGTTTCACCCACCGTTGTTTAGCGCCGGAGAGTTGGCCGATGCCGTCTCGTCGAGGGCGGCCACAAGTTTGTGCCTGGTCCCGACCATTCTGCGCGAATTATTCCGAGTCCATCGACGCGGCGACTCGCCCTTATTTAACAATCTCGATTTGATGTATTGTTTCGGGGCTCCCCTGCTGCCTTCGGAAAAGCGACGCGCGCGGGCCGATCTGTGCGAGCACTTTGTCGAGGGTTATTCCTCGGGCGCGTCGGGGCGAATAAGCGTTCTGTCCGGCACCGACCTTGACGTCCGCCCGGAGACGGTCGGCCGCGTACTGCCTTATGTCGAGCTCCAAATTGTCGACCATAATGACAAGACGCTTCCTGTTGGCGGCGCCGGCATTATTCGGGTGCGTTCGCCAGCAGTGGCACTTGGGACCTGTGGTGGCTCGACACGAGCTGACGGCGACCGCATCAAGGACGGCTGGGTCTACCCGGGCGATATAGGTGCGGTTGACAAAACGGGCTTTCTCCGCCTTCTCGGACGTACATCCGACATCATAATCCGTGGCGGCGTTAATGTGCACCCCTCTGACGTGGAAGCTGCTCTTTTGGAGCACGAGGGAGTGAAGGAGGTTGCCGTTGTAGGGTTTGCTCAATCGCGAGAGGGCGAGGAGATTGCTGCCTTCGTTGTTCCATCGAGTAATTTGACGGAATCGTCTCTCATCGCCCACTGCCGTGCGCGGCTTAGCCCAGATAAGCGGCCACGCCGCTTTTTGTTTGTGCCGAAGCTACCGCGAAACGCCAACGGCAAGATTGTTCGCGCGCAGCTTCGCGAACAGATGGAAAACTTGAGCAAGGACAGCTGACTGTTGCTTTAGAACCCTGCCGCTCTGCGAATGCCAATCGATGGGCCGGGCACAGCAAGCGCGTCGTCACAAATCGACTGGATGAAACGCGCAGTGGCGCCGTTGCTAAGATCCGTATGGCGTTCGGTCATCATATGCATTGTTCGGTGCGGTAGGATACGATTCCAGAAGGGTGAATCGTCTTGAAATGCAGAGACCCGTTTAGCAGATGAGATAACCGTGACGGGCCCACTGAAGGGTCGCGGCCGATAGCGGCGATACGCTGACAGCAGCTTTGTTTGCGCCGTTATTGAAAGCCGATATGCTTTGTACTTCACATGATGCTTCTTGCGGAGGATTTCATGTCGAAATTTCTGCTCATCCATCCAACCCATCAACAAATGTCTGAGGTCCCGGAATATGGTTGGTCTCCAATCCTCCGCCGGGGTCATGATAGGATCTTCTTCTGTCATGATCTCCTTTGGAGCATTTGGGTCTAGCAGCACGAGATGACGGACTGGCCGTCCGCGCGCCGCCAGTTGTGCCGTCATTTCGAGCGCGATCAACACTCCCATGCATAGTGCTGCAAGAAAGACCGGCCCCTTCGGGTAGTCTGTCACCAGTTGAGCGACGTAAACCGCAGCAATGTCCTCGATCTGATCGTACTGTCTGCCACCGCGAATTCCTGGAAGTTCGAAAGTGTGCACTCTGCGATTTTCGGCCAGCGCTTGATAGAATGCAGGCCGAAGGAGCGTGAACCCGTATCGACCGTGCACGACAAAGATCGGGGGGCGGATGCGTTCACGGGGGGCAGCCAGTGAGGCAACCGCGTGGCTCGCTTTTGGTTTAAGCGATGCGGCGATTCGCCTTGGCGAGCCATATTCGGCCAGTGAGGAGAGCGGGACGTCATGTCCTGTCCGCTCGGAAAGAACCATGCTCAGGACTTCGGCGAGCAAAGAATCTCCTCCGAGGTCGAAAAACTCGTCATTGGCACCAACATGATCGAGATTCAAGACTTCAGAGAAGATTGTAGCGATCAGCGTTTCGAGCTCGCCGTCCGGAACCACATAAGGCATGGGCAGCGGCAAACTCACGCGGTTGATCAAGGACAGATGTGCACTTGCAACAGCCATTGCGAACCCCTCGCGACACTATAGCTGACAGCGGCCACGAAAGTATGGGTCTTAATGCCCGGCGGCGTCGACGTTAATCTCGCCGAAAATCATTCGAGAGCCCTATCTGCCGCAAGTATGCCGGATTTGAACAGGTATCCAGCAGCGCAGGCGCCGACGAGTGGAACCACGATGAACATCCACACCTGGGCAAGTGAATGAGGATCGCTCGCAAAGCCCACAATGGCGGGCCCGATCGAACGAGCAGCGTTCACCGAGGAATCCTCCAGCCGGCACCAGCACTTAATCCAGCATCGCTAACACGAAGAACCCTTGGGGGTAACGTGAGGGGTAATAGCCAAACCAATCGAGCGGTCAAGCCTTAGGTGCAGCCGCCAAGCGGCAGAATGTGGGCACGGTTCAACCACTCCGCCTTCACTTTGGCGCCACCAACATTTCTTTTGCTTCGTTGATCCGAGCCGCAAAATAGGTTGATCCGCCCTGATCAGGGTGAAACTGCTTCATTAGTCTGCGATGTGCAGCGCGGATTTCTTCCTCCCTCGCGCCTGACTTGAGGCCGAGCACCTCGTAAGCCTCGCTGGCGGTCATGCGGCCGCGCGGGGATTTCGGTTCATTTTTAGAAGTGCTGGATTGTTGTTCGCGCCAGCCCTGCGAGCGCCTATCAAGATAAGCCTCAATTAGCAGTGCGCCCTTGGGGTCTGTGGCCCGCAGCTCTTCTAACAGTCTGAGGAGATCATTTTGGTTCAAAGAGGATAGGGCTCTTCCTGCAAACCTACCCTTGAGACACTGACCCTCCATTCGCCCGCTGTCGTGATCGAGAACCATTTCAAGGGCCTCGGTGCGAACCCCGGACGTCTGACCAGGAGACTTGCGCTTACTTCCGAACGGCCTAGTCGGCCACATCCATAGACCAACGGGCAAACCAAGGCGGTGGCCAAAGGCTAGGAGGAGGAGGAAAGCGCCAAAGGCAATGAATACTGGCATCGGAGATCGTCAGCTCAGTTGTTCAAGAAGCCGCATTGCAGCGCCGCTCTTCGTAGCGGTGCCATGGTCCTGCAATGCTTTGCGTCCGCCGGTGGCGTATACAGCAACTGCCGTCAATAGCTCACGGAGCTGTCGAGCCGAGCCAGCGTCGAAATGACAATAGGCGCCCCGCGTCAGCCGAGCGATCTCTTTGAATGCTTGTTCGGCTCTAGGGTCGCGCCCCTCCTGGAAAAGAAACATTGGTGTGCCGAGTAGCCCGAGAGCACCCGCGCGTTGGCTCAACTCATCGATGTCCTCTTCTGTGCAATCCCCGACGTAAACAACGGCGTTAACTTTCCCGCGCTCGCTTTCGCGGCGAGCGTGAGTGAGCACTTTCCGAATTTGTGTGTATCCCCCTTGGCACGACACTCGCGTCATGAGCGCGGCAAGGGCGTCTGGGTCTCCTACCCATTTGCTGGCGCGGGTTTCACTGATGCCCCGGAAATATACGAGTTGCACGTCGAGCCCGCCAACCTCTTTTACGGCGCGAAACATTTCGGCCTGGAGTCCGAGCGCCAAGTCCCAGGTCGGCTGGCGGCTCATTGTTGCGTCCATGGCGAAGATGAGCCTGCCCCCGCCAGCATCCGCCGGAGTGACCGTGTTCATCCGCGCGATGAAGGCGTCCACCTCGGCACCGCTCGATTGCGGCGCAGCGACAGTCGCGTCCTCCTTCTTCGCCGGCGTTTTCGATTGAGTGGCCACGCAAGCTCTCCTTAGCGAGCCCGCATATGTACCCTTCCGTGTCAGATTACAACGATGCAATCCAGGTTAAGTTCGTCAGGTTAGTTCAGCTTTCTAGGGCCGTCTAATAAGTGCCAGAGGCGCACTTGATCATTTTGTCGGCGCAATGCCCCCGATGCCCGCGAGCCGGAGACCGATCCTACGTCCGCTGCCGGAACGCGCGATTGGCTGAAGGCTCTGCGAACTCGGTCAACGTCAGGGTTCACGGGCAGTGCAGACGCAATCTCATCGTGCGAAATCAGCGTCGTGCCACGAACAGGGGACGTTGCCTTTCCGCAGGAAAAGCTCGATGGGGAGGACCGCTCAGCGTCTTCCTACACGACCCACCCCAACTCTCGCGCCTTCCTATTGGCGAGGCCCCAGGCGTGAGCCATGAACTCCGCTTGCGACATTTCGGATCGCGGATCGCCTTCTAACGGAAAAATCTTGGCATAAAGGTGTGGGTCATTTGCCAGCCGGTCGTACATCGCGGCAAAGGCGGTGTGCGGCAAAGTCACAACGATCTTACCGTCATGCACTTCGACGTGCAGTCCGTGGTCAATTGTCATCACTGGCGCTCGTCTAACGACAGAAGTAAGGCTGGCCATCTGGACCAACAAAGTAGCCTGTGTGCGGATTGAAGTTCCGGTAGCGGTGCGCACAGTAGGTATACCAATCAGGAGTCCATGGCGGCGCTCCATAAGCCACTGGCCCGTAATACGCCGGAGGTGGAGGAGCTGGGACGACATAGACTTCGCGGGGCGTGAGCGCGCTACCGACGACAGCGCCAATGCCGAAGCCAACAAGACCCGCGGCGACACCATTGCCGGCTCCGGCAGGAGCCGGCGATGACAATACAGCGACTCCCATCAGCCCCGCAGTTGCGAGAACTTTCACGCTTGTTTTGATCATCGGATTGATTCTCCCCCACTCAGAAAAGGATATGAACGTCACGGAACATCGTCTGCGAGGTCAGCAGACCATTGAAGGCCCAGCAGGCCGTACCCTCTCAGCTCCTCAACGTTCTCCACGTTGATCGTTCCCCTTGTCGCGCCAGCGAATATTGATTGCGCGAGCGTAGTCCTCACCACCAAAACTTGTTCCACCGTACATTCATTTATTTCTTCGGCCAGGTCTCGCCAAGCGCCTTCAAAGGCCTGTGCCAGTTGGTTCAACTCTCGGGGTCCAAACGCGTGCTTGTGCTCTATTCGAGTAAGCATGGGCATGCCCTCCGATTTCAGTGCCTCGAGCGTGAGCCGCGAGGGTTAATGATTGGTTAACCGCGTAAGCGCCGGCTATCGAATGGGTGCGCAAGCAACGGTGTAAGGAATGATCGACCGCCAGCAAACGCGTCCCAAATCGCCCGGACCATCACGATCAATTTCGACAGGATCAGATTGATGTTGAGCTTGCCTCGCATCAAGCACGACCGCGTCGATGACCCTTGCGACGCGTCTTTGCTAGCCCACAACGCGCGCAACTTGGAACGATCAACCAGCACATGCCATACTGCACGCATGAAGCAGAGGACTGATGGGCGAGTGGTGCGAGTGCTGACCAAGCATCACGCTGCGGAAGAGCGGCGTTGGAACAGTGGTATTTGGTTGCCATAGACGACGACGAGCGTGCAAAAAAAAGCTATCATGAAAACGACGAGAGCTACCGATGAAATCGTCGAGGTGGTCGGGCGTGTGCCGGCTAGCAGTGTAGTCAACTTAGGCTTGACCGAAGGCCAGGTCAGACTTGTTCTTCCCGGGGAGCCGCTGGGTCCTTGAGGAAGGCCGCCCGGTCAGAGTTGCCTGTGCGGCCGGCCGTCCTAATTACTCCAATTTTGCATATTAGGATTAGCTCGTCCCTTTGATGGGGATCACTAGCGCAACCTGCGTAACCTCAAGAGGCCACTACTATGAACGAATCCATGAATCCGAAAGCAGCCGCCGAGAAAGTGCGAGAGACCTCCCGCAAGATCGCCGCTCAATTCGAGGAATTGACTCAGGACACCCCAGAGTCAATGCGCGCCTTTGCAGAAAAGAGCGTAGCCCAGACGCGTGAAATGTATGAGCGCTCCAAAGAAGCGCTCGAATCCGTAAGAAAGAGTTGGGAACGATCCTTTGACGCCGCCAGTCAGGGCGCCGTAGCGCTCAACCGAAAGGTCATTGATATTGCTCAGCGCAACATCAATTCGAGCTTCGATCTCGCAAAGAGTCTCGCTGGCGCGAAGAATCTTGCTGAGGCGATGGAACTGCATGGCGCCTATTGGCGCAAGCAGCTGGACGCCCTAGCGACTCAGGGAGAGGAAATGCGCGCCCTTTCGACCAAGATAACCACTGCGACCACCGAGCCGCTCAAAGCCAGCATGGATGAGCTTCGCAAGGGCTAGGCTGGGAGTTGAGCTTCGCTATCCCGAGACGATGAATGCGCGCGCTGGAATCGTTCAGACCCAGCGGAATTAAGCCTAGCTGCTCTCGTAACGACGGCGGGAGAGCGCGGCCTTTGCGAAGACTGTGGACATAAACGAAGGGCGCGTTGAGCGAATCACTTTCCGCCTCTAGCCTTCAATCCTCTTGAGTGAATGCCGACTCGCCCCGCTGCGCACTCCCTGTGGCGGGGTGTTTTTTGCGTGTTAGCGTCGGCACACCGCTAGTTCCCCGAAGTCGCTAGGCCTGCTCGCCCGGAACATCCCGCAGAGCGACGACCCGCAAAGTGCAATCACGCTCTCGGACTTCTTGGCTGGCGCTTGGTTGGCGGCACAAGGCGCGCGAGTTGGGGTGGATCTCACCGACCTAGCTGCTTCTGGCAAAAAGCTCGATGATCCGCACCACGCCATACATCACAAGAAAAAAGGCGACAGGCATCAGGACGCCGAACGTCAGGCATTCTGCCAAAGTCATCTGCCAATCCATGGCGGTACGCGTGGCGAACTAGATGCGGCTTAAGGGGAGAGGCCGCCCCCTTCTACCCCCGTAGAGAACAGGACGACCTCTCGATGTGCACCCCGCCCTTGAAGCGGGGTTAGACATTGTGCTTTCGAAATCACGGGGAAGTTATGGCAGTCCAAAAGAAGAGGCCCCGTACGGGGGGAACGGGACCTCTTCGGTTCCTTTGGGGGGAACAGTGGTGGGGAGGGACTCCCATCACGAAGGTCATTTAACTACTTTCGAGAGCCTTTGGCTTGCCTTTTTTGTGTATTATCAGAGCCTAGGGCGCGGGTTCTCTTGTGTTGCACGAACTCTCCCTAAGCGGCTCCGGTAGGCGGTGGCCTCTCCATCGGAGCCGCTACTTTGTGCGCTGCCGGCCATGGCCTGGGCCTTGCAATGTTCGGCCAAGACGCGGGGGCCAAGGTGATACGAAATCGAGACTTCAACTTCATATTTGGCGCGGGCCGACGAGTGCCGACGACGAGCCTCCCCCGATCGCAAGTCCCTTGAAAGCATTACTTTCGCACCTTAGCCTCAAAAGCTAAGCGTCGGCTGAGACTGAATGTTTCGTCCGTTTCCGCTTTTGAATCCAATGCCCCGTCATGGGGTGATTCCTTCTTTTGCCTGGCTTTGGGCTTTGCGCGATTTGGGGGAACCGAACCTTCCAGTTGCGGGCCTTTCTCAGGATCGAGCAATGGATGCGTCATCGGATTCTCGGATTGGTGCGACGTGCCCCCGAAATACGCCCCCTGCTCGATGGCGAGATTCTGATGAATTATGTCCCCTTCGACATGACATCCGGATTCAAGAGTCACGCGGAACGCCCGAACCGAACCATGAACGCGTCCTCGTACGATTACGTCCTCGGCAATGACAGTACCCTCAATGTGGGAACCCTCAGCAAAAACCAGCGAGAGGCAGTGGATGTCACCATGAACACGCCCATTGACGTGAACCTCCCCTTGGGAGGTCACATAGCCGATAATTGCCAAGTTCTCGCCAATTGTTGAGTGGCCGTGATCATTCGAGCCCCCTCTCCCGGGCGCCTTCACTCGACGACGAAACAGACTGAAGGTGAACATCTTAGGCAGGCGTCGACCCCACAGCGCCGGAGTAAATAAAAGCAACGAGTAGGCGTAAGGGTTCCGCAGGACGACAGGCGTTCCTCAGACGTAGCCATACTCGGTGTCAACAGCTCGGGTGCTATCCCGCCAACGTCTTCACGGCGAGGCACGCCAACGCCTAAACGTACCGCCTCAGCTTTATGCTCTCCGCAGAATAGTGCCCATGCTTCTTTCAGTCCGCTCTCGAGCAACGAGCCGACATTTCGAATGCGTCGCTGTGAGGTCAGCTTCTGACCCTAAGCGGACACACATCATAGCTCGCCCGGCAACGCGAAGATCGTCCAACCTATCGTCACCGACCTACCATGAATTTAGCGAGGCTATTGACGGAGGAATGCAAGGCGAGATCGCCGAGATCTATCTCGACTCCGGTCGTATCCTCGATTTCAATGCATAGCTGCATGGCCGCCAGGCTATCGAATTCCAGCTCGGAAAAGGCAAGGTCAACGTCTCTATCAGCAAGTTTGCTCGCGATTAGTTCGTCGTTGAGCCCAAAGGTGGCGGACCGGAGGGCTGATACGACCTGAACGCGCGCTTCCTCGAATTTCATCGTTTGAGCGCGATCGATAGCCGGGTCGGATAGGCAAATACATAGTCGTCGTAGCGAAGCGCGTAGTCGATGATTTCGGCGCGCGCAGTGATCTCAGAGAGCTTCCTCGTGATCAATGACCAGATCTCAAGCGATAACTGACGGCCAAGACAAGCGTGAATACCGGCCCCGAAAATCCTGATGCGGTCAGCGGCGTCGCCGGAATATTGGAAACTTTGCAGCAGGATGCGGATGCGCTCGCCTTTCCGCAATGGGGTTCCTTCGTACTCGAACGGCTCCATAACGATACGCTCAACAAATGGTACTCCGGTCGCGGGTGGCGTCGCCGGATAGTCGATCTCGCTTAGGCAACGTCCCCGATTGGCGAGAAGAATCTGGTGAAGGCTTTCCCCCAAGGTACCGGCAAGAGCGTCGTTTCCAAGGATGAATAGCGCAAGGGAGAAGCCCTCTTGGTCCTCGCCCGCATCAGGCCCAAGACCTCGCCGGATAAGCCCGCGAATCTCAGCAATCTCGTCGTCCAGCTCGCGACGTTTCTTCGCCCCCATCATCCGGTCGAACACTGCAGAAGCGCTACGGATCAAAACGCGGCCGGCCTCGTCGGTCCGGTTGAGCGTGCCGAGGACATCTTTAACCAGCGGTTCGATTGCCTCCGTCATCAGCTCGACCCGCTCGCGCGTCGCAAGTCCGCCGAATCGGCGATCAACCATGTCGGCCGCCGCAGCGGAAACCGCGCCCTTGCGCGCAGCCAAGTATTCGGCAATCTGACGCCTGGCGGTCTTGTGGTCATCGCCATTCAGGCACATCGGAATGTACTTGAAGGCGAAGAGCAGGTTCGGAAATGCATAGTCCCGATGCCGCTTCGCCATGTCTTCATACGCGGGCCGGTATGGCGAGACAAACAGGTGCGGTGAGACTAGCATCGCTTCACAGTGGCGCGGGTTGGCTACGACCCAGGCTTTGATCGTGGTGTCAAAAAAGATTGGCTGCGCAGAAGCCTTAGGGAAGAAGGCGCCGCGCGCCTCATTCCGATGCAGGGCAATGACGTCCAACTGAGTTCCCCCGTGCCCGTTTTTCAGACCTCTAGACCATAGCAAATCTAGAGCTAGCCAGGCAAACTTACTTCCCAGGGGCCGAGGCTGACTACATGGCCCGGCATGATCCGCGTCGTGCGCGTCGTTCGCGCTCACCCCAGCGCTGTAGGGCCACATCCGCAACACGCGGCCAATGAGCTGCGAATTCGCGCAGCGTAAAAATCACCAGTTGAATTTCCTTCTATCAGCGACATTAGTAGCGTCGCTTTTCGAAAGGCTGACGGTTTAGGCAGGACTGCTTTTGGCACTAAGCGGACATCGGCAGTTGCATCGCTGCTGCATGGCCTCGGCGCCGGTGCCGGTGCTCCACATGATCGGCTACATCGCAGGATGACGGCCTCAGCGTTCCGCCGACGGGTGCAACTTTTATTTTTACTCCTCCAAGGGCGTCCGCTCGTCCCATTGGCACAGGGACGTGGAGCGATTAGAAAGCCTCAACACGGAGGCGAGAGTCCTAAAGCGAGCGCTCGATGTTGCAATGGTTCCAGCGGCTGATGCCGCGCCAGGACTTATTCTTCCCGCTCTTCGAGCGCCACGCGGCCGTGGTCGTCGCGGGTGCAGAAACGCTGCGCAAGATGCTCGAAGGTGGAAAGATGCTCCAGGCCCACTGCCAAGACGTCCTCATTCTTGAGAGCAAGGCCGACGAGATAGCCCGCGAGGTTTTTATTGGGATTCGTACCAGCTTTATCACTCCTTTTGACCGAGCCGATATTCAGCGTCTGATCACGTCAATGGACGATGCTATCGACCAGATGCAGCAAACGGCAAAGGCGATTATCCTCTTCGAGCTTACGACATTCGAGTCCGAGATGGGCGCCATGGCCGATGCCATCGTTGACTGCGCCAAGCTGGTTGAGCGCGCCGTGTCGCTGTTATCGAGTGTCATCGGTAACGCGGCTACACTAAGCGAAATCTGCCTGCACATCGCCCGCATCGAAGGGGACGCCGACGATCTGCACGATCAGGGCTTGAAGCGGCTTTATGAAAAGGCCAAGGCGGGTGATCCAATGGAGTTCATCCGCCGAAGCGCCATCTACAATCACTTGGAGGAGTGTATCGATAGATTCGAAGACATCTCTAACGAGATTCAGGGCATCGTGATTGAGCAAGTGTGAGCGAAAGAGGATCGCTGCTCCATGGCATCGGGCTCGCTGGCCATCGTCGCCGCCCTAATCGGTGTTGCATTGATCTTCGATTTTTTTAATGGCCTACACGACTCGGCAAATTCGATAGCAACGGTCGTGTCCACGCGCGTGCTCTCACCCCAGACCGCGGTGATCTGGGCGGCCTTTTTCAACTTCATTGCCTTCTTATTTTTTGGACTCCATGTGGCGCGAACGATCGGCACCGGGCTGATTGTTCCCGAGATGGTGGACGCGCAGGTGGTGTTTGGCGCGCTGATGGGGGCGATAGCGTGGAATCTGATCACTTGGTGGGGTGGTATTCCCTCATCGAGCTCACACGCTCTGATTGGGGGCTTGATCGGTGCAGGAACCGCCAAGGGCGGGATCAGCGCCATTGTTTGGCCAGGCGTGTTTAAGACCGTGGGGGCGATTGCGTGGTCGCCACTGCTGGGCTTTGCTCTCGCGCTCGTGTTGATGTTGGGAGTGTCCTGGCTTATCGTGCAAAGCACCCCATTCGCCGTCGATCGGAATTTTCGCTTGTTGCAGCTCGTGTCGGCGGCACTTTATTCCATTGGCCACGGCGCCAACGATGCGCAAAAGACAATGGGCATCATCGCTGGACTCCTCTACGCGCAAGGACTGCTCGGCTCTCAGTTCCACGTGCCGTTATGGGTGGTCCTCTCGTGCCAGGTTGCCATGGCCCTTGGCACGCTGTTAGGCGGCTGGCGCATCGTACGAACCATGGGCTCAAAGATTACGCGCCTCAATCCCATGCAGGGCTTTTGCGCCGAGACTGGAGGGGCCGTGACGCTCTTTTTGGCCACTTGGTTTGGTGTGCCGGTTTCAACCACACATACGATTACAGGTGCCATCGTGGGCGTGGGCGCGGCCCGCCGGGTTTCGGCGGTGCGCTGGAACATCGCCGGCAGCATCCTTATTGCCTGGGTCCTCACTATGCCTGCCGCGGCAATCATAAGCGCTGCCGTATACGCATGTGGAGCATTCGTGAACTAGGGAGGGTCAGCTGAAGATCGAAAGCTTTCCGAAGTGGTCCGCGAGCAGGTAATAGACGGTCACCCGATTCCTGGTCCGGTCATCCTTCATCTTGTCTCCAACCAACATGATCGCCTTGTCGAGTTCAGCGTCGGAGTTGGTCAACGCGAGCTTTTTCTTCAGGAAGTTGTTGCGCACGCGCCCAACCTCCTCCTTGTCGGTGAAAGAGACCAGCGAGGAATCCCTCTTCTGGAGCGCGATTCCGCAGTGCCTCACGATGCCGTCAATCGCCTTCTCGTTGGCATTCGGTACATACTTCTTGACGTCGGCAGCCCAATTCTCAGCCATCTAGTTACCTCCTACCGCGAGTACAAGTCACATGCATTTAGACATGAACTGGAAGTAGTCGTGCCAGCCGTGAGCGCCCGTTTTAGTCTTGTTCGCGTCCCACTTGGCATCGCAGTCCTTCTTCAGTTCGGCTGAGCCTGCACTATCGTCCTCGTTCCGTGCAGTCGCGGTAGATTTCGCCGTTGCCTTCTTTGCGGTGGGCTTCGCGGGAGCGGCCGCGAAATCCTTACTGCATTGACTCCAGAACGAGGACCACGTCGTGCCCTCGGTTTTTCCGGCCGCCTTCATGTTATCCCACTGTTTGCTGCATGCATGCAGCGCGGCCGATGTGGCCGCGAAGCCTGGATGCGAGGTGAAGGCCACGAGCGAAAGTGCTGCGGCAAGTGAAATACAAAGAGACTGAACTCTCATCTTTTCCTCCCGCGATGACAAATGACCCAGCCTAATACGCTCACCTAACCTTATCGACGACCGGCAAATGCGTGGTAGACCCAAAGCAGAACGGTCGCGCCCACCACTGCGACGAACATGCTGTAGAGATTGAAGCCTGTGATGCCTGTCGCGCCGATGGCCGAAAATAGGAACCCGCCAACCACAGCGCCGACGATACCGAGCACGATGTCGAGCAGAAAGCCCTGACCCTCACGATTGACGATTTTGCTGGCGATGAAGCCAGCGATCAGCCCCAATAAAATCCAACCTAAGACCGACATTTGTGATTCCTCCGATTTGATTGCTCGAACTTAGCCCAACAACCGCGCCATCTCCTGCTGCGTCGGGAGTCGCCCCTCCGGCGTGAGCTGGTCGATTGCCTTGGGAAGCACTTGGGACAGAATCGTCACCACCTGATCTCGAGGCAGGCCCGTACGCCGGGTCAGGGCGTCGATGACGTCTGGACCAAGCGCCTCCGCAATTTGCCCAGGTGCCGCAGCCTTGTTCGGCCCGGCATTGATCCAGGAGTCTACCGTGTCGCCAAAACCTTTCTGCTGGAACTGTTTGAGCAAACCGCCAAGACCGCCAAGGACGGCGTCCGATGAGGGATCAGACGTTGAGTCGGGTAACTTAAGTTCTGGAGGCGCGGAAGCTGGAGCGTCTTTTGATCCTCCGCTCATATAGCGCGACGTGAGCAGCGCAAGGAGCGCAATCATAAGCGGTTTCGCGACGTTTCCGCCGGGGACGGCGCCGGAATTAGAACCGAAGACGTTGTCGAGCAATCCCATTAGGACCTCCTACTGAACGCATCAAGATTGGCCGGAGCTTTGCAAGTGACCAGTACCATTGTATCTGCATAAGCAAAGGCCGCGAATAAGTATATGCTCCAGGTCAAGAGAATTGACGTGTGAGTTGAACTTCCTGCTTTCAGCGCGAGTTAGAGGTTTCGTAGGCGGGCCAGCCGTGCGGCCGCAAGCCATTTTGTCGAAATCGCCGACGCATTCAGGCGGGTGCAAAAAAAAGAACACCGCGATGGGAAGACGACCGAATAGGCGCTCGGGCGGATACGTTCGCGCTTTTTAAGGCGTGGCAGTCCTTAGTGCGCGTTTTTGCTTGCCAGGTCCTGCAGGAATGTCTCGTTGAGTTTGTTGCGAGAGCCCTTGGGTCTTCCCGCGGGACCTCACCCGGTTGGGCGGGCTTCAAATGTCGATTTTGCGGTCTAAATGGTCATTCACTCACTCATTTGTTTCTATGTGAGACCGTGGATTGGCTCCGTAGCTCTCCGACGTATTCGGATTGTCGGAGGCACCCCAAATGGCTACTCTCACGCTCAGAACTGGGGTTTATCTGGGAAAAGTCGGCAAACGGACTTCCATGCATACCGACCAAAAATGGAAGTGGGCGGGCATCGTCTCCGTTGTCAGCATTGTTGGCGTACTGTTGACTGACGTCGTGGCGAATGTCGTCGCCGGATATATTTCCGATCAGATCAAAAGTTGGGAGGTGCCCGAGCAGGCCACTGCTGCCCGGCAGGCCTCCGCCCAATTACCCCAGACGATTGTGGCTGCGAGCGAACACTCCTTTCCTGAGCGGCAGGCTTCCGTGGCACCTCAGGCTCTGTCCCCGTCTGAAATCCAGCCAAAGATTACAGCCCGGGCGCAGACATTCCCGACACCCGAATCCCAGTCAAAGGTCGCAGTCCTGCCGCCCTCCGAGACCCAACCAGAAGTGGTGCCCTCGGCCAACCCTTCACCGCGTTCTGAGCCACAACGGGAGGTGACCGGCCGTGTCGAGCAAGTGATTGACACCGGGACGCTCAAGATCGAGGGCGAGACCATCCACCTTGCCGGCATTACCGGTCTTGGCTCGCCTTATCGTGATCAGCTGCAAAAGTTCATCGAAGAACAGGGCAAGAAGATCCGGTGCACCTCGAGCGGCACTCGCCACACCTGCTTTGTCAAGAACGTCGATCTCGCGCTCGCGGCACTTACCAATGGTGCGGCGCGTCTGGCTGCGGATGCGAGCCCACAATATCAACATGCTGCGGAGGATGCGCGCCGCAACCGTCGCGGAATCTTTCAATGAGGTAAGCCAAGCCGTATCGCGTGGGGGTGCATCAATGAAGTCCCAGTCCTGGCGTTGCGCGATGCTCCTGGTTGGAGCTTTAAGTTCGATTACCGGCTGCGGAGCGCCCGGCTCGCGACAGCAGGCCGGAACTGGAATTGGCGCCGTAGCCGGCGGGATCACCGGCGGTCTGATCGCCAAGCATGCCGGGATAAATCCTGTTGCCGGCGCGGTCGTGGGCGCCGTCGCAGGTGGGATCGTCGGTAGTACCATTGGCAGAGCGCTCGACGATGAAGAGCGCCGTCAGCTCGCGCGTGCTAGTCAGCAGGCGGCAGAGCAGCCGGTAGTTTCCCACGTCGCGCCGAAGAAGGTACCCTGGAAACACACAGACCCCGCGACTAATACGGTCACCGCGTCTGGCTGGGTCGTGCCCAAGTCCGACCCGTATCAGCGGCCCGATGGCACAACCTGTCGTGACGTCACGCAGAGCGTCGACAAGAACGGACAGAGCCAAAGCGAGAACGTGACGCTCTGTCGAACCCAGGTCGCGCAGGCCGATGGCTCGAACTGGGTCATCCCGCAATAGCGGCGCGTCAGTAGGTCAGGGGTTCGAATCCTCTAGCCGGCACCTGGGGTAACCACAGGGGTAACAACACTCGTACTTTGAATCCCACTCACACGTTGCCATTACTTGGCTAAGCCGAATGTGGGCGTTTGTGGCGGGCCGGGCGCCGTCAGATTCCATATCAGATGAACTGAAATTTCTGGCCATCCACGCCCTGTCTCGGTTGGCGGGATGACCTGCCAGCCTTTTTGCGGCTGAAATTGCACTTGCTTGGGTCCTGTGCTCGCCGGGCAGAATCATTCTCAGTGGTACCGTCGCTGGGGCGTGTGCCACGCCAAATAGGGAGGATCCGATGTCCGTAATTGTCTTATTCTTAGCCATGGGCCCAATGGCTGCATTGGGAATTTACAATCCGCAGGTCGTGAGTCATCACCACTGTATCGCCGAGCCAGGCACTGTTGACGCGCTTTACTGTCCGGCACCCGCGGCACCTCATCATCATCCGCACGCTAAGACGTAGGTCGGGCACGACAACCACGCGCCGGCTTTCCGGTGGCCCGCCGCAGACCAATGGAGCCTTCGACAGCTTAGCCTTCGTTGCCTTACTGAGATAGTGTTCCGGGGCGAGGAGCCCGCGTCTCCTCCAGTTGTTGCTGATCGCGACGCAATTCAAACCGCGTCTCTACGGTCGCATACAATACAACGCCTACTAACAGCAGAATCCCTCCCAGAGCATAGGCCATAGAGCGTCCCCCGAGTGGCCGCCCGGTGAGTGGTGAAAACCTAGCCACCGTCGGAAAGGTTCCCAAGGATTTTGAAGGTTGGTCAGCGTAGCGCCGCTTCCTGGATTTTCTGCAAATGATGTCTAGCTCTTCTTGGGTAGACGCGCTGTAAGTCCATTGAATAGCTTCCGCGAAGCCCTCCTCGAACTGCAACTCGAACGCTATTGGCCTCCATCCATTGAATGCGCCGGAACGCGCCAACTCGCGCGCCCGAGCTTGAAAACGCTGAAGCTTCTCACTCATTGGTACCCTCGCCCGGACTAGTCTCGGTGGGATATGGGAGCCGAAGCGCTGGAGTCCACTAGATTGCCAAACGCTAACGTGGCCGACGCGCATGCACAGGAAGCAAATGCTGTGCCAAGGGGAAATGCCGAGCCCCAGCCAACCACCACGCGGTGGGGCTTTTTTTTAACAATCTGCACCTCTATGTGTAACGCGCCGGATCGGTTACGGCGGTCCAATTCACAGAATGGTGGCAGCCATGATCTGGCTAACAGTCGCAGAAGTAGAGGATTCCGGCGGAGTTCGCGCTCTGGCGGATAGAGCAGCCCTTGAAGCCCGCAAACAGGTGTGGCGCGATTGCCTTGCCGCCTATGAAGATCACCATACCCCGCAAGCTTACGCTAAGATAATAGCGATGCTCCGCCGTAAGCTTGGCCTCAAGCAGTCAGTGGAGGAGCGTCAAGCCAACACCCTTGAGCGTGCTCGGCGTCACCGTGAGCGCCACAAGGACTGTCAGGCTCAATTGGACCCACCCGTCACCGGTAGCTTGGAAGTTGATGTGGACACCGAGCATTTCAGTCCAGAGAGGGCGGCGCGCTTCGCGCAAAGCTCCACCATCTGAGAGCCAGAAGGTGAAAGCGGGAAAGGATCTGATAACCCGCTGCTATCCATGTCTCCAAGCCTAGTGCGGCGTGTAGTAAGGGCCGCTGGGGAGCCTATATTGAGACGCGCCTGTGTAGGGGTCGGTGCCGTACGAGTGATAGACAGGCGGGTATGGCAATGATTGAGAGCGATATGGCGGGTAATAGTAGGGAATCGGCGCGTACCGATACCGACGCCAATACACAGATTCAGCTACAATTGCGGACGCTGACTTGATCCCTGACGCTAGCAGTACTTCCGCGCTACCGGGCGAGATAACAGCGGCGGCAATGACCACCAGCTTCAGAATGGCTCTAGGCATTTTGTTCGATCGCTCCTCGTCCGTATATGGGTGTTCCCGGATTGGGCAAAAAGCGGTCAACCAAAATAGCCACCATCAGCCAGACATGGCGCGAGCGGATAAATTCTCGATGAGCGCCTTTTGTCGAGAATGAAGAGCCGATCCTCCGCGTCCGCCTGACGGGCGCGAGCTGGGAGCTCAGGGGGCTTGCCGAGTCCGGCGTTTCACTTGCGATCGGGCGGCCATTCGGTTGAGGGCAGCTCCCTCTTCAGCTCACGCTCCTCGGCATCTCCTGAGGCGTTACCTTCAGGCGGCGGCGGCGGCGCGGCGTTCTTCGGGGTAGCCGGCTCTTGCGAACCGGCCGGTACTTCGTTCGGACGCTCCATCTGCTCGATCGCGGTTCCCTCGTCGGCCACCGGGATAGCGAGGGGAGCGAAGCTATTGGGTTGAAGGGGTCCGACGACGCCAGCTTGGCCGACAGTAGCGAAACAGCCAAGCGCGAATGCGAAAACTCCCGCCTTCAAGAGCTGATGCGGCATTTGCAACCTCCTTGCTGATGGCTTTCATATACCGCGCCGCTTCTGCGCAGCGACCAAACTCGATATCAAGTTGACTAACAAATTAAAGAGCGCCCGCCGACGCCATCGGCCGCGCTGAGATGCGTTATCAAGACGTAGGAGAGCGCATTTGCGGTGATATGGGGGAACACACCCAGGGTATCAAAAATCCGTGGATTTCCATGCAAACGAGTCGATAATCACCTTTGCCTCAGGCCCAGCCCGTTGAGGGCTCCCCCTCACTTGGCGGACGTGAGAAGCTCGGTGCCCAGCCGCGTCAAACGGTAGCGATGCTAGCAAGATCGACGATCATATTGGTACTGCTTGCGCTTCTAGTCGGCCTGTGGGCTCAAAGCCGCAGGAATTGCGAGGAGCCAGGATCATCCTGGGTGCCCTGCATATGGGGCAAAGCATTGATAATTGGACCAAAACACTAAGCCTTCGGGTAACACTACCTGCTTGGCCTTCGCATTTGGCGCCCCCAGTCCCCATATGCCGTAGGAACAGTGATGACGAGGTGCGTTCGATGAATAAGCAGCTGAAGCACATAGAAGCCAGAGCGCGTGAACTGGCGCGGTCTGGCAAATTTTATGGCTGGCCTCCGCTTGAGTTTGAGCTTCGCTTCGAAGAGGGGTTTTCAGGGGCGCGCGAATGGCTTCACGAGGCGGCCACACGCGACGAGCTTGATCGCCTTTGTCGGGAGGCGAGGACGCGGCGCCTTCGCGCCCAGAGCGCCGCGGACGAAGCCGCTTAGGCCAGCGCTGTCCTCGACCCAGAGCCGGCGCCTCAGGACCTACGGCCCACTCACCGCGGACGTGCCGGCTCCTGTCGTCTGTTGAAATGCCTCGCGCCTTTTCTCCTGGATGGCCTCGTTCTCGGCACGCTTCTGCGTGAGGCTTCGACGGCAGTTTTCATAGGCTGCCGTACCGGGCGCCGCGCCCGTAGCGCGGCATTCCGCGTCATCGTGGTCATTTAGAGCGGCCTGCTCTGCCGCGAGTCGTTCTTGGGCTCGCTCAGGATTCGCACACCCCAAGAGCGACCCTTGCAGCATGGCAACAGCAAGCAGCGCCAGCAAAAGGATCCTTCGCGGCATCGAGGCGAACTCTTTTGCCGGTTCGCATAGTGGCCGACCACGTGGACCGACGCAAAATCGGGGATCGTTCTCAGCAGGCATCATGTCCCATGAGAGGATAGAATCGGAACAGCATTAAGGCGCTGCCTTTTCGGCGCGGAGGTCTTATCGACTGCGCCTAGAGCGATCGGATGGTCTGCTAGCGCCACCACTAGCGACGGTAGTAGGGACGATAATAGGGGTGGTAATAAGCGCAAGGCGCACACCAGCAGCGACGCGGCCCGCAGACCCAATGAAGTCCCGCCGGACAATTAGGGCCTGGACCACCACAGGCAACATTTTGAACCGGAGAGTAGCTATGCGTCACCGCCAGCAGAGTTGCAGGGCCGGTCAATGTTGTGGCCTCGGCCCTCCATCCAAGAAATCCAGCGAACAGCATTACACCCGTTACAGCAACGATAAGGGCGACCTTGCGCATTGAGACCCCCCTAGCTCGAACCGGAGCACACAGCAGCCTCGCGTTTTGCCTTCAAATCGAGCAAGGTAGTCATTGGCTTCCTCGGTGCTCATTGCCGACTGATCCTATGCGCATATTCGGTGCCGCTGCTCTCCTGCTCCTATCCTCCGCGTTCGCTTCGGCCGCCCCCAACGTCGTCGTCATCATGACGGACGACCAGGAAGACACGGGCTCCATGGCCTACATGCCGAAGGTGCATTCACTGCTTGCCGAGCATGGCGTCACCTTCACCAATAGCTTCGTGAATCTCTCCTTGTGCTGCCCGAGTCGGGCGTCCTTCCTGACGGGCCAAGCCGCTCACAATACCGGCATCAAATCGAATAGTCCGCTGGACGGAGGCGGATGGGACGCGTTCAAGGAGAAGGAGCAAGACGCGCTGCCGATTTGGCTCAAGGCCAAGGGCTACACCACGGCGCTCATCGGCAAATATCTGAACCGCTATGGCCAGCAGAGCACGCTCGGATCTTGGCTCGCCTGGTTCGGCAAATATCTCCACGTCGATTTCAAGGGTGCTCAGGTCGGGAATCCTGCGGACTGGGTGCCGACGGGATGGGACCTCTGGTATGCGTTCACCGGATCCCGCGTCCGATACTTTGACTATTCCATCAACGGCAACGGCGCGATCCTGGACTTCGGCCATCGGCCGAGCGACTATTCGACCGACGTCCTCAAGGATCGGGCCGTGCGCTTCATTGCGGACCAGTCGGGGACGGCTGCTCCCTTCTTTATGCTGATCGCTCCCAAGGCGGTCCACGCTCAAGGCGAGCGAGCAATTCCCTCGCCACGCTATGAGCATACCTTCGAGGACGTGAGGCTTCCCATGAGCCCCGCCTTCAACGAGCAGGATTTGAGCAAGAAGGCGATACGGGCGCCTCGTTTGCGGGAGGAGACGAAGGCCAAGCTCGAAAAGAACTATCGCGCTGAGCTCCAATCCCTGCAGTCCGTCGATGATCTTGTCGAGGCGGTCGTCAGCGCGTTGCAGAGCGTGGGAAAGTTAGACGATACGGTCATCGTCTACACCTCCGACAACGGATTTCTTTATGGTGATCACCGCCTGACCGGCAAGGCCTCCCCTTACGAAGGATCCATCAAAGTTCCGCTCATCGTCCGCGGTCCGGGCATTCCCCAGAACGAGACCCGCGATCAACTCGTCAACAATCTCGACGTGGCTGCCGCCATCGAAGCGTTTGCCGACGCTGCTCCCGGACTTGCTCCCGATGGCCGGTCCCTGACGCCGCTCTTTATCGACGCCCACGCCCCTTGGCGGAGCGCGCTCCTTGTTGAGGGACCCTTGAACCGCTTCGACAAGCCGGCGAACCACTTCGGAGCGGTCAGAACCGCCACCAGGAAATACGTGAAATATGATGGCGGCTTTGAGGAGCTCTATGATCTCACCGCCGATCCCTACGAGCTCAGGAACGAGGCTGACAACTCGCTTTATGCGAGCGATCTTGCGGCGCTACGCAGCCTCTACGGCACGCTGAAGTCCTGCGCCGGCGCAAGCTGCTGGGTGCCCCGACACCGACTAGACGCCCATTAATGTCTCGGGAATTTCTCGGTGCGAGAATGGCTGGATCGAGGGATTTCAGCCATTCCGGCGTGTTGGCGCGGGAACAGCAAAGCCGCACGGCCGGTCAGCCACGGTGATGTCGCAATGTTGGGCGACCAATTAGGCCGACCATTTGAGAGGGAAGCGTGACCACCAGCACCGCGCCAAAAGCTCGCCCCGCCCGGCTCGGCTGGCGCTTCGCCATTGGCGTGGTACTCATCGTCGGGGGATACGCCGCCTGGTCTCTCATCCCATTCGCGGTCATGACCGACCTGCACCCTGCCGTCAAATCCGTGTTGACGGGACTCCTCGGAGCGACACCGTTTCTGACCAAGATTACCGCGGTCGCACTCATGGGCCGACCGGCCTATGACTTCCTGAAGCGGAGCGTCGCGAACTTCATGTGGTCGGGCGGACGCCCGGGGCGTTGAGGCGTATCATGCAACATACGGCCGTTGCCAGACAGAGCGACGGTATGCGCAACGCGGGCGCAATCATAGTTTTACTCCTGGCGGCGATGCTCGGGGCCGTGGCGGCTCGGGCGGCCGACGCGGAGCTCTCCCTCTGCCTCAATGTGGCGACGACGCTCGAGGCAGGCGGGGACGTCAGCGACAAGGATCTGGCTGCCGCGCATCACGCCTGCGAGCACGCGCGGCAAACCGCGAGTGATGAGTCCGTACGCCCGAAAGTGGCCGCGGCCTATATCACGGTCGATGACGAAACCCATAAGCGTCAGGCGCACTCTCCCCATTGAGAGCCATTTTTTTGGCTGCCCTTGGGGACAAGGCGCCAGGCCCCTTCGTCGGCCGCGGCCGCGACAGAACGGCCGGCGAGCGCGGTGGCGAGAGCGCTGGCGAGCGCCAGCGATACGGTGGCAGTTTTTTGCGGGGACGCGACGCATACTGGCGCGCTCCGCAATGGGGCTTGGCTGCGTCAGCTTGGACGCTTGATGGGAGGATTGGAGACTACCCAGAGGCTATTGGAGACTACCCAGAGGCTGCGGCTGAGCAGACCTTTGTTGGTGAAGTGAGACATCTCCGTTATCTCCCTTTTGGCTGAAGCGTCGGCCGAGAGGAACCGCCGCGGTGATAGCAGCGAGCATCGGCCGAAGCGGCGCCCGACGGAAATGCCGGTTGGCTCTGAACTCGATAGCTGAACGCTATTCCAGGCGCGTGCCGCACGATGGCTGCTCTTGCAACGGCCCCATCCGATCACGTGTCTTCCGTCGATCTTTGCTCTTGAGGCGCGCAATTCTCATCTTCGGCGTTGGAGTTTTTCTCGCTCGAGCCACCTTCGTGAATGCCTATGTGGCCCAAGGCGCGCTCGCTTCGGGCAAAGCGACCAACATCGGTACTGCGATGCGGCGCCTGGGGCCGGGGCTGATTGCCGGGTCGTTACTTCTCTTCCTGGTTGGCCTCGGCGTCGCCGTTGGCGCGATCTGACGGCCTCCCCGAAGCGTCCCCATTCACCCTACCGGCCTTCCCTTGCCTTGAGGCGGCCATCGCCTTCGGCTAAGCCTCTGTCACCCTTCCAAGCTCCCCCACCCAGCCCACCAGGAGCCGAATCGACGTGACCGAGCCCTTTCCCTGCCTCGCCTCCCTCCTCCGCGCCGGAGCGTTGTTTGCGCTTCTGGCCTTTCCCGGACTTGCCCTCGCCGAGGACAATCCGCACGACACCGCGACCGCGCCGCCGCAACAAACCGCCGAGCCCCATGCCATCGGGCAGCCTGCTGCCCCACCGCAAGCCACGCCGCCGCAAGCGGTCGATCTCCTGCCGCCCACCGCGACGACTCACCACTCGATCCGCATTGCCGACAAGACCCTGAACTACACTGCTGAGGCCGGGAGCATCCCTCTGCCGGGTGCGGCGGGCGGCAAGCCCACGGCCGAGATCTTTTACGTGGCCTATGCGCGCGAGCCGCTCGATGCGAAGCGGCCCATCACCTTCGTCTTCAATGGCGGGCCGGGCGCGGCAGCCGCCTATCTGCATCTCGGCGGCATCGGCCCACGCGCGGTCGAGGTCGACGACAAGGGCGAGTTTCGCGGGCCCCCTCCCCGGCTCCTCGACAATCCCAACACCTGGCTCGACATGACCGACCTCGTCTTCGTCGATCCGGTGGGCACCGGCTATAGCCGCGTGACCGATCCCAAGGACGAGGAGAAGTTCTGGGGCGTCGAGCAGGACACCGACGCGCTTGTGGACTTCGTCCGGCTCTATCTCATCCAGGCGGGGCGGATGGTCTCGCCCGTGTTCCTGGTGGGGGAGAGCTATGGCGGGTTCCGCGCCGCGGCGCTGACTCACAAGCTGCAGAAGACGGGGGGCATCTCGCCGTCCGGCATGGTGCTCATCTCGCCCGCGCTCGACTTCGCGCTTCTCAATGGCGAGGACTATGATCCGCTCACCTGGGCACTGACGCTTCCGTCCTTCGCCGCGGTCAATCTGGAGAGCAAGGGCATCATCGGGCGGGAGGCACTTGGCCTCGCTCTCAAGGATGCCGAGCACTATGCGCTGTCCGACTACCTCGTGGCGCTCGCCTCAGGATCTGAGGCGGGCGGCAAGCTCGCCAGCGAGAAGGTGGCGGAGTTGACCGGTCTGCCGCCGGACCTCGTCGAGCGGCGCCTCGCCCGCATCTCCCCCTCCCTCTTCATCAAGGAATTCGATCACGCCCATGGACAGGTGCTGAGCCGCTATGACGGCACCGTGAGCGGGCCCGACCCGAGCCCTTCGAGCGCGGGGCCGAACGGCCCCGATCCTGTGCTCGACGCGACCGCGCCGCTCTGGACCTCGGCCTTCATTCAATATGCCGGGAGCGAGCTCCAGTTCCACACCAACGCGCCCTATCGCCTGCTCAATCGCGAGGTGCGCAGCAAATGGGACTTCGGCACGAGCCCGACGCGTCAGGGCTATGCGGGCGTGATCGAGGACCTGCAGGAGGCGCGTGCCCTCAACCCTTCGCTGCAGGTGCTGATCGCCAAGGGCTACACCGACCTGATCACGCCCTATCTCGCCACCACTTTTCTCGTGAACCAGTTGCCGCCGCTTACCGGCGCCGCTCCCATCGAGATCAAGAACTATCTCGGCGGCCACATGCTCTATATGCGGCCGGCGACGCGCGCAGCGTTAAAGGAGGACGCCAAGGCCATGTATGGCCGCGCGCTCAAGGGAGCCTTTTCGCCAGAAGGCTAGACGGCAGCAGCCCGAAACGCGGGGTAAGCGCTCGTGGATGAAGCCCGTCGCCCGATCCGGTAGAATGCCGATTCGCGAGGACGCCAAGGGTGAGGGACCAGCCCATGACGATGCGCAGAGCACTGATAGCCATGGCGATGCTCCTGGCCACGGGCGCAAGCGGATTGGCCGAGGACCAGCCAAGCGCCGCCACACCGGAGCCGCAATGGACCGAGTTCCAATCCGCCGAGCGCGGCTTTGCCATCCAATTCCCCGGCACGCCGCAGACGACGACGGCGCCGGTTGAGGGTCAGAACCCGCTCATTCAATATGACTTCCAGGTCAGCGTTGGCGACGACGAGGCCTATCGCGTGGTGGTGTTCGAGTATCCGGCGGGCAAGGCACCGAGCCCGTCCGACCCCGATTATTTCGCTAAACTCGCCAGCGCCTATGCCAAGGGCAGCGGATCGAGCCTGCGCAAGAAGGGCCCGGCCACCATCGCCGACCGCGCCGGCTACGAGGCGATTACCGACGACGGCAAGGGCAAGCTCAATCATCTCGTCGACGTCGTGCCGGCAGGCGACCGCGTTTACATGCTGATCTCGGCGGGTCCCAAGGACCACGCGGCGGGCGACGACGCGAAGCGCTTCCGCAACTCCTTCCGCCTCCTGGGCGATCAACCCCAATCGGCCGCAAATCCGCCTGCCAATTGAGACTATTCCGTCCCCTGCGCAGGCGCATGCAGCTCCTCGACGAAGCGCTGGACGTCGGCTGAAGGCGCGGGCGTGAACAAACTCACCACGATCGTCACCAGGAAGCCGACCGGCACGGCGAACAGGGCCGCACAGACGCCGCTCACACCGCCCCAATTGGCGAGCGACCCGGCCTTTGCCTCCCACGCGCCGAATGCGGCGCCCTTGGCGGCACCCTCCGCCAGCGCATAGGCCTGCTTCAGGAGGAGGTAGCTCGCCGCATCGTCGGGCGTGGCGTTCGAGAGAAAGCTCGAGGTCTCGTAGAAGGTGATCGGGATATAACGCGGAGCCACAAGATAATAGAGACAGAGCGCGAGGCCCGCCACCCCGCCCGCGACCGCACCTTGCCCATTGGCACGCTTCCACCAAAGCCCGAGCGCGAGTACCGGCAGGATGCCGCTCGCCGCAAGCGAGAAACACCACGCGGCCAAAGGCACAACCTCTGTATCGGCGCGCGAGGCGAGCCCTGCCGCGATCGCGACCACGAGCACGAGACCGGCCCAAGCCGCATGAAGCCGCAGCTGCGGCGGCGCGGTGGGAGCCAGGCTCTTGTAGTAGATGTCGTAAGAAAGAGCGTTGCCCATGGCGAGCGCGAGGCCGGATGTTGCGGCCAGGCTCGCGGCGAGGAGCGCGGTCGTCGCGAACACGGCAAGCACGCCCGGAGCGAATGACTGCGCCTCCAACGCGGCGCGGAACGCTTGCGGCGCGAAATAGAGCGGAGCCAGGAAAAGCAGCGCCCACCCAAAGGAGCATCGCGCCGCTTGGGGCGAGGCTGCGGTGATGGACCGCATCAGAAGATGCGGCAGGGAGGCGGTACCGAGCGCAAGCGTGATGGCAAGCGCCGCTTTCCCGTTCCAATCATTCGCTGCGAGGAGACCCGGTGGCAACTGTCTGGCCCCCGCATCGTAGGAGCTGACGCCCGCGGTGCCGGTGGCGAGGAGGACGATTGCGGCCACCGCAACGGCGGCGATCAAGACGCGGCCAAGGGCAACCTGAATTGAGTTCACCGAGCCCATGCCGCCGGGCAGCGCGGCGACGAGAAGGACGGCTGACGCGATAAGAGTGGCGCTCCCTCGATCCCCGCCGAAGACCTGCCCCACCACAGAGCCCGAGAACCAGAGCACCGCGACGAGCAGCGGGAGCGAGCAGAGGAGGACGGCTATGATGCCAAGGATCCGGACGTCGCCTCCCTGGAAACGCTCGGCCAGGAAATCGAGCAAAGTGTAGCCGGCGAACCGCCGCAGCGGCGCTGCGAGCAAGAGCGCAATCAGCAGCACGCCGCCGAGCACGCCAACGAAGATGGCCATGTCACCTTGACCTCCAAAGGGGCCGGTCAGGGACGCGAGCAACGCGGCGGGCATGGCGGAGGCGGCGATGGCGAGGCCGTTCCTGGCCGGAGGCAGCGGGCCGTCCCCTGCGTAGAACGCCGAGATACGGGCCGTTTTCGCGATGACGCCGACCACCACGGCGGCCACCAAGGTCCCGAGTAGCAAAACCTTGATCATGATTGGGAACACGCAAGCCTTGCCCTTCGCTCAAGTCTTACCAGACTACGGTGCCACGTCCTTGAGCAGCTGCGCGAACTGGATGAAGTCGGCCTTGCGCGGAGAGGTCTTGCGCCAGGCAAGCCCGATCTCGCGCTTCGGCTCCGGTGCGGCGAAGTGCAACAGACGAATATCGCTGCCATGATGCACCTCGCTTCCGATTGCCATCTCCGGGAGCAGCGTGGTGCCATAGCCATTGGCGACCATCTGCACGATGGTGGCGAGGCTCGAGGCGCCGAAGCTGTCGCGCGCCTCCGGCGTCAGCATACGGCAATAGGAGAGCGCCTGGTCGCGCAGGCAATGGCCCTCCTCAAGCAGCAGCAGGCGCGATTGGGCGAGCATGCTCGGCGTCGCGTTCCGCACGCGCTTGTTCTCTCGCGTGGCCTTCACGGCAAGGATGAATTTGTCGTCGAAGAGATGCAACGTCTCGAGCTCCGCATTCTCGACCGGCAGCGCGATCAGAATGAGATCGAGAGTGCCGCTCACAAGCTCGTGCACCAGCGTCTCGGTGATGGTCTCGCGAAGCTGCAAGCTGAGCGTGGGGAAGCGCCGCTGCAACTCGGGTAATGCCGCCGGTAACAGGTAGGGCGCGATGGAGGGAATGGCGCCTAGTTTGAGCGAGCCCGACAGCACCCTGTCGCGATGCCGGGCGTAGTCGCGCAGATCTCGTACCGAGGCGAGAATTGTCCGCGCGCGGCGGGCGACCTCCTCACCCTGCTCCGTGAGCTCGACGCCGGACCTGCGCCGCTCGACGAGGCTCACCTGCAGCTCGTCCTCGAGCTCCTTGATCTGCATGCTGAGCGCGGGCTGGCTGACGGCGCACGCCTCCGCGGCACGGCCAAAATGATGCATCTCGGCCAGCGCCTCGAGGTAACGCAATTGTCGAAGGGTAATCACTGTCGATAAGGGCCACTTATCATTTCAATAAGGAAGTACGATTTGAAGTTATCATAGCCGGAAACCACAATGAAGTGCAGGGCCTGCGCGACTGAACCCTCGCACACGTACGGGTCGCCACGGCCGGCACTTAAGCCTGAAATCGCGAGAAGGAGAGCCTACAATGCGTGAGTGGCAAAAGCCGACGATTGATGAGACGGAGTCCGGTATGGAGGTGACGAGCTACCTGCCTGCCGAGCTGGATCGCACTTAATCATCTCGGAAGTCGAGAGCGGCGATCCGGCGCATGGCTGGCTCGCCGCATTTGATTTTGTAGCGACCCCAGATTGAGCGCCATGGCGCTGACTCTCAACTACCATGCACAGATGATTGCCAAATCTTCCCGTTCAGATTTTCTTAATGTGGCATCCAGGGGGTGTTCATGCGGGTGTCATGCGGCCCTCTTGCCATGCTCCTAGTTTCAAACGATATCGGCCAAGCGAAGCTGAAAAGCTGGGTAAGGCTCATTATCTAAGCGTTGACGCGCATCAAGTGAGTACCTTTTGCTGTGGGTTAAGCTCTGGTCCTCACATTGCAGTCGTCAGGATAGAGGTGCAGCCGTGACCAAGATCATGAGCCCAGAGGAGCTTGAGGACGAGCTTCGCGCCATTGGCGCCGAGCGCTACCACGACAAACATCCGTTTCATAAGCTGCTGCATGGCGGCAAGCTCAACAAGGGTCAGGTGCAGGCTTGGGCCTTGAACCGCTACTGCTACCAATCGGCGGTGCCGCGCAAGGACGCTGCCCTCATCAGCCGCTGTTACGACCGCGAGCTCAGGCGCGACTGGGTCCACCGCATCCACGATCATGACGGTTATGGCGAGGAGGAAGGCGGCATCGAGCGTTGGCTCAAGCTGACCGACGGACTTGGGCTCGACCGTGAATATGTCATCTCGATGAAGGGCGCCCTGCCCGAGACGCGCTTCGCGGTGGAGGCTTATGTCCGCTTCGTGCAGGAGAGGACTTTGGTCGAAGCCGTCGCCTCCTCGCTGACCGAGCTGTTCGCGCCCAAGATTTACAGGGAGCGCATCTCGGGCATGCTCGAGAATTACGACTTCATCAGCGAAGACGTCATGGCCTATTTCCGCCGCCGCCTGACCCAGGCGCCGCGGGACGCGGATTTCGCCTTGGACTATGTGAAGCGCAATGCGCGCACCCCCGAGGCGCAAGCCGCGGTGCTCGACGCTCTCAGGTTCAAGACCAACGTGCTTTGGGCGCAGCTCGATGCCCTACATCTCGCCTATTACGATCCGGGGATGATTCCCCCGGGCGCCTTCGTGCCGGCCAAAGCATGACGGATGACGCCGCGGCCCCTGGACGTCTCATTGTCAGCCAGGAGACGCGGCCTTTTCTGCCGGCCTATTTGAAGCTCCGCCACGACGCGGGGCGCGGCCGCTGGATCTTGTTGGCGCCGGAGCGTGTGCTCACGCCTGACCAAACCGCCGTCGCCGTGCTCAAGCTCTGCGACGGCAAACGAACCGTGGAGGAAATCGTCGAAGCCCTGGCAAAGGATTATTCAGCCCCGGCCGAAATCATTCGTGCCGACGTGCTGGACCTGCTGCAAGGTCTCGCCGACAAGGGATACATAAAAGCATGAGCGCGATGGATCTGAAGGAGCATTGCGGGACCGCCGTCGTGGACGACGAGCCCACCGAGGGCGTGAGCGGCAGCGCCACCGAGGCGCTGTGCGCCCGCGCGCCCGTGGGCCTGCTCACCGAGCTTACCCATCGCTGCCCCTTGCAATGCGGCTATTGCTCCAACCCGCTCGAGCTGGAACGCGTGAATAAGGAGCTGTCCACCGAGATGTGGGTCTCGGTGATGAAGCAGGCGGGCGACATGGGCATCTTGCAGGTCCATCTCTCCGGCGGCGAGCCCACGGCCCGCAAGGACCTCGAGGAAATCGTCTCGGCCGCCTCGGAGGCTGGGCTCTACAGCAATCTGATCACGGCCGCCGTCACCTTTACTCGCGCGCGGCTGGAGGATCTCGCCAAGCGCGGGCTCGATCACGTCCAAATCTCGTTCCAGGACGTCGATGCCGAGAACGCCGAGCGCATCGGCGTCTATCCCGGCGCTACCCAGAAGAAGCTCGACGTCGCTCGCTGGGTGATCGAGATGGGTCTTCCCCTCACCATCAACGCCCCCATCCACCGGCAGAACATCCACAATGTCGGCCGTTATATCGACCTCGCCGTCAAGCTCGGCGCCCAGCGGCTCGAAATCGCCCACGTGCAATATTACGGTTGGGCCTATCTGAACCGCGCGGCGCTGATCCCGACCTATGAGCAGACCATTCAGTCGGTCGAACTCGTCGAGCGCGAGCGCGAGCGGCTGAAAGGCGTGCTCACCATCGACATGGTGGTGCCGGACTACTACGCCAAGCGCCCGAAGCCCTGCATGGGCGGCTGGGGCAAGGGCTTCATGAACATCACCCCAGCCGGCAAGGTCCTTCCCTGCCACGCCGCCGAAACCATTCCGGGCCTCCAATTCGACAACGTGCAGGACCGCCCGCTGCTCGACATCTGGCTGAACTCGCAAGCCTTCAACGCCTTCCGTGGCACTGACTGGATGAAGGAGCCCTGCCGCTCCTGCGCCTTCAAGGAGGTGGATTGGGGCGGCTGTCGCTGCCAGGCCATGGCGATCACCGCCGACCCGCGCAATACCGATCCGGCCTGCGCGCTCTCCCCCTATCACGGCGAGATGGTAGCGCTCGCCCGCTCCGAGGCGGCGCTCCCGCCAACTCCCTTCGTCTACCGCAACCCACGCAATGCCCAAGGCGTCGCGGCAAAGCAGCCCGAGCAGCCTCTCGCCAGCGCGGACTCTTAAAGCGGGTTGGCGGCATTCAAGTTTCAGCAAGATCAAGGGATTGCGTGGCCGGGATAATCCCGGCCTCGCCTTCTCGGCTCCGTGTCTAAGACGTGGCCGGGAGGGTCGATCCCCGGTGATGGCGGAAGGCGAGACTAAGCGTTGCCGCCGGGCGCTACCAAGACTTCCCGGTCAGGGTTTCCACCTTGCAATGCCTATTTTTTTGTCGCTACCATGGAGGCTCCCGCTTGGCTGGCCTCGCCGTCCGGCATCGAGGGCCAGGTCGGGCACGCCCCGTAATGGCCGGTTCCAGACCTGGTAGTCGTGTTCATGGTGTGTTTTTCACGTATCGCTCGCGACATCACCCTTACGGTCTGTCTCGCCCTCGCCAGCGCTCTGGCCTTGTCGACGTGTCTGACCCTGGCACCGTCCACTGCCTCCGCCGCCGACCAAGGCACCGCGGTCGCGCCCGCCGGGGCCGCTCCCCCACCGGCCGAGGCGCCCGCCGCGACCAAACCCGAGGGCGGCGCTCAGGTCCAAATGCCGCAATCGCCGGCAATGACCCCCGTACCGATCGGTTATTTGCGGCAAATCGTGGAGCATCCCCGGCCCTCGTCGCGCATGGACGTCGAGCCCGATGACGCAGGCATCGCCGGCGCAAAGATGGCGCTCGACGAGAACAACTCCGGCGGCCAATTCACCGGCGATCTCTACAGCCTCGACGTGAGCACCGTTGCCACCACCGACGCCGCGGTGGCAGCACTGCAGAAATTCCTGGAGAGCGGTCACCATTTCGTCATCGTCGATGCGCCCGCCGCGACGCTGATCAAGCTTTCCGACTGGGCCAAAGGCAAGGACATTCTGCTGCTCAACGTCCGTGCGACCGACATCTCCCTCCGCCAGGAGGATTGCCGGGCCAACATCCTTCATATCGTTCCGGACCGTTACATGCTGGCAGACGCGCTCGCGCAATATCTCGTGGCCAACAAATGGAGCAATTGGCTGCTCGTACGCGGCACCACGTCTGGCGACGCGGCCTATGCTGACGCCATCAAACGCGCGGCGAAACGTTTCGGCGCCACCATCGTCGACGAGCGCGAATACAGGGACACTTCGGGGGGCAAGCGCGACGCCATGGGTACGATCCCGCCCCCGAAGGACGGCGGCGACAATGCAGCCCATGCCGCTCCGGACTATCAGGTGATCATCGTCGCCGATGAGGATCAGCTGTGGGGGCCCTTCCTGCCCTATCGTGGCGGCGCCTCACACCTCGTACCGGTAGCGGGCACGGCCGGCCTGGTCGCCACGACCTGGAGCCCCGGCCATGAGAAGTGGGGGGCAACCCAGGCCAACAACCATTTCCAAAAGGATTACAAGCGCTTGATGCTGCCAATCGACTATCAGGGTTATGTTGCCTCGCGCACCATCGGCGAGGCCGTGACCCGCAATCACGGCGCGGATTTTCCCACCATCGCCGCCTTCATCACCGGTGACGAGTTCCAGCTCGCTCCCTTCAAGGGCGTCAAGCAGACCTACCGCAAATGGGATGGTCAGTTTCGTCAGCCGATCCTGATCGCGACGGACAAGGTTCCGGTCTCGCTCTCGCCGCAACCGGGCGTCCCCCCGGCGAGCCACCCGGACATCGATATGGACACGCTCGGCATCGACCAGCCGGAAAGCAAGTGCAAGATGTGAGCAGTGCGGCCGTCCGCGCCATTGCACGCTCCTAACAGCGGTCTTCAGCGCTCGGGTGTCGCAGTCTTGAGTTGGTTCCCCGCCTCGTCCAGCAGGGGCACGTCATAATCTCGCAGGATCGCGTTGATCTCGTCCTGGTTCTCGGCGATGAGCTTGTTGAGGCTGTGCTTCCACTCGGGCGCGCCCGGACGAATGCCCATGGTGATGTCGAACAGGAGACGCGGCCCCACCGTCTCCTTGGTAAGCGGTACAACGGCGAGCGGCACGGGCGATTTCTGCGCGTAGTAGCCGCCCACCGGGCCCCACAGCAGACCCGCGTCGATCTTGCCGGAGGCGATCTCGGCAATCATCTCCGATGCGGCCTTGGAAGAGCTTGTCCCGGCGATCTCGAATGGCTGAGCATTGGCGACCAGTCCATTTGTCGCCAGCATGCTCGCCGGGGGAGTCCGGGCGAAGATGCCGATCTTCTTTTGCCTGAGACGGGGGTCCGACAGGCTATCGACGCCGGCGAGATCTTGATCCTTCTTCCGGTAAATCAGCACGTAAGACGTGTGGTAGTAGGGGTTGGTGTCCTCGACCAAGCCGGTGCCCTGGGCATAACCCATGACGAGGTCACAAATGTCCTGCAGCGCCTGGTTAGGGACTGACCCGGCCCCTTCGGGAAACCAGCTGTAGACCAAGTGGGCATTAAGCTTAGCAGCAAGGAGCTCGGCGAGCTTGTTCTCGAAGCCCTCGCCTTTGTCGTTCGAGAACGGCATGTTGTCGGGATCGGCGCAAACGCGCAGCCAATGGCTGGGCGCGTCGTCCGCTGGCGCGGTGCTGCTTAAGGTCCCGACGCCGCCCAGCGCGGCGACAAGGCTCGCCGTCAACCTTCCGATCAGGCCCGTGCTGCGCCTCAAGCCGGCCTCCTTTCCACCATCACGCACGAAGTCGGCCCTGAGCATAGCACGTAACCGCAGACCGGCGGCCCTGGGACACCCCAGGGTCCCGCACGGGGTAAATTTGATCCATCGCAAAGGTGAACGGAGCGGTCACGCTAAGATATAGATCTTGCGGTTTGGGGACGTCAGCCCATCTGGGTAAGCTTCGCCAGCGCCGTACGATGCGCCCGATCCGAGCCGAGGGAACGTTAGTCTTGCGCGGCGCAGCTGGCGATATTGTCCGCTCGCTCGATGCCGGTCGGATAGTAGGCGCCGGTCGGCGAAGTACCGAACTGGGCCATGGCTTGGCGGGCCGCCTCGATGCTTTCGGGTTCGTGAGTTTGCTTCAGCATCTTGACCGCGCAGCAGTCGGCCTCAAGCTCCATGCGCTTCAGCGCCGGCGCGATGTAGAAGAAAGGCTGCGGCCCCAAATGTCCGAGCCCCCGATGCAGGTAGGCCACATGACCCAAGGTATGATGGCAGCATTCATGCGCCATGAGGAACCTGCCATAGGCCTGAGTCTCGGCCATGGTAAGAGCGCTGACGACAATGACCGGCTGGTCATTGGCATCTATGCTCGACATCGCCTGCTCCGGCAATTCGGGCAACAGATAAGTCGTAATCGAGCAATAGGGATTGTCGATCGTAGGCAGCCACATCTGACGGGCTGAGGCGCTGCCGCAAAACAGCCCGAGAGCTAGCATACCAGCCGTTATGTACACTGGCAGACGCATGATGAGCCTTCCGCCACGTCGAGTCGCATCGTTGAGAAAGTCTAACGTCATGACGGGAAAGTCCAAAGTCTTTTATGCATATAAGCCATGAACGACATCAAATGCCGCAGTGTTCCCACCGGGGATTGACGCCAAACCTGACAGGACCCATCAAAGACGCTTAACCGAAGACAAACGACCTCTGACTAAGGAACGTACATTTGCATCGAGGAATGCACATTTGATGGACATCAAGAGCGACACCGACAAGGTCTGCATCATTGGCGCAGGGTTCTCTGGACTGGCCGCCGCCAAGACCTTCCACGAGCGTGGCATCCCGTTCGATTGTCTGGAGCGGGAGAAAGACATTGGAGGCCTCTGGAATGAGGCCACAAACACCGGCGTCGTCTACGATTCGACCTACCTCGTCTCGTCGCGCAAATACACGGGCTTCGGGGATTACCCGATGCCCGATGACTATCCCACCTATCCGTCCCATCGCGAGGCGCTCGCTTATTTGCGCAACTACGCGCAGGAGTTCGGCGTGCTGGACCGCGTCGAGCTCAACACGACGGTCGAGCACGCCGAGCGCACCCAAGGCGGCTGGCGTGTGCAGATCGCGGGCGAGGCGCGCGCCCGCTTCTATCGGGCCCTCGTGATCGCCAGCGGCCACCATGACGTGCCGCGGACGCCCAAGATAGCGGGCAAGTTCACTGGCGAGATCCTGCATTCGCGCAACTATCGCAGCGTCAAGCAGCTTGCCGACAAGCGCGTCGTGGTGGTGGGCGCCGGCAACTCGGCCTGCGATATCGTCGTCGATGCGACGGCGGTCGCCCGCTCCGTGCATCAGAGCATGCGCCGCGGCACCTATTTCGTGCCGAAATTCATGCTTGGCCGACCGACCGACGGCATCGTGAATTTTTGCGAGAAGCTGCCCATGCCGCGGTGGCTACGCAACCGCATCTACACGCGTTGGCATAAGCTCATGGTGGGCTCCAACGTCCGCTACGGCCTGCCCGAGCCCGAGCACTTGATCATGGACACCCACCCGACCATGAACACGGTGCTGCCGCAGCTCGTCGCCCATGGGCGCATCGGCGTGAAGCCCGACATCGTCGAATTCGAAGGGCGCACGGTTCGCTTTATTGACGGCAGCGACGTCGAGGCCGATCTCGTCGTTTACGCTACCGGCTATCAGATCTCCCTTCCCTTTATCGACAACGACCTGATCCTGGGCCCCGACGGACGCTCTATCCTCTATCTCAACGTTTTCCACCCCGACTTCGACGACCTCTTCGCGGTGGGCCTGGTGCAGGCCAACGGCAGCATCTGGCGACTGGCCGATGCCCAAGCGAAGCTCATCGCGAGCTATCTCATCGCCGCCTCCGAGCAGCATGAGCGGGCATCCTGGTTTTCCAAACTAAAGTCGGAAGGAGCCAAGCGCAGCCCCGAGACTGGCTATGTGGCTAGCGACCGGCATCGGCTCGAATACAACTACTACGCCTACCGCCGGCATCTCCGGCGTCTCTTGCGCCGCTTCGGGCCGATGGCGAATGCCGACCTCAAGTCCGGGCGCTTCAGCACCGCCGTTACCCGGAAGGCTCTCTCCGCCACGGCTTCCTAGGCGCGTCCTGGACCACGCAGCCAGCGAGCAGCCCGCTCGCTATCGCCCAATGCTGGCGTAGGTGAAACCCGCCGCGCTCGCCTGGGCCGGCAGATAGACGTTGCGCAGATCGACCAGGATGCTGCCGCGCATGCGAGCCCGCAAAACCTCCAGATCGAGCGCGCGGAACTCGTTCCATTCGGTGAGCACGACGGCGACATCGGCCTGCTCGGCCGCTTCCAGCGCGCTTCTGCACCACACCACCCCCGGCAACAACGCCTCGGCGTTCTCGGCGGCATGGGGATCGTAGGCCCGCACCGAGGCTCCCCTCTCTTGCAGCATGGGAATCAGCGTCAGGCTTGGCGCCTCGCGCACGTCGTCGGTGTCGGGCTTGAAAGCGAGCCCCAAGACCGCAACCGACTTGCCGGCGAGCGACCCGCCGACCGCACGCTCGATGCGCCCCGCCATGGCGATCTTGCGTTCGGTGTTGACCGTCTGCACCTGCTCGATGAGCGAGAGTGGCGAGCGCGCCTCGCGCGCCGAGCGGATCAAGGCCGCAACGTCCTTGGGAAAACATGAGCCGCCATAACCCGGGCCCGGATGCAGGAACTTGTCGCCGATGCGCCCATCGGCGCCGATCGCGGTGGCCACCTGCTGCACGTCGGCGCCCACCGCCTCGCATAGATCCGCAACCTCGTTGATGAAGCTGATCTTCATGGCGAGGAACGCGTTGGCCGTATATTTGGCGAGCTCCGCCGATTCCCGGCTTACGAACATCACCGGCGCGTTGCGCAAGGCAAGCGGCTTGTAGAGGCGCTCCATCAGCGCCTGCGCCCTCGCCTCGTCACAGCCCACGAGCACGCGGTCGGGATGGGTGAAGTCGTAGATGGCCGAGCCTTCGCGCAAGAATTCCGGGTTCGAGCAAAGCGCGAAATCGGCATCCGGGCGGAGAGCTCTAAGCCGCCGCTCGATCTCCCGGCTCGTGCCCACGGGCACGGTGGACTTGGTGGCGATCACCGTGAATCCGTGCAGATGCGGCGCGAGGTCCTCGACGGCCTGAAACACGAAGCTGAGATCGGCGTGGCCGTCGCCCCGCCGCATCGGCGTCCCCACGGCCAGGAAGACGAGATCGGCCTCTCGCACCGCGTCACCGAGCTCGGTCGAGAAGCGGATGCGCCCCATGCGGAGATTGCGCTCGAGCAGCTCGTCGAGGCGCGGCTCGTAGATCGGCACGCGGCCTTGGCGAAGTTGGGCGATGCGGCTCGCGTCCTTGTCAACGCACGCGACATTCCAGCCGAACTCGGAGAAGCAAGCGGCTGAGACGAGGCCGACATACCCCGCCCCGATCATGCAGATATTCACTGAGGACGCCTCTGGATTGAACGCCGTGGGTGGTGGCCCCCGCGCTTCCTAGTTCATTCTGCCCCTACGTTCAATGGCGCGACCCCTCTGGCTGCCAAGTCCCGGAAATCGGCACCCCGCTGGCGCAAAAAGCGGCAAGTTGACACTGGAGCGGGCTGCCGCCATCGACTAGGCTCTCGCATCCCGCGCCGGTCCGGCGCGCTTTCCTCAGGCCGAGTTCGGGCAAAGGGTATGGGTCCCCGTCTCCTCTATGCCCTCATTTTGGGGGCGGTCATCGCGGGCGCACTGGCCTTGCGCATCTGGGACCCTAGTTCGGTCGCGCGGCTGCGTTCGCTGGTTTTCGACAGCTATCAGCAAATCCGGCCGCGCACTTTCGATCCCAGCCTCCCCGTGCGCATCGTCGACATCGATGAGGAGTCGCTGAAGCGCGTGGGACAATGGCCCTGGCCGCGCACCGTGCTGGCCGAGCTCGTACAGAAGCTCGCCGCCAATGGGGCCGCTTCCATCGGCTTCGACATGGTGTTCCCCGAGCCCGACCGCCTGTCGCCAGCCAACGCCCTGCATTTCTGGCCGAAGTCCGATGCGCTACAGAGTCTGCGCGAAGAGGTGGAGAAGCTCCCATCCAACGACCAGATCCTCGCCGAGGCGATTGGCCAGGCTCCCGTGGTGCTGGGCTTCATTGCCACACCGCAAGGCACGACGATCCCTGCGACCAAGGCAGGCTTTGCCCACGGCGGCGATGACCCGAGGCTGTTCGCGCCCTATTATCCCGGCGCCGCCTCGAGCCTGCCCGAGCTGCAACAGAACGCATCGGGAGCCGGTGCGCTCAACTGGCTGCCTGAGCATGACCAGATCATCCGCCGTATGCCCATGGTGGTGGTGGTCGGCGACAAAATGTATCCCTCGCTCGTCGCTGACATGCTCCGGCTCGCGCAAGGCGCCTCGACCTATATGGTGAAGTCCTCCGGCGCGAGCGGCGAGACCGCCTTCGGCGAGAAGACCGGCATCGCCAAGGTCCGTGTCGGCGATTACGAGGTGCCGACCGAAGCCAACGGCCAGATGTGGATCCGCTTCACCCACCAGGAAAAGGAGCGCTACCTCCCGGCCTGGCGCGTGCTCAACGGCGAGATCGGCAAGGACGAGATCGATGGCCGGCTCTTGATCATCGGCACGAGTGCCGCGGGCCTGCTCGATCTCCGGGCGACCCCGCTCGACGCCTCGGTCCCGGGCGTCGACTTGCACGCACAAGCCATGGAGCAGATCCTGCAAGGCGCCTTTCTGCAACGGCCCGACTTCGCCACGCCCGCCGAGCTCCTCTACATTCTTCTGCTCGGCTTCCTCATTGCCTTTCTCATCTATCGGAGCGGAGCGGCCGGTAGCGCCGTGGTCGGCGGCGTCGCCATCGCCGCGGTGGTCGCGGTATCCTGGTACGCCTTCGATGTCCTCGGCTGGCTGGTCGATCCCGTCTATCCCGCGATTGCGCTCGCCGCCATCTACCTGGCCGGTACGCTGTTCGTGTTCCTGCGCACTGAGCGCGAGCGCAACCGCGTGCGCCACGCTTTCAGCCACTACATGGCACCAGCCCTCGTCGAGCGGCTCGCCAATGATCCGTCGCGGCTCAAGCTCGGCGGGGAGACGCGCGACATGACGCTGCTCTTCAGCGACGTGCGCGGCTTCACCGGCATCTCCGAGGGTCTCGATGCCGAAGAGCTCACCCGCTTCCTGAACAGCCTGTTCACACCCCTGAGCAACATCATCCTCGAGGAGCAAGGCACCATCGACAAATTCATGGGCGACGCGGTAATGGCTTTCTGGAACGCGCCGCTGGACGACGCCGAGCACCCAAGTCACGCCTGCCGGGCCGCGCTGCGCATGATGAGCCAAATGCAGGATCTCAATGCGGGTTGGCGCGAGGAAGCGGAGGCTCGGGGGCGCCCCGTCAAGCCCGTGCAGCTCGGCATCGGGCTCAATACCGGTGTCTGCTGCGTCGGCAACCTGGGCTCGGAGACGCGTTTCGACTATTCGGTGATCGGGGACAACGTCAACGTCGCGTCGCGGCTCGAGGGCCAGTCGAAGACTTACGACGTCGGCACCATCGTAGGCGAGTCGACCACCGCGCGCGCGCCGGACTTCGCCTTCCTGGAACTCGACCTGTTGAAGGTAAAGGGCCGCACCGAAGCCACGCGCATCTTCGCATTGCTCGGCGACGGCGCGATGAAGCACTCGCACGCCTTTATCGAGCTCGCCGACCGCCACGCCGAGTTCCTGCAGAAATTCAGGGCCCAGGCCTGGGATGCGGCGGAAGCCCTAACTCGCCAATGCGAGACTCTAGACGGGGGGCGCCTGGATCGGCTTTATGCCCTCTACCGGAAGCGCATCGCCTCCTTCCGCCACACCCCTCCCCCGCCAAACTGGGACGGGGGCGCCGAAGCCCTCAGCAAATAGCGCCCATGCCAAAGCTTGTCCTGCTGGTCCTTGTTGCCGTGGCTGTGCTCATGGCCAAGCACATGGTTGCCGATTTCTATCTGCAGACCCCCTATCAATTTTTGAACAAGGGAACCTACGGCCATCCCGGCGGATTCCTGCACAGTGGGATCCACGTCGCGCTGACGCCACTCGTCTACCTCGTTCTCGCGCCGGCCTCGCTTCTGCTGGCCGTTGCCATCGCGGTGGGTGAGTTCGCCGTCCACTATCACGTAGATTGGCTGAAGGAGCAGGTCACGCATCGGAATGGACTGACCGTGCGCGACCGCGGCTTCTGGAACGCGCTCGGTGCCGACCAGCTCGTGCACGGTCTGAGCTATTTGCTGATCGTGGGCGTGCTCGTGGCCGCCGGCACGGGCCGCGCGGCGGTCTAGACCAGAGCCGAGATTTCGCGATTGGCGAATTCCAGCCGGTCCGCCAGCAGGCGAATGATGAGCTTGTGGAAGGCCGACGCAGCGCCGGGATCATCCCGCTCGATGGTGTTGAAGGCATCGCGCGTCAGCCGGTAGACGACGCTCGGCTGCTCCGCGATCACGCTCGCCGTGCGGGGAACGCGGCGGTAGAAACCCATCTCGCCTACCACCGTGTAGCCGACCATGCGTCTCAGCCTTATGGGGCGTCCCTGCTCGTCATTGATTGTGATGGCGACACAACCCGAGGCGAGCAGCACGATGGAATCTGAGGGCTCGCCCTGGCGGAACACGGGTTCCCCCACCCGAAGCTCGTGGCGCTCGAGATAAGGAGCGACGCGGGACATGTCGCCGGACCCGCCGAACTCCGCCTCGAGCCAAGTCTCGAAGCTATGAATCGAGGCCTCGCCGACCTCATGGTGCATGAGCAGCATGTCTTCACACCATTCGAGCCCTTCATTGCGGCTGCCGAACACCTGATGCGCTGAGTCGCTGCCGAAGAACCCGGCTCTTTGAAAGCCGACCTGCATCACATCGGTCAAACCTGAAAAGGCGAGCGCGACACCATGCTCGTCGCAATAGTGGCGAAGCTTGACGAGACTCAAAAGCGCGGAAGAGTTGAGCCCCGGAACGGCGCTGAAATCGAGCAGCACGTAGCCGACAGGCTTCTCGATTTGCGCGTCGATGGCGCGCCGGATGCGCTCGAACAGTCCATTGGAGGACCCGAAGAAGATGAAGCCCGAGAGCCAGAAAACGTGAACGCGGGAGCCTTCCTGGCGCAGCAGTTTGGACTGCTCGGGCGCCCGCTCGACGTTGCTGGAGAATTCCTGACGCGTGAGGTGGCGCCGGACGACCCCGATACGGCTGTAGCTCAGCGCGAACATCAGACAGGCGGCGATGACGCCGAGCATCACGCCCATGAAGTAACCGAAATTACAGATCACGAGCATGATCGCGATGGCCAGCGCCCAGTCCACCCAAGAGGAGCGCTGCGCGGGCGAGGCGGCAAGCTCGGCGAGGATCATGACGCCGAGATAGGCGAGCATGCCGCCCAAAATCGCCTTCGGAACAAGGCTGCCAATATCCACGCCGGAGAACAGGATCAGCGCGCAGACAACGCCGACAATGGTGCCGGCCCAGCGCGTCATGGCACCGGACTCGTCGAGCAGCAGGCAGCCGTTCATCGACAGCGAGCCCGCGAAGCCACCGACCACGGATGCAAGCATATTGGCGAGGCCGTTAGTGCGAAATTCCTTGTCGAGGTCGGCGGACTTTTGCCGCGCAACCTCGAGACTGGAGACGTCGAGCAGAAGTGCGATGGCCATGATCGCGCACACCGAGCCAATCTCGGCGCCGCTCTGGGCAATTATTCCCCAATCGACCTGTTGTCGCAGGATGGCAGCAATGGGCCACCACAAAGAGAGCGCACCGAGGCTCGGCAGGAACCAGCCGCTTCGCACGCTTTCGTCCTTCACAAAGCCGAACAGACCGAGGTCAAGAACGAAGAGGAAGGCCACGAAGGCAAGCGGTAAAGCGAGGAAGCTCGGAACCCATCGGCCAACAAGAGGAATTGAGATGGCAAACAGCGCGCCGACCAGAATCTGAGGCGCATAGACCGGCGAGTAGAGGATCTGCCAGGACGAGGGCGAAAGCGTGAGGTTAGTCTGGCTCACCACCTCCATGCCGCCGGTGATCAGCAGCAGGCCAGATCCGGCAAGAAAGCCGCCGATCACGGGATAGGGGATAAAGCGCAGCCATTGTCCGAGCTTGAGCGCGCCGATCCCATAGAGCAGGACGCCGGTCAACAGCGTGCTCACCGAAAGCGCGACGAGCACGTTGACGATGATCTCAGTAGTGCTCGCCCCCTTGGCGGCAAGCGCGGCGGCAATGGAACCTGCGAGCACGCTCATCACCGCCACGGCGGGCGAATCCGGACCGCCATTGGCGGGCGACAACGTGGAGGTCAGCGCGATGACCACACCCGTGACCGCCGTCCCCATGATCAGCGCAGCCAAGCCGAGGGAAAAGCCGCTGGCGAGGTTGCCCTGGAAGATCAGCGCGCTGAAGGAAATGCAGTAAGCGATCTGCACGACCGCCGAGATGACTCCTGCGAGCGCGTCGCGCCCGAGGGTTGACGCATCGACGTTCCGCGGGCGTTTCAGCGCCAATTCAGCGAGCGACAGCAAGGGCGTTATTCGGAGAGTGAGAGGGAGCCTAACGCTGCCCGATCATGGCGGGGGCGGACCACAATTAAAAGGCAAAAATGGCTAAGCCGCGCTCGCTTTGGGGCGTGAGGCGGTCAGGTCCGTTCGCTTGAGCGCCGCAGGCGGTCCGCCAGCGTGCGCATCACGGCAATGGCGAAAAACGGTGTCTCATGCACCAGGAAAAGGAAGCTCTTTTCGGTGATGGGCGCCACTTCGCAGTCGGTCTTGGCGCGGGCCGTGACGCTGCGCGGGGAGCCGTCGATCAGCGCCATCTCGCCGAAAATGCCCCCTGGCGGCAGCGTCTCGATCGCCTTGCCCGCCTTCTCGATGACGACCTCGCCCGAGCGGATGACGTACATCTTATCGCCCACGTCGCCTTCGTCGAAGATCACCTCGCCCGGCGCGAAGCGCGCGGCCGGAAAACCGGCATTGGCCAAGAGCTGGAAATCAATCGCGGCGAGCACCATGATCATCTTCCCGGTCTCAGAGAGCCAAGAGTCCGCTACAGTATAATGGCATTCTCCCCGCGAGGGGGGCTTACGTCACGCCGCCAGGCTTACCGACCTCGGATTCCAACGCGCGACGTCGGCGCTCTGATCCACGGCCCAGCGCCCCTCTCGTCCGGGCTCCTTGCAGGCCTCGGCAAGTAGCGCGTTGAACGCTCCCCGCGGGATCAGGGTGAAACCCATCTGGCTCAGATGTCCGTTGAGAAGCTTGCCGTCGTTCAGCACGTAGCCCCAGCGCTGCAGATGGCAATTGAGCGTGGCGAAGCCCACTTTCGAGGCGTCGCGCCTACGGGCGAACTGAGATTCGGTGAAGAACACCCGGCCGACGCTTAAGCCATAGGCGCCTCCCACCAGCTCGCCTTCGCGATCCCAGACCTCCACCGAATGCGCAAGGCCGGCATGGAAAGCGCGCGTGAAAGCCTCGACAATATCGGCCCGGATCCAGGTGAGATGCGGCCGGCCTGGGCCGGGTTCGGCACAGGCCCGGATAACCGCGTCAAAATCCTGGTCGAAAGTGACGCTGAACTCCTGCTGCTTGAGGCGGCGGCGAACGTTCTTGCCGATATGGAAATCCTCGATGAAGAGCGCCATGCGCTCCTTCGGCGCCCACCATTTCTGCGGCCCGATATGAGCAAGGGGATAGAGGCCCGTGGCGTAGGCCGTCCGAAGCACGGGCACGCTCAACTCGCCCGCGATACCGGCAAGACCGTCGGGCCGGTGCAACGCCGCATTGGGGTCGGGCAGCGTGCGGCGTGTAAGGCCAAATCCCGCATAGTGTTTGACGACCATGACGAGGGTGGCAGGCACGCCGGATAGCCGCGGCGGCTTGAGACTCCACAACACGCCGAGCACGAGGCGCTGCAGGCTCCGCGCCTGTGATGAGGTGGGCAGCGGTTGGCGCGGGAAGAGGCGGGGACGCGCCTGAGCCTGGCGCAACGGAGAACTGAGGAGAAACACCGGCTACTCCACGACTGAACGCAAACGCGAGAACCGCTCATGGCAGAGGTGCAAGCGCTGTGCCGCTAAGACTTGCGCTGGTGCTCAGCCCGTTGAGACGTCGTAAAGCAGTTAACAGGTTAGCCTTAACATACCTTTGCCGGAGCGGGCTGGCCGACGCTTTAAGGCTCAGGGTCTCGAGCGGATTCGCGCTACGGCATCGAGCCAGACGCCATAGCGTTCCTCCCTCTCGTCCGCCCCCACGCGGGGCTCGAAAGCCCGCGCGGGCGCCCAGGCGCGGGCCAGCTCTGCTTGGTTGCCATAGAGGCCAACTGCTTGGCCCGCAAGATAGGCGGCACCGAGGGCCGTCGTCTCCGGGCTCCGCGCCACCTCGACGCGCTGCCCAAGCGTATCGGCCAGACGCTGCATGAACCAGCCGTTCTCGGTCATGCCGCCATCGACCCTCAGGCTGTGCGGCATGGGAATGCCGCTCGCCGCCATGTCTCCCCGCATGGCGTCGAGCAGGTCCCGCGTCTGGAAAGCGACGGCCTCGAGCCCGGCCGCGACGATGTCGGCCTTGGACGCGGCGCGCGTGAGGCCGAGAATCGCGGCTCTGGCCTCCGCGTCCCAGAATGGCGCTCCGAGCCCCTGGAAGGCGGGCACGAGCGTGACGCCGGATTTCGGGTCTGCCCTCGCGGCCAGCGCCTCGCTCTCGGCCGCGCCGACGATTAGGCCGAGACTGTCCCTGAGCCACTGGATCGTGGCGCCGGCCATGAAGATCGCCCCTTCGAGCGCATAGATACGCGTGCCTTCGCGTTGGTGGAAGATGGTGGAGAGCATGCGGCTCGCCGAATTGAGCTTCGCCGCTCCAGTGTTGGCGAGGACGAAGCAGCCCGTGCCGTAGGTCGCCTTCACCATGCCGGGCGCAAAGCAGGCCTGCCCATATGCGGCCGCCTGCTGGTCGCCCGCGATACCCCGAATGGGAATGGGCGCACCGAAATGCGCGGGCTCCGTTTCCCCAAAATCGCCCTGGCTATCCCCAACCTCCGGCAGCACCGCGCGCGGAACGCCGAGGCGATCGACCAGCCGCGCGTCCCAAGTTCCAGAGCGGATGTCGAACAGCATGGTGCGGGCGGCATTGCTCGCATCGGTCGCGTGCAGCCTGCCACCGGTGAGTTTGAACAAGAGCCAGCTGTCGACGGTGCCGAAACATACCTCGCCCTTGGCCGCGCGCCGGGCGAGGTCAGGAACATTGGCCAACAGCCAGGTAAGCTTGGTCGCCGAGAAATACGGGTCGATGACGAGGCCGGTCGCTGCGCCGACATGGGGTCCCCATCCCTCCTCAATCAGCTCGGTGCAAAGCGGTGCGGTGCGGCGGTCCTGCCAGACGATCGCATTGGCGAGCGGCTTTCCCGTCGCCCGCTCCCAGACAAGCGACGTCTCGCGCTGGTTGGTAATGCCGATGGCGGCGATCGAAGATGCGCCGAGCTCGCGCAATGCGCCCCGGCCGGTCTCAAGCACCGATCGCCAGATTTCCTCCGGATCGTGCTCCACCCGACCGGCGGAAGGGTAGATTTGGGTAAGCGGCAGCTGGGCGCTGGCACGGGCGCGCCCTCGCGCGTCGTGGACGATCGCGCGCGTGCTTGTCGTGCCCTGATCGATGGCGAGGACTAAGGCGCGCTCGTTCATAGCCCGGTCAGCCTCACCGCGGCTCCGCACCAGCCGTCTGGCCCATGATCCAGGCGCAATATTCGGCGCTGCCGCCTTCGGTCGGCAGCACGAGCAGCGCGGGTAGCTCGTAAGGATGCAGGCGCTTGGTTTCGGTGAGCACCGCCTCGGTCAAGGAGCCCCTGGTCTTGATGATCATGGCGACCTCTTTCGCCGTCTCGCGCGCGCCTTTCCACTCGAAGATCGAGATCATGCCGGGGAAGATGTTGACGCAAGCCGCAAGCTGCGCCGCCACGAGCGCTTCGCCCACGTGCTTGGCATCTTCGAGCCGGGCGAAGGTGGTGTAGACCAGCACCGGCAAATCGCCATTCTCCATGGATTCACCATTCCTCGACTAACCGACAGGCTTGCAATGGGAGGCCAGCCTCGCGTTTATACTGCTTCCTCGCAAGGCCCCACAAAGCTGCATCACCTCCATGCCACGCTTCACTAAAATTGCCTTTGTTGCCAGCGATACCGAGGAGGCGCTTGCCTCGCAGGTCAAGCTTGCCGAGCGCTACGGCAATACGCCGCTCGATCAGGCCGACGTGATCGTGGCGCTTGGCGGCGACGGATTGATGTTGCAGACCATGCACCGCCACCTCACGAGCCGTATCCCGATCTATGGCATGAACCGGGGCTCGGTCGGCTTTCTGCTCAACGACTATCGGGAGAACGGGCTGCTCGAGCGGCTCGAGAACGCCGAGACCACCGTCATCCATCCCCTGCGCATGACGGCGCACGACATGAAGGGCGCGAAGCACGAGGCACTGGCCATCAACGAAGTGTCGCTGTTCCGCCAGGTCTATCAGGCCGCCAAGCTCAGGATTACCGTCGATGGTAAGGTCCGTCTCGGTGAGCTCATTTGCGACGGCTTGCTTGTGTCAACGCCGGCCGGGAGCACGGCCTACAATCTGTCGGCGCACGGCCCGATCCTTCCCATGAATGCGCCACTACTCGTGCTGACCCCCATCAGCCCCTTCCGCCCGCGACGCTGGCGGGGCGCGCTTCTGCCCAACGAGGCAAAGGTGGTGATCGAGGTGCTGGAAGCGGAGAAGCGGCCGGTGAGCGCGGTGGCCGATAACATGGAGTTCCGCGACGTCCTCACCGTCGAGGTGAAAGAGGAAAGCGGCGTCGACATCTTCATGATGTTCGATCCAGGGCATACGCTCGCCGAGCGCATCCTGTCGGAGCAGTTCGGCTACTGAGACCGTTCACGACGCGCACGGGTAGCTTTGATCGCGCTCAAGGCCTCCAGGACGTGACAATACCGGCGAGCGCGGGCCGCTCGCGTTCGTCCGGCTTCTCCTTCGCGGTGCCGATATAGAGGAAGCCCGCGACGCGCTCATTGGCGGCCAACCGCAACGCCGCACGCACACCCTTGCTGTAGCCATACCACTCGGTGATCCACTGCACGCCATAGCCGAGGCTCGCGGCAGCGACGGAGAGGTTTTGGCAGGCGGCGCCCGCCGAGAGGATCTGTTCCCACTCCGGCGCAGCCGGATTCTCCACCAGCCGCGAGATCACAGCGATCACGACCGGTGCCCGCAAGAAGCGGTTGGCCTCGGTCTCCAGCCGGAATTGGCCCACGTCCTTTTCCTCGGCACGGCAGGCAGCGGCCAGCACTTGGCCGAATGCGGCGCGGGATTCGCCTTGGAACAAAATAAAGCGCCAAGGCACGAGCTTCTTATGGTCGGGCACGCGCGCCGCGGCGGTGAGGATGAGCGCGAGCTCGGCTTCGCTAGGGCCCGGCTCGCCGAGGCTGTTGGCCGACACCGAGCGGCGCCGCAGGAGGAGATCGATGGTTGGGTTGGTCATGCGCGCTCACGCCCTTTACGGAAGTCGGGCTGCCTATCCTGAAACTCGTCTGCAAACAATGCCTTATCGGCCTGTTCTGACAGGGAAACCGAGAGCCAAACGACCCCAAATCCGCCGCAGTCCTACCGGAATTTCACTGAACAACGCTGGCCGGAAGGGGCTATAAGCGGCTGGCGGCGGCCGAAACGGAAGGGACGCAATGCGGGGGAAGCGCTGCGTAGAGCTTCTGCTCTTGCCGATGGCGTGCTTGGGTGCGTTTGCCGCCGCAGCCCAGGATGCGCCGCTCGCTCCGGCATCAGAACCAAATCTCCCTACCACGATGTTCGTGCTCGATGCGTCGCGCACCATGTGGACCAAGATCGGCGCCACGAGCAAGATGGGGCTCGTGCGCATAAGCGTCGGCCAGGCGCTTGGCGACTATCAAGACAAAATCGCCTTCGGGCTCGTGGCGTTCGGCCATAGGCCAGCCTCGGCCTGCGGCGATAACCAGGTGCTCGCCAAGCCCGGGGAGCTTACGCCCAAGACGCAGAGCAAGCTCCTGTTCGGCTACAAGCCGCAGCCTCAGAAGCCGATCGCAGCCTCTCTAACAGCAGCCGCGCAGGCCGCGCCCTCGAAGACCGGCCAGCTCGACATCGTGCTCATCACCGACGGCCCGGACAGCTGCAAGGCCGACATCTGCACAACTGCGCAGGCGCTGAAGCGGACCTTGCCGGGCCTGCACATTCACGTGCTCGCCTTCACGACCAAAACGGCGGACCAGTCGACGTCATTGAGCTGCGTCGCCGAAGCGAGCGGAGGCCAATTCATGACCGCCACCAATGCGGACGAGCTCAAGCGCGGGCTCGCGAGCCTCCTCGATACCGTCGCCCATCCGCGAGCACCCGCAACCACCGCGCCGCAAGCCGCCTCTGCCGCTCCACCCCCCGCCCCCGCCATGCCGGCGCAGCCAGGCGTCGCCACCGGCGATACCCCTCCCCCTCCGGGCAATGCTCAAAGCGTTGCCCCCCCGCGCGTCGAGCCGCCGCAGGCAACGCCCGCTCCCGCCGCAGCACCTCAATCGGACGTGCAAAAATCCGAGGCCCCGCCCAAACCCGAGGCACCGAAGTCCGGAGAGCCTGCGCCGGGACAAACTCGAGGTCGCAAGTAAGGCGACACCCCCCGCTCCCGCGGCTCCCACTCAGCCCGCAATGCCGGTCCCTTGCACCTTCAAGGCGCTTCTGACCGACGGTGGCCCAAAACTCGAATCCGGACTCATCTGGCGGGTCTTCGCCAATGCCGCGGGTGCCAACGGCACGCACAAGCTCATCAGCACCCACCGCGAGGCCATGCCGACGGCGGCGCTGCCCCCTGGGGAATATCTCGTCAACGCGGCTTATGGACTCTCCAACCTCACCAAAAAGATCAAGGTGGAGAGCGGACGGTTGCTGGAGGAGACCTTCGTCCTCAACACCGGAGGCTTGAGGCTCGCGGCCATCTTGGCCAATGGCGAGCGGTTGTCCGCGGAAAGCGTCCATTTTGACATCCTCTCCGACGAGGAGGACCAGTTCGGCAATCGGCACACGATTCTTGGCGACGCCAAGCCGGGGGTCGTGATCAGGCTCAATGCGGGCGCCTATCACATCGTGAGCCTCTACGGGGACGCCAATGCAACCGTCCGGGCGGACGTAACCGTGGAGCCCGGCAAGCTGACCGAGGCGACTGTCAAGCACGCGGCATCCAAGATCACTTTCAAGCTCGTCCAGGCGGCCGGCGGTGAAGCGCTGGCCGACACGCAATGGAGCATCCTCACCAAGACCGGCGACGTGGTGAAGGAGAATGCGGGCGCGATACCGACCCATATCTTAGCTGCCGGTAGCTATGCCGTGGTCGCCCGCCACGCCGACGCAAGCTATACGCGGACCTTCGACGTAGTCACCGGCGAAGCGAAGCAGATCGAGGTGGTCATGGAGGACGGTCCGGCCACGCCTGAGGCCTTGCGCGCCGTCACCAATCCGCCTCCGCCGCCTCCCACGAGCGACGAGGCGGTGTCGAGCCCATCCGGGCCGGACGAAGGCATGGCCTTCGGCGGCGGACAGACCGCTCCGCCGGCCAACTCCGGTCCCCTCCTCAACCCAGGCGTCCTGCTGCACCCGAAGCTGAATTGACGCTGAAATGAAGCGCTGACTGCGTTCTGCGGGGTTGCCATGTGACAGCGCGTATCACGCCGCTTTGCGTTCTTGGCACAGGTCAGGAGGAACCGCTTCCCCCACGAGCGTCTTGACCACGGCGGCGAGCGGCATGACCTCTTGCCCTTGGCTCCCGAGCCTGCGCACCGACACCGTCTTCTCCTCGGCCTCGCGCTTACCCACGACCAGCAGCACCGGCACCTTGGCGAGCGAATGCTCGCGCACTTTGTAGTTGATCTTCTCGTTGCGGAGATCGGCCTCAGCGCGCAGGCCCGCCGCTTGTAGCACCGCAAGCACCTCCTCCGCATAGGCATCGGCGTCGGAGACGATGGTGGCAACAACCGCCTGCACCGGCGCGAGCCAGAGCGGCAAGTGCCCGGCATAGTGCTCGATGAGAATGCCGGTGAAGCGCTCGAGCGACCCGAACATGGCGCGGTGGATCATCACCGGCGCGATCTTCTCTCCGCCCGGGCCGATATAGTAAGCACCGAGCCGCTCCGGCAGATTGAGGTCGACCTGGATGGTGCCGCATTGCCAGTCGCGCCCGATCGTGTCGCGCAGGACATATTCGAGCTTCGGCCCATAGAAGGCGCCCTCCCCAGCATTGAACTCATAGCTCAAGCCCGCCGCCTCCACCGCGCGCTTCAGCGCGGCCTCCGCCTTGTCCCACACGGCGTCGGTGCCGACGCGCTTCGCCGGCCGGTCGGAGAAATTGATGCGTACATCCTCAAAGCCGAAGTCGCGATAGATAAAGAGCAGTTGCTCGTTCAGCCGCACGCACTCCTCGGTAATCTGCTCCTCGGTACAGAAGATATGCGCGTCGTCCTGGGTGAAGTGGCGCACGCGCAGCAGGCCGTGCAGCGCGCCTGACGGCTCGTAGCGATGCACCTTGCCGAACTCGGCGATGCGCAGGGGCAGGTCGCGATAGCTCTTCAAGCCGTGCTTGAAGATTTGCACATGGCCAGGACAGTTCATGGGCTTGCAGCAATAGACGCGCTCGTCAGGCGTCTCGGTGACGTACATGTTCTCGCCGAACTTCTCCCAATGGCCGGACTGCTCCCACAGCGCCCGGTCTATCATGTCGGGAGAGTTCACCTCCAGATAGCCCCAGGCCTGCTGACGTCGGCGCATATAGGCGATCAAAGCCTGGAACAGAGCCCAGCCCTTGGCGTGCCAGAACACCGCGCCCGGCGCCTCTTCCTGGAAATGAAACAGGTCCATCTCCCGGCCCAAGCGGCGGTGATCGCGCTTCTCCGCCTCTTCGAGCTGGTTCAGATAGGCGGCGAGCTCTACCTCGCTCCCCCAGGCGGTGCCATAGATGCGCTGCAGCATCGGGTTGTTGGAATCCCCATGCCAATAAGCGCCGGCGATCTTGAGCAGCTTGAACCCGTTGCCCACCTTGCCGACCGAGGTCATGTGTGGACCTCGGCAAAGGTCGAGCCACTCGCCTTGGGAGTAGAGCTTGACCTCCTCCCCTTCGGGGATGGCGTCGATCAGCTCGAGCTTGAACGTCTCGCCCTTCTTGGCGAACAACTCCTTCGCCGTCTTCCGGTCCACGACCTCGCAACTGAAGGGCCGGTCGCGCGCGATGATCTCGCGCATCTTGGCCTCGATAACCGGCAGGTCGTCCGGCGTGAAGGGCTCGTCACGGGCAAAGTCGTAATAGAAGCCGTTCTCGATGACCGGGCCGATGGTGACCTGCGTGCCGGGATAGAGCTCCTGCACCGCTTCCGCCATGACATGGGCGGCGTCGTGACGGATGAGTGCCAACGCCTCGGGATCATCGCGGGTGAGGATGCGGATGGACGCATCGGCTTTGATTGGCTCGGCGAGATCGCGGAGCTTGCCGTCGAGCGCAACTGCCACCGCCTTCTGGGCAAGTGACTTGGCGATCTGCTCCGCCACCTCGCGTCCCGTGACGCCGGGCTTGAAATCGCGTTTGGAACCGTCGGGGAATGTGAGTGAAATCATTGTCTGCTCCTCTCACTCCTGCGTACGGGCGCAGGTAAGAGATTGATCAACTCTGCCGCGCGTATTTAGAGGGATTCCGGGTCGATGTCACCCCAGCGCGACCCAGCCCCGCTGGTACCCCGCCACCGCCCATAGCGCCAGGGCGCGAAGGGGTGATACTCGCCTGAGAGATCGGGCACCGGGTCATAGCCGTGACTGCCCCAAGGGTGACAACGCAGCAAACGCGACAGGGCGAGCCAGCTCCCCTTCCATGCGCCGTTCTTGTCGATGGCCTCGTTTGCATAGTCCGAACAGGTTGGCAGGTACCGGCAATTGACGCCGAGCAGCGGCGACAGCGTCCAGCGATAGAGCACGATGGGCGCCAACAACAGCTTCTTGGCGATGCGCGAGGCGAGCGGCGGGTTTCGTTTCCCGCTCAAGCGAAGCGCCTCAGACATGTTCCCGCGAGCGGGCGCGCTTGGGCCCGTCACCGCGCTCGGCTTCAATCTGGGCAATCGCGTCTTCGACCGCGTCGAAGACCAGCAGCGTCGAGGGCTGGCGGGCTTTATAGTCCTTGACCGGCTCGAGCACCGCAAGATCGCCCCAGCGGCCTTGCGGCTGCGGCCCCCCCTGCTTCAACATCTTGCGCATGGCGGCACCGACCGCCCGAAGCTCGGCCGCGGTCGAGCCCACGATCTCTCGGCCCATCACCGAAGCAGCCGATTGGCCCAAGAGGCAGGCCTTCACCTGCTGGCCATAATCGGTCACCACATCCTCCTGCATGGCCAAGTCGACCGTGATCGTGCTGCCGCAGAGCTTGGAATGGGCCGTGGCGCTCGCTTGCGGGCGAGCGAGCCTTTGGGCCCGCGGCATGTTGGCCGCAAGCTCCAGGATGCGCTGGCTATAGATTTCGTCCGGAAGGGTCATCTTCTCAATTTTGCGTCAGCGAGCCTCGCCTTGCGGGCCGAAGTCACGCACTATATATGCATGCCGCCGCGCGGATTTGAGATCCGCGAAGCGAAGCCATGGATTTGGCGCTTGACCGGCCCACTATACTAGCCTTTCGACCGGCGAGCTGAAACGCCCGCCGACCCTTTCACGTTGAGTGAGGCAGAGGAAAGTTGCATGGACGCCACCGTGAAGAAACTGCCGACGAGGCCTCAAATCGGCATCGGGCGCGGACCGGCCGTAACCCGGCCCTCACGCGAGGAGGCCGAGGAGGCGGTCCGCACCCTCATCGCCTACGCCGGCGACGACCCGCAACGCGAGGGGCTGCACGATACGCCGAAGCGCGTGATCAACGCCTATGACGAGTTTTTCTCGGGCTATGACGAATGCGGCCTCGACGTGCTCTCGCGCACCTTCGACGAGGTAGCCGGCTATGACGACATCGTCATGCTGCGCGATATCGAGCTGCACTCCCATTGCGAGCACCACATGATCCCCTTCATCGGCAAGGCCCATGTCGCCTACTTTCCAACCGACCGGGTAGTGGGGCTCTCCAAGCTCGCCCGTGTCGTCGAGGTGTTCGCGCGGCGCCTGCAGACACAAGAGACCATGACCGCCCAGATCGCCGAGACCATCGACCGGGCACTGAAGCCGAAAGGAGTGGCGGTGATGATCGAGGCGGTGCATCAATGCATGTCGATCCGCGGCGTGAAGAAGCCCGACGTCGCCACCATCACCACCCAGTTCACCGGCATCTTCAAGGAAGACCCGGCCCAGCAGGCGCGCTTCATGATGCTGGCAACGGAGCGTGGCCGCCTTTGATGCGGCCGGGCCAGCCATGCCTCCGGTGAGCGAGCCAGCACGCTTTCCCCCGCGCGGCACCGAGGCCGAGATCGAGACCGGAGCGGTCTTCACCCCGAAATTTGATGCGAGCGGGCTTCTCCCGGTGGTGGTGACCGCAGCTAGGAGCGGCGAGGTATTGATGCTCGCGTATATGAATGGCGAAGCGCTCACCCGCACGCTTGAGACCGGCGAGGCGCATTACTGGTCACGGTCGCGCAAAGCCCTTTGGCGCAAGGGCGAGGTGAGCGGCAATGTCCAGCGCGTCGTCGAGCTGCGCACGGACTGCGACCAAGATGCCCTCTGGCTCAAGGTGGAGCTGGGCGGCGCCGAAGCGTGCTGCCACACCGGTCACCGTTCCTGCTTCTATCGTGCCGTCCCGCTCGGCGCTGATCCCGCGGCCGGGGTCGCCTTGCGCTTTGTCGACAGCGAGCGGCTATTCGACCCGGAAAGCGTCTACGGTCATGCTCAGGCCGCAAAGAGAAACTTAAAGCGTTCGGAGTAATATGCTTGCGCATGGGGTTTGCACTGTGAACGACATGGCGAGACCGAAGATTGGCATCGCCCTTGGTGGGGGCGCGGCGCGCGGCTGGGCCCATATCGGCGTGCTCCGGACCCTGATCGAGGCCGGCTTCGAGCCTGACATCGTCGCCGGCACCTCCATCGGCGCGGTGGCCGGCGCCTGCTATGTCACCGACCGCCTCGACGCCCTGCAGGACTTTGCCTCCAGCCTCACGCGCCGGCGTGTCTTCGGCTTTCTTGACTTCAATTTCGGCGGCTCCGGGCTCCTCACGGGGCAGCGTCTCAGCTCGCGGCTGCAGGATCACCTCCAGGAGTTCACCATCGAGCAGCTCGAGCGCAAATTCGTGGCGGTCGCCACCGAGCTCGGCACGGGCCACGAGATTTGGCTCAACAAGGGCAGCTTGGTGAACGCCTTGAAGGCGTCCTTTGCCCTGCCCGGCATCTTTCGCCCCGTGCGGATCAACGGCCGCTGGCTGATCGACGGCGCGCTGGTCAATCCCATCCCGGTCTCGGTCTGCCGCGCGCTGGGTGCCCGCATCGTTATCGCGGTTAATCTCAACTCCGACGTGTTCGGCAAGGGCAGCGTCATCCACGATCAGGAGGCCTACGCCGACCCCCTCGCCTCCATCGAGGATGCGCGGCTGCCCGGCAACAACGGCCGCGCCGCCGTGCATCTCCTGCACCGGCAAATCTTCGGCCGGGGCAACGGCGCCCCCGGCATCTCCTCGGTGATGATGGATGCGATCAACATCACGCAGGATCGCATTGCCCGCTCAAGGCTCGCGGGCGATCCACCCGATGTGACGATTTCGCCAAAGGTTGGCGGCATCGGTTTGTTCGACTTCCACCGCGCCACCGAAGCGATCGAGCTCGGCGCTCTCGCTGCCGCGAAGCAGATCGAGGAGCTCAAGCACGTCGTGCGCGCGCTTGCCGCCTGAAATGCCGTCCGGCTAGCCCGTGGCGATGTACTGCCGCATGGCGGCCGCTTCCATCTCGGCCTCGGCGATCCGCATCTTGACCACGTCGCCGATGGAGACGAGACCGATCAGCAGCCCGCGCTCGACCACAGGCATGTGGCGGAAGTGGTGGGTCGTCATTTCGGACATCAGCCGGTCGATCGTATCGGCCTCGCGCGCCGTGACCACGGTCCTCGTCATATAGGTCGAGACGGGATCCTTCAGAACTTTGGCACCCGACTGTCCCACCGCGCGTACGATGTCGCGCTCCGACACAATGCCCGCGACCTTGCCGTCTTCGCCTTCGACGACGATGCAGCCGATACGGTTCCGCTCGAGCAACTTAGCTACGTCGAGCAGCGACGTATTGGGCGTGGTCGTGATAACGCCCTTGCCTTTCGACTTCAGAATTGCCGCTACGTTCATCCTCGTTTCCTCCAAGCCCGGGAGCTTATCGTCCCGTTGCCTGCGACATCATGTCCTGGACCGGAGGGCCACGCAAGGGACCAGAATCGAAGGGGAAATTCCGGCGGTCAACGCGGCCTTGGCGGCGCTTCTTGAGGCGCACCACCCCGGTCGAAGAAACCGAAAAAGAGCAAGCCGAACAGGAAGCCACCGATGTGCGCCTCCCAGGCGATGCCGCCCTCTGCGCCCACGATCGGTCCGGCGGTGAAGCCGAAGATCACGTTGATGGCCACCCAAATGCCGAGGAAGACGAGGATACGTGGGTCGCCGAAGGTCTGTCCGAGCGTTGCGAGCGGTGCCCGGGCGAAGTCCGGGGCCCCAACGCCGCTGCGCCGCGTCGCCCCGAACACGAATCTGAGCGCGCCCGCCATCTGACCGGAAATAGCGGCGGACGCGCCGACTACCGGCTCCATGCCGCCAACATGGAAGGCGAGATGCGTCAGCGCCCCGGCACCGCCGCATAGGGTGGAAAAGGTGAGGAAGGTCCGGCCGCCCACGCGTCGCGCCACTGCACTGCCGAAGGCGACCATCCAGGCGAGATTTACGCCGAGATGCAGCCATCCCGCATGCACGATCATGTAGGTCACAAACGAGGTCACGCAAGCCGGATATCCACCGGGAAGCTCCGCGGCCGCGCCGCTGTAGCGGGCGGGAATGAAGGCGAGCATCCGCACGAGATCGAGCGCCGCCTGCTCAGGCAGGAGGATGATCGTGAACTGCACAGCGATCATCACCAGTGCCGCGCCGAGCACGCTGCCCGGCACGTTAAAGATTTGCCCGCGCTCGAACTCGGGGGACGACCCAGAACCTTGCATTTTTTCAGGCTTCCGCTTGAGCCAAAACGGCAAGGCTGACGCGCAAGGCTGCGAGGGCTGCCGCCTCCCTTAAGCATGCTCCAAGGCACGCGCCGGGAAACGCAATCCGCCTGCGGCGACTGGCATGCTCCCTGCTTATTCGGTCGGTGAACATCGGCGGCTCGGCCCTCTGTGCCAAACTAGGACTTTTACCTTGGCTTGGCGGAAGGTTGGGCGCGCTTGGAGCCACGGTGTAGCGTTCCGCGTAGGGGACGGGTGGTTATGCAGCAGTCAACGAGTAGGCAGCTTTACGCGTATTGGGACCGCGTGCGCAACGGGCGTATTGCGCCCGGGCGTTTCGAGATCGAGCCCTCCAAGATCGCTCCCTTGTTGTCGGAAACCTTCATCGCCGAGTGTTCCGGCCTGCGGTCCTACCGGTTCCGCCTGGCCGGCACCAAGATCTGCGAGCAATTCGGCCGGGAGCTCAGAGGCACCGACCTGATGAACCTATGGGACCCCAAGGACCGGGACGCCTTCGCCTCGCTCCTGCGCACCGTGTTCACCGACGGGGCCGTGGGCCAAGTTCTTTTCCACGCCTATTCCGAGGCGCACCGCCAAGTAAAGTTCGAGCTCGTGCTGATGCCGCTCATCCATACCAGCGAGACCATCAATCGGGTGCTTGGGGCTGTGACCGCAATCGAGCCTCCTTTTTGGCTCGGCTCAGTGCCTTTGGCGCGCCAAGAGATCATCGAAGCGCACCTGCATTGGCCTGACGGAGCCCCCGCCTTCGCCACTCCAGCGACCCAGACCCAATCGGCCGCAAGCGCCGCCGAGGTTGTCAGGTCCGTCCGTCGGCGCTTTCGCGTCTATAATGGCGGTCTCGACTAGGGCGGGCTACGGGAGCTCGAAAGCAAAGTTGCGATGATTACAACCTGCGCCGACCGCCATTCCGGTCAACCGCTTAGACGTTCCTTAACTGCAAATCTTCTAGCCTAAGGAAAGCTTCACCCTGAGCTATCCTGCCGGTCCATGACGATTGCGAGCCCTGCGACGGTTGAGGAACCTGCTCCGGCTGAGCCCATCAGGGTTCGCGCCAAGCGGATTCTCGACAGTAATGCCAACCGGCCCATGCCGAAGCTCGTCCCGGACCGGCGGAGGCACCGCCGCGCGATCGTTCGCGTCTTCGGCCGCTTCATGCGCGAGGACAAGCAGGAATATCCTTGCCAAGTGATCAACATGTCTTCGGGGGGCATGGCGCTCCTCTCGCCCGTGACTTGTGCCGACGGCGAGCGGGTTGTGGCTTATCTCGATAATTTTGGCCGCGTCGAGGGCCTCGTCGCACGCTCCTTCGAGGGCGGCTTTGCCGTCCGCATCCTGGCAAGCCTCTATAAGCGCGAGAAGATCACCAATATGCTCACTTGGATCATCAACCAGGAGAGCCTGGGGCTGAGCGAGGAGCGCCAGCAAGAGCGTGTGGCGCCGCGCAATCCCTCCTCCAAGCTGATCTTGCCCAATGGTGAGGTCTATACCTGCCGCGTCATCGACGTCTCCTTGAGCGGTGCCTCAATCGCAAGCGTCGTACGGCCGCCGCTCGAAACCATGGTCATTCTCGGCCGCATGCGCGGCCGCGTTGTGCGCCATCACGATCTGGGCGTGGCCATCCAATTCTCGGATCTGCAGGATCCCGACAGCCTCGCCCACTCCTTCGGCTAGGGCCCAAACCTCTCCAAGAACGATCCCGTGGGCCCGCGCAGCGTTTTGAGGTCGCCCCGCGCCGAACACGGATACTGCTTTGTTCCCCAAATCGCTAAAATTTTAGCGAACATCCGGAACATTCAAACTTGCGTAATTCTCACTAATAATGCCTTTCCAATACTGCTTGAAACTACGGGCTTTCTTTATCGGGATCGCAAAAGCTTTCTGGGATAGTTCCCCTCAAGAACAGGGGGGTACTAATGCGACATTTCCTTTTGGGTTCGGCATTCTTGATGTTCATCGCATCGTTGCCAGCCGACGCCACCAACGATCATACGATTCCAGTCGAGGCGCCGTTCAAGGCCGAGAACGTCGTCTTCAAGGTCGAGAAGACTGCCTTTATGCCGGTCTTCACCGAGACCTTGCCGCCAGTCGGCTATGTGACGTTCTGCCAGGAGCACCAGGGTGATTGCCGCTATTCCGGCCCTTTCGCCGACCTCGTCCAGCTCGCGCCGGACAAGGTCGCCGAGCTCGAGCAGGTGAACAACTTCGTCAATACTACGGTCAAGCCGGTCACCGATCTCGAGCTTTACGGCAAGGTCGAATATTGGACCTATCCGAAAGACAAGGGCGACTGCGAGGATTACGTGCTGCTCAAGCGGCACATGCTGATCGAGCGCGGTTGGCCCGAGAGCACGCTTCTGATCACGGTCGTTCGCGACGAGAACAATGAAGGTCATGCCGTGCTGACGGTGCGTACCGATGCCGGCGACCTTATCCTCGACAACAAGCGCCCCGCCATCGTGCGCTACAGCGAGACGCCGTACACCTTCATCAAGCGTCAGTCCGAGGGCAATCCGCTGGTGTGGATTTCGCTGCTGCCGCCGAGCCAAACCGCTCAGCCCACGGTGTCCGCATCCTACAGCCATTAGAAGGAATTCGAGCCCGCTCGCCCGGCGAGCGGGACCTGTCATAAGGCCCGGCAATCATCCCCCACCCCGACCCAGCCGGGCCTCACACTAGAGCCGGCCTCCAAGAGGCCGGCTCCTTTTTTTTGGCGGGGAGCGCCCTCAGAATCGCAAGATCAGATCGAGCAGGATCGCGCCGGAAAACAGGCTCCACATCCCCGCGATCAACGCGGAAAACCCAAGCCAGATCGGCGCCCGGGCTTCCAGACGCCGCCCGAGCCAGGCATTGCGCATGAGAATGGCGGGGCCGGCGAGCACCCGGAGCATCACGCCGCCGACCGAGGCAAGCACGGATTTGGGTTCGAGACCGAAGCGGAGTGGCTCGCCGGAGACGAGCTGGGTGAAGCTGGACAGAAGCCCCGCCGCGACGAAGCCTACGGCCGTCGCATACAGATAAATGGCCAAAGTTTGCACCGGAGCCCCCCGCCGCCAGGCTGATCCAAGCTGGGCAAGTCTAAGGGAGGGGCGCGGGCGGAAGGCGCTTATTCTTAAGCAGTGGTTAACACGCGTGCCGCGCTGGCACGGTGCGGTCAACTCTTCAGGTCGTAATCGAGAATTGCCATCTGGAACTGATAGGCGGTCTCCCCCTCGTCCTCGTCGCGAAACAGAACGCCGATGAATTCTTCGCCGAGATACACCTCGGCGGAATCGTCCTTTTGTGGCCGCTGCTTTACCTGCAGGTCGCTCATCCGAAACATGCGTTGCAGATAGCGCTCGAGCTTGAAGATCTCGTCTCGTGTCACCTTTCCCCCTTTGGCGCTTGCATCCGTGCACCCTTCGTTAGTCGCCGTCTTCGGTGACGAACTGGTCCATGGTGAGTGCCGGCTCCTCGCAACCAGCGGGGCCGATGTCGCGAGCCGGAACCCCCGCCACCGTGCGCCGCGGCGGCACGTTGTTGAGCACGACGCTCCCCGCCGCAATCCGGACGCAGTCGCCGATAGTGATGTTGCCGAGGATCTTGGCGCCCGAGCCCATCATGACGCCGCGCCCGATCTTGGGATGGCGGTCACCCTTCTCGTTGCCGGTGCCACCGAGCGTAACCCCATGCAGCAGCGAGCAGTTGTCGCCGATCGCGGCGGTCTCGCCGATGACGATACCGGTGGCGTGGTCGAGCATCACGCCCTTGCCGATCCGTGCTGCGGGATGGATGTCCACCTGGAAGACGCGCGAGGAAAGGCTTTGGAGATAAAGGGCAAAGTCCTTGCGTCCCGTCTGCCATAACGAATGGGCAAGGCGGTAGGTCTGGAGTGCATGATAGCCCTTGAAAAAGAGCAAGGGCTCGATCAGCCGGCGGCACGCCGGGTCGCGCTTGGCAACGGCCATAATGTCGGCGCGGAAGGTCTCGGCAAGGCTTGGCTCGGCCGCCAGCACCTCGCGAAACGTCTTGAGCAGAAGCCCCGCATCGACGGAGTTCTGCAAGCGCTGGGCGATGCGATGGCAGACGGCGTCCTCGAACCGCGGTTCGCTCAGCACCGTGGCGTAGATGAAGCCCGCAAGCGCTGGCTCAGCCGCACTCGCCTCGTCGGCCTCGCGCCGCAGCTGCATCCAAATCGGATCGTACACCTTGACCTGCGGTCCTGCTGCCACGAAGGCTTTTTGCATCACGAACCTCATTTCACCCCGCCGCCGCGGGGGATATAGCATGATTTTGAATGGACTAGCGCCGCTTCGTTAAAAAGTCGAGCACCCCTTGCTTGAAGCGCGCATCTCCCACGGCCCGCATGTGATCGCGCCCCACGATGTCTAGGAGTTGTGCTCCCGGGATCAACTCTGCAAGCCCCGAACCTGAGCCCCCGATGACATCCTCGGTTCCGACCGCCACCAGCGTGGGAACCGCGATGGTGGCCAGATCTTCCGGCGTGATCTTCTCGCGGGGCCCCCGGATACACGCCGCCAGCGCCTTAAGATCGCTGCCAGTCGCCTCCGCAAAGGCCCTGAAGCTGCGCGCGGTGTCGTTGGCGACGTCCTCGATGCGCGGCGCTTCAAGCGCGTGGGCGATCGGCCCCGTGCCCACCATGCCCCGCACCATGTTGATGCCGAGCCCGGCCAGGATCACGCTGCGCACGCGAGACGGGTGCATCAGCGCGAAGAACGCGGCGATGCGGGCGCCCATGGAATAGCCCATCACGTCGGCGCGTGCGATGCCGAGATGGTCGAGCAGGCGCCGAGCGTCCTCAGCCATGGTCGGGGCGCCATAGACGGCTGGGTCGTAAAGCTTCTCGCTTCTGCCGTGACCCCGATTGTCGTAAGCGATGACGCGGCGTCCGGCTTGCGTCAGCGTGCGCACCCATTCGGGCCCCACCCAATTGGTGGCGGCGTTGGAGGCAAAGCCATGGATGAGCAGGATGGGCTCACCCTCCCCCTCGTCGCCATAGTCGATGCGCACGCCATCGGAAGCGAAGCTCGCCATTCGGCCCTACCGCTCAAGCCTTTCCATCACTATGCTCGCCTCGCCGCTGAGGCTCGCTCATCACCTTAACGACGAACACAATGGCGCAAACGCTCACACCCCATTTCGTCAACGATCACGGCGTCGACCGAATCCACATTGGCGTCAAGGAATTCCAATGCATGGGCGCGAGTCCGCCTTCCGACCATCCACATGTCTATCTCGATATGGGCGCCGACGCGCAGATTGTCTGCCCATATTGCTCGACGCTTTATCTCCATGATCCGGCCCTGAAAGCGACCGAAAGCGATCCCTCAGGTTGCGTGTTCGTGGCGACCGCACCCGCGGGTGCGCCCGCCGCTTGAGCGTCCATCCAATGGCGGTGCGCAAAGGCGAGAGCCGAGTGCTGGTCGCCGGCGGCGGTATCGGCGGCCTCACTTTAGCCCTCGCGCTGGCAGGCCATAAATTCTGCTCTGCCGTGCTCGAGCGCTCATCCTTCGCCGAGGAGACGGGCGCCGGCATCCAGCTCGGCCCCAATGCAGCACGAGCGTTGCGCGGGCTTGGGGTCTTGGAAGCGATCGAGGCGCACGCCTTCAAGCCCGAGGCGCTCGAGCTGTTCGACGGCTTGTGGGGACGCAAGCTCGCGACCATGCCGCTCGGCCGTGCGATCGAGGACCGCTATGGCGCCCCCTATCTCACCCTCCACCGCGCCGATCTTCACGCGGCACTTTTGCAGGCCTGTCAGAACCAGCCCCCTATCGAGCTCGAGCCTCGCTTCGAGGTGACGGCCGTCAAGCAGCGCGACACAACCGTCACGGCCTCCACGACCACAGGAAAAGTCGTGGAAGGATCAATCCTGGTGGCGGCCGACGGTCTTTGGTCGACCCTGCGGGCTCGCGTGGACCCCCATACAGCGCCGCGCTTTGCCGGCCAGACAGCGTGGCGGGCGATCCTGCCGCGGGCGAGCTTGCCCAGCCCCTTCGATGCGCCCGTGGTCGGCCTCTGGCTTGGGCCCGGCGCCCATCTCGTCCATTACCCGGTACGGGGCGGCAAAGAGCTGAATTTGGTCGCCGTGGTCGAGGGCGGCAGCGCCGAGCGCGGTTGGGACCGTCGCGGGGACGAAGCCGCGCTGCTGGCCCGGTTCGCCCACTGGGCCAAGGCCCCGCAGTCTTTGCTTGTGATGGCCGACGGTTGGCGCGCCTGGTCGCTCTATCGGCTCCCGCCGTTGCGCCGATGGAGTGCCGGTCGCATCGGGCTGCTTGGCGACGCCGCCCATCCCGTGCTGCCCTTTCTCGCCCAAGGTGCCGCGCTTGCCATCGCGGACGCGGTCACACTTGCGGAATGTGTTGAGGCTTGCGTCACCGATCCCGAGTTAGCGTTTTTCCGGTATGAAGCCCTACGCCGCAAACGTGCGGCCCGCGTCCAACGGCTCTCGGCGCGCATGGGCCGCATTTATCATCTCGGCGCCGTTGGCCGCATCGCCCGCAATGCCGTACTGCAACGCCGGCGCCCCGCGAAACTGCTCAGCTTCTTCGATTGGCTGTACCGAGCAAAGATCAAACCGCGGTCAGACTGATTGCCTCTTTGGCCGCACCCCGCTGAGCGCCTGGAGAGGAGCGGTGAGCCGCCACAACCGGCTCGTTTGCATTGCTTCGATCTCCCCATTTGAGCATCGCGACCTGCGGCATCAACTCTTTCGCCGCAGCCACGGCAAGCCGGTCGATCACCTCAGCCATGGCCATTCGCATGGTTTCCACCAGACGCGGGCCACCTCGCTCCGGCGCCTCGAACAATGCCTGCTGTTCCGTGACGCCACGAGGGATGGTGACCTTGAGCGCCGCAGGCCACCAGCCGATGCTGTCGGCAAATGCGCAGAGGTGATCGGCGGGCTTACACCCGGTACACCCCTCCCTCCACCCCGCCCTGAAATGGAAGCATGTCGCCATTGCGCAACGGGCGAACCGCTTGCAACGACCCCCCTCGATGAACCGGGTCCAGAGGTCCAATCCCCGCGGCGGGCGACGTCCTCGGGCCAATAACCGTATGTGTCGAAGCAACTTCGCCGATGCATTACGCAGGAAGCTAGAATGTTATTGACCACCCTCAGGAAAGTATGGAGCTCGTCGGCATGATTGAGGTTGATGGGAAGCGGCAGCACCAGGCCGTCGATGCTCACCCAGACGGGTCGGCTGTAGACCCACTCGACCCTGTCATCATCGAAGCGTGCAGCCAATAAAGCGAGGTGATCGGGAAGCAGGAGATCGTGGTGCGCCAGAACGGCGACCAGCTCGCCGCGCGCTTGCCTCCGCCGCTTCTGAGGGCGACGGCACATCCACGTGCAAACGCGAACGGCGACGCAACCGCTAACGCTCCGGTTGCTTCGCCTGCTTGAGATTGGTCTTTGCTGCTTTGGGCTCTCCCGGCAAGTCCTAATGGCCCGGATCGCCGCGTCTGCTGGCCTCGTACAAGAACCAGACGCGGCGCTCGGCCTGGTCGATCCAGACTTCGATCAGGCTCGTCGTCGCGACGTCGCCTTCCTCATCGCAGAGGTCGTGGGCCTCCCGCATGCTCCCGATCAGCGCCTGATTGTCGGAGCGCAGCTCAGCCAGCATGTCGAGCTGGTCCACATAGTCCGCGTCGTTGTCGGGGATGCGTTGCAGCCGGGAGATGCTGCCGATCGAGCGGAGCGTCGTGCCGCCCACCTTGCGCACCCGCTCGGCGATTTCGTCTGTGATGGCGAAAATCTGGTCGGCCTGCTCGTCGAACAGGAGATGATAGTCCCGAAAATGCGGTCCGCTGACATGCCAGTGGAAGTTCTTGGTCTTCATGTAGAGCGCGAACACGTCGGCGAGCAGCGCGTTCAGCGCACCGGTGATATCCCGGCGCGCATTGTCGCCAAGATCGGTGGGGGTGGTGAGGGGTGCCTTGCGGCGCTCCTTGACGGTCGTGTCCTTATTCATGGGGTGAACTCCTTGGAGGGGTGACAGGGACCGGCGCGGCGGGGCGCGCGCCGATGCTGCACGCAGTCTAGCGAATTCGCGTGAACAATTGCTCCGAAATGCGGTCGCATCCTCGCGCTCAACGCATAACGCTTTGGCCCGGAAATCGATCCCGCGGCGAAGGGACGGTGCCGGCCGAAATCCTCGCCGGCAACGTCTTTGGGGGCGCCCCCCGGGGCAGCCGTCAATTCACGCGCGTCACCTCGACAAGATTGTCCGAGAAAGTTGGCGCGCGGCCAAGCCCGCAAAACGCATCGGACGAGATCGAGTTCACCGACCCATCTGACCGGTTGAGGCTCCGCCAATAGCCAAGCGTCGCCACGACGATACCGGGATTCACGTCATCCGTGACCTTCGCCACGCCCTCGAAATCGCCGCGGTCGTTGTAGACGCGCACCGGGTCGCCTTCCCGGATATTCCGCTTGGTGGCGTCCGCAGGCGAGATCAACACGAACTGCTCGCCCTGGCCTTTGATCTTGTGCTTCTCGTTGGCGTAACACGAGTTCAGGAACCCGTGGCTCTTCGGCGAGATGATGCTCAGTGCGTAGAGCTTTGCGCGCTCGGGGTTGGTCTCCGGAGTTTCGCGGTTTGGAACATAGCCCGGAAGCGGATCGACGGGTGAGCCATCCTGGTCGCCCTCGTGCATGGCGCGGAACGGGCCGGCGACGAAGTTCTTGGCATCATGCAGGAGGAACTCGACCTTGCCCGATGGCGTTGGGAATTTTCCGTCCTTGTGCGGTGTGCGCGTATCCGCTGGGCCGACGTCTATTTTGTAGTAACCGTGCGTCTTGAAATGCTCCATGTCGATGCCGCCCATCTTGGGGTCGTCCCAGTTGATGTAATAGGCAGCAAGTTCGCTGTCGGTCATTTTGAAAACGGGATCATCGAAGCCCATTTCCTTGGCCAGCAACCGCCACATGTCGCTCGTCGGCTTGCACTCGCCCGGCGGGTCGACGGCCTTTTGATTATACGTGAAATAGAAATGGCCCCACGACCACATCATGTCCTCGGCTTCGCCGGCCATTGCCGCGGGAAGAACGATGTCGGCATATTTGGCCGTGTCGGTCAGAAAGTGCTCGGCGACGACCGTGAACAGATCCTCGCGTTGCAGCCCCTTGACGATCTTGTTGGTCTCGGGCGCTTGGCTGACCGGGTTGGTACAGAAGACGAAGAGGCTCTTCAGGGGAGGGTCGAGCTTCATTTCACCGGTCAGCGCCGCGCCCAGCTTGAGATTGTTGATCGCGCGCGTGCTGGGCTTAATCCAATCGCCGCGCGACACCTTCATCCAATCCACCGGGAACTCCCAGAGCGGCATCTGCAACAGACCACCGCCGACATGCTTCCACGATCCGACGATAGAAGGGAGCGAGCACACCGCCCGGATCGCCTGCCCGCCGCCGGCGTGACGCTCAAGTGCCACGCCCAAGCGTATGACGGATGGTTGTCCCGTCGCGAAATCTTTCGCGAACTTCTTGATGTCCGCCGCTCTAACGCCCGTGACCTTCTCCACGTATTCAGGCGTGAAGGCCGCGGCGCGCGCCTTCAGTTCTGGGAAGCCATAGGTATGCTTGTCGACATAGTCCTGATCGACCAGTCCCTGCTCAATAATCGAGTTGATAAAGCCCATCGCCAACGCACCGTCGGTGCCGGGACGCGGGCAGATGTGCCAGTCACCGGCCTTGGCCGTGCGCGACCTATAGCTGTCGATGACAACCACCTTTGCGCCGCGCTTCTGCGCTTCGAGCACGAACGGCCAATGGTGCAGGTTGGTTGAAATCGAGTTGCAAGCCCAAATGACGATGAACTTCGAATGCACGAAGCTTTCCGGGTCGACGCCGCCGGTCGGCCCTACTGTCAGCAGCCAGGCGGTGGACGAGCCCGACGCGCAGAACGTCTTTTCGTTCACCGTCGAGCCGAGGCGGTTGAAAAATGGATCGCCCGAGTTGATGCCCTGCACGAGGCCCATATTGCCGAGATAGGAGTAAGGCATGATCGCTTGGCTGCCGTAGCTGGCGATGATCTCGCGCCAGCGCCTACCGATCTCGGCGATGGCCTCATCCCAGCCGATGCGCTCGAATTGCTTCGACCCTTTGGGACCGGTCCGGCGCAGCGGATACATCAGCCGGTCCGGATTGGCATGATGGTCGTGGAAGTCCTTGAGCTTCACGCAGAGCGTGCCGCGGGTCATGGGGTGATCCTTGTTGCCCCTGACCTCGACGAGCTTACCGTCCTCCACCTCATAGACCATGGCGCAAGTGTCCGGACAGTCATGCGGACATCCGCCAAAGACCGTCTTGCGTGCCGGCTGCTCGTTCATCTTGATCCCTCTGCCCAGGGGTGCCGCCTTTGTCGGCCGGTAGCTCGCATAAGCCTATGAAGCCCAGGCCTTCTTGTCGAGGCTTAACGGTGGAGCGAGTTGGTGCGGACGGAGGGACTCGAACCCTCACGGGGTTTCCCCCTCAGAATTTTAAGTCCTGTGTGTCTACCAGTTCCACCACGTCCGCTGGCGTTGGCGCGCACGCGTAGGGTGATTTGCGCGCCAGGTTCGATGCGTCTAGCCGCTGGCAAAGGCGGTTACTAACCCGAAAAGGCTTAAGTCAGGAAGCTCCTTGGCATCTTCACCGCTTCTGCATCTGCCTCCGACGCCTCCCTTGCGCGTCGTGTCACTGGCCGGTCGCTAGCCGCATAGACCACGTCGAGGCTGGCCCTGAGCAGCAGGAACAGCGCGAGCGCGTTCAAAACGTGCCAGGCGAAATGGGTGCCCATCTTGCGCCCGTCGATCGCAACGGTGTCGCAGAGCGTAAGATCGAGCGAACGCAAGCTGACCGAGACGGCGAAGATGAGCGCCGCCCAGAGAATGTAGGGCGCGGCCTTGTGGCCTCGCTCGCGCAAGAGGCCCCCGATGACGAACATGACCAGCAGCGCCGGCAGGTAGAACACGCTTCCGTTCAGGCAGGCCGAGGCCCCGGGCACCTCCGCGCCGAAAAAGCCTATACCTCCGCCCCAGCATTTCAGCTGCGGCGTCACCGATACAATCGCCGTGAAGCCGATCAGCAGAAGCACCGTCCAGCCTGGCGGCACGCCCAGGAACCGATTCAACGCAAAGCCGAGATAGACGAGCATGAACACCCCGATGGGAACGACATCGGCAAGCTCCGTCGCGCGATCGGCAAACAAGTGGAAGGTGAGGCTGCCGAGCCCGATCAGGAACACGAGCGCCACAAGCAGAAACTGGTCGACGCTCCGCTCGCCTGCCGGGCGGCGCAACAGAAGCAGAAGCCCGGCAAGCGCGGTAAGCAGGAAGGCCGCATTGCTCCCCGCGTTGAACGGCTCGGCCAACAACGCCCCATTCGTGCCTCGCTCGCAATAGAGAAAGACATGCTCGCTCAATGCCATTGCGCTGTCCTTTCAGGCCTCGACTGGCGACGGGGGAAACTCACTAAGGCTCAGGCTGGCCGCTCCCTCGTTTGCGGCTTCCCCTGCGCCACCGGCGTTCATGCTCAACGCAAAACAGGGCGCGCGGTTGCCGAAGGGCCCACCTTATGAGCAAGCAGGTATGGAATGCAGATTCGCCGAGCCTTGCTGGCCGGCACCCCCGCGGCTCCGCAGCACCGATCTCCCTCTCCCGGAGGGGAGAGGTGAAATTGCCTTACTCGGGAGGCGCCGCGTCCTCGTCGGGCGGTGCAGAATTGTCCGCCGGCGCTTCCTCATCCTCATCGTCCGCAGGCAGGCCGAGGCTCGTCTTGCAAGCGTCCTCGAAGCCTTCATTGGCCGAGAGCAGATCCTCGAGGGTGGGATATTTCTTCGCGTCCTCGTCCGTCACCTCGTCCTTATGCACCTTGGTCAGCATATCGACATCGGTCTGGCTGAGCTTGCTCTCCTGCAGCTTGCCGACGACACATTCGCAATAGGATTTCGGCGTGACTTTCGAGTCCGCCTCCAATCCGGGCATCTCGGTGACGTTCTGGTCCGCCGCGCACGCGGCGAGGAAATTGTCGGTGTTGAGCTTTCCCGCTGGCGGCTGCTTGGGCGCGGCGTGCGCCAAACCGGTTGCGAGGACGAGAGAAGCAACGGCGGCGAGGACGACTCGATGGCGCATAGGTTCCTCCTAGGCGGGCTCTCATTATGCCAAGCCGTGAGCCCTTGGCGCTAACGATATGAAATGACTCTACCTTTCGCCAAGCGATAAAACGGAGTCTGGTTTAGGCCACGGGCGCCCCGAGGGGTTGGCGGTTATTTCTTCGGCAAATCGAGCTTAATATGCAGCTCTTTCAGATGCTTAGTTAAGGCCTCCGAGGGCGCACCGATGAGCAGGTCCTCCGCCTGCTGGTTCATCGGGAACATCACCACCTCGCGCAAATTCTCCTCCCCGCACAGCAGCATGACCATGCGGTCGACGCCGGGTGCAATGCCGCCATGGGGTGGCGCGCCATAGTGCAGCGCGCGCAGCATGCCGCCGAACCGCGCCTCCAGCTGCTCCTTGGAGTAACCGGCAATGGCGAAGGCCTTCTCCATGATCTCCGGCTTGTGGTTGCGGATGGCGCCGGATGACAGCTCGATCCCGTTGCACACCACGTCATATTGATAGGCGAGGATGTCCTCCGGCTCCTTGGTGAGAAGCGCCTCCAAGCCCCCTTGCGGCATCGAGAAGGGATTGTGCGAGAAGTCGATCTTCTTCTCTTCCTCGTTCCACTCATACATCGGGAAGTCGACGATCCAGCAGAACGCGAAGCGGTCTTGCGCGATGAGGCCGAGCTCGGTGCCGATATGCGTGCGCGCGCGACCGCCGAAATCCGCGAATTCCTTGGGCAGGCCGGCGACGAAGAACGCGGCGTCGCCATCGCCAAGGCCAAGCTGATCGCGCAAGGCGCCCGTCCGCTTAGGTCCGAGATTCTTGGCGATCGGCCCGGCTCCCTCCCCATCGCGCCAGAAGACATAGCCGAGCCCCGGCTGGCCCTCGCCTTGCGCCCAGGCATTCATGCGGTCGCACAAGGCGCGTGATCCGCCGCCCTTGGCCGGAATCGCCCAAACGCGCGTATTCACGTCCATCTCGATCATGCCGGCGAACAGCTTGAAACCTCCGCCGCGGAAGTGCTCGGTCGCGTCTTCCATCTCGATCGGGTTGCGCAAGTCCGGCTTGTCGGTGCCGTATTTGCGCATGGCGTCGGCGTAAGCGATGCGCGGGAATTTCGGCGTCACGCTCTTGCCTTGACCGAACTCCTCGAACAGCCCGCGCAAGACGGGCTCGACCGCAGCAAACACATCCTCCTGGGTGACGAAGCTCATCTCGATATCGAGCTGGTAGAACTCCCCCGGCGAGCGGTCGGCGCGTGCATCCTCGTCGCGGAAGCACGGCGCGATCTGAAAGTAGCGATCGAAGCCCGCGATCATGATCAGCTGCTTGAACTGCTGCGGCGCCTGCGGCAGCGCGTAGAACTTGCCGGGGTGGGTGCGCGACGGCACGAGATAGTCGCGTGCGCCCTCCGGTGACGACGCGGTAAGGATCGGGGTCTGAAACTCGAAGAAGCCCGACTCGCGCATGCGGTTGCGCAAAGACCAGACGATGTCCTGCCGCTTCATGATATTGCGGTGGAGGCGCTCGCGCCTGAGGTCGAGGAAGCGGTATTTGAGCCGCGTGTCCTCCGGGTATTCCGGCTCGCCGAACACCGGAAGCGGCAGCTCGGCCGCTTCCGCCAGCACCTCGAGTGCCTTGATCCTCACCTCGACTTCGCCGGTTGGCAGGTTGGGGTTGATGGTGTCGGGGGAGCGCGCCACCACCTCACCATCGACGCGCACCACCCATTCTGGCTTCAGCGTCTCGGCATCGGCGAAGGCGGGGGACTTGGGGTCCGCTACGCATTGGGTGATGCCGTAATGGTCGCGCAGGTCGATGAACAGGAGCCCGCCATGATCGCGCAAGCGATGCACCCAGCCCGAGAGGCGGACCGTCTGACCCACATCCTTCTGCCGAAGCTCGCCGCAGGTCTTGGTGCGATAAGGGTGCATTAGGAACGAACGCTAAATCTTGTGCGCTGCGATGAGCTGGAAATAGCCGCGGAACAGCGCATGCGTGCCGGGCTTTGTCAAGGTGGAGCGGGGAAGCGACCACTGCGTCAAACAAAGCGGCGGATTTGATCCTCGAGATCGGAGGCGAGTTTCGCCGGGTCACGCAACGTCCGCATCAAACTGCGATACCCAGCGGCTCGTTCACGCAATTCGGCTCCATCTTTCGTCAGGGTCCGAACCAGTTCCCTCGCCTGGCCCGTGGAAGGCACTAAGTATTGATCAATAGAGGGATGAAGACGGGTAGGCGCCTGCCCAATCGAGACACAGCCGGCACAGGCACACTCGACATACCGGGAGAGTTCGACCTCATAAACCGTCGGACACAGGAAGAAATGCGAAAATCCCGACGTGTGATCGACGTACCGGTCTCCCACGATGTCCTGCGTCAATGTCTTGCCCCGCTCCGGGTATCCTGGATGCTTCAGATCGGACACCCTCCACCATAGAATTGGATTCCACTTCCTCCGCTTGGGCTCATAGCTGAAGACCTCGACGCGGCAGCCCCTCGCCAGAAAACTGTTCAGGCAAAGAATATGGTGGGGGCTGAGCTCTGCCCCATGCCAAAACCCTCGGAACACCGTCGGTCCCGGGTTAGCGATTGCGCTTTCCACTGCGCGCTGCCTCCAGTCGCCCGGGCGCAACAGCTCATGGGACACGCGGGTTTGTCAAGGCGAGCACCCCCATTGACTACACCTGCTGCATTGCTGCCTTGGCCTTTTGCCCGACCTTGGGCTATATCGACCCGGACATGGATCTCATCACGCGTACGGACGAGCTTGCCGCAGCATGCAAGCGGCTGGCCCAAGCGTCCTTTGTTGCGCTCGATACCGAGTTTATGCGGGAGCAGACCTTCTGGCCGAAGCTCTGCCTCATCCAGATGGCCGCCGATGGCACCGAGGTGCTCATCGACAGCCTCTCGCCCGAGCTCGACCTCGCGCCCTTCTTCGAGCTCATGATGAACGAGCGGGTCCTCAAGGTCTTCCATTCCGCCCGCCAGGACATTGAGATCGTCCACCACCTCGCGGGCGTCGTCCCGCACCCGATTTTCGACACCCAGGTCGCGGCCATGGTGTGCGGCTTCGGCGAGGCCGTGAGCTATTCCATGCTGGCGAAGCGGCTGCTCAACCGCAACCTCGACAAGAGCTCGCGCTTCACCGATTGGAGCCGGCGCCCGCTCTTGGAGCGCCAGCTCACCTATGCGTTGGGCGACGTCGTGCATCTGCGCGACCTCTACCCCAAGCTCAAGGACCAGCTCGACCGCTCCGAGCGGGAGAGCTGGCTCAATGAGGAAATGGCGGTGCTCACCGACCCCACCACTTATCAGCTGCATCCCGAGCAGGCGTGGAGACGGCTCAAGATGCGCGTCAAGACTCCAAAAGCGCTTGCCCTGCTCATGGAGCTTGCCGCCTGGCGCGAGCGCGAGGCGCAGAGCCAGGACGTGCCTCGTTCGCGCATCCTGAAGGACGAAGCGCTGTACGACATCGCGAGCCAGGCGCCTCGGACGGCCGAGGATTTGGGCTCGCTGCGCACCCTGCATAACGGCTTTGCCCGCTCCTCCCGCGGGCGTGCCGTGCTCGAGACCGTGGCCCGCGGGCTGCAGCGCGACATGAAAACCGTCCCGCCGATCGAGCGGGGCGAGCCCATGCCCCCCGAGGCGCAGGCCGTGGTGGACTTGCTGCGGGTGCTGCTCAAGGCCACCGCGGGACGTCATGGCGTGGCGCCGAAGCTGATCGCGACGAGCGACGAGCTCGAAGCGATCGCGCGTTCCGACGACGCCGATGTGCCCGTGTTGCGAGGCTGGCGGAGGAAGCTGTTCGGGGACGATGCGCTGGCTCTGAAGCGAGGCGAGCTCGCGCTTGCCATCAGCCAAGGCGAGGTGGTGGTGCTGCCGGCCGATCCAGCAAGAGGCAGAGGTTAGCCCCAAGCTCACCGCGAGTGAGCCCGCCGCCCCAATCCCCTAGCGGCCGCCCCCCTTCCGTGTGGCGATGCGCAGCCGAACCGTGGCACGCGCATCCTCGGGAAGCTCGTCCAGCGCCTCAATCAGACCCTTCAGCTCCGATCTGAGCCCGTGAATCTGATCGATCAGGCTGAGCAGCACCGGAACATCCTCCTCGGCGAAGCCGAGTTGGTCCTCGAGATCGCGGATCAGCGCCGCCCGCGCGATATCGGCCTCGGAGAAGCCTTGCGTGGGCGCAAGCCTGATCCAGCCCTGCCGCACCCACACCCTGAGCCGCGTCACGGTGAGGTCCTGCACCCTTGCCACGACATCGCGCTCGCTCAGCATCATGCCTGCTCCTTCAGCTTCCGCCGCGGATCGTAGCGGTGCTTCTCCCGCCACCCTTCCGCGAAAGCCTTGAGCTCCGGATCGACGCGCTCCGGCATGACCACCTCGAGCTTGACCAGCTGATCGCCGTACCCGCCCTTCCTTTTGATGCCGCGACCCTTCAGCCGAAGCGTCTGCCCCGTGTTGGCGCCGGGCGGCACCGTTGCGAAAACTCGGCCCGTGATCGTCGGCACCTCGACCTTGCCGCCGAGCACAAACTCATCGAAGGTGATCGGCACCTCGACGAGGATGTCGTCCCCCTCGCGCTTGAACACAGGGTGCGGCCTGATCATGATCTCGACCAGCGCATCGCCCGGCTCACCGTCGCCCATGCCGGGCATCCCCTTGCCCTTGAGCCTCAGCACCTGTCCGTCGGCAACGTCGGCGGGCAGCGTCACATCGAGCGTGCCGCCATCGGGAAGCGTGATGCGCTTCTTGGCGCCGTTCACCGCCTCGAGGAAATCGATCTCGAGCCTGTACTGCGCATCCGACCCGCGCATGGAGAAGTGCTGGCCGCCCCGCCCGCCGCCGCGCCGCGAGAACACGTCGCCGAACAGGTCGCTGAAAGCGCCAAGGTCCTCGAAGCCCGCGCTGGAACGGTAGCGTGCGCCGTCATCGCCGCCGGCATATTCGCGGTAGTAACGCTGCTGCGGCCGCTCCTGGCCGCTCGCGTCGATCTCGCTGCGGTCGTAACGCCCGCGTTTGTCTGGATCGCTCAGGATATCGTTGGCGGCGGCGACCTGCTTGAACTTCTCCTCCGCCGCCTTGTCCCCCGGATTCAGGTCCGGATGCCATTTCTTGGCGAGCTTGCGGTACGCCTTGGCGATGTCGTCGGCGCTTGCCGCACGCGGGACGCCAAGAACGGAATAGGGATCCTCTGCCATCTATTGATTTTTCTGCTGCGGTTTGCGGCCTGGGCTCATGCGGGGTTGGGGCTCGCGATTCCCTTATCGCATAATGCGTTGGGAAAGGCGCGCTCGTCCAGCAAGCTCTAGCTCGCAGCGAGCTGGACAGAGGAGCCGACGCGGATCTCGCCGTCGCGATCGAGCAGCTTGGCAAGCTCCTGGAACCTGCGTTCCACCCGCTCCCCCTCGAGATTGGAATACGGCTCGGGCAGGGTCCAGACGAGCCGGTTACCTTCGTAAGTGATCGGCGTGTTGGTGAGCACGCCGGGCATGGCGGCCGACACCATATGCGTGGCGCGGAAGGCGGCACCGAGAATGCGCGCACGCTTCAGCATGTCCTTGTCCACGAGCTGCATCATGCTCTGGCTGAGCTCGTCTTTGACGGCCCCCTCAGCTCGGAAATAAACGGTGAGCGCGAGGAACGCACGGCCGGCATGATCGACGCCGACGAAATTGCCGTGCGCCACGAGATTCAGGCTTTGAATCCCCCGATAGTCGGGATGCGCCCGCCAGCCGATATCGGAGAGCAGGCAGGCTGCGTGGCGCAACCGAGTCTGCTCCGGTGTCTCCTGCAGACCCGGCGTCCGGAACAAGGTATCGGTCCAGAAGCAGAGCTCATAGGCACTGTCGAGCGAGCGGGACCGGTCCCGCGCCAAGTCCTCGCAAGCGGCGATGAGCGAATCCCTGTGCCGTTCGTCCTCCCGCAAAAGGCTATAGAGCAGACCTTCGCGAATGCCGAACACCGACACGACGACGGACTTCGGCTTCATCTGCTTGAGCAGCCGCTCGAGCACGAGCGCGCCATAGGGCACCGTTTCGCGCCGCGCGCTGGAGATGTCGCGGATGCCGGCAAGCGAGCTCTGCGACTGATGGTCGAGCAGGGCCGCGAATTTCAGAGCATCGGCGGCGTCGATCTTGTAATTGTGCATTACGCTCAAGGGATAATTGGTCTGCACCATGTGCAGACGCGCCAGCGCCCGCCAAGTGCCGCCGATGGCGTAGAAGTCGCGTCCCCTGCCCCGGTCCAACCAATCGATCTTGGCGAGCTCCGCGTCGACGATCTCACGCGCTTTTTTCAGGCTGCCGCCAGAAGCGTCGATCAGGCGCAAGCTGCCGAGGGGAAGCGTGGCGGCTTGCCCGGGCTGGCCGTCACTCACGTCGATCAGCTCGAGGCTGCCGCCTCCGAGATCACCGACGATGCCATCGGCGCCATGGATGCCGGCGATGACGCCCAAGGCAGCAAGCTCGGCCTCCTCCCTGCCTGTAAGCACATGAATCGGTGCATGGAGGGAGCGCTCGGCCTGCGCTATGAACTCAGACCCGTTCTCCGCCTCGCGCGCCGCCGCCGTGGCAATGACCTCGACCCGCCCGGCGCCGACCTGGTCGATGAGCGCGCGAAAGCGTCGAAGCGCCCTGAGCGCCCGCGGGATGGCGTCGGCGGAGAGCCTCCCGGTCGAGGCGAGCGTGCGCCCGAGGCCGCACAGCACCTTCTCGTTGAACAACGGGCTCGGAGCCCGGGTCGCACCCTCATAGACGACGAGCCGAACCGAGTTCGATCCGATGTCGACTACCGCGATGGGGCTCAATTCGGTCCTGCGCACCATGAGCTCTGAGGCGAAATTTGCGTCAGCCCGTCTCGGCTAAGCGCGACACGCGTGGCGGCATGTCCTCGTTCAGGGACGTCCCGCGTCCGGATAGGCTCGGATTAGTCATGAAATAGTTCTGCGCGCTGAAAGGTTCCTGTTTTCCCGGCTTCATTCGTTCGGAGCTGCCGTCTGGACGCAACCGCCAGCTCTGCACATTGTCCTTGAGATTGGCGACCATGATTTGATCGACGATCTGCTCGTGCACCGTGGGGTTCTTGATCGGCACCATGGCTTCCACCCGACGGTCGAGGTTGCGCGGCATCATGTCGGCAGAGCTGATATAGACCACCGCCTTGCGGTGGGGAAGGCCGTGTCCCGCGCCGAAGCAATAAATGCGCGAATGCTCAAGGAACCGGCCGATGATGCTTTTCACATGGATAGTCTCGGAAAGATGCGGCACACCGGGCCTGAGGCAGCAAATTCCGCGCACGACGAGATCGATCTCCACGCCCGCCTGGCTTGCCTCATACAGCGCGTCGATGATCTCGGCGTCGACGAGCGAGTTCATCTTCATCCAGATCGCCGCGGGGCGCCCTGCCTTGGCGTGATACATCTCCTCGCGGATATGATCGATGATGCGCGCCTTGATGCCGTGCGGCGAGACGGCCATCGCCTCGAGCTCGGCCGGCTCGGCGTAGCCCGTCACGAAATTGAAGATGCGCGACAGGTCGTTGCCGATGGCGCGGTCGGCAGTGAAGAAGGAGAGATCGGTATAGATCTTGGCGGTGACCGGGTGATAGTTGCCGGTGCCCACATGGCAATAGGTGGCAAGCTCGCCCCGCTCGCGCCGCACGATCAGGCTTAGCTTGGCGTGGGTCTTGAGCTCGAGGAAGCCGTAGACCACCTGGACGCCCGCACTTTCGAGATCGCGCGCCCATTTGATGTTGGCCTCCTCGTCGAAGCGAGCTTTGAGCTCGACCACGACGGTCACCGACTTGCCGGCTTCCGCCGCTTCTTTCAGGGGCTCGATGATCGGCGAACTCTTGCTCGTGCGGTACAGCGTCCATTTGATCGCAACGACGTCGGGATCGGCAGCTGCCTGTTTGAGGAACTGCAACACCACGTCGAACAATTCGTAAGGGTGGTGGACGACGATGTCCTTCTTGCGGATCGCGGCGAAGCAATCGCCCTGATGCTCGCGAATGCGTTCCGGGAAGCGGCTGTTATAGGGCTCGAATTTGAGATCAGGTCGCTCGGCCACGATCAGCTGGCCGGTGTCGGCAAGCCCGATCAGTCCCTTTTGCACGAAGCACTCGCGCTCCGAGACCTTGAGCTCTTGCATGACGAAACGCTGCAAGCGCGAGGGCATCGAGGCCTCGATCTCCAGCCTGATCACCGAGCCGCGGCGTCGGCGTTTCAGCGCCGACTCGAATAGCCGCACGAGATCTTCGGCCTCTTCCTGCACCTCGATGTCACTATCGCGCAGGACCCGGAACGCGCCTTGGCTACGCACGCGATAGCCGGGAAAGAGGCGCGACACGAAAGTACCGACCACGGTCTCAAGCCTGATAAACCTAATCGGCGCATCGGCCCCCTTGTCGCCCGGCAAGCGGATGAAGCGATTGAGCTGCGCCGGAATCGGCAAAAGCGCGTGCATGGCCCGCAAGGACCCTTCGCGCACGAGCTCGAGCCCCAAGGTAAAACCGAAATTCGCGATAAACGGAAACGGATGGGCCGGATCGACCGCGATCGGCGTGAGCACGGGGAAGATGTGATTGAGGAAGTGCTCCTCGAGCCAAGCCCGCTCGGAGTGGGAGAGCTGATCAGCTTGGAGCACATGGATGCCTGCCGTGGCCAGCAGCCCTTCGAGCGTGACCCAGTCCTCCTGCTGCTCCGCGGTCAGCTCGGCGACGAAGCGGTTGATCTTGTCGAGCTGCTCGGTGGGCGTGAGCCCATCCTGGCTCGGCGTCTCGATGCCGGCGACCACCTGACCGCGCAGACCCGCGACGCGCACCATGTAGAACTCGTCGAGATTCGAGGCGGAGATGGAGAGGAAGCGTAGACGCTCAAGCAGCGGGTGGCGCTCGTTCTCCGCCTCTTCCAGCACTCTCTTGTTGAAATGCAGCCATGACAGCTCGCGGTTGACGAACCGGCTCGGCCCGAACGCGGCAACGCCGGCGCCCGCATCGAGAGACTGCACCCGGTCTGGTAAGTTCATAAATTGCCTCGCGATTTCCGCGGTTTCGGCTCGCCCTATTCCTGTCGGACGAGCTTACCCCCAGAACTGTATCATTAGCGTTACGCTCCCGGCCATTCCCAGCCGTCTCGGGAGCCTCGCCGCCTCTTGGTTCAGCCGCCGGCCCCCTCGTCGGGCGGAGCCGTAACAGCCAAGGCTTCGGCAATGAGCTGGCGGCTAATCTTGCGCCCCGTGGCCAGCGCCGCCCGGTCCACTGCTTCCACGACAAGCGCCGCCGCGGCAAGGGAGCGGTCGATGCGAAGCGCAAGAAAATCGAGCGCCTTGGGGTCGATATCGAGCTGCCGATCGGCGAAGTGTTTGAGCATCACGGTCTTCAACAGGGCCTCGTCCGGAGCCCCGATCTGCACCACAGGCAGGCCATTGAGCCGGGACAGGAGATCCGGCAACGCGCAGCCCAAGCGGGAGGGCGCGTCACGGGACGTCAGCAGCAGGCTGAGACCCCTCTCCCGGGCCAAGTTCAATGAGTGAAACAGCGCCTTCTCGTCATAGCCGCCGCGGTCGATGTCCTCCACGACCAGCGCCGCCCCCTCGCCAGCGCCCTCGATGAGGGTCATATCGAGGCTCGCATCGGTGAGCGCACGGGCCCCGGACCGCGCCTGCCAGACGCGGGCGAGATGCGTCTTCCCGCTCGCCGCTGGCCCGATCAGGAGCTGCACCGGATCCTGCCAATCGGGCCAGGCGTCGATCAGGCGGACGGCGGCAAGGTTGCATGCGCTGACCAGGAAATCTTCTGCGCCATGAGTGGCACGATGCGGCAAATCGAGGGTGAGCTGATCGAGGGTCACGAGGCCCTGACCCGCGAGCGCTGCCCCGTCTTGATCGGCTCGCGCCCGCTGTTGCGGGAGGGAAGCGGGGCCGGTTCCGGCTCATAGCTCGCCATATGCCTGAGCCACGTCCAGAAATAGGCGCTCGCGGATAGGATAGTGAGGGCACCCGTAATCCAGACGAAGACGATCACCATCGGCTCGAGCCCGAGCCCGAGACCAAGTTCCGCCAAGACGAGGCCGGCCAGGACGATCTGGGACAGCGTGTTGGCCTTGCTCACGAGGAGCGGATAGACGGTGACCGGTCGCGACAGCATCCACGACAGGATAAAGGCCCCGATGATTAGGATGTCGCGGCTCACCACGGCGATCACGAGCCAGGCGGGCAAATGACCGGAAAGGCCGAGGGTAATATAGATGCTGACCAGCAGCGCCTTGTCGGCAATGGGGTCGAGATAGGCGCCAAGCTCGGTGTGCCAGCCAAAGCGCTTGGCGAGATAGCCGTCGGCCGCGTCCGACAGCCCGGCGAGCAGGAACAGCACGAAAGCGGCCGACATCTCATGGGTGATAATCAGCCACACGACGAGCGGCACCGAAACGATTCGCGCCAAGGTCAGCGTATTGGGGATGTTCACCAGCGCTCAAACTCCAGGGGTCGTCCCCACCAAACACCGACTCAAGCTATTGAAGTCCTAAGATCTAGCAGATTTATGAGCACTTGACCGCCACGAGGCTCAGCGCGCCCGGACGACGAGATTGTCCTCCCGATTCTCGAAGATGAAGCCGTGCTGGTCGAGCTCCTTTTGCAAATGGCCGAGCGAGCCCGCGTAGTCGAAAGTAATCGAGGCGGATCGCGCCGAGAGCGTGTTGACCTCGAGCCCTTGGATGCCGGCAATATTCATCAGCTGCGCGCGCATCTCCTGCCATTCCTTCAACCCAGAAAACTCCACCATCGCCACCACGTTCCTCTCGGGTTCGCCTTGCGGCGCCCCGCGGGCGCCTTCCTGGCGGCTCGCCTGTTGCGATGGCGCTGACTGCATTACCTTCCAGCGGCCCTCCAGCACGCCGAAGCCGAAGCTCGCGGCGTTCCGGGCCGCCGTCTTGAAATCGCCCCCTTGGACCTGGTCGGTGCGTCCAAAGTTGATCTCACCCACCCCGTCGACACCGACAAGTCTTGTAACGAACTTGGCGCCCTCGACGCCCTCGCCCACGGCGATGACGAGGGGCCCATCCCCATACTCGCCTCTGACCTTGGCATAGGCGGCGCCATTGCCGGCAAGGATGGCCTTGAGAGTGGCCGCATCGAGGCTTGGCTGGAGATCGACGAGATCGGCCGGCACCATGCTGTGGGAAAGATCGAGATCGGTCCAAGCTTGCCACCAGCCGCCGGCACCCTCGCGTTTGACGGCGTCGCCCTCGAATACAACCGGAAGAATCGCGATCCTCGGCCCCAGCGTCTCGCTATGGGGAATCTTGTTGGTCGTCAGCAGCTGCTTCACGGCGTCCTCATTGATGCTGACATCGAGGGTGGCGAGATAGCGGGTGGTGGAGTTCTGCTCGCGGCGGAAGGAGACATTCTTGACCATCTCCTCGACATCGTCCTGGGTGAGGTCAGGCAGCTGCGGGTAAGCCGCGAAAGGTACGAGGCGCTTGAGCACGATGCGGACGGCGCGCGCTTCGGCCTCCGCCATGCCCCTTCCCTTGGCGGCTACCGCATCCTTGGCCGTAGTATCCACCACGAGCTTGGACACGGCGTAGGGCCCCTCCTCGGCGGCTGCCGGGCTCAGGCCCCGCACCCCCGTCGCGAGCAGAAGCGCCAGCGTGGCGAGCGCCAAAGCGTTGGGATGTGGAGGGGTAAAGGTCATGGCGAACTCTGTCGATCGAGCCGGCGGCGCCGACCAGGGACCGGTAAACATTGGAAATATGACGCCGCAAGGGCCGCGCTGGCGCTTGACGGGTAGCGAGCCTCACTTGTTTATGCGAAAACCCCGCGCAGTTGCACCCCTCAAGTGACGCCAAGGTGCCGACCAAACCCAAGAGCAAAGCGCCCACGACCTACCGCGAGGCAGGTGTCGATATCGACGCCGGCAATGCGCTGGTCAAGGCCATCGGCCCTTTGGCTGCGAGGACCAGGCGTCCGGGCTTGCTCGGCGGCATCGGAGGCTTCGGCGGCCTCTTCGACCTGAAGGCATGCGGCTTTTCTGATCCCGTGCTCGTGGCCGCGACCGACGGCGTCGGCACCAAGCTGAAGCTCACCATTGAAACCGGCGCCCATGACGGGATCGGCGTCGACCTCGTCGCCATGAACGTCAACGACCTCGTCGTGCAGGGGGCGGAGCCTTTGTTCTTTCTCGACTATTTCGCGTGCGGCAAGCTTGATGTGGGGGTGGCCGAGAGGGTCATCGCGAGCATTGCGAAGGGCTGCAAGGAGGCTGGAGCTGCCCTGATTGGCGGCGAGACAGCCGAGATGCCGGGGCTCTACCAGGAGGGCGACTACGACCTCGCGGGCTTTGCCGTTGGTGCGGTCGAGCGTGGAAACCTCTTGCCACGCACCGACCTCGACGCCGGAGACGTGATCCTCGCACTGCCCTCCTCGGGTGTACATGCCAACGGCTTCTCTCTCGTCCGCCGCGTGGTGGAGCAAGCGGGCTTGAGCTGGAGCGACCCGGCGCCCTTTGAGCAACGCAAGACGCTAGGCGAAGCTCTCCTCACGCCGACCCGCATCTATGTGCGGCAGATCCTTAACACGATTCGCACAACCGGCGCCGTCAAGGCGCTCGCCCACATCACCGGCGGGGGGCTCACGGACAATATTCCGCGCGTGCTGCCCGACGCGCTCGCGGCGGAGATCGACCTTAGCGCCGTCACGTTGCCCCCGGTCTTCACCTGGCTGCAAGCGGAGGCGGGACTCAAGACGCCTGAGCTGCTCCGGACGTTCAACTGCGGCATCGGCATGGTGATCGTCGTTGCTGCCAGCGATACCAAGCGCGTTGCGAAGTCACTCAGCGATCAGGGCGAAGCGCCGCGCGCGATCGGGCGCCTCATCCCGCGCAAGGGCAAGCAGCCGATTGAATTCAAGGGCAAGTTTGCTAGGGGACCATTGTGACCCGGAAGCGCGTCGGCGTCCTCATCTCCGGCCGCGGCTCCAACCTCCAGGCCTTGATCGAGGCCTGCAAGGCGCCCGACTATCCCGCCGAGATCGTGTTGGTCGTGTCCAACGTGCCGGAAGCAGCAGGCCTGGCCCGCGCCGAGGTGGCCGACATTCCCACCCTCACCATCAATCATAAGGACTTCGCTTCGCGCGAAGCCTTCGACGCCACGCTCGATCAGGCGCTCAGCGCGGCGCGCGTAGAGCTTCTCTGCAACGCCGGCTTCATGCGGCTGCACACCGAAGGCTTCGTCGAGCGCTGGCGCGACCGCCACCTTAACATTCACCCCTCCCTGCTCCCCGACTTCAAAGGGCTCCACACCCATCAGCGCGTCATCGAAGCCGGTGCCAAGGTCAGCGGCTGCACGGTGCATATGGTTCGGGCGGAGATGGATGCGGGCCCCATCGTCGCCCAAGCCACCGTCGCGGTGCTCGCCCACGATACGCCCGACACGCTCGCGGCCCGCGTGCTGCAAGCCGAGCATCACCTTTATCCTCATGCGCTTGCGCTGGTTGCTTCAGGCGCCGTCCGCATCGAAGGCGAGCGTGTGGTAGCGACGGGAGCAGAACCGGAGCAATCGGCGCTCTTTTTGCCGCCCTTCCTTGAACGCTTTGATCCAAATCATTAAGGGCCGTAAGATCATCTTCTAGACGTGGCGGCATGTCGCACTACAAGATGCGGGGCTAATCGTTGTGCCAATGATGGACAATGCCGCCGACCGGATGTTAGAGACTGGCGTAGTTCGAGGCCGTTCGGCGCTGCCATGCGCGAACGCGGCCATTCGGCGTGGAGGCGACCCTTGGCTTTTTCCGCGCCTTGATGCGACTGGGCCTGGCACGGCCCGACGCGCCCGAACATTGACCATGGAGAAAGGGGAAAGGCGTAAATGGCGGATATGACGGCTGCCTATGCACCCTCCCATGGGCTCGGCGAAGAGCAGAGCATCTGGTTCAAGCTGACGCCGCTGCTCGCCCAAGAGAACCCCATGCAGGTTCTCATGGCGCTCAGCGACAAATACGGCGGCGTCATCCCCATCAACCTCAAGAACCAGCGCATTGTGCTGCTGAGCGAGCCGGCTCACGCCGAACGCGTGCTCGTGAGCAACGCCGACAATTACACCAAATATTTCGACGGACTGCGGCCCATCTTCGGCAAGAGCATGATCACCGTCGACGGCGCGCTCTGGCAGAAGATCCGCGCGCCCCAGCAACCCGCCTTCCACCCGAACATGTTCGAGGCGTATTTCCCGTACCTCATGTCGGCCATCCGCTCGAAGATGGATCGCTGGGCGAAGTTCGCCTCCACCGGCGAGACCATCGAGATGGTGGAGGAGACCTGGACGCTCGCCGCCGAGATGGTGTGCAAGGCGCTGTTCGACCGCGAGATGCCCTTCAACCCGCATTTCGTCTTCGGCCAGGTCAAGACCTACACCGACGTGATGAACCACAAATCCATTCGCCTGAAGAAGGTGAGCGGTGAGCTCATCGAGATCACGCAGGAAGACGCGGCCAAGGCCATGGAGATCTGGGGCTCGATCCCCGACACCGTGATCGGCGCGAGCGTGCTCGAGCATCGCGAGAAAACGCTGTTCAAGATGCTGGAAGCGGCCGAAGCCGACCCGAATTTCCCCGAATTCGATCGCCAGCAGGTGATCGACGAGATGAAACAATATCTCTGGGCCGGCACGGAGACCACGGCGCTGACGCTCGCCTGGTCGCTCTATCTCTTGTCGATGCACCCCGAGGCGCTCGAGCGTATCCGCGCCGAGGCACGCGCCGTGTGCGGCGAGCGCGATCCGGAGTGGCAACAGGTGCAGCAGCTCGGCTTCACGCGCATGGTCATCCAGGAGACCATGCGGCTGTTCCCGCCGATCTGGGCGCTGATCCGCATCGCCGCGGGCGACGACGAGATCGAGGGCCACAAGATCAAGGCTGGCGATAAGGTGGTGATCCTCACCTATATCGCCCATCACAGCCCGAAATATTGGGACGAGCCGGAGAAGTTCGATCCCGAGCGCTTCGCGCCGGAGCGGAGCAAGAAGCGGGTGAAATACAGCTACCTGCCCTTTGCGGCGGGCAAGCGCGCCTGCATCGGAGGAGCGCTGTCGCAGATCGAGAATACGCTCGCGCTGGTGCAGCTGCTGCGTCGCTTCACGCCGGAATATGTGGGACCGGTGCCGGCGAAGATCCACGCCACCGTGACCCTCTGCCCCAAGGGTGGCCTCCCCTTCAAGATCCGCGCGCTCAGCTAACCCAGCTCCTTGCCAACCGCATATTCGATTTCAGCTTGAGCGTGCGGCCGTCCGCCACGAACGTGCCGTAGCCATGATGGTGGATGTTTTGGGGTTCTTCTGCTTGGCATCGGCCCAGGCCTTGACCACTTCGAGGATGAAAAGGTCATAGCGGCCAACGAGGCTCGTATCGGTCACCGTGCATTCGAGATTGGCCATGCATTCGGCGATGAGCGGCGCCTTGACGCGCTCGGCCGCGACGGGGGTGAGGCCGAAGGCCGCGAGTTTGTCGATCTCGCGGCCCGACGAATTGCCGACCTTCACCACTTTGGGCGCCAGTCGCAGAGCAGGAATCGAGATCATGCATTCCCTGGTCGCCCGTAACGCGGCAAAGCTGTAGTCGCCCTCGCTGACGATGCAGGCGATGAGCGGCGGCTCGAAATCCACCATCATGTGCCAGGACATGGTCATGACGTTGGCGCGGCCCTTCGCAGCGGTCGTGAGCAGGACCACGGACCCGGGCTCGATCAGCTGGTAGACCTTGGCGAGAGGGAGCTGTCTCATGGGCGGGCGCAAACCGTGCATGACGTCAGGCGTTTGCGGCCAGCACGCTGTGGATTTGCGCCACCACGGCCGCGCCCTCGCCCACTGCCGCCGCCACGCGCTTGGTCGAGCCGGCCCGCACATCGCCGATGGCGAAGACGCCGGGCCAGCTCGTCTCAAGCGGCAATACAGCGCGATCGGCGACGCCAACGCCCTCGCCAAACTCCGCTCCGGTAACGACGAAGCCCTTGCTGTCCACCGCGACACAATCCTCGAGCCAGGCGGCATTCGGGTCGGCGCCGATGAACAAAAAGAGATGGCGAAGCGGACAGGCATGCTTCTCGCCCGTGGCGCGGTCGCGGAACACCGCACCCGTGAGGCCGCTTGCCGCGTCGCCTTCGAGCCCCACCACCTCGGTGCGAGTGTGCAGCTCCACATTGGGCAGCGCCGCGATGCGGTCGATGAGATAGCGGGACATGGAGGCTTCCAATCCCTCCCCGCGCACCACGAGATGAAGCCGCTTCACTTTGGGCGCGAGGAAGACCACCGCCTGGCCAGCCGAATTGCCACCGCCGACCAGCGCCACCTCCTCGCCCTCGCACAATTTGGCCTCGACGGGCGAGGCCCAGTAGGACACTCCGGCGCCCTCAAAGATGGGCAGATTTTCGATCGGGGGCCGGCGGTAGCGCGCGCCGGACGCGACCACCACGGTGCGGGCGCGTACGGCATTGCCGTTGGTGAGCTCGAGCTTGAGGGCCCCGTCGCAACTCTTGTCCGATCCGCCACAATCGAGCCGCGCCACTTCGAGAGGGATGGCAATCTCAGCGCCGAATTTCAGCGCCTGGTTGAAGGCGCGGCCGGCAAGGCTCATGCCGGAGATGCCGGTGGGGAAGCCGAGATAGTTCTCGATGCGCGCCGAGGCCCCCGCCTGCCCGCCAAAGGCGCGGCTGTCGAGCACGAGAACGGATAGGCCCTCGGACGCAGCATAGACCGCAGCCGCAAGCCCCGCAGGACCGGCACCCACCACGGCCACGTCATAGACCGTGTCCGGGTCGAGCTCAGGGGTGATGCCGAGACAGGCCCCGGCCTCTACATCGCTGGGCCCTCTTAGCAGGGTCCCATTCGGGCAAAGCATGATCGGCAGCTCCTCCGGCAATACGCCAGACTGTTCGATCACGGCGCGGGCTTCGGCGTCACTGGAGGCGTCGAGTACCGTGCAGGGATAACCGTTGCGACCGAGAAATCCTTGCAGCCGCACGAGGTCCGCGGTGCCCGGAACGCCGATCAGCACCGAGCCGACGCCGCCCTCCTCGAGAAGCCCCATACGCCGCAGGATGAAAGCGCGCATCATGATCTCGCCAACCTCGGCAGAGCCGATCATCAACGCCCGCACATGCGCGGCGTCGAAGGGCATTGCGGTGCAGCCTTCCGCGCCGGCCCGGCCCGACGCGAGCGATTGGCGCCCGGCGAGCTGGCTCACCTCGCCCGAGAATTGTCCGGCGTGATGGCTGGTGATCGCCGCCTCGCGATTAAGGGCGTCTCGGCGCACCACATCGATCGAGCCCCTGAGTACGAGCCAAGCCGGCGCATGACTCTCGCCCACGTCGAACACGACCTCGCCCGGAGCAAACGCCCGCGCAGGCCCGCTCGCGAACCGCTTGGCCGTCTCGATCTGGCCCGCGTCGAGCACGGGAAACAGCTGGTGATGGCGGGTGTCGATCAAACTCATACTGGTACTACTGATGGGCCACTCCGCTTCACTCTAGCACGCATGAATCGGAGGCCCGCCCGACTCTAATATCTCGCAGTATGCGATGGCCGTTGATTTCTATATGGTATCACTCGCCTTCGGAAGCAGGGACCCGATTGAGACACGCCCGCCGCTTATTCACCGCGACGCGCCCACACCGAGCCGCAGCGGCTTTGCTTCTCATCAGTCTGCTTGTCGGCGTGCCAGTGCTATTACTCACCGAAGCAAGCAGCCGCGGCGCGGACGGCAACATCGCGCACTCTTCGAGGGGAATGCCCTGGTCGCGCATGCCTCCCGCGGGCCTTAAACCGGCCGAGGTGCCGCAATTCGTCGCCATAACCTTTGACGACAATTTCGGCTTGGAAGCCGCAAGCGCTGTGGGCGGGATCAAGTCCATCGTCGAATATTATGCCGGCAAGCACAACCCCATGGGGACTGGGAGCGCAGCCGACTTCGACGGGGCTCCAATCCGGGCCACCTTCTTCGACACCAGCATCTACATGGTCGATTCCAACAAGCGAGTTTTCGGCGGCAAAAAAGGTGAGGACCAAAACGGGCGCAACCGCGCAGCATGGAGATTCGCTGTCGCGGCGGGCCACGAAATCGCCGATCACACTGTGAATCATTTCAACGGCGGCAGCGCGGTTCCCCGCGAGAGAGACTGCTGTCAGACAGGCAATTGGAGCGTGGCGCATTGGACCGCCGAGATCGCGTCATGCCGGACCACGCTCACCGATGCCCGCTTCGGCCTTGGCGCGAAAGATGTGATCGGATTTCGCGCCCCCTTCCTGAGCTACAACGACCACCTTTTCACCGCATTGCAGACCCTCGCGTTCGCCTACGATTCCAGTCTGCCCAATTGTTTCGACGATGCGGAGGACGGCACCAATTGTTCCTGGCCTTACTCTCTCGATAACGGCAGCCCGGATGCGGATGCGTTCGTCCGCAAGCTCACGCTGTCTGATGCGCCGCATCCAATCTCGCGTCCGACGCTCCGGACGCATCCCAGGCTCTTTGAACTCCCGGTCACGACCCTCATCGTGCCGGCTGATACCCTCGGCAGCCGCTACCACTTTAACGCCGGTTTGCGTGAGCGCATCGCCGCACGCGCTCCTCTTTCCTATCCAAGCCGGTACGATGCATCGTCTGGAAAAATTACCGGCCTGGACTATACCCTGCTCATTGACGCTGGCGTGACCGGCGACGAGATGCGCGCCATCCTGGAGTACAATCTCGATCTGCATCTTTCCGGCAATCGCTCCCCGTTGATTTTCGTCGCCCACGCCCACCTCTATGCGTTCTCGAGCCCGGCAGATAATCCGGACACCCCCACCGACGCCGACCGCGAGGCGCGATGGAAAGGCCTCAGCGAATTCATCGCCTATGCCTTGACGAAGCCGGAGGTGCGGGTGGTTGCGACTAGAGACGTACTCGCCTGGGTGCAAGCCGCGCTGTCGCGCACGCCATGATGTCACGGCGAGGCATCAACCGACGAGACTATCTGAAGGCCCTGGTCAAAACGGCCATCTTGGCCCCGGCGTTGCTTTCCGGCGCGAGAGCTGCAGCCAGCGCCCCCCTCCCGCCCCTTCCCTCTCTGCCAGAGAGTGAAGGGCTCTTGCTAACCCCGAGGGATGGGCGCTTCGCGCATTACCAGCCCGCCTACAACCATCGCACAATGCTAGAACCCAAGCTGCGCGCCATGTGCAAGACACCAAACGCGGTGACGACCATGATCCAATGGCTGCGCCTGCATCAGCTTCCGTTTGCGGTGCGGAGCGGCGGCCATTCCTTTGAAGGCCTCTCGCAAAGCGACAGTGTCGTCATCGATACTCGAATGATGAATGCGATTGATATCGACACGGCAAGTGAGACCGTGAGCGTCGGCCCTGGTGCCTCGCTTGGCGCGATCTACGAAGCCGTCGGCGCGCGGGGCTACGCAGTATCAGCGGGCAGTTGTCCCACGGTCGGCGTTGCCGGGCACGCCCTTGGCGGTGGATACGGCCTCTTGTCTCGCCAGTTTGGGCTCCTGTGCGACAGCCTTAAGTCCCTGGAGATCGCCGATCCGGACGCCGGCATCATTAGCGCCGATCCTCAACAAAACGCGGACTTGTTTTGGGCCTCGCGCGGAGGTGGAGGAGGATGCTTCGGCATTGCTACGCGGTTTCGTTTGCAGATCTTCCCGTTGAACCGGGTGGTGGTTTTTTCCATTTCTTGGCTGCTTCTGGCCGCCCGTGCTCGCAACGTCGTGAAGGCCTGGCAAGCCTGGGCTCCTAACGCGCCTGATGCGATTACGTCCATGCTCAAGATCAGCATGGACGCAGGAGGGAAGGTCAGCCTTCGCTGTGAAGGTCAATCGGTAGGCTCAGCTGACCAATTGCGCCAGGAGCTGCGGAGCCTGCTTGCGTCGGAGGCTGCCCAAACAGCGCCCCGCATCAGGCCGATGTCGTTCCTGCAGGCGGTCGATCACTTTTCGGAGGGGTGGCGCCATGAGTCTACGTATTCAAAGGACAAGTCGGATGTCCTGCTCTCCCTTCTCAGCGAGGATGGAATCGCGACCCTTATCGACGGTTTGCAGCACGTTGGTTCGGACGAATTTACTGTAGTGCTCTACGCCTATGGCGGGGCGATTGCCCGCACGGCCTCACCAGACACCGCTTTCCCCTATCGGAATGCCATATGCTGCATCCAATACGATCTGCTATGGCAGCAGCCCGCCATGGTCCTTGGGCGGCTCGCGCAGATACAAAGGCTCTACGCGGTGATGCGCCCCTATGTTTCAGGGGCAGCTTATGTGAATTACTGCGATGCAGACCTGCAAAACTGGCGCGAAGCTTATTGGGGTCCCAACCTGCCGCGCCTGCAGGCCATCAAGGCGCGCTTCGATCCTGAGGGTGTGTTTCGTCACGCCCAAAGCCTTTAAGACTGAGCCATTCTCGCAGCCTTAGGCCGCGGGCACGTCATCAATGAGCCGGTCCTGAGACCCGCCATTGACGTCTTCAGTTACCGGAAATCCCGGACATCCACCGCGCAAAGCCATCGCCCATGGCGTCATTCCGACGCGACCGCTTACTGCCCGGTCTCCCCTGAAATACGGCGGATTCGTCGTCGTTGGTCGGCGTGTCGAACGCCACGACCCCCCCAAACAGCGCGGCTGCCATGCGTGCGTCATGACCGTAAACGTCGCCGAAGGTCGCTAGCGACCCATCCTCGTTCACCCATGCGGTAAAATAGGTGATGTAGACGGGAATCGTCTGCTGCAGCTTCACGTGCTGATCGCCGGCACCGGCGATGGCCGAGGCGACGCGCCCTTGCGTCCAGCCCTGATCATGCTTGAGCAACAAGGTCGCCAACTGATCCGGATTCTGCACCCGCATGCAGCCATGGCTCTCGGCGCGAACCGGCTGCGCGAACAGGAACTTCTGCGTCGTGTCGTGCATGTAAACGTCGTGCTTGTTGGGAAAGACGAACTTGACGTTGCCGAGCACGTTGTCGGGTCCTGGCGGCTGATAAATATTGAGGGTACGGATGTCGACGCGGCCCCAGTCGACCGAGGCAGGATTCACTTCGCGTCCGCCGACGTTGATGTGCAGGTTGTGGTTCTCGAGCACCCGCGTGTCCCATCCGCCGCCGAACAAGCCGCCTCCCTGGCTTAGATAGGGCAGGAGCTCCTCGGTCTTGATGGAGTTGGGCACGTTCCAGATGGGATTGAAGACGATCTCCTGCATGTCCTGGCTGAAGATCGGCGTCTGCTTGTCGGGCTTGCCCACCACGACGCGGGTGGTATGGACAACCTTGCCTTCCTCCACCACACGCAGCATGAACTCGGGGATGTTGACGGTGACGTAATAGGGCCCGAGGTCGTGGGGCAGCCAGCGCCAGCGCTCCATGTTGATGAGGATCGTGTTGACTTTGCCGCTGCTGGCCTTGCTGCCACCCCGGCCCCTGAGCTCGATCAGCATGTGGCGCAACGCCTCGAACTGCGGGTGATCGGGCTCGAAGCTGCGCAAGTAGGCGGCGGGATCGGCGCGGATGGCGATCGAGTCCATCACCTCCAGCGGATCGGGCAAGGCAAGGGTTGGATCGAGATTGTCCGACAGCCGCGAGGGATCGACGCGGCCCCCGCGCGCGTCGCGCGCATAGCTGAGCACGGCGAAGCTAAGCTTGATCTCGGCGTCGGCGAGCCAATTCGCGGCGGACGCGTCATGGGGGTTGAAGCTGGCGGCCTTGGGCAGACTATAGTCCGCGGGCCGTAGACCGTATTCGTCGGCCTTGCCGATCTCCTCCATGACCGCCTTTGCCCGGTCGGTCAGGCCGTTTTCGTCGACCCAGAGCAGAGGCTGGTCAGGTACCGAGTAGAATTCGACGAGTGCGCCTTGCTCGCTCTTCCTGGCGCCGGGAGCCGCGGATAGCTTTGTGGAAAGGTGATCCTCGACGGAGATGCGGACGGCCTCGATGCGAGTGATCAACGTCGCAGGCCCGTCGGGCTCGGCGGCCAAGACAGGCGAGCCCAGCAACGCCGCGCAGGAGAAGGTTAGCGCAAGACGGCCGATTCGCGTCATTGCCTGCTCCACCGCCAAAAAACCAGCGGTTCTAATAGGATCCCAGCTTTAGCCAACTATAATGCCACACGCCGGGCACGACCGGAAGATTTCCTGACGCCCCGGTGCGGCTTTCTGATGGCGGGGGGTTCGACCGCCGAAGCGCAGATGTTCCAAACAGCTCTTCAGAGCACGGACAATGCAAGGCCATCAAGCCCGCTATCATGAGCGCCAAATAGATCAGAGTTGGCTGAGCAAACCAATCAGCGGGCAGTCCGTGGATTCCAGTCGGCGCGGGAATGACCGGGGTGGCGCTACCCCACGATCTCGCTCTTCTTGAAGCAGGCCGCGATTTCCTTCTTCGCCGTCTCCGCGCTGTCGGAGCCGTGGATGGAGTTGCGTCCAATATTGACGCCGAAGTCCTTGCGGATGGTGCCGGGCGCCGCATCGACTGGGCTCGTCGCGCCCATCACGTCGCGCGTCTTGGCGATGGCGTCGTCCCCCTCCAGCACCTTCAGCACGATCGGACCAGAGGTCATGAAATCCACGAGCGTCTTGTAGAAGGGTTGGCCCTTGTGCACCTCGTAGAACTTCTTGGCGTCCCTCTTCTTCCACCAGACGCGCTTCTGCGCGATGACCCGCAAGCCCGCGGCCTCGAGTCTCGCAGTGATCTGCCCGGTGAGATTCCGCTCCGTGGCATCCGGCTTGATGATTATGAGTGTTCTTTCACTGGCCATGACCACTGGTCCCTCTAGCACTTTGAAATCTCGTGGGCTTATAGCGACCAGAAATGACAGCCACAAGGCGGGGCGCCGATTTGCCCCTATGAAAGGATTAATGCCCGCGCGGAGAAGCGTTCACGCCTTCTTCTGCCAGCGGCCGTCCGCGTCCTGCTGCCAATAGCTGACCGCATGGCCTTTGTCTTTAGCCGTCTGCCACCGCGAGCGTGCGCGCGCCACGGCCTCTGGATCTCGCCCGTCGAACATAAAGACGACGCGGACGTAAGGTCCGGTATCGGCAAGCTCGGCACCATCGACGAGAAAGCGGACTTGCGCATTGTTTGGATTGTCCTCGGCAATGGTGAGATAAATCGGATGCGCCGACGGCAACCCTTCGCGCGAGGTGCCGTGGGGCAGGAAGCTGTCCTCGCGATAGGTCCATAACAGCGTGTCGAGCGCCTCGACGCGCTCCTCGCTTGCCGCTTGCACGCCGACGCGCCAGCCCCGCTCGAGTGAGCGCTCGAGCAGCCCGGGCAACACGTCCTCGAGCGTCTTCCGCTCCAGATGATAGAAATAGACTTCCGTGCTGCCGCTGTCGCTCATCACCCCTTCCCCTCACGGGCATAGGGATTGCTGCTCTTGCGCAGGTGCAGCCGGATCGGCACCCCCTTTATGTCGAACGTTTCGCGCAAGGAGTTGACGAGATACCGCGAATACGACTCCGGCAATGCCTTCGGCCGCGAGCAGAACAGGATGAACGTGGGAGGGCGCGCATTGGCCTCCGTCAGGTATCGGAGCTTGAGGCGCCGGCCCGAGACGGCAGGAGGTGGGTGCGCTTCGACCGCGGCTTGTAGCCATTCATTGAGCGCGCGGGTGGGCAGGCGCCTGTTCCACAGCTCCTCGGCGGTGAACACCGCCGCCATGAGCTTGTCGAGCCCGCGCCCGCTCAGACCCGAGATCGGCACGAGCGGCACGCCCCTGATTTGCGGCAGCAGGCGCTCGCAGGTCTCCTTGAGCTCATTGAGCCGTTTGGCGGGCTCGCGCACGAGGTCCCATTTGTTTACGGCGACGACGAGCGCGCGGCCCTCCTCGACGATCAGATCGGCGATCTGCAGGTCCTGCTTCTCGAAGGGAGTAGCCGCGTCGAGCACCAGCACGACCACCTCGGCAAAACGGATCGCGCGCAAGGTGTCTCCGACCGACAACTCCTCGGCCTTGCCCTCCATCCGCATCTTTCGCCTAAGCCCCGCGGTATCGAACAGCCGCAAGGACCGGCCCTCCCAGTTAAGCTCGACGGCGATGGCGTCGCGGGTGATGCCGGCCTCGGGACCGGTGATCAGGCGCTCCTCCCCGAGCAGGCTGTTCACCAGCGTCGACTTGCCGACATTCGGCCGGCCTACGATAGCAATGCGCAAAGGATGCTCGGGCCCGCGGTCCACCTCGTCATCCGTGTCGCTCGCGGGGGCCGCTGCGTCGCCGTAGAGCTGTTCGATGGTCTCGGCCAAATCGCTCAAGCCCGTGCCATGCTCGGCAGAGATGCGCGCGGGCTCGCCCAGGCCGAGCGCGAAAGCCTCCAAGACGCCGGGCTCCGCCGCCCGCCCCTCGCATTTGTTGGCAACGACGATCACCGGTTTGCCCGAGCGGCGCACGAGTTCGGCGAAGGTCTCGTCGGCGCCGACGATGCCGGCCCGCGCGTCGATGAGGAAGAGGACGAGGTCCGCCTGGTCGATGGCCGCTATGGTCTGGTCGCGCATGCGGCCCGTGAGACCGTCCTCGCCGGCTTCGAGCCCGGCGGTATCGATGAGCCGCACCATGCGGTCGCCGATGCTCGCCTCGGCATCGCGCCGGTCGCGGGTGAGCCCAGGCTGATCGTCGACAAGCGCGAGCCGCTTGCCAGCGAGCCGGTTGAACAGCGTCGACTTGCCGACATTCGGCCGTCCGACGATGGCGATGGTGAACAACATGGCTGGTCAGAAGCGGAGCCTGGTCGGAAACCCGAGGCTGCCGCCGGCTCCGTGTTAGTTGAGGGCGATCAGCCGGGCGTTGTCCGTCAGAATATACATGCGTCCCTCCGCGACAATGGGCGAGACGAAGACCTCGGTGCCGAGATCAACCTTGCTCACCACCTCGCCCGTCTTCGCATCGGCTCCGATCAAGAGTCCATCCGCCGATACGAGCCACAGCTTGCCGCCGGCGAGAACGGGTCCGCTCCAGCGCGAGCTTGCGGGAAGGTCGACCACCCAGCGCAGCTTGCCGTCAGTCCTGGTAAGTGCCAGCAGCTTCCCGGTGACGTCCACCACATAAACCGTATCGCCTGCCACCCAGGGCATCTGAGTGCTGGCGAGGTTCCGCGTCCACATCCGGTCGCCCGTGGCCTCCGAGGACGCGATCATCTTGCCGCCATGGCTGACCGCAAATACCACGCCGTGATCGATGACGGGTCGCGCGGGATCGGCAAGGATGCCCGAGGCGCTCGTCTCGCTCGTCCGCGTCAGCGACTGGGTCCAGGCCTGCTGTCCGTCACCGATCTGATAGGCCGCGACATCGCCGGCCGGGAACGGTGCCACTACGACGCTTTGGCCGACCGCGGGGCTGGCATTGGAAAGCAGCGTAGCCGGTTGCGGCAGACCACGCGCGCTCCAAAGCTCCCTGCCGTCGGTGGCGCTAAGGCAATGCAGCAGATTGTCGGTCGACACGAAATAGATCTTGCCGCCGGTAGCCGTGGGCGAGCTTCGGATCGGATCGCCCATCTTTTTCGACCACACCACGGCGCCGTCGTCGGGATTGAGGCCAACGACGGTCCCATAGCCCGTGGCGACATAGAGCTTGCCGTCCAGCGCAATCCCGCCGCCAAAGCCCTCGACCCGCTTTTCGTGCTCCGGCGTCACGCTTGTCGACCAGAGCGTGGCACCGCTGGCCGACGCAAAGGCCGAGACGGTGCCGGCTGCGTCCAACGTGAACACCTTGCCCCCGGCTACGAGGGGAACCGCGGTCAAGCGGCCTTTCGACGACGACCCCGTGCCGGCACTGGCGGACCAGACTTTCTGCGGACTGTCGCCCAGCGCAAGATTGCCGAGATTGTTGGCCGGCACCCCGCCCGGCTGCGACCATGAAGGATTCGTCACGGGGGGCGGAAGCATGATGGGCTTGCCGGCGCTCTTGTCAATGTTGCTGACGTCGTCATCGGCAATGACCGCGATGCGCTCGCCGGGCAGCCTCGGCTCCGCCTTCTTGAATGGATTCTTGATCGAGGGAAGGCCCGTGCAGCTGCACAAGGTCATGGCAAGGACCGCGAGCAGCGCCGCGCTCGCCAGCGGCCAAGCAATTCCCCGTCTTCGACCCCGGCTCACTTTTGAGCCACCTTCGATCTTACTTCGCTGTGGTGCTCAACGCCTGCGGCACGCCCGCGATAAGGCTGACCATCATGTTGGCGCGCTCGCGCAAATTCGACGGCGTGCCTTGGTCGCCGATCAGCGCGCTGAACTGCTTCTCGGCTTCCACCATGTTATTGAGTCTGTAGGCGGAAAGGCCGAGCAGCTCGCGCGCGGAATAGCGCCACGGGCTGGTGCCATCGGCGAGCTTACGCAAGCGCTGTTCCATCTCGGCATAATCGGCGGTATCGAGCTTCAGTGTCGCGGCCTGAATGGCGGCATTGCCTTGCAGGATCGGATCGACGTTGCCGTCATTGGCGAGGCCGTCATAAGTGGCGACCGCCTTGTCGATGTCACCGGCTTCCACCGCTGCCGCCGCGAGCTGGAAGCGCGCCAGCGTCTGGTAGCCACTTGGCCCCTGCTCCGCCAGCCGCGTGAAGATCTCATTCGCCTTGGCCTTATCGCCGCCCGCCGCCAACATCAGGGCGTCGCTCATTTCGTCGCCGGCCTCCTGCGCCTTGCGCTCCTGCCAATACGACCAGCCCTTGTAGCCCGCGACCGCCGCGACGATCAAAGCCGCCAACACGAGGGCATGGATGCCATACCGGTCCCAGAGCCGCTTGTAACGGTCCTGGCGGACAGCCTCGTCTACCTCGCGAAAGAAATCACGGTCGGTCATCGGCGGTGGGCTCGTATCGGTGACAGGACGGATTGGAATGTGCCGAGCGTCGGCCCTTCCTGCCCGCCCTATAGTGAAGGCGTCCTGCTCGCGCAAGGCAAACTGCCCGAGGAGCTTCGCCGATCGGGGAGAAAGTGCATGCTCGTAACAGGCTAACTGCCTGTCATTTTGGTCTTTTTCGTGACTTTGGCCGGCTCGTCGAACATCGGATAGGTGTATGCGGCGGACGGGAAAGCACGGGTTCGCACTTCTCCTGCGAAGGCCTTCACGGCACCCTCGATGGCAGCGCCGATCTCCGCATACTCCTTGACGAATTTGGGCACGCGCGACGACAGCCCGAGCATGTCCTCGAGCACGAGGATTTGTCCGTCGCATTCGGCCGACGCGCCAATGCCGATAGTCGGGATCTGAATCTGCTTGGTAATGCGCGCGGCGAGCAACTCGGCCAGCGCCTCGAGCACCACGGCGAAGGCGCCCGCCTCCGCGACCGCGCGCGCGTCCTCCTCGAATTCGGCCCATTCGGAACGGAAGCGGCCGCGCGGTTTGAAGCTACCGATCATGTTGACGGCCTGCGGGGTCATGCCGATATGGCTCATCACCGGGATGCCGCGCTGGGTCAAATAGCGGATGGTCTCCGCCATATGCGCGCCGCCCTCGATCTTGATCGCGCCGCAGCCGGTCTCCTTCAGCACGCGTGCCGCGTTGCGGAAAGCGACGGCCGGGCTCTCCTCATAGGAGCCGAAGGGCATGTCGACGACGACGAGCGCCCGTGTGGAACCGCGCACCACGGCCTGGGCGTGCATGATCATGAGCTCGAGCGGCACCGGCACCGTCGTCTCATAGCCATGCATCACCATGCCGAGGGAGTCACCCACGAGCAGAAAGTCGACGTAAGGGTCGATGATGCGCGCCGTGTGCGCATGATAGGCGGTGAGCGCCACGATCGGCGCGCCGCCTTTGCGCTTGGCAATATCCGGTGCGGTCACCCGCTTTGAAGCGAATTCGTCAGGCACTTTGCGGTGGCGCTCCCTGAAGAGAGGAAGGTTTAAGGGCTGCTGTTATGGCAGATATAGGAGGCTCTTGCAGTGCAAAAAAGCCGCAGGAGCCTGTTTCCCGCAAGAGCTGTCCGCCCTAATGCAGCGGCGAGGTGCCGATCAGGAGCGGATGCAGCCACACCAAAAAGACCACGTAGAACGAAAGTCCGCCGACGACGCTGATGACGTCGTTGCGGGCCGGTCCTACGTCCGGAACGGTGACGAGCCCCGTCATGGCGCGGTGCTTCAGCGTAATGCGGCCCAACACCGCGTAGGCGAGAAACGAGGCGAACAGGATCATCGAGGCGAGGTCGCCATTGGCAATCAGATGGGCGAGGGCCCAGGTGCTGATCGCGTCCACGAAGGGATGCTTGACCTTCGCCTTGATCTGCCCCGGCATGTAGGCCGCGATCAGCAGAACGAACGCCGGCAGCATGAGGGCCATCGCCACGTATCGCGTCCAGTCGGGTGGACTCCAGACCTGGATGACCGGCGCCCGCCCGAAACCCCAGACGAGCAGCACGAAGGTCGCGAGGGATAGGGCCGCGAACAGACCCTTATAGCCCTTCTCCCCCAATCGGCCGATCAGCCGGTTGCGCAAGTCCGGAACCGTCGGCAACAGATGCAGGCCGAGAAACAGCACGATGCCAATGATGAGAAGCGTCATGGCATTGGCTCAGCGCGCGCGGACACCCCGACGTCAGTCCCTCGCCGGCGGACCGAAGCGGTTCGGCCCAGGCGCGCCCGCCAGGAACCCAAGCTCGATCAGGAACCAGATCGCGCCGATGATCGGCACGAGCAGGACCAACATCCACCATCCCGACTTGTCCCGGTCATGCCAGCGCTTGATGTCGACCAGGATCGAAGGAATCAGCACCGCGAGCCCGAACAGCCCGCTCAGCAGGCCACCCCCGTTTTGCGAGCTGTAGGTGCCTATCGCCATGTCGATCAGGGTCAGGACCACGCTGATGATAAAAAACGGAACCACGAGCCGAAGCCACCACTGCTTGCGGTTCACGCGGCCCTGCGCCGTCAAATAGAATTGCTTGAAGTCAAAGTCGAAATTCATATTCAACCCCCCTTATTGGCCTTTTGACGTTGCAACCCAAAGCAGAGCTTAGGGGCCCCGCCCCGTCAATGGTAAACGGTGTGATGGCCCTACTCCCACTCGATGGTGCCCGGCGGTTTCGAGGTGATGTCGTAGACGACGCGGTTGATGCCGCGCACCTCGTTGATGATGCGCCGCGCGGCGGCTCCCAGAAACTCATGGGAGAAGTCGTAATAGTCGGCGGTCATGCCGTCGGTGGACGTGACGGCGCGCAGCGCGCACGCATAGTCATAGGTGCGGGCGTCGCCCATCACCCCGACCGTCCGCACCGGCAAGAGCACGGCGAAGGCTTGCCAGATCACGTCGTACAGCCCGGCCTTCCTGATCTCGTCGAGATAGATGGTGTCCGCCTGGCGCAAGATCGCGAGCTTCTCCTCGGTGACCTCTCCCGGAACGCGAATGGCAAGCCCAGGTCCCGGGAAGGGATGACGGTTGACGAAGGCTCCCGGCAGGCCGAGTTCGCGGCCGAGAACGCGCACCTCGTCCTTGAACAGCTCGCGCAGAGGCTCGATCAGCTTGAGCCGCATACGCTCGGGCAGTCCGCCCACATTGTGGTGGGACTTGATGGTGACCGACGGGCCGCCGGTGAAGGAGACGCTTTCGATCACGTCGGGATAAAGCGTGCCCTGGGCAAGGAAATCGACTTCGCCCACGCGCTCCGCTTCCTCCTCGAACACCTCGACGAACAGGCGCCCGATGATTTTCCGCTTCGCTTCCGGATCGGCAACGCCTTTGAGGGCGGCGAGAAACCGCGCGCCCGCATCGACCGCCGCGAGCGGGATGTTGTAATGGCCACGGAACAGCTCAACGACCTCGCGCGCCTCGTCGTGGCGGAGCAGCCCGTGGTCGACGAAGATGCAGGTGAGCTGGGCGCCGATCGCTTCGTGGATCAGAAGCGCCGCGACGGCGGAATCGACGCCGCCCGACAGTCCGCAAATGACGCGGCCTTTCCCAACTTGCGCCCTGATCTTGGCGATTTCGGCGGTACGGAACTGCGCCATGGTCCAATCGCCGGGACACCCGGCGATGCCACGCACGAAGTTGGCGATGAGCGCGGCGCCGTCCGGCGTATGCACCACCTCGGGGTGGAACTGGACGCCATAAAGACGGCGCGCATCGTCGGCGATGGCTGCAAACGGCGCGCCGTTCGACACGGCCACGGCGCGGAAGCCCGGCGGTAGCTTGGTGACGCGATCCCCGTGGCTCATCCACACCGGCGCACGCGTCCCCGGTTGCCAGATGCCGTCGAACAGCGGCGTCGCGCCCGTCACCTCGATGGCGGCGCGGCCGAACTCGCGGGCGTGCCCGCCTTCGACTTGGCCACCCAACGCGGCCACCATGGCCTGCTCGCCATAACAGATGCCGAGCACCGGGACGCCCGCGTCGAATACCGCCCGCGGCGCCTGCGGCGTGCCCGTCTCATGTACGCTGGCCGGACCGCCCGACAGGATGATGGCCTTTGGGAGTTTGGGCTTGAGCGCGGCTTCAACCCGGTCGAAGGGCACGATCTCGGAATAGACCCCCGCCTCCCGCACCCGGCGCGCGATGAGCTGGGTGTATTGAGCGCCGAAATCGACTATGAGGATTCTGGCCGGGTGATCCGTCATGGCCGGTGTTAGCGAATAGCGCCCGAGTCGGCAACTCCAACAAGAGAGTGGGGCGAGGGACAAATGGACATGCGAGCTCCTCTCCACGACGCGGGCGAGCGTGTTCTTCTCGGCGCAAACGCGACGAGGGGAATGGCGCGCCGAAAAGCGCAAATCCTGTGGCTCGCGGTCTGATGAGGACCGCGCGGGCGCCTGTCGGCGCGCCATGGCGGCGTTCGTTCGGCTGACCGGGCCGCGCTTTCGCCTGAGGTCTAAAGTTGCCTCGGGTCGTCAGCCAGTTCCTGGCAGGGACCCGTGGTGCTCCCGGGCGGAGCCCCCGCGCCACCCAGATGCCGACTTTGCATGCCGGCCCGCAGGCACCGCAACTCGTCCCGCCTCACGACGCCTCACGAAACGTCCCCAACGCGGACGAAGTAGATGCAGCATAGAGGCGGATTTCGGACGCGGGGATTAGTCTGGTGGGGCGGTTTCGGAAGTCAACGTCTTCACATAGATGACCTTGCCGTCGCCCGGGCCATAGAAGTCTGCCAGCCGCGCCTCCTCGTGGAAGCCCATGCGCTGATAGAAGCCGCGCGTGCCCGCATAGCGATCGGAGGTCGAGGTATCCGCATAGATGTGCTTGGCGCCTGCCTTGCGCATGGCGGCCTCGGCGCGGGCGAACACCTGGGGACCGAGACCCTTCCGCTGCTCCTCCGGCGCCACCGCGATCCAATACAAATCGAAGGAGCCTTGCGTTCCCTCGATCAACCCGTAGCAGGCGTAGGCCGCAAGCCCGCTGCCGCGCTCGGCGAGAATAAAGTGGTAGCCGGAGCGGATGCCCTTGGCGAGGCGTTCGGAGACGAGCTCGGCGGCGATGTCCACCTCCGCCGCGTTGAAGAAGCCGGTGCCCGCCACGAGGGAGCGAATGCGCCCAACATCGTGGGGCATTACGGCGCTCCGCCATTCGAGACCGCCATTGCGCGCAGGCCCCTTCGGCGTGGTGGCCGCGGCGCGGTTCAAGGCAGGCGCCATCTGCCGCGCCGCCGATTGCCCGGTCATGAGCCCGTCGAAGAAGGTGCGGACATTGGCGCCCAGCGTTCGCACGCGGTAGCCGCCCTCCTGCACCACGAGGGTGGAGTAGCCCTGCTCACCGAGCATGTGCCCGAGCCGCTCGAAGTCGCACGCGCGGTTCGGCCAGGTTCCAGTCGGATCGCCCCGCGCCGTATCGAATCCGGCCGAGACCACGAGAAAGGCCGGCGCGAACCGTCTTATGCGTCTTAAGCCTTCCGCCACGGCGTTGCGGTGCTGCTCGGTTGCAATGTGCTCCGGCAGTGGAATGTTCAGATTGAAGCCAGCGCCTGGGCCAATCCCCGTCTCGTCGCGGAACCCGGTGAAATAGGGATAGGCGAAGCTCGGATGACCATGGATCGAGACGGTGAGCACATCGGAACGGGAATAGAAAATCTCCTGCTGGCCGTTGCCATGGTGATAATCGATATCCAGGATCGCGACCTTGCCATAGCGCGAGAGCAGATTCGCCGCGATCGCCGCATTGTTGAAATAACAGAAGCCGCCGAAGGTGCGGGTCTCCGCATGGTGTCCCGGCGGCCGCACCAGCGCGTAAGCGAGGTCCGCGCCCTCCAGCACTTTCTCCGCCGCGGTAAGCGCGCAGTCCACCGCCGAGCGGGCGGCGAGGTAGGCGTTCTGGTTAAGCGGCGTGAAGGTGTCGATGCAGTAATAGCCGGCGAGCACCGTCTCGTCCTTCGGGGCGCGCGCCGGGTTCCGCGTCGGGAACACGTAAGGGTAGATCGACTTTTTCGGGCCGGCCATGAAGCAGGCCTTGCGGATGTAATCGACCAGCCGCCCATCGTGCACAGCGCGGATGTAGCGGTCGGAGAAGCGCTTCGCGGGCACCTTCTCAAACAAGCCCGAAGCGTCGAGCTCGGTGAGGATGGAGCGGATGCGCACGGGCGCCTCCACATAGCCCCGCTCCTGCACGTGATGGATGGTGTGGTCGTCATTGAGCACGAGCACGATGCGCGGCTCGGTCACGGCACGGACCTCGCCCTTGGGCGCTCGCCTCGACTTGATGTAGCGCGGCTCCCGCAGGGCCACCGGATCGTCCTTGATGGAGTTGACCACCAGCTGCACATAGTCGGCAGGCGAGCCGTATTTGCGCTCGAGAATGGCGCGCACGACCTTTCTCACCTTGTCGCGGCTGGGGAGATCGTTGGAGCCGAGCGGATCGAGCAGAAGGTAAGGCGGGTCCGTGGTCCCCGGCGTCACCGGGGTCTCATAGGCGGTGTTGATGATGGGCCTCGCGCCATAGCGCTCGTAGAATTTGAGCCGGTTGGCGTTGCTGGCCCTGATCTCGGGGTTGGGGCTAAGCGTGGGATCGTCCGGCAGGCTTTCGAAATAGAGCTGGGTACCGAGCGCGCGCGCCTCCTCGCGTACCCGCTCATACAGCGTGGCCCCAATGCCATGCCCCGTTCGGCCGAGCGCGGTGGAGATCAGCTCCAGGTAACAGAAGTCGAGGTCGGGCGCGTACAACAAGAGCGCCAAACCGAGCGTCTGGTCGCGCGCATTCTCGGCCACGAACAGCCGCGACACGAAGCGGTGTTTCAGCGGATTGGAGAGCTGGTCCGGCAGCTTGACGACGTCGTAGTCCGGCATCAGCGGGAACTGCTCGCGCATGATCGTCTGCGCCGCCTCGATGGCAGCGCGGTTCACGGCCGTCGTGGCATCGGCGACTTTACGGATGCGGAGCATGGCACGTGCGAAGCATGTCACGGACCTGACATGTCAGGCGGTGGCTTGCAAGACCCCGAGCGAAGCTTGGACAATGCGGCCGACCATCGCCGCATAGGTGAGTCCGGCCGAATTCGCGGCCGCGGCAAAGCCCGCATCGGGGCTGAGGCACGGGTTAACGTTGACCTCGAGGATGAAGGGCGTGCCATGCCCGTCCACCCGGAAATCGACGCGGGCGTAACCCGTGAGACCAAAGCAGGTCCAGCAGGCACACGCCTGGCGCTTCAGTTTGGCCGCAAGCTCGGGCGCAACCGCTTCCAGCCCGAACCGGCGCGGCGTGCTGATATAGGCCGCGCTGTCCGGCGTCCACTTGGCGTCGTAGCCCACGATGCGGGGGCGGCGCGGGTCGAAGCCTGCGAACACGATCTCGGCGATCGGCAAGAGCTCGGGCCTGCCGTCGCGCTCCATCAGGGCGAGATTGAACTCGCGTCCCTCGATGTAGCTTTCGGCGAAATGCCCCGTCTTCCAGCGCAACGCCCGCTCCTTGATGGCTCTCGCGGCATCGGCGCCCTTGACCACCGAGCTGTCGTCCATTCCGAGCGATCCATGCTCGAACACGGGCTTGACGATGACGCGTGCCCCCGCATCCAGCCCTTCCCCCTCCTCCGACCAAGCCGGCGTGGGAAGGTCGTAGGCGGCGAGCTGGAGCTTGGTGGTAATCTTGGACAGGGTCGCAAGCCAGGCACCGGTGTGCGCGCCTGTGTAGGCAAGTCCCAGTCCATCCAGCACGGCCGGGATCATGGGCGCCAGCCGGCCGTCCCCCCTGACCGCGTCGACAAGATTGAAGACGGTGAGGGGCCGCCGCGCCGGCAACGCCTCGAGCGCGCGGAGATCGAGGTCGACGCCCATAATCTCCGTGGCAAAGCCCAGCGAACGCAACGCGTCCGCCACGGCTTCCGCAGCCCTCAGCGTATCGATCTCGTCGGGGCGATCATGGGTCGCCGCATGCAGGACCGGGACGAAGCCGCGAGTCGCGGTCGCCATCACGCACGTCTCCGTCGCGGCTGCCGATATGCCCGGGCCAGCCCGTAACGGGCCGCGCCAGCATCGAGGATCATGCCGATCAGCTCCACGAATGCCACGCCGTTTTGCGCGGCAAGGATGGGCAGGTCGGAATGGTGCGGGTTGAGCCCGGCGAGCGGGTTGGCCTCAAGGAAATAGGGCTCGCCTAGCGCATCGGAGCGGAAGTCGATGCGCGCCGCATCCCGGCACTGAAGCGCACGGTAGGCGGCAAGGGCACGTTCGCCTGCGAGCCGCGCCTCGCTGTCGTCGGCCGGGCTGTAGATGACCAGCTCCTCGCACAGCTCCTTATTGTGCAGCGAATAGACATTGGCCTCGGCCTGCTCTCGCAGCAGGATCTCGCAGACGCCGAGCACGTGCGCATCGGCGCCATTGCCGACGATGCCCACGGTGAACTCACGGCCTTCGAGGTAAGGCTCCACCAGCGCCGGCTGGGCATGGCGCGTAAGCACGCGCGTAGTCGCCGCTTCGAGCTCGCGCGGCGAGTGCACGAGCGAGGCCGCCTCGCAGCCCTTGCCGGTGCCCTCGGCCAGCGGCTTCACGAAGGCGGGGAAATGGTCCCAGCTGGCGAGCTCGCTTGCGCTTGTCTGCGCCACGGCGAAGGGAGGCGTTGGCACGCCCGCGTCGCGCACGAGACGCTTGGCCACGGCCTTGTCGAGCGAGGCGGCCATCGTCAGCGGGTCGGAGAAGAGATAAGGCTGGTCGAACAGCTCGCAGAGCGCCGGCACCTGCGCCTCGCGCGAGCGGCCCCGCAAGCCCTCGGCAATGGAGAAGACGAGGTCGAAGCGATCGCCTGCGGCGAGCCGCGCCGCGAGCGCCTGCCCACGCCCCACACGCTCCACCATGCAACCGAGAGCCTCCAGCGCACCCGCGAGCTGATCGATGGTCTCGACGCTGTCGAACTCGGCAATCTCCTCCTCGGCATGCCCGAGCGCGCGATAGTCGTCGCGCAGATCGTAGACGAGAGCGACGCGCATCACAGCGTCCCGGCGCTGACAGCCCGATCGGCACCCACCGTCCCTTGCGGATCGGCATAGCGATAGGTCTTGCCCTCGAAGTTGCGCAGGATGAGGTCGTCGCCCTCGCGGCCGACCACGTAGTCGGGCAGAAGCGGAATCTTGCCGCCGCCGCCCGGTGCGTCGATCACATAGGTGGGCACGGCGTAACCCGTGGTGTGGCCGCGCAGCCCTCGCATGATCTCGAGCCCCTTATCGACGCTCGTGCGGAAATGCGAGGAGCCGGTGATCGGGTCGCATTGATAGAGGTAGTAGGGCCGCACCCGCCGCATCAAAAGCCCATGATAGAGCGTTTTCAGCGTGTCCACTTCATCATTGATATCCTTAAGCAAAACCGTCTGGCTGCCGAGCGGGATGCCAGCGTCGGCGAGCCTCGCCGTGGCTTCGGTCACCTCTGGAGTGAGCTCGGCAGGATGGGTGACGTGCAGGCTCATCCACAACGGGTGGTGCTTCTTCACGACGCGGATCAGTGCGCGGGTGACGCGCATCGGCAGCACCACCGGCACCTTGGTGCCGAGCCGCACGAATTCCACATGCTTGATGGCCCGCAGGCGCCCGAGCAGATAGTCCAGCCGCTCGTCGGAAAGGGTGAGCGGATCGCCGCCCGACAGTAGCACGTCGCGGACTTCGGTGTGCTCGGCGATATAGTCGAGCGCCTGCTCCCATTGCGGCCGGCTGAAGGAATAGTCGCCGCCGGGCTCCCCCACCATGCGCGAGCGGGTGCAGTAGCGGCAATAGGTCGAGCAGAAGCCTGTCGCGAGGAACAGCACGCGGTCGGGGTAGCGGTGCACCAGTCCCGGCACCACGCTGTGGCCGTCCTCACCGAGCGGGTCGTCGGCCTCGCCGGGCGTCTTCAGATATTCGGTGCCGACGGGAATATGGGTGCGCCGCAGCGGCTCGAGCGGATCCTCCCGGCTCATCAGGCTCGCATAATAGGGCGTGATGCCGAGCGGCAGCGATCCCTCATGGCGGATCACGGCGTTGCGCTCGTCCTCCGACAGCTCGAAGATGCGTTCAAGCTCGGCCAGGGTGCGGATGCGGCGCCTGGCTTGCCAGCGCCAGTCGTTCCATTCGGCGAGCTCCACCCCTGGGAAGTAGCGCTTGCGGAAGGCGCGCGTCAGCGGCCCGACCGGGAAGCGCTCCAGGCGCGCCGCGAGCGCACCGAGAGGCGGGACCGTCACGGGTGACTTGGAGTTGATACGAAGATGAGGTTTAGCGAGGAGTGTTGTTGCCGTCTGGCAACTGGGCGGCTCTTCCGGCTCGCCGAGCAACAAGTTCATGGGATGTGCGTCCCCCTCCAACCTTTCGCGGACCGCCGTGCGACAATCGCCGATTCTGCGCCCGCCAAAAAGCGCGGAGTCATTTCAGCAACTCGTCCACCAATTTCAAGTGCTAATGGCGTCGCGCCTGATTTTTTTTCACAAGCCGTTGCTGAGCGGCACGTTGCACTGCGAAAGGCGAAATCGAAACGCCGGCTCTTAGCTCGCGCGTTCGAGCAGAGCCACATAGAAGCCATCGGTCCCGTGGCGCAAAGGGGTCAGCAGCAAGGTCTCCTCCGAGCCGTCGGCCGAGGGCATCGGCGGGCTGGACAGCGCCGCCTCCCAAACCGCGCGCCAAGGCACGAGCTTGAACTCCGGATGCCGGGCGAGGAAGGCGTCCACCTGGTCGCGGTTCTCGCGCGGAAGGACGGAGCAGGTGATATAGGCCAGCCGGCCGCCCGGCTTGACGAGCTTGGCCCCCCGGTCGAGCACCTCCCACTGCTCGGCGAGGCGCGCCTCGAGCAGCGGAAGTGCGAGCCGCCATTTGGCATCCGGCCTCCGCCGCCACACGCCCGATCCGGTGCAGGGCGCATCGATGACCACGCGGTCCATCTTGCCTTGGAGGGCCCCAAGCGCCTCCGTATCCCCAGCCGCAAGCACTTGGACATTGCGCACGCCTGCCCGCTTCAGCCGCTCGAAGATGGGCCGCAACCGCAACCGATCGGTGTCATAGGCATAGAGCTGGCCGGTATTCTCCATCGCCGCCGCGAGGCCCAATGTCTTGCCCCCGGCGCCGGCGCACAGGTCGATGACCTGCTCTTTCGGACCAGCGCCTGATAAAAGCGTGGCAAGCTGCGAGCCCTCGTCCTGCACCTCGTACCAGCCCTTGCCGTGGCCGGGCTCGGCCTCGACATGGGGGCTCTTGGCGGGCCCCGGCCCATGCGCAATGCGGAGACCAAGAGGAGAATGGGGCGTCGGAGAAGGGCCAAATCGGCGCAGCGCCTTCAGCACCTTCTCGCGCGAGGCTTTAAGCGTGTTGGCCCTGAGATCGATCGGGGCGCGCAAGGCAAGCGCCGCCCCCTCCTCTGCCGCCCGCGCGCCGAAGGCCCGCTCGAACTCCGGCGCGAGCCACTTCGGAAAGTCGCCGCGCACAGGGGCGGGAGCATCGGGCGGAATCTTGCGCTTGAGGCCGGCGAGCTCGGCAACCGACAATGGCTGCGGCGCATGCCGACTGCCATTGGCGAGAGCGGCGACCGCCTCCGGGGTCTCCTTCCAGCTCTGGACCAGGGTGCGGAGCACAAGCGCCCGGGCGCCATCCTCGTCCATGGCGTAAGCATTCGAGGCGCGGGCGCGCAACGCGTCGAAGACGAGATTGCCGATCGCCGCCCGGTCGCCGGAGCCGGCGAAGCGGTGAGCGAGCCCCCAATCCTTCAAGGCCTCCGCCGCCGGACGCTTGCGCGCCTCGATATCGGCCAGCACCTCGATGGCCCCGAGCGCCCGTGCCCCAGGGGTCATCAGCTGGAGGCGAGCAAGAGGAAGCGGGCGATGACGATCACCCACATGAGGAGGAGCGCGATGGCCCCCACGAGGAACACGGCAGTGCGGCGGTCGAGCCGGTTGCCGGTGACGTGGATATAGGCGTGAACCAGCCGCGACAGCACGAACATCCAGCTCAGCACCAGGAGCACCGTGTCGAGCGTCTCGGTCACCAGCGCGAGCAGCACGACCGTGTAGAACAACACCGGCAGCTCAAGCTGGTTGTGAAAGGCATTGCCCACCTGCAAGACGCGCGGCGGCCAATTTGGCTCGCGTAGCGCCACGTCCTTCGGCTGCACCCCTCCAGCGCGCAGGGCACGCAGGCGTAGCATGCTCATCCAGAACAACAACACGAAGGTCAGCCCGACCTGCGCAAACATCGGCACCAAGATGGCCTGAATCGTCATTATGATGGTCTCCCTTGCCGCTGGATGATGGTCTCCCTTGCCGCTGGGCCGGCGTTGCCCCAATGCCCCGGCCGGCGCGGTTATACCATCGCGGGGCGCGCCAGCGGCATCCGGCTCTGCGCGGCTTTGGCACCCTCAGCGGCTGCCGGGTCTGGGCCGTGGCCTCCCACCAGCCAGGAACCGGGGCTTGGCGCCATTAGCCACATGAATGGAAGTTCAATTGACGTGCGGGCGCGGGCGCCGCTAATGCTAGGCCAACATCTAATTCCCTAGGGTTCCAAGGAGGTTCCATGCGCTTTCGCCCTCGCAAAGTGCTTTTGCGCTATTCCGCTGTGCTTGCGGGCGCCCTGCTGATGGCAAGCCTTTCCGGCCCGACGCGGGCTGAAGAGAGCAATGATGCTTGCTTCGAGCCGAAGGGCTCCATCAAGGAGGCCCTCGACGCCTGCGCGACGTACCTTGCCTCCAATCCTACCGACCAGGACCACGTCGTGAAGGCGCACATCATCCGGGCCATCGGACTATCGGCGACCGACAATGTGGATGGTGCCATCGGCGAACTCGACGAGGCGATCCGTCTTGATCCGACCCGAGCCAACAGCTTTTTCATGCGGGGTGCCGCTTACGAGGCCAAGGGGGAGCACGACAAGGCCCTCACCGATCTTGACGAGGCTATCAGGCTCGATCCGACCCCCGGCGACTTCTATCTATTGCGCGGCATGGTCTACAATCAAAAGGGCGACCTGGACCGTGCCATCGCGGAGCTCGACCAGAAGGTCAAGCTCGATCCGGAATCGACCCAAGGCTATTCCAAGCGCGGGGAGCTTTACCGGCAAAAGAAGGACTACGATCACGCCGTCGCCGACTATGCCGAGGTGATCAAGCTGGATCCCGGTGCCGCCAAGGGCTACGTCGATCAGGGCTGGATCTATGTGCTGCAGAATGATCTCGACAAAGCCATGGAAGATTTCACCAACGCGCTGAAGATCGAGCAGTCGAACGCGTCCGCTCTGTTCGGCCGCGGGCTGGTGAAAAGCCGAAAAGGCAAGCCTACCGACGGCAGCAACGATCTTGCGCTTGCAAAGCAGCTTGAGCCGGAGATCGTCGATATGATCAAGAAGCTGGGGGTTGAGTAGCGCTCCACTCCCGGGTCCGGCGTCCTCAGCTCTCGCGGGGATAGTTGGGGGACTCGCGCGTGATGGTCACGTCATGTACGTGGCTCTCACGCAGCGAAGCGGCCGAGATGCGGATGAACTCCGCGCGGGCGTGGAACTCCGCCAAATTGCGCGCCCCCGTATAACCCATGGATGCGCGCAAGCCGCCGATCAGCTGGTGCAGCACGCTGGCCACCGGGCCCTTGTAGGGCACCTGCCCCTCGATGCCTTCGGGCACGAGCTTGAGGGTATCCTTGATATCCTGCTGGAAATAGCGGTCGGCCGAGCCACGCGCCATGGCGCCGATCGCGCCCATGCCGCGATAGGCCTTATAGGTGCGGCCTTGATAGAGATAGACCTCGCCGGGACTTTCATCCGTGCCGGCGAGCAGCGAGCCGATCATCACGCAGTCGGCACCCGCGGCAAGCGCCTTGGCGAGATCGCCTGAATATTTGATGCCGCCGTCGGAGATCACCGGCACGCTGCTCTTCTTGGCGACCTCGACCGCCTCCAAGAGCGCGGTGAGCTGCGGCACGCCCACGCCCGCCACGATGCGCGTGGTGCAGATCGATCCCGGCCCGATACCCACCTTGACCGCATCGGCGCCGGCGTCGATCAGCGCCATGGTGCCTTCCGCCGTGGCCACGTTGCCGGCGATCACTTGCACCGCATTGGACTGGCGCTTGATGCGCCCAACCGCCTCGATGACGCGGGCCTGATGCCCATGGGCGGTGTCGACGACGATCAGGTCGGCACCGGCGTCGATCAGCCGCTCGGCGCGAGCGAAGCCATCATCGCCCACGCTGGTCGCCGCCGCGACCCGCAAGCGCCCCTGCTCGTCCTTGCAGGCGTCGGGATGCACCCGCGCTTTCTCGATGTCCTTCACCGTGATGAGGCCGATGCAGCAATATTCCTCGTCAACGACGATCAGCTTCTCGATGCGATGCTGATGCAGGAGACGCTTGGCCTCCTCCATGTCGACGCTCTCCTTGACCGTGATGAGCCTCTCCTTGGTCATCAGCTCGTGCACCGGCTGCCTCGGATTGGTGGCGAAGCGCACGTCGCGGTTGGTCAAGATGCCGACGAGCTTGCCTTCGCGGCCGCCATTCCGCGCGAGCTCGACCACCGGAATGCCGGAGATCTGATGGTCGACCATCAGCTTCAGCGCGTCGGCAAGCGAGGCGGTGGGCCCGATGGTCACTGGGTTCACCACCATGCCGGACTCGAACTTCTTCACCTGTGCGACCTGTTGGGCCTGCGCCTCCGGCTCGAAATTGCGGTGAATGACCCCGATGCCGCCCGCCTGCGCCATGGCGATGGCGAGCCTCGCCTCGGTGACCGTGTCCATGGCGGATGACAAGACCGGGATATGCAGGGAGATGCTGCGGGTAAGGCGCGTGGAGACGTCGACGGCGCTCGGCACCACATCGGAGGCGCCCGGCCGGATGAGCACGTCGTCGAAGGTGAGCGCGACATCGGAATTATGGGGGAACCGCCCTGCGGGCATCGGCCAACCTCGTGGAACGGGCAGGCACTGAACTTGTCCTGACGACAAGTGGCCGCACCGGTTGGCGGTCTCCTTTAGCAGCTTGCATGGACTTTGGGAAGGCGCCGTTGCCGGCACCTCATTTGGTCTTCTTCACCGCCGCAGCCGGTTGAGTGAACAGCCAGGCAAACAGGCCGGCGGCGGCAAGCGCTCCAAGCAATTCGGCCACGATAAAGGGCGCCACGTCGAGGGGCGCGATGCCGGCAAAGGTATCGCTCAAGGAGCGCGCGATGGTGACCGCGGGATTGGCGAAGGAAGTCGACGCCGTAAACCAATAGGCCGAGGTGATATAGAGGCCGACGGCCGTCGCCACCGCGTCGGGCTTGAAGCGGACGCAGCCAAGGATGGTCCCAAGCAGCCCGAAGGTGGCCACGAACTCACCGAACCACTGTCCGAACCCGTTGCGCGCGGTCCGGGAGACCTGCAGGGGATCGAGGCCGAACATCAGATGCGCGATCACCGCGCCGACGCAGCCGCCGACAATCTGCGCCGCCATGTAGGCAAGCCCCGACCCGCGATCGAGCTCGCCCCGCAGCATCGCCACCAGGCTCACCGCTGGGTTGAAATGCGCGCCCGAGACCGGCGCGAGGATTGTAATGATCACGAACAGCACCGCACCGGTCGCGAGCGTGTTGCAGAGAAGTGCGATGGCGCCGTTGCCGCCTGCGAGCTTCGCCGCCATGATGCCGGAGCCCACGACCGCCATGACGAGAAAGAGCGTGCCGAGCGCTTCCGCCGCCAAGCGGCGCGTCAAATCGAATGGCACCGTCCCCTCCCCCAATCTCGCCCGCGACACGCGCTACCTCAGCAACAGCCGCCGCTCGAGCTGGTCGTTGCAGGCGCCGCCGCAAATGGAATCGATGTGCCGCAACCAGGGAAAATACCGTAATGGGTCGAGAAGTCCCCGATGAAATCGAAGTGAGGGGCAAACCGCGTGTCCGCCAGCATCCGCCAGGTGTTGCCGCAGACCGGGAACACCTTGCCGCGCTCAATGCGATGGTGCCCGTCCAGATCGAAGGCCTCGGGCTGCTCGGCAACACCGCCTTTATAGATCACCGCCTGCCCATAATCCTCGCAGGCCGGCTCCAGACCATCGAGCTTGAACAACCGATAGGTGGCGGAGAAGAACTTTGCCTCGCCGAGCTTCCGCCGCATCGCCTCATGCTCGACCTCGATCGGGCAGCTGGTCACCAAGCGCGGGTCGAGGAAGCCCGCGCGCTTGGCCGTCGGCACGAAGTCGTTCCAATACATCGCGCCGCCGAGGCATTCGCCATAGAGCAAGGGATCGGACCTCACGCTGTCGGGCAGGCGCCGGTCGCAATAGACATCGGCGAAGTAGAGCTCGCCGCCGGGCTTCAACAGCTCGAAGGCTCCGCGGAGCACCGCCTCCTTGTCCACGGACAGATTGATCACGCAATTAGAGACGACCGCGTCGAAGCTTTGCGGCGGAAGCCCGAGCTCCCCGAGCTTCTCGATATAACCCTTGAGGAAGCGGACATTGCTGCGCTCATGGCCAAATCGCGTCGTATGCCAGTCGATATGCGTCTCGGCGGTCGCGAGCTGCTCGTCGGTCATGTCGACACCGACGACCTCTCCGGCGGGCCCCACTAGCTGCGCCAGGAGGTATACGTCGCGGCCGGAGCCGGATCCGAGATCGAGCACGCGGCGCCCTTCGAGCGTCGTCGGAAGGACGATACCGCAGCCGTAATATTTTGCCGTGACCTCCGGATGCACATTGGCCAAGAGAGGCTCCAGATGCGCCGGGACGTTACCGCCGTCGCAACATGCAGAAGTCTTCAAGTCCTCCGACGACTTCAGGACCTTGCCGTAATACTCCTTCACGATTTCAAGCTGCATGGCTCACTCCCTAGAGCGCGATCCTGACTGGCAACCTAGCAATGGTTGACGTGATTGGGCAGGAACAAAGTCGTGAGCATGTCAGCCGCCGGCACCGCTTGCCCTGAGGGTTTGGCGCAAGCGAGGTGCGGCGAGCGCGATGAAGCTTTGCACCTTGGTTTGCGGCAGTCGGTCCTCCCTGTGTAACAGGCTGACGGGAACAGCGTCGGGCTCAAAGGCCTCAAGGATCAGCCGCAAGGACCCCTCGGCCAGCGAACCCGTTACCTGATAGGACAGGACCCGCGTGATGCCGAGCCCGGCTTTGGCGGCGTCGATGGCCGCTTCCGCCGTGTTGACGATCAGTCTTGGGTGGACCGTCACCCGCTGCTGCGGCTTCGGTCCCGCAAAGCGCCAAACGTCCGGCGGCGACAGCATGGCGAAGCTGATGCAGTCGTGACCCGCAAGCTCCTGCGGCTCAGACGGCACGCCTCGCTTGGCGAGATAAGCAGGGCTTGCGCAGGTGACGTGCCGGATGGCGCCCAGTCGCGTGGCCATCAAGGAAGAGCCGGGAAGCGCGCCAATCCGTACCGAGATGTCGAGCCCCTCCTCGATCAGATCGACGACGCGGTCCATGAACAGCAGGCGCGCGGTGACGCCTGGGAATTTGGCGAGGAATTCGATCACGATTGGGAGCACGTGCAGTCGGCCGAATAGAACCGGCGCGGTCACGGCAAGCTCGCCGCGCGGCTCTCCCGGCCCGCCGGCAAGATGCTGCTCCGCCGTCTCGAGCTCGGCAAGAACGCGGCGGCAGGAGTCGAGATAGTGACGGCCCGGCTCGGTGAGCGTCAGGCGCCGGGTGGTACGGGTAATGAGGCGGACACCGACTTGATCCTCAAGCGCCGCCAGATGACGGCTGACCGTGGTCAAGGGCATGCCGAGACGGCGGCCCGCCGCGGACAGACTGCCGGCCTCGGCAATGGCAACGAAAACATTGATGGCTGTGAGTCGATCCATGCATCCTTCCAAAAAATAGTAGAATGAATCCCATTCATACAGACTACTCCCGATCAAAGGAAGGGCACAGTTAACGGGAGCTGGCCACCCATCAGGACAAAAGCGTCATGACATCGTCTTCGGACATTGCCTTCTCAGCCGCGGTCAAAACCGTGCAGGAACGGCGCGGCTCGCGCGCGGCCTATGCCCGCATGGAACAGAAAGGCGGTTGGGCCACCACCATTGAGCCGAGCGTTGCCGGCTTCATCGCGGGCGCGCGGTCGTTCTACCTGGCAACGGCGAGCAAGGATGGTCAGCCTTACGTCCAGCATCGCGGTGGCCCTCCGGGGTTCCTCCGCGTTCTCGACAAGAAGACGCTCGCCTTTGCCGATTTTGCCGGTAACCGGCAATACATCACCACCGGCAACCTCGCGGAGAACCCGAAGGCCATTATCTTTCTCATGGACTACGCCAACCGACGGAGGGTGAAGATCTGGGGCACCGCCCGCGTGGTCGAGCATGACGCCGAGCTCAACGCCCGTCTTTTGCCCGAAGGCTACAAGGCCCGGGTGGAAACCGTGATCCTGTTCACCGTCGAAGCGTGGGACGCCAATTGCCCGCAGCACATCCCGCAAATGTATTTCGCCGAGGACGTAGCTCTCGTCGTTGACGAGCTGAAAGACCGCATCAGCCAGCTCGAAGTCGAGAACGCGCGATTCCGCGGCGCGCCTTTGGACAAATAACCTCCTCACCCCTTTGCTGAAGGACAGAAACCATGAGCACCCATCGCACCTATCCAAAGACGCCGGGCTTTCGCCTCGGCATCTATGTGTTCAAGGACGCCGAGATCGTCGACTATGCGGCGCCTTACGGCGTCCTCTCCGTGGCGCGGCGCTTCGATCCCGAGCTCGACGCCTTCCTCATCGCCGACGCCATGCGCCCCGTGCAGACGCAAGGTGGCTTCACCGTGGTGCCGAACTACAGCTTCCTGGATCGGCCGGACATGGACGCCTTTCTTATTCCAGGGGGGTTCGGCACGCGCCAGGAGATGCACAATGGCCGACTGCACGACTTCATTCGCGCGTTGCCGGAAAAGACTCTGATTACAAGCGTCTGCACCGGCTCATGGATCTATGGTGCGATGGGCCTGCTCGACGGCAAACCCGCCACCAATCGCAAGGAGCCCGACCGGCTCGAAGCCTCGAACTTCGGCAAGGTGCCCATCGACCGGCTGGCGGAGATCGCGCCCAAAGCCCACATCTCCCGCGCGCGCGTCGTGGATGCCGGGAGGATCATTACCGCCGGCGGCATTGCGTCAGGCATGGAGATGGGCTTTCACCTGCTCCGCCGCGCGGGCTACGACGAGCCGCTCATCGCCGACGTCGCCCGCGTCATGGAATACAAGGCGGCCTACGAGCTTTACCGCGACGACGTGGAATATGCCGCATGAGGCCGTTGGCACTTCAGCCCTTTTTGTCCCTTGGAACGTTCCTCGAGCCTCCTCATCCATCCATTAAGGGCGATCCAATCGGACCAGCGGGTTCGCGCCAAACCTTGAGGAGATTTCCAGTGAACAAGACCTCAGTTGCAGTGGCTGCTCTGGCGAGCAGTCTTATCTTCATGCCCCTCACGTCTTCATGCCCCTCACGCAAGGGGCGGCGACCCAGTCGGGGCGCCCGGAATGACATCCGCTCCACCGATCACGACCAGCACTATTGAACTCGTCAAGGGTGGCGGAGGTAGTGGCGGCGGCGGCGCGAGTGCACATTTTAGTGGCGGAGGCGGCCGGAGTTTTTTTTGGTGCTGGCGGCCATCACGGATTCGCTGCGGACGGTGGCAACAAGAGCTTCAGCGGTGCGAAGAGCTGGAGCGGTAACATTCGACACGGACGGAGCTTTGCCTATTCCGGACGGTCGCATGTCTATGCCAGCCGCAGCTTCGACCGCTCTGGCCCGAACATGCGACATTCGCTCCGTCACGGCGCTCCTTTGCCATGGACAACGACCACGGCAATTGGAACGGGCATAACCACCATCACTTTGACTAGCAGCATCACCGCTTCATCAACAACAACCTGCTCGTCTATGGCGGTAACTACGGCTACTACGGCTACAACGACTGTTATTGGCTTCGCCGCCAGGCCATCATCACCGGTAGTCCTTATTGGTGGAGCCGGTACGAAGCGTACGCGAGCGAATACTGAGTTCGCCTAAACCCGATCACGCTCCGAAGTCTGAAAGTCTGACAAGAGCCCCCGTCGTAGCTCGGCGGGGCTTCTTGTTGACGAGTATCACTCACTCGCATCGCGGGGCGTGGCTGGCCCTGCCTCCGCGAAACCCCGTGGCGAGCACATAGACCTCGGGGGATTCGGCGCGTGAGGCTTTGGGCTTCACGTGGCTGACCTTGGCAAAGGAGCGTTTCAGCCGCGCGCCAAGCTCCTGCCCCGCTCCGCCCTGGAACACCTTGGCGAGGAAGGTGCCGCCATGCACCAACACGCCTTCGGCGATATCGAGTGCAGCCTCCACCAGCGCCACGACGCGCAGATGGTCGGTCTGGCGGTGGCCGGTGGCAGGTGCGGCCATGTCGGAGAGCACAACATTGGCTCGTCCTCCGGCAAGCGCCGTCTCGATCGCATCAGCCGCATCCGCTGCGCCAACATCGAGCGCGAGGATGTCCACCCCCGGGATCGGCTCCATTGCCGAAAGGTCGACGGCGATCACCCGCCCCTTCCCCTCGAGGGAGCCGACCCGCGTCGCCGCCACTTGGCTCCAGCCGCCGGGCGCAGCGCCCAGGTCCACCACCTTCATGCCGGGTTTGAGGATGCGGTGCTTGTCGTCGATCTCGGTGAGCTTGAAAACGGCGCGGGAGCGAAGCCCGCGCCGCTTCGCCTCATCAACATAAGGATCATTGAGCTGGCGCTGAAGCCAGCGAGTGGAGGCGATCTTGCGCCCCTTGGCGGTGCGAAGCTTGACGGCAAGCCTTCGGCCGCCGCCACTCTGCTCGATCCCGCCCGGTTTCCGCCGTCTTACCATTTGTTAATCAGTCGCCCTTGCCTAAGCCCTTGACCCTATGGGCTTGCTCGCCCCATGTCGGACTTATCTTCCCTCTAACACCTGCCACATGCCCCGCTATTTCGTCACGCTCATCGTTGCCGTCGCCCTGTTCATGGAGACCATGGACTCGACGGTGATCGCGACCTCGCTCCCGACCATCGCGGTGGACATGGGCCAGGACCCCATCGCGCTCAAGCTCGCGCTCACGTCCTATCTCCTGTCGCTCGCCGTGTTCATCCCATTGAGCGGCTGGGTTGCCGATCGCTTCGGGGCGCGCACCGTGTTCCGCGCCGCGATCGTCGTCTTTACCCTGGGCTCGGCGCTGTGCGGCTTTGCCCATTCGCTGCCCGAGTTCGTCCTCTATCGCATCCTGCAAGGCGTGGGAGGCGCCATGATGGTACCGGTGGGCCGGCTCGTCATCCTGCGCACCGTCCCCAAGCCGGAACTGATCTCGGCTCTGGCCTGGCTCACCATCCCTGCCCTGCTCGGACCGGTGATCGGGCCCCCGCTCGGCGGCTTCATCACCACCTACACCTCGTGGCGCTGGATCTTCTGGATCAACATCCCGGTGGGCGTACTTGGCGTGATCCTCGCCACCCACTTCGTCGCCAATGTGCGCGAGCCGGACATGCCGCCTCTGGACATCAAGGGCTTCATCCTTTCCGGCTTCGGGCTTGCGGGCCTTGCCTTCGGCCTCACGACCATCGGCCAGGGGCTCTTGCCGCCCTCCGCGGTGCTCGCGCTGCTCGCGATGGGCGGCCTCGGTTGCTGGCTCTATGTCCGCCACGCCCGCGAGGCCAAAGCGCCGCTCATCGATTTGCGCCTGCTCAAGGTCGACACCTTCTATGCGAGCGTGGTGGGCGGCTTCCTTTTTCGCATCGGCATCGGCGCCATGCCCTTCCTGTTGCCGCTGCTGTTTCAGCTCGGGTTCGGCATGACGCCGTTCCGGTCGGGGCTGCTTACGGTCGCGGGCGCCATCGGCGCCGTCACCATGAAGACCACGGCGGCCCGCATCTTGCGCCGCTTCGGCTTCCGCCGCGTGCTGGTGGTGAACGCGCTGATCTCAAGCGGCTTCCTTGCCGCATCGGCGCTGTTCATGCCGGGCTTGCCGCACGCCGTTATTTTCGCCGTGTTGCTCGTTGGCGGCTTCTTCAAGTCGCTGGAATTCACGAGCATCAACACGCTCGCCTATGCTGACATCGAGACGAGGGCCATGAGCCGGGCCACGAGCTTTGCCTCCGTAGCGCAGCAGCTTTCTCTGTCGGCAGGCGTCGCCGTCGGCGCGCTCGTGCTCGAGCTCGAGCGCATGGAGCGGGGCACGACTAATGTAGCGGCAAGCGACTTCGTTGCCGCCTTCGTCCTCGTTGCCGCCATTGCGGCCATGTCGGCCTTCGTCTTCGCGACGTTGCCGCAAACCGCGGGCGCCAGTCTCTCTTCCCGCGCGCGGCCCCTCAGGGTGACCCAAGACTCCGTATCGCGGGCGTGAAGCGTGGCACGCCGCGGCTAGGCCGCTAGCGCCTAGGCCCCCGCTCCGCCCGATCGCCCGGGAGCATCACGATGGTGACCCGGCGTGCGGCGGTCATGCCCGTCCTCGGCCATGAGGGTGGTGAGGATGCCTTCGCGCAAGCCTCGGTCGGCGACGCGCACCCGCTCGCACGGCCAGATCCGGAGCAGCGCCTCGAGGATGGCACAGCCGGCGAGCACGAGATCCGCCCGTTCGTGACCAATGCATGGCTGCGCCACGCGATCAGCATAGCTCATGGCGATCAGGTTGGCCGAGACGGCGCGGGCGTCGCTTGCGCCGAGCCAACAGCCGTCGACGCGGGAGCGCTCATAAACCGGAAGATCGAGATGGATACCGGCAATGGTCGTGACCGTGCCCGAGGTGCCGAGGAAGTGGGTTTGGCCGCCTGCCGTCCTTTCGGTGAAGCGGTGCTCGGCCTCGAAGGGCGCAACACCGCTCATCACGTCCGCGACCATCGCCTCATAATTGGCCTCAGTCACCTCTCGGCCCCCATGCCGCTCGGCAAGACTGACCACCCCGATCGGCAGCGACGTCCAAGCGGCAATGCAATTCTGCGCGTCGAGGCGATCGTAGATGGAGCGTCGCCAAGTTCGGTCAAGCCACCGGAGATTGAGCCAGATCAGCTCCGAGCTGCCCCCGCCAATATCGAAGACGAGCACCCAATCGCAGTTGCGATCGATGAGTGACGCGCAGCCCGACACCGCGAGCTTTGCCTCCGTCTCCCGGCCCACGATCTCGATTGCCAAACCGGTCTCGCGGCGCACCCTGTCGATGAACTCGCCGCCATTCGAGGCAATCCGGCAGGCCTCGGTGGCGATCAGGCGGGAGCGGGCGACGCTCCTGCGGCGCATCTTCTCCGAGCACACTTTCAGCGCCTCGATGGTGCGGCCCATGGCGGCGTCCGACAATCGGCCCGAGCCGGTCAATCCCTGGCCCAAGCGGATGATGCGGGAAAACGCGTCGATGACGAGGAAGCCGCGGCGCGAGGGCTTGGCGATCAGCAGCCTGCAATTGTTGGTGCCGAGATCGAGTGCCGCGTAAACCGGAACGGCAACGTCGCGGGCCGAAGCCACAGCCGTCTTGCCCTGGGCTGCCCCCGAGAGGCCGTCAACCGACGCGTTCAGACGCGCCGCGACCGTGGTCGGGCTGCCGCGTCCCCCGCGGTCATCGGTCTCGCTCCGCTTGGCCCCAGGCTCACGCGGAGTTATGGCAGCCGGGCGGGGATCACCGCTCGGCCCAGTCACAATGGTCAACCTCTCATGCCCGAATTGCCGGCACCTTTGCGCACGGCCGGCGGCGGGACCGGTTCTATCGCGCCAGTGTACCAAGCCCCGGTAGCAGGTAAAGCGGCTTCTCGGACGCGAATCTCTGATGCGTCAGGCGTTTGGCGCCGGAGGCGATGATGCCGCCCGGGGAGATTTTCGAGAAGCCCGGCTTCAGTTGGGGCGGCAAGTGGTACAACGACGCCACCACGCATTTCGCAAAGTGAGGTCGTGCCAGGTCGCACAGCCCGGCCACGCACGTGGCAGGCGCCCGTAGCTCAATGGATAGAGCACCAGACTTCGAATCTGGGGGTTGCAGGTTCGAGCCCTGCCGGGCGCACCAATTAAATCAAGTATCACTCGCAGACGACCTGCCATCAGGCTCGTCGACGACGATCAATAAATCCCCAAACCAACAATATGAGCGCTGCGCCCACGATAGCTCCAATAAAGCCGGCATTCTGGGCCGGCCCATACCAGCCAATGGCCTGCCCGAGGTAGGTCGCCGCGAAGGCGCCAACGATGCCAAGGATCGTTGTTAGTATGAAACCTTGCGGCTCTTTATCGCCTGGCGTGACAAGCTTTGCGATCACCCCGGCAACAAAACCTATAATGATAGTCCCGATAATGTGCAGCATGTCCTCCCCTCCCATTTGGCAGTAGTTCCGCCATATGTTAGCAAAATTTCCATGCATGCGGGAGTCGAGCGTGCGGAGGCCCGCGGGGCTGGCATCAACCCCACCAGAAGATGGCCGCGATGATGACGTAGAGGCCGACGAGCGCAGCTCCGTCGACCACGTCGGCACGGCCGTCGACGGTCACTACCGTGACCACGAGAACTGAGAGAAACAGCGCGACTGCGAGAATAGGCGGGATGGCCAGCGTAAACGGCGTACCGCCGACGGCAAAGCTAATGAGTATGAGGATCGGGATTAAAGCCACAGCGACCTGGAGCGCACTGTTCAGCACGACGCTGACGGCGAAATCCGCTTTGCCCTCGGCAGCAAGTCGGATGCCGACGACGTTCTCCACCGCATTGCCGGCGATCGCAACCACGACGAGACCGGCAAATGCCTGGCTTATGCCGAGTGCCTCAATCGCTGGCTTGAGCGCCTCGACAAACCAATCAGACACCAGCACCGCGGCGACCCCGCAGACCATTAGAACGCCCACAGCGGTGGCAAGCGACCAGGCATGAGCGCGGGCATGCGCCTCGGCATCTCTAGCGGGTAAGTCGAAGCCATCAGTGCCTGTGCGAGTAGAGCGTCTGGGTAGAGCGCAATCGGGGCCACAAGCGCATCGAGCTCACCCTCGCTGAGGACTTGCTGTTGCGTGTTAGCGCCTGCTGGCGCCTCCTCCGCGATTGCGTACGACGAAAGAGAGGCTAAGAGAGCCAATGACGCAAAAATTGCCAATAACCGCATGGCTGAACCTGCTTGGTATTCAAGTTAGCTTGCGATCCTTTGATACTTCCGCCAACCAGGTGTGCGGTCGGCTCCCTCTGGTCCCGCCTTTGTCGATCTATGCGGTATCGTCCGCATAGATACGAATGTAACGACCGCCGACCTCGACACCGACAAATTTCTGATCGAAAGCGATACAGAGGCGCTGAGCGAGATCGACGACGGCATCTGTGCTGTCGGTTCTAATGCGGGCCATGAGAATCGATCGTTTCCCGCCATCGTAAATTGCCTCGGCAGGCTGAACTGTGGCTGCGGGGAATCTCTGCCCGATGAGCTCGCATAGGCGGTCAACATCGGCGGCTTCCAGAGTGCGGCGCTCGGTGTTGGGCAGATAGACGAGATGCACAGCCTGGCCGATCTCACTGTCAAGATGGCGCGCCACCACCTCGCGGCCGTCGATGGAAAACGGAGCATCGTCGCGAATCGCGCGCTCGACATCAGCCGCCGTCTCGTCGAAGATTCGCTCAATTGAAGGCTCCGTACCGCGGCCCGCATCGACCAATTGCCGGCAACCTTCGAGATAGCCAAGTTTACGCTCCGCGGACCAGCCGGCCGGCGGGGACACAGCAATGGCGCGAAGATTGGAGATGACGTCCGCCATTTTGACAATGCGCGCTTCCCTCGACTTGAGCGCCATGGCAGCAATGCGCGCCCGCCGCCGCTCGACCTTGGGAAGTGACATGTTGTCGGAGTTCTCACGGACGATCTCGGCGACCCGCTCGCCGAAGCTCGCAGCGACGTCCTCGTAGGTCGTGGGGGTGTCCTCGACCACGTCGTGGAGAAGAGCAGCAATCACCATGTCCACGTCGGTGTCATCCGTCGCCTGAACTACGAGATCGAGAACTTCGATGAGATGATTGAGATAGGGCTCTTGCGCCGCGCCCTTCCGCCGCTGGTTACGGTGAGCCTCCGCGGCGAAGAGGAGTGCCTTCGTCAGCCGACGAAGATCAGCGATCATGGGGCTTCTCTTTATGGGCTATAGATCTGCCCTTAAATCTCTTGTCGAGCCGTGGCTATCGAAGAACGCCGCAGGAAGCAAATATACCTGGATTCTCGCTCTCCCTTGGGGCCAAGGACCAGACTAAATGAGGCCACTGTTATATCCTCTTAGCTAGGGCATAACTCACGACTATCAATAGCCAGATCCAAAGCACGGCTGCAGCGACAAGCGTCACTGTCGCAAGGCACGCCCAACCGGGATGAGCGACAATTGCATTCCATACCAACCAGAATTTTCCCGCAAAACCTATTACCAAGATGACGGGCGTCATGACGATGCACCAGAAGAGTGTTCGCTAAGTGCCCAAAGCGGACTTTCTCCGAAGTGGCGATGTCCTTAGTCAGCACCTCGACGTGGAGGCCGTGGTCCGTCATCCGCCGAGAGTAGCAAAAAAAAGGCCCAGAGCGAGGCCCAGCGGGGGGAACCGCGTGATAGGACCTCCAACTCCGGGCCGCGAGCCTCTACTGTTTCGCCATCATGCCCTTTAGCATGCCAGCGATGACCGTGAGTATGGCGCCTCCCACGCTACCGCCGACCACCTGGGCAATGACGGTTTTGAAGTCGACCCCGCTCGCAGCCGCTGCAAGCGAAGGCGCAAGCGCTCCAAGAATAGTGCCACCACCGACGCCGCCAAGAGCGCCAGCGATAGAGTTGCCGACCTTGCCCAAGTCGGCGCTCTCCATGCCCGCGGCCGCGGCGTTGCCCCCGATTGCGCCAGCTATGATCTGAAGGATTAGAGTAACAATGGTGCCTGACATGTTTTCAGCCCCCCTTTTTGACCGACAACTGATGTGCGGTCCAACGGCCAGACTGTCCCATTTGCGTGCAATCGGCAAGGGAATGGAACGTCTCAATTCGCGCTTTGTGCTAATCTAGACCCCTCCAACGTCTTCGAGACAGAGGGGGTTGATATGCGCAAGTTAGCTATTGGGATCACGGCGGCAGTAGCGTTCATGCTTACCGGAATTTTGGCTTGGAATGCCGACGCTACGCCTCTGACGGGCTCGACGACCGTTCGCCCCGGAACAAACTATTCGCTGGTAGAAAAGGCTGGCTGCAAGCTGCTGCCGGGTCATTGCGGAGTGGGCAAGCACAAGGTGTGTGACCGCTTCAGTCACGCTTGCAAGTGTGTTCCTTGCCCGGGTTGATATCCTTGGCGGGAGTTAAGCCAGCACACTAAACAAAAGGGGCCTGGCTTCGTGCCAGGCCCCTACACGATCCACCCCAGCTCGCGCGTTGTCATTGGCTCGTCGCGCCCAGCAGCTCGGACAGCTTAGCGATATTGCTGGCAATCCGGCGCACCCCAGCTCACGAAGGAGATCGTAATGCTGCGCAATCTATCCTTGATTTTGGTAATCGCAGCGGTCGCCTTGCTCCCAGTGCAGGGTTTTACTGCCCCTTGGCACGGTGGTTCCCATCGCGCTTGGCACAGTCACCAAAGCCAAACGAGACACCATCACCGCCGGAGCCATCGTCATCACCATCACGACCTTAGTTGGTGAGGCCCTGGCGGAACCGTCCACGCACCTAACAGCTCCGGCAACGCGAGCGTCGTTTGGGAATATTCCGCTTTGGGTCAGGACCTGGGGCACACACCGTGGCGAGCCTCGCGCGACCAGATCGTGCGGGAACTTCGCTATCTGAAGCGCACGTCCACGCAGCTTTCGCCGTTCCAAAACCGAAATTCGCCGCAACTGAGGGGGCGAACCGGCGCCAGAGGCTCGTGGTGCCGATAATAGCGGTGCCAGTCGACTCCATGGCGCCGATAATAATGGTGCAAAGAGTCGATCTTTTGGATCATACCGCTGGCGGAGTTCCAGGCCAGGGGGCGCAGCACTGGACTCGGGGCAGCATGGATCGGCACGGCTGAGACAATGACAAGCGTACAACCCAACGCGGCAACAAGGGCATGACGCATTTTGGCGCTCGGTCTAGTTGCTTGGCGATAAAATTACTGAACCAGCTTAGCACGAAGACGCCCATATTCCTCTGCCGTTATCGACCCGGATTTTTTCCTACCGGGCATAGCGATTACTCCGCATTGCAAACGCACGAAAACTTAAGGCGAGCAGGCCCCGATTTTCAAGAGGGCGAAACTACGCTGCGCCGTTTCTTATGCCCCGCAACAACGCTGTCGCGAGGCCGTTGCCGTCCTAGCCGCTGAGGGCTGCTCCGGGTACTTGCCATTGAATTGCCCCCACAAAGAACTACACTCGCGCTAGCGTTGGTTCCGCTTTTCTTTTGAAGCGAGAGGGCGTGCGGGCCAGCCCGGCGGACCGGAATTTCGTCGGGCCGCCTGAATCTTCGACTCCGCTAAGCAGCCATTGCCACGCGGTGATCTCCAATCATGGCAATAAGCTCGCTTGCCGGTCTATCCGCGTCATCCCATCGGTGAATGATTCGTAAGGTGCAGACTTTATTGGCCCACTCACCCTCCATGCTCGTCGGTCGCTTAGCGATGGTTGTGGAGTATTTCGCGCGCTGCGATGTGCCGCTTCCTCGCAAGGTGGCTCTATCTGCAGAAGAACAACGACCTAACCACACTCCATTGCCTTATTAGCGGCGGCATTGAACGGAAATCTTGCGACCATGGTCACTCGGTCGCTTGCCCTCTTGACGCTAGTTATTTCCCTCCTTATGAGCGGGCGCGTTTTGGCCGAGGATGCAGGGCCTGGAACGACCCAGATCACCGCTGACTACCGTGTCTATTTTGCCGGCTTTCACCTCGGAGACGTTCGTCTCACGATGGCCTTGAAGGGTTCCGAGTACCAACTCAACGGTGAAGGTCGTTTTTCGGTACTCGGCGGCCTGATCTATGAGTGGCACGGCACAGCGGCAAGCTCGGGCAGAGTCACTAAATCCGGCCCGAAGCCATCCACGTACGCATTGAGTTACTCTGGCGGAGACAAGCACGGAGATGTGCGCATCTCATTTGCTTCCGGCGCCGTCATGCAGGTCTCAATCTCCCCGAAGGGGCATCCGAACCCTCACGACATTCCGGTCACCAAGGCGCAACTAAGGGGCGTACTCGACCCAATGACCGGAACGTTTCTTCGGCCTCGTCCCAACCTGCCCAATGCCGATTTGAGGGTGTGCAATGAAATGATCCCGGCATTCGATGGCGCGCATCGCTTTAACCTCATCCTCACACCGAAGCAACGCGTGACGGTGAAAAACGAAACACCTGGGTATTCAGGATTTGCCGCGGTGTGCCACGTCAAGTTCGTTCCCATTTCCGGATACCGACCTAATGATTCCGGGGTGAGATACATGTCTCAGACGGACGACATCGAGGCTTGGCTGATTCCTATGCCGGGAACGGCGTTTTATCTTCCCTATCGAATTTCAATGCCGACAGGCTATGGATCAGGTTCGGCCGAACTGACTTCATTCCAGATCGGCAAGAACCCCTAACCGCCACACACAGACGTATAGAGGAGCGAGCCTTCTGTTCTGGCGGTCTACCCGGGCGGAATGTCGCGGCAACGGCACGGCCAGAAACCGCTCAGCAATCGAGGCAGTTGCTTCCCTTCCGCGTTACGGCTCATTTGGCGATGGCGCCGGCATAGGCGTTGGGGGCACGTCAGCGGGCGGTTGCGCTTCCGGCGACTCGGAAGGCGCTGGCTGGGGGTTCTCCTTTGAGAGGACCGCCTTGGCCTCCGCGAGTTGCGTCTTGAGCCTTTCAATCTCGGCGTTAGCCTGATCGAGCTTGGATTGGACCGCGTTGCTTTGATCATTTGCCTTCGCCACTTCCAATTTGGCTCGATCGGATGCTTGAGTGGCTCCCGTAATTTCGCTTTGCAGAGCGTCCAATCGAGACTGCTTCTCGTGCAGCTCCGATTTGGCGGCTTCCAGTTCTGATTTTGAATTATCGAGTTGTTTCTTGAGCTCCTTGGCTTGCATGGCTGCATCGGCGGTCTCGTCCTTAGCCCTCGCAAAATTGGCTTGAGCTGCCATAAGCTGATGGTGGACATGGACTACGCGGTATCCGGCAGCGATGATGCCAATCACGAGCACGGCAGCCACGATCCACGCCCATGGGGGCAGCACCATTTTTCTCTCTTCGGGCATTGTTGTTCCTCCATTTGCTACGTCGCGATATTCGCGGCGATTAGGAGCAACCTCGGATCATGGGCTGATTTCTCCCACCGCGTTGGAGCCAGCATACATCGAGAACGCCATACGATGCAGCTGGGCGTGTCGGCTTCGGTTGGCGCCCTTCTTGATACTCTCATGCCTCAACGTCTGGGGAGATCACCGAAATGGCCATGTCCTTACAAGCTGCTTCCGAGGCTATGCGTGAAGCCGTACATGCGACCGTAAAGCGGCACTCACTCTGGTATCTGCTTCAGGGTGTTCTCATGGTCGTCGTTGGGATTCTCGCGTTGCTCTTTCCGCTGCTTGCTTCCGTCGCAGTCGTTCTCATTTTAGGCTGGACCTTAGTCGCTAGTGGCGTTCTGCAAGGTCTTGGCCTGATCGGCGCCGGGAAGGTTCCGCACTTCTGGCTCGAGCTTATTTCTGTCGTGCTTTCCATAATTGTTGGCTGGCTCCTCCTCCGCAACCCTGGCGGAGGTTTCCTCCTCATGACAATCCTTCTCATCGTCTATTTTATGGTTGAGGGCTTCTCGAACGTAATTTTTGCGCTCACCATCAGGCCGTTTCCCGGGTGGGGATGGGTGCTTGGGAGCGGTTTGGTCGGAATCCTGCTGGCCATCTATCTTTTGAGCAATATGCCGGTAACCGCCGCCTGGGTGCTGGGCGCGTTGCTTGGAATTCTCATCATTTCCGAAGGTTTGGCCCTAACAAATCTCGCGCGGCGAGTCCGCAGAAGTTGAGCCGGCCGGGGCGCGCAATGAAGCAACAGAGCTGGCGAGATTTAGGCTTCTCTCGCTTTGGTCGGCTTCAAGCAGTAAGGTCTTCCGGGTAAGTTGTGTCGAGTAGGAGGGATCATGTTTGGTAGAGATCGAGGCACAGTGATCGCTGAAGGACTAAAAATTGTCGGCAGTGTCACCGCTGAGGGATTGGTCGAAGTAAACGGTAAGATTGAGGGCGACATGCACTGTACGTCGCTTGTCGTTTCGCCGCAGGCGCACATCACCGGCGGCATCCAAGCCGAGCACGTCGTAGTCAACGGCAGAGTAGACGGTCCGATTCATGGGGGAGAAGTTATCTTGAAATCACGGGCCCATGTTGTCGGTGATATTCAACATAAGTCTCTCGCCATTGAAAAGGGTGCGTACTTCGATGGCCGATCGGTACAAGCCAGCGCTACGAATGGTCACCAGCCAGAAGTCATTGGCCTGAGGCCGCGCCGGGAAGCCGTGAGGAATGGTCGCGAGACCATAGCCGCACCACCTGACGAACACGGAAACATTCCGACGACAAGGTCTAGGCGGATGCCTGAGAGAGAATCCGATAGCTAGGCAGCCGAGGATGGCGCTCACGCCGAACGTCGTTCTCGAACTCAGCGATCAGCACCAGGATACCCATCACAAGTTGGCCGGTGGGTAGTTCCGTTTCGGTATGCGGTATCTTCGATCCTTGCCTGTAGGCCATGTAGGTGGGCTATTGGTCGTCGGTCCGAAGCAGGAGCTTCGAAATATATTGGCTTGTAGCTTTGCCAAGCTTCAAGCACGCCTCAGGCACCCGCTGCGCGCTCGCCAGGCTCAAGAGCTGGGTCGGCCGTTGAGTCCTGCGCCAGCCAGGCAAGAAAGAGCTTGTAGCCGAGGGTCAAGACGACGGCGCCTATAAACAGGCCGATGATCCCCGCGTTGAGAAAGCCGCCGATGACTCCCACGAATAATCAGCACGGGAACGTCGACGCCGCGGCCCAGTAGGATGGGCTTGAGGATATTGTCCACCGGTGCATCTAGGATGGCCCAGATCAGGAATCCGACAGCGGTCACCGTGTCCGCAGTTGAAACAGATAAATCACCACATGAATCAATACGATCACTACGCCCGCGCCCCAAGCAATTTGATCTGGCTCAACGAATTGAGGGCGGAATGTCGTAATGCGGACCTTTCCCACCCCTCCGTCACGTCACTTGACCCAGATCAACTGCGCGTCCTCAGCGAGCGCGCGCATGACCGCGCAGACTTGGCCTTCTTTGATATGCGTCAACTGATATGCGTCAACGCTCAATTATGCGGGGCCTACTAGACTGGCTAAGAAGCGACTAAAAATGGAGGACCAAAACGCTTCGCAACCTCCCGCTTATTTGTGCAATAGCAGCTGCCCTGTTGTTTCCGATGTCGGTGTTTGCCGGTCACGGTCATGGCGGCCACCACGGCGGTGGCGGTCATCATGGCGGCTACCACGGCGGTCATGGGCACTACCACGGCGGTGGTCGCTACTGGCACGGTGTTTGGTATGGCTACGGCGTCGGTTCCTGCTGGCGCTTGACCCCCGATGGCTATGTTTGGATTTGCAACTGAGGACTGATCGAAGGGGCTGGCATCGCCAGCCCCTTTTTAGTTTTTCCGCGTTGCGTCGTGGCGATTGGCTTGTCCCTTATCAAGGCGCACGGCGCAAATCGGATTGGGTTTCCGTTGTTTCGAGGCTGGACGCCAAAGCGCGTTTGCTTCGCGCGCGCCGGGAGGGAAAGCCGGCACGAACAGACTACATCTTCGGCTAGACGGGGGGCGCTACCGATGAAAACGATGTGGGCTGCAAACTGCACCAGCATCCTATTGCCGACCGGCCGGAGACGTTAGAGCGGAATTTCCGCGCTTACTTTTTAGCGGCTTTCCGGCGATCTACTTCGGCTTGCGAGACCTCACCCGCTTGAACCAATGCCGCCACGCAGGCGTGGTTGAGCTTATCGCCGTGCTTATGCATGCAGTTTGTCAAACCTTTGGTTTCGATACCCCACTGGTGGCAGTACTTTTTATAATCCTGCACACAATGGTTCTGTACGTGTTTGCTCACGGTCGCTGACTGCGCCGAGGCAAAACAGAGCATCGAAAAAAAGGCTATGAGTATCCCACGATAGAGCGTCATCAACGATCCTCCCTTGCAGTCCGATTAGTCCTACTAGACAACGCAACCACGGAGGGCAGTGCTTAATTAAGGCCTGCGACCAAGGAGAGCCGTAATCGCCACCCCGCCCCACACAGATGTCAGGCACGAAACAGAGATTCCAAGTTAAAAAAAGCGGTCCCCATCTGGAGGCATTGCATTTGGTCGAAGTCTGCTTCTGGCACCAACCGGAAGTGTGAGCTCATTCGAGCTACGTCCGCATACCGGCGCTTATCGGACGTTTCCTGACGTCAAGCCCGCTTAAGGGCGGGAAGCGGATCCGCCACCCTTCGATGCACTTTATTTGCTGGGATGCGCCGCATCACCGCATCGAAGCGCAACCCCTCGACTAAGTTAGCGCATCACCGGGTATTCCTCTGCGTTTCGCGAGGGACGGTGAAGGCGCTCAATTCGCCTCGCTAGCGCTAGTGGCATTCGCCGGGGCGGCGCTACCCCGGGCGTCGAGTCCGTGCAACTTGGACGTGACCGACCGTCTAGCCTTCGACTTGGCTCTGGATACGCCACACACGCTGCCGCGCAGATGCGTCGGGCTGTCGCTCAACGAGGCTTGGATTGCGAGCCTATCGAGGCTCGTGCCGAACAGCGAATTCCAGAAATAGCGCTTGAAGCCGTTCTCGAGGAGGTCGGTGGCGCGATCGTTGCGCGATGCGACTGACGGCTCGCCGAGAACGACCGCAACGAGCTTGCGACCGTCACGAGTGGCGCTCGCCACGACGTTAAAGCCGGATTCGCAAATGAAACCGGTCTTCATGCCGTCGGCGCCCGGTAAGCTGACAAGGAGGCTGTTATGGGTGCGCATGGTCTTCTTGCCTACTTGCACTTGGATCGACGAGAAGAGATCGGCGTGCTCAGGAAACTCGACGATAATAGCGCGGGCGAGTTTGGCCAGGTCACGGGCCGTGGTGACCTGGCGCTCGTCAGGGAGGCCGTTGACATTGGCGAAATGCGTGCGCGTCATGCCGAGATGCTGCGCCGCCTCGTTCATGCGTGCGATGAACGCGTCCTGACTGCCGGCGACCGCCTCGGCGATCATGACGGCGACGTCGTTGGCGGACTTCACGATGAGCACCTTGAGCGCGACGTCGAGCGTGATAGAGCCGCCGACCGGAAGTCCGAGCTTCGACGGCGCTTGCAGCGTCGCGGTCTGCGAGCAGGTGACCTTGGTGTGGGGTGTGACGGTGCCGGCCTTGAGCGCCTGGAAGGTGACGTAGGCTGTCATCAGCTTGGTCAGCGATGCCGGGAACCATTGGGCATCGGGATCCTCGGCGTACAGGACGGTGCCGTTATAGGGCTCGAAGACGAGGGCGGGGGCGGCGGAAGCGACCGAAGGAGCCATCAAGGTCGCTCCGACGAGGAGGCCAAGACCTGCGCGTCTCAGCATCATTCCTGTTCCCTCATTCAATAGACGCCTTAGGCCTTCAAGAACGCCAGTCCTTCAATTACCCAGGTCGCCGCTACACGACGCAGGGGCGAAGCGAATGAGATGGTATCCCCCCTAATGGGCCGAGTGTCCTCATAAAAAATGTCCATTTCTAGGGCATCGGTCTCTGGCATGATGCCCTTTTGTCTAAGTTGCTGATGTCGCCTATTGGCCACAAAGCAGACCAAGCCTTTCCCCCGCTAATGACCCTAAGCGGACATCGGTAGGTGAGGGGAAAACTGCCGGAAGACGTTGCGAACGCGCTAGAGGCTGGCACACGATTGTTGTCACAAGCGTGCGAGTTGTTCGCCTCGAACCGTCAGGCTGCGATCCTTGACTACCGGTCAGTACGCACCAGCTCAACGCGGCGGTTGAGCGCGCGGCCCTGTAGCGTCGAGTTATCGCCATTCGGTTGGCTGGAGCCTAGACCCGCTGTCTGCAGGCGGCGCGCAGCAATGCCTCGCTTAATCAACGCATCGGCTACAGCCTTGGCGCGCGCCGCGGAAAGCTTTTGATTGTAGGCCTGATCTCCGATTGAGTTGGTATGGCCGTTGATCTGTGACACCATGAGACCAGCAGTTTTTAGCTAACTGTTTTAGGGGTTTGTCTCACCCGCTATGCGCCCCTGACGGCTTGCGCGGGTGCGTTTTCGGTTTCCGGGCTTTTCGCTATTGGCACTTAGCGGACCAATTTGATGATGTACTTGAGGTGAGCAACCGACCCGAAACCGACATGGTCTATCGCGTCAGCATCCATGCACCAAACGCGCGCGCGCCGCGATTTTTTCCGCGAGCATGAAAGATCGCGCTAGCCGCAATCAGGTGAGGTGCGTTCGCCATCTAGTCATTGATGCGCGTCCAATGATATTCTTTCCAAACGCAAGCCGTTGTCTAGCAAGTGCCGCGCGGCGGTTCCATGCGTTAGAGCACAGGCCTGAAGCCGCCTGCTCAATCCGGGGACGAACCAATGAAATCCATAGTCCTTAGATCATTCAAAAAAGCGCGTGTCATTGGCATGTTTGTCCTTGCGGTTGGCTTTCTTGCAACTCCGGTGCTGATGACAAGTGTTGGCAATGCTCAGGATGCAAGAGTCGTGAAATCGATGGCGGCTTTGAAAGACCAGACCACGAAATTAGGAGCACCAAAGATTGATGGAAAAGATGCGGTCGGCGGCAGGGATGCTCCTGCTCTGTATTTCGGCTCGACCAAAATGAACAACAACTTTTCCGTGGTAGACGCGGTTGCGGAGGAAGGCGGACGAGGGATGGCGGCGACGCTGTTCGTGAAGAGCGGCGATGATTACATCCGCGTCGCGACGAACGTGTCGACGCGGGTAGGAAGTGGGCGTGGGATTGGAAGTGTTCTGACCGGCCCGGCCCTCAAGTCGATCAAAGCGGGCAATGCATATTACGGCAAGGCGCCGGTTCTTGGGACGACCTATATCAGCGGTTATGAGCCGATCAAGGACGCATCAGGAGCAATTATCGGTGTTTATTTCGTCGGCTACAAGAAGTGACGACCAGAATCAACCCGCCTCGAATGACAGGCGAGGCCTAAGGTATTCTAAGCCCATAAGAAGAGAGGCTGCCTATGGTGGAGATTCTCGACGGGATCAGTGGCCGATTGGTGCGTTTCTCAGAGGTGTGGTGGCGCATTATGTCATGGATCGGGACGAGGAGTGGGATAAAGCCGACCGAAGACCGGGTGGCGTTTGCCGTAGGAGTGATCGCACTCGGCGCCAAGATGGCCAAGGCCGACGGCGTCGTCACCATGGACGAGGTCAACGCCTTCAAGGAAGTATTCAAGGTGCCCGAGGGCGAGATGAAGAGCGTCGCCCTCGTGTTCAATCTCGCCAAGCAGGACGCGGCCGGCTACGAGGCCTATGCCGAGCGGCTCGCCACCATGTTCAAAGGCAACCGCAAGCTGCTCGAGGACGTGCTCGAAGGCTTGTTTCATATCGCCAAGGCGGATGAGGTGCTGCATCCGCGCGAGGAGCAGTTCCTGGCAGGCGTGGCCAAGCGCTTTGGCATGACCGACACGGAGTTCGCTTACATCAAGGCGCGTCACGTCATTGGCGCCAAGCGCAATCCCTACGACGTTTTGCGCGTCAAGTCTTCGGTCAGCAATGAGGAGCTGAAGAGCCATTACCGGAGATTGGTTGCCGAAAATCATCCCGACAAGCTGATCGCGCGCGGCTTGCCGAAGGAGTTCGTCTATATCGCCACCGAGAAGGTGGCGGCCATCAATGAGGCCTATGACCAGATTGCGAAGGAGCGCAAATTTTAGAGTGCGCTTGCTCAAGGAATTGAGGACGAGAAGCGCCTGTGATCCGTGTGCCGTGTCGAGGCTGTTCCGGCCGTCTGGCACTAAGCCGACCTGCTACGAGGCCAACAACTTCCAACTGATTATTGCCACAAAGTCAGTCCATAGGGCCTCGGCGCGAATGGCCCAGCGTAAAACGAGGCTATCAGAGTGGGAATAGATGTAACGCGTCGTAAACTTCTGATGGCGGCAGGCGCTATTTTGGGTTCGCCGGTCATTGTGGAGACGGCGTGGCCGCAACACGCAACGACTGGGTTCAAGGTGACGATGACCACCCTCTTCTGGGTGGGCGAGATCTCCAATCATGAAAACGCTTTCATTCCAAACAATGAAAGCTACTGGGATAAGAATTGGCAGGCTTCCTATGGTGGCGTAGATGACCCTGAGCGCAGGAATCGGCATTGGCCGGAAGAGTTTAAGCCCAAGGAAAATCCGTTTTACGTGGCGTTGCCTTATGGCGAGTTTAGCGACTCCAACGAGCTGAAGATCGGAGCTGAACGTGTCCCTTGGTATCGTCCCGGCGTTTCGCCGCTATTGAAAAATCGATGGGTAGAGATATTGCGGGACGGGTGCTCCTGCTATGCCCAATGGCAAGATGTCGGCCCCCTGAGCGAGGATGACTTCGACTTCGTCTTCGGCAATGCGACTAAGCCTCGGAACACCTTCGAAGCGCAGGCTGGATTGGATGTATCACCCGCAGTCTGGCATTACCTCGGCATGAGCGACAATGGACTCGCCGCTTGGCGCTTCGTAGATGCGGCTGATGTTCCTGAAGGACCGTGGACCGAAATCGTCACAATTTCGGGCAACCAGCGAGCCTGATCCCGCCAGTCGCCCATTCAGCCAGAAGGTGTGAAGTCAGCGCATGTCCTGCGGCTCTCACTGGGCGGTCAGCGAAGATGATGGAGCTGGGCATCACGACGTTCAGCGTCAGCGTTTGACCCTCAAGGCTCGCGCTGCGAACGTTTAACACAATCAGCGAAGGCACAATTTGAATCTCGGCCAAGCCGACTGTTTTTTGCGTCGGCACTGGAGTTGTATCCTCGGCAAGCGTCAGTCCTGAGTCCGGCGACAGTCAGAATCATACAAACGAGGCAGCTTATGGCCTTGTCCGTAACGACTTTTCCATCGCGACGTTCGCCCCCTTTTCGTAAGCGCCCAGCTTGAGCTTGCCGAGCCCGGGTGCTGCGGGTCACATCCTTAGCTAGTAAAGGCCACCGGTGCCAGGAAACACGCTGGGGGCAGGCCGCGGCGGCGGCGACGGGACTGTGGGCTGTTTGGACACCTCCGGTGGTGACGGTTTGGCAGTGGCCTGTTTGAACACCTTGGAAGGCGTTGGGGGCGGGCCTGCCGTGGGCTGGTCGGACACATTCGAGGGTGGTGGAGATGGTCCCGCCTTCGGCGAATCTGACGGCGCTGGCTCAGCGGAATCATCCATGCCGACCGCTTCGCCTCCCGCCTCAGTCTCCGCCGTGACGGCGCCGGGCGGCATTTGGCTAGACTTGAAGGCCTCCATGATGGCTGTCTTGTCACCGGGAGCCGCCGGCAAGCCGGTCTTGAGATTGACGCGCACGAGATTGATGCCGGTCGGCACCCGAAACGGGACCGGGGGCTGGTCAGCGAGCGCAGTCTTGAAAAAGTCGCGCACCACCGGCGCGGAGACGTTGCCGCCCGTCTCGCCATGGCCGAGCGGTGCTGGATTGTCGAAGCCGATGAACACGCCCACCACGAGATCCGGCGTGAAGCCGATGAACCAGGCGTCCTTCTCCTGATTGGTGGTGCCCGTCTTGCCCGCAATTGGTCTGGCCAGGACCTTAAGCTTCTGTGCGGTGCCGCGCTCGACGACGCCTTCCATGATGTGGATCGCCTGATAGGACGTCATTGGATCGATGATCTGCTTGCGATCGTCGGCAATCTCGGGCTCGTCCTCTCCGGTCCATTCCCGCGCTGCGCATTTGTCGCAGGAGCGCGTGTCATGGCGCCAAACCGTACGCCCGTAGCGATCCTGGATGTGGTCGATCAACGTTGCCTTTACCTGCTTACCGCCATTGGCGATGATGCCATAGGCGTTGACCATCCTCAGCAGCGTGGTTTCGCCGGCGCCGAGCGCCATGGGCAATATCGGCATCAGATTGTCATAGACGCCGAAGCGGCGCGCATATTCGGTGATGATCGGCATGCCCATGTCATTGGCCAGTCGGACAGTCATCAGGTTCCGCGAGTGCTCGATGCCGAAGCGCAAGGTCGAGGGGCCAGCTGCCTCGCCGGCTTCATAGTTCTTGGGGCGCCAGGGAGGCCTGCCCGGTCCCTGGCTGATCTCGATCGGGCCATCAACGACAATGCTCGCAGGTGTATAGCCGTTGTCGAGCGCCGTCGTGTAGATGATGGGCTTGAAGGACGAGCCCGGCTGACGTTGCGCTTGGATGGCTCGGTCGAACTGGCTCTGGGCGAAGCTGAAGCCGCCCACCAATGCGAGCACGCGGCCGGTATGGGGGTCGATAGCGACAAGCGCGCCGCCCACCACTGGCACCTGCTCGAGCGACCACTGGTTCTTCACTTCGTCCTGGGCGTCCTTGGGCTCGCGCGGGGCTACATAGATGACGTCGCCTGGCTTTAGCACGTCGGTCGCGGTGCGGGGCGAAGCACCCATGCCGACCTTGAGCTGCGGACGAGCCCATTGCATCTCGCTAAAGGGGATCTCGCCCTGCTCGCGGTCCGTCTCGAGCGTCCCCGTCGAAGTACGCTTCGGGCGCAGACCGATCACGGCCTTGTCCTTGGAGGAGTCGAGCACGACGGCAATGCGCCAAGGGTCGATATCCGACCAGACATTCATGGCGGCCAGCGTCTTGCCCCAGTCGCCCTTGAGGTCAATCTTCTTCACCACGCCGCGCCAGCCATGGCGATGATCATAGGCGACCAGTCCATCCACCAGGGTCTTGCGGCCGATGCGCTGCAGCGTGGGATCGAGCGTCGTGCGGACGGACAGGCCACCCCCATAGAGCTTGTCCTCGCCGAAGAGATCGAGGATGTCGCGACGCACCTCCTCGGCGAAGAACTCCGAGGCTAGGAGCTTGGTGCCGGTCTGATGCACCGTGACGCCGAGTGGCTCCGCCTTGGCGGCCTCGCCGTCTTTTGGCGCGACGTGGCCGTTCTCAACCATGCGGTCGATCACCCAGTTGCGGCGGACAATCGCCCCCGTGGGATTCCTGAACGGGTTATAGTTGCTCGGCGCCTTGGGTAGCGTGGCGAGATAGGCGCAATCGGCTATGGTAAGCTCGGGCAGAGATTTGTCCCAGTAGGTCTGGGCCGCAGCGGCGACACCATAGGCGCCCGCGCCGAGATAGATCTCGTTCAGGTAGAGCTCGAGGATCTGTTCCTTGGTGAAGGCACGCTCGATGCGGATGGAGAGAATTGCCTCCTTCAACTTCCGCTCCATAGTCTGGTCGCTCGAGAGCAGGAAGTTCTTGGCCACCTGCTGGGTGATGGTCGAGGCGCCGACTTTGTGCCCGCCTGAGCTGCCCAAATTGGTGACGGCCGCGCGCAGGATGCCCTGAATGTCAAGACCGCCATGCTGATAGAAGTTCTTATCTTCGGCGGAGGTGAAGGCCTGGATGACCCGGTCAGGAATGGCTGTGAAAGGGACGTAGATGCGCCGCTCACGCGCGAACTCGGCGATCAGACTGCCGTCGTCGGCGTGGATGCGGGTCATCACGGGAGGCTCGTATTTGGCGAGCGCTTCGTAGTCCGGCAGATCCTTGGAGACCTTCCACAGCACGAAGCCTGCAGCTCCGGCGATGGCAACGAACACGATCATCCCGGCGGCGAACACAAAGCCTAGGAACCGCAGCACGAAGCTGCGTCGCCGCGGCCGACCTTCTTCAGGCAGCTTGATGGGAGCCGTAATGTCCATACTTTCCGTCCCGTCTTTCCGTCCCGTCCAGGAGTGTTCTAAAGGTGCGGAGCCCCCGAGACAACCCTAGCCAATGGGCAACGGCTGGCTTTACCAAGCAAGAGCCGATCGATCCTTCGTCCGTGCGGCCGTCGCTATCAACCTGCTGGCAACCCTGCCGGACAGTCGTCGACCCGCCTTGCGGCAGGAACTTAACTTGCTCGATCGCACTGTCGAGAAGCTGTACATCTTACCGGAAGATGTGGCGCTTGTTACCGGAAGATGTGGCGCTTGCGCGGATTTCGGACACGCAGGGGCTTGGTGGATCATCGGGCATCAACTAAGCGGACGATCCGAAGCTCGCCTAAGGGGTCAAGCGGGGAAAGAGAGCCACGCGCGACATGCGCTGAGGAGGAGACGCTTTATGAAGAAATCCGCAAGCTTAATCGTTGGATTGGCATTCGCCCTGATCGCAAACTCAGCAGCTCGAGCGCAAGTTACGCTCGATGTCACCAAGATCACGTGCCGTCAGTACGTGACTTACAAGATTTCCAATCCCAAATACATTGCCATGTGGATTAGCGGCTATTACCACGGCACGCGTGAAGACCCGATTGTCGACACGCAAGCATTGAGTGCAAATGCAAAAAAGCTGCAAGATTACTGCTTGGGTAATCCCGACGTACTGCTCATCAAGGCGGTGGAAACGCTGCCGGGACCGGGCAAATAGGCCTCGGTTCGGAGAGGATATTAGGCAGCCGTGCAATTTTGCTAGGAGGCGGCATTCGGTGCGCCTTGTTCAGGCGATTGCCTCATTTGCGACTAAAACTCGTAGAATTTGGAGTCTTCGGATTTTTTCATAGGTGCTAACCATTTGTGATCAGATGAGCCGACCCTGGCGTTGCGCCGCTCTGACGCCCTTTAGCTTGAGAGAGAAGTACTGTGTCCCAAAACACTCTTCGCCGAATGGGCCGAACCCTTTTTTGGTTCGCGAAGTGGGTGGTCGCGCCGGTCGTTTTGGGCGCCCTGGTGATTGCCGGCGGGGTTGCTCTTTATCGGCAAGGCATCGATTTTGACACGTTCCTGAATTACTTCGCTCTGGGACTTCTCATTTTTGTCATCATCACGCTATTTTACGGAATCATCGCGATCCACGATGTCCCCTATGAGATCGCCAAGAGGCGCGACCATCCGCACCAAGATGCGATTCATGCAACAGGGTGGGTGAGCCTATTCACGCTCCACGCCCTTTGGCCATTCTTGTGGATCTGGGCGATGCTCTATCGCCCAGATCGCGGCTGGGGTTTCAAGAACACTGACGACAGGCTCGATGATCTCCTCCTCAGAGTGCAGGAGCTCGAGACACGTTCGAAGCCTGCGAAACTCCCAACGAGCGCGGAGCGGTCCGAGGGGCAGGCGAAACGCACGGACCTCCCAGCAACCGCGGAGCAGTTTGAGACCGGTTCAAAGATGCGGAGTTGGGAGAATTACGTGTTTCTCGAAGGCCGCTAGCCGCGATGCGAGGTTGAGGTAGTTCAAAGCCCCGAGCTGGATGCTGTACGATAATTTTTATGTCCATGGGTGTCGTCCGATGCCTATGTGATGCCTATGTAAGATAAAGGAGTAGGGTCATGGTCGTAAGTGCGGAAAAGCTCTCGAAAGGGCTGCCCACCGCTCAGGAGATGATGGAAAAAATTGCACTGGCGGAGGCCGAGAAGGCTTCCGATTATCTACGCGGGCAAGCAGAGGCGGAAGCCGAAAAAAAGATGCTGCTTGAAAAGATCACCAAGCCATCGGGTGTGTCTGAAGAAGAGCGGACGAAGCGCGCGACAGCGATCATTGAGCGGGCGGCGGCGAACGGCCTCACTGAGGTTCTAGTCTATCGGTTTCCTAACGCACTCTGCACTGACCGCGGCCGCGCCATCAACCAGCAGGAGCCAGGCTGGGAAAAGACGCTGACCGGCCTGCCCAAGGAGCTGTACGAGTTTTGGCACCGGCAGCTTCGCCCGCTCGGATACAAGCTTAAAGTCCAGATTGTGGACTTTCCCGACGGGATGCCGGGAGATGTCGGCATGACGCTAAAGTGGGCCTGAGCAGCTACTGCTGTATGGCCCGCCCCACGCGGTGAGGCTTTGCTCATAAGAAGTATCGTGGGGGACCTTGATGATGGTCAAGGCGGCTATCGCTCGCAAGATCGTATTTGAGTTTCGAGGAGGACCTATCCGATGACCAGTCAAAAGACCCCAGCCAACGCGCCCGCAACCATGATTCCATGGGCAATCAATCCTGTTTTGGACGCTTGGTCGTACTGGGTCGATGCGTGGCAGCGTGGGATCCTCTACCTCGACGTTATGCAGCAACGCAGTAAGCAATACGAAGAGCATGCGGCCAAGCCAGCCCCCCACGTTCTCAAATTCGGCGCCGAGCTCGTCATGGACGGACGCAAGCTGCCGCGACCGGTAAATTATGTTCTGGCCCGCGTCATCCCGCCCTCAGGAATCGAGATCGACGACAAGAAGCGGCCCTTCGTCATCGTCGATCCGCGTGCTGGCCATGGACCCGGAATCGGCGGCTTCAAGGCCCAGAGCGAAATCGGCGTGGCCTTTCAAGCAGGCCATCCCTGCTATTTCATCGGCTTTCTGCCCGAACCTGTCCCTGGTCAGACCATCGAGGACATCGTTGCGGCGGAGGCCGTTTTTCTCGAGCGCGTCATCGCGCTCCACCCCGAAGCTGACGGCAAGCCTGCGGTCATCGGCAATTGCCAGGCAGGCTGGGCAGTGATGATGGTGGCCGCCAAGCGGCCCGAGCTTTTTGGCCCGATCATCGTTGCCGGCTCGCCGTTGTCCTATTGGGCCGGCGTGCATGGCGAAAATCCCATGCGCTACACCGGCGGACTGCTTGGAGGCACTTGGCTTACGGCATTGGTGGGCGATCTCGGCGCGGGCAAATTCGACGGCGCCTGGCTCGTCAGCAATTTCGAGAACCTCAACCCCGCCAACACTTACTGGACCAAGCAGTACAATCTCTATTCCAAGGTGGATACCGAAGCTCCCCGCTACCTTGAATTCGAAAAATGGTGGGGCGGGCACGTCTCCCTCAACGCCGAGGAGATGCAGTTCATCGCCGATGAGCTGTTCATCGGCAACAAGCTCGCAACTGCCGGTATTGTGACGTCGGACGGACAAAGCGTGGACCTACGCAGCATCCGCTCGCCGATCATCGTGTTCTGCTCGAAGGCCGATAACATCACGCCGCCGTCACAGGCGCTCGACTGGATCCTCGATCTTTATGGCAGCGTCGAAGACATCCGGGCACACGGGCAAACCATCATCTATGCTGTGCACGAGTTGATCGGCCATCTCGGGATTTTCGTCTCAGGCTCGGTGGCGAAGAAAGAGCACGATGAGTTTGCCAGCAACATCGACCTCATCGATGTTCTGCCGCCTGGTCTCTACGAGGCGGTGATGACGCCGAAGGAAGAAGTCGACCGGAGCGACGACGACTTGGTTGGCGGCAATTATCTCGTCCGCTTCGAGGCGCGAACGCTCGACCATATCCGCGCGCTTGGCGGCAACAGCATCGAGGACGAGCGCAAGTTTGCGGCGGTCGCACGGGTCTCAGAGATCAATCTCGGCGTGTACCGTGCCTTTGTGCAGCCTTGGGTGAAGGCCTGGGCCAATGCGGGGTTTGCCGAATGGATGCGGAAAATGCACCCGGTCCGCCTTCCCTACGAGATGTTCACGCCTGCCAATCCCTTCCTGAAGTCCGTCTCCTCCATGGCCGACGGCGTGCGCGAGAACCGCCAACCCGTCTCGCCGGACAACGCCCTGTGGCAGGCACAGGAGCGGATGGGGAAGGCAATCGAGTCCTCTTTGAAAACCTACGGCGACATGCGGGACCGCTTCCTGGAGACGGCATTTCACGCCGTTTACGGGTCGCGGCTCTTGCAGGCGCTGGTCGGACTTAAGGCGTCGGAAGCCTCTCCGCGTCCCAGACCCGGCGTCGATGCCGTATATCGCGCCTTCGTTACCCAACGGATCGAAGAGCTGACACGGAACATTGCGCAAGGGGGTCCGCGCGAGGCGGCTATCCGCGCTCTCCTCTATATCCGCATGCCGGAGGGCGTCGCCGATGAACGTGGGTTCCGCCTGCTCCAACGAATGCGCGAGGACGCCGGAACCGGGCTCTCGCTCGCCGCCTTCAAGGCGATGGCGCGCGACCAATTCTTGACGCTGCTACTTGACGAGCGCCGCGCGGTTGAAGCGATACCGGCCATGCTCGACACAGACCCTGACCTTGCCTCGCGCATGGCAGCCACCTTGCGCAAGCTGATTGAGGTGTTCGGCGTGGAAAGCAAGCTCGGGAAGACCCGGCTCGCCGAGATTACGGTGATGTTCGAGCCGAGGAAAAAGGCCAAGGCTCCGAACGGTGCGCCGAAGGAGGATCGCACGCAGGCTCCTCGTCCGGCGCGGGCGCCAGCGGCGAAGCCGCATCGGCCACATTCGCGCAATTTGAGCTGAGGCCAGCTGCGGCTCGACTGCACACGGCACCAACTCTCACGGCCACTCGCCTCTAGGAGGACTGAGCCATGAATGAGAATTCAACGGCGTCGACATCGCGCCGCCACGAGAAATACGACCGCTTGATCGCTAAGGCGAAGAGTTTGCAGCCGATCGCGACCGCTGTGGCGCATCCCTGCGACGAGACCTCGCTTAGAGGCGCCGTGGAGGCTGGCGAGGCTGGACTGATTAAGCCCATCCTCGTCGGTCCCAAGAGCAAGATCGCTGCGGTCGCCAAAGAGTTTTCGCTCGACCTCGGTAATATCGAGATTGTCGATGTGCCGCACAGCCAAGCCGCTGCGGCGAAGGCCGTGGAACTTGTCCGCACTGGCAAAGCTGAGCTGCTTATGAAAGGCAGCCTGCATACGGATGAGCTGCTGACGGAAGTGATGAAGCGTGAAACTGGCTTGCGGACGGGACGGCGCATCAGCCACGTCTTCGTCATGGACGTCCCTGGTCACGCGCAAACCCTGTTCATCACCGATGCAGCGGTGAACATAGCGCCCGATCTCGTATCGAAGCGCGATATCATCCAGAATGCCATAGATCTCTATGCCGGGCTTGGGCTAGGGACACCCAAGGTCGCCATCCTCTCCGCCGTCGAGACGGTTACCCCAACCATCCCTTCCACCATCGAGGCTGCGGCGCTCTGCAAGATGGCGGATCGTGGTCAGATTACCGGCGGCGAACTCGACGGTCCGCTTGCCTTCGACAACGCGATCAGCCCCGAGGCAGCCCGCATCAAAGGCATCAAATCGCCGGTCGCAGGTCAGGCGCAGATCTTGGTGGTGCCCGACCTAGAGGCCGGCAACATGCTGGCCAAGAACCTGACCTTCCTCTCGCATGCCGATGCCGCGGGCATCGTGCTCGGCGCGCGGGTGCCGATCATCCTCACCTCGCGGGCCGACCATGTGCGGACCCGCCTGGCCTCTTGCGCCGTGGCCGCTCTGCTCCGTCACAACCAAATGGCGAAGCAGCCGATCCGGGCGTGAAGCCCATGTCCGAGACCATTCTCGTCGTGAACGCCGGCAGCTCGAGCATCAAGTTTCAGCTCTTGTCGGTCGGGGCCGGTGACCAGCTGCAGCGCCGCTTAAAAGGGCATATTGAGGGTATTGGCGTCCATCCACGGCTCTTCGCGAAGGGAATGGAGGGCGAGACCCTCATCGATGAGACATGGCTCCCTGCTGACGCGGCCGACGTGCCCGCAGCTCTGGGTAAGGTCGTGGATTTTCTGCGCGCCCAGATCGGAAGCCTGCCGGCGGCGGTAGGCCATCGGGTGGTGCATGGAGGGCCGGACTACAGCGAGCCCACCCTCATCGACGACGCAGTGCTTGAGCGGCTAGACGCTTTCACTCCCCTCGCCCCCCTCCACCAACCCAACAATCTTGGCCCCATCCGCACTCTGAGGCAGAGACAGCCGCAGCTACCGCAGGTTGCGTGCTTCGATACCGCGTTCCATCGAGGTCATCCCGACGTCGCCGACCGCTACGCGCTTCCCGAACAGTTCTATGCAGAGGGCATTCGCCGCTATGGGTTCCACGGGCTTTCCTACGAATATGTCGCGAGCCAGCTGCCGGAGCTTGCCCCCGATATTGCACAAAGTCGCGTGGTCGTCGCTCATCTTGGCAGCGGCGCCTCCATGTGTGCCATCAATGCGGGAAAGAGCGTCGAGAGCACCATGGGATTCACAGCCCTCGACGGCCTACCCATGGGAACTCGTCCGGGGCAGCTCGACGCGGGTATCGTGCTCTACCTTCTAACCGAAAAGGGTATGAGCGCGGCCGAAATCGAGCACCTTCTCTATCACGACTGCGGTCTCAAGGGCTTGTCGGGGATTAGCAACGACGTCCGCGAGCTGCTCAAGAGCCATGACCCTCGAGCCAAACGCGCGCTGGACTACTTCGTCTACCGCATCGCGCTGTCTACCGGAATGCTGGCGGCGGCCATGGGCGGCATCGACGGCTTCGTCTTCACTGCTGGCATCGGCGAGAATGCGCCCGCGATCCGAGAGGCCGTGGCACAACGGCTCGCCTGGTTGGGACTGGAGCTTGACCCTGCCGCAAATGAAAAGGGCGAAACGCGCATTTCGCGCAACGGGACGCGCATCGCCTGTTACGTCATTCCGACGGACGAGGAATTGATGATCGCACGCCACACCTTGCGCGTACTGCGAACGCATGGTGCTACGTTGCTTGAGGAGAAGCTTCCATGATCGATGTTTCTGCATTGCCGCTGCTTAAGGGCAAGAAGGCACTCGTTACCGGCATCGCCAACGATCAATCGATCGCTTATGGCTGCGCCAAAGCTTTCCGCGCCTTCGGTGCCGACCTCGCTATCACTTATCTCAACGAAAAGGCCAAGCCTTATGTGGAGCCTTTGGCCAAGGGGCTCGAAGCGTCGATCTTTCTGCCGCTCGATGTTCAGGTCGACGGCCAATTAGAGGCGGTGTTCGAGACGATCGAGAAGCAATGGGGAAAGCTCGACATCTGCCTCCATTCGATCGCCTTCGCTCCCAAGGCTGACCTGCAAGGGCGCGTGGTCGATTGCTCCAAGGACGGATTTCTGCTCGCCATGGGCGTTTCCTGCTGGTCGTTCATCCGCATGGCGAAACTCGCTGAGCCGCTGATGAAGGATGGAGGCACCCTATCGACCATGACCTATTACGGGTCGCAGAAGGTGGTGGAGAACTACAACATGATGGGCCCGGTGAAGGCCGCTCTGGAGTTTGCTGCTCGTTACCTAGCGGCTGAGCTTGGTCCAAAGGGCATCAGGGTGCACGCGATTTCCCCGGGTCCACTCAAGACCAGGGCGGCGTCCGGCATCACTGACTTCGATGAACTGATCGCGAAGGCTCAGGCAAAGGCACCTTCCCGCCGTCTGGTCTCGATCGAGGACGTCGGTGTCGCGGTGGCCTTTCTCGCCATGGACGGGGCAAAGCTGATCACGGGCGAGACGCTCTATATCGACGGCGGCTATCACATCATCGACTAAAGAGGGTCGGTGATGCATCGGCGAAACTACGCGGCCAGCGATACGCTAAAGGATGGCACCGCGGTCACGATTCGGGCCATTCGGCGCGATGACAGCAACGGACTCCTGGAAGCGTTCAAGAACCTGGATCAAGAATCGATTTACAGACGCTTTTTTAGCTCAAAGAAGGAGCTGACAGAGACAGAGCTGAAGCAATTTACCGACGTAGATTTCAACCAAGTCGTCGCTTTGGTCATCACGACGCAAGGGGACGATGGCGAGGCCCTAATTGGCGGAGGACGCTTCGTCTTTGATGTTCCGCATTCAAGTGCCGAATTGGCGTTTCTGACCGAAGCGAGCTATCGGGGTCGCGGGATCGCAAGCCTCGTCTTGAAGCATCTCGTGCGGCTCGCCAAAGAAGCGGGCGTGTCGCGATTTGAAGCGGATGTGCTTGCGGAAAATCAACCGATGCTTACCGTATTCCGGCGCAGCGGCTTGCCGATGCAGCAGCGGCGAGAGGGTAATGTCGTTCATGTGACGCTCTCGCTGCAACCCGAATTAAAACCGCGGGCCTAAGAATCTGCGCTCGTTGTGCTTTACAAACTCATCTGGGGAACGTGCTTGGGCACGACGAGCTCAGCCTCGGTGTTCGCGATCACGTCTTTAGCCGTAACGCCCGGCGCTGTCTCTACCAAGGTCGCGCGATTACCAGGAAATGCAATCACTGCAAGCTCAGTGACGACCAAATCGATTGGCCGCTGCGAGGTGAGCGGCAGCGAGCATTCCTTGACGATCTTGGGTTTGCCCTTGGCGGTGTGTTGCATAGCCACGAAGACGCGCCTCGCCCCCGACACCAAATCCATCGCACCGCCCATTCCCGGAACCATCTTGCCGGGAATCATCCAGTTCGCGAGACGTCCTTGCGCATCCACCTGCAGGCCGCCCAACACGGTCATATCGAGATGGCCTCCCCGAATTAGCCCAAAGGACATGGCGCTGTCGAAGGTGCTTGCGCCCGGCAGCGCGCTCACCGGCTGCCCGCCCGCGTCGGTGAGGGTGGGGTGCGCCATGCCCTCCTCAGGGATCGGACCGGTACCGATCAGCCCGTTTTCCGATTGAAAGAATATGCTTACACCTTCCGGAACATAGTTCGCCACGAGCGTCGGAATACCGATACCAAGGTTGACGAGCATCCCCGAACGAAGCTCCTTGGCGATACGCTTGGCAATGATGGTTTGTGCATCCATGGCTTTACTCGTTGGTGATGAGGAAGTCGACAACCGGGGCGGGCGTCACGACGTGGTCGGGCGCGATGACGCCCACGGGCACGATATGCTCAGCCGTCACGATGACGGTGTCCGCCGCCATCGCAATGACCGGATTGAAGTTGCGCGCGGTCAGGGCATAGGAGAGGTTGCCGAAGTAATCGGCGAGAAATGCATGCACCAGCGCGAAATCGGCACGCAACGCGGTCTCGAGAAGGTAGCTCTTCCCATCAACCTCGATCCTCCGCTTACCCTCCTCGACCACGGTGCCGACTCCGGTCGGCGTCAGGATCCCGCCGAGCCCGAAGCCACCGGCGCGGATACGCTCGATGAGTGTGCCCTGCGGCACGAGATCGACCGCCATCTTGCCGGCGATCATCTGTTGTTGTGTTTCGGGGTTGAGGCCGATATGGCTCGCTATGGTCCTGCTAATGAGCCCGGCGCTGACCAGTTTGCCGATACCCCTGCAGGGCATCGCCGTATCGTTCGCAATGACGGTCAGATCGCGCTTTCCCTGGCGCACAAGCTCGTCGATCACGCGTTCCGGCGTCCCGACGCCCATAAACCCGCCGATCATTAGGCTCGCGCCGTCGGGGATCGTAGCCACGGCGTCTGGAAGGGATATGGTCTTCACGGTTCTCGGCTCCCAACCTCAACTTGTGTTCCCGGGCTCTGAGCACCGATTATCGACGGGTTGTCACGTCATCGACTGACTGCCGTCACAAGCCAAATGCTCCGTTGCCTTAATCATCTCCTGTCCAAGCGGTGGCGCTCTCACGCGTCGACACGCCCGTCCTTAGACAACAAAATCGCGAGCCACCGCCCGCCTCGAACATGCGCGCAGACGATCATAACAAGCACCATAATCGGCACGCTGAGGAACATCCCGACGATTCCCCAGATCGTTCCCCAGAAGGCAAGCGAAAATATGATGGCAAAGGGGCTCATGTTGAGTGTGTGGCCCATCAGCATGGGCTCCAAGACGCTGCCGATCGCCAGGTTTATGACGGTCAGACCTAGGACGAGGATGACGAAGGGCGTAAGCGTATCGAACTGCACCAGGGCGACCAGCGCAGGCAACGACACGCCGACGATGGAGCCAGTATTGGGAATGTAATTGAGGAAAAAGATCAGAAGCGCCCATGTCGCCGCGAAATCGAGGCCGAGCCAGCGAAGGACCACGTAGCAGGCCACACCGGTCAGCGTGCTGACAGCGGTTTTCACCCAGATATAGCGGCGCACGCTTTCCGACACGGCCGTCAGCACCCCATGCGCCTCTCGGGCGTGACGCTGGTCGGGGAACATGGCCGCGAGCTTCTGGGTCATGTAGCCGGATTCCGTGAACAGGAAGCCCACATAGGCCACGACGAGTAGAACGGTGACGACGAAGGATTGAGCGGAGGCGAAGACTCCGGGGAGCCGCCGCGTGAGGTCGATCTCCGTGATCGCCGTTCGGATCTTCGCAGACTGCTCCGCACCGAGCCATTGCGTGAGGTTGCTGACGATCGACTCCAGCCGGACTACGTAATGCGGCCAGGCCGCGTTCACGTCATCGACCTGTCCCAGAAATATCGACAGGATCAGATACAGACCGAAGCCGACGGCAATGAGGCCTTGCATCGCTGCGAGCCACCGAGGCACCTGGAATTCGTAAACGCGGATACTCGCGAACCGCTCGATCATGGCCTCGAGAAGGTTCCAGAGCAGGATGCTGATGGCCAGCGGCACGAGGAAGGTGCGCCCATACGCAAGGCCGGCAAGCACGACGCCGAGCGCGATGATGGCCACTCCCGCGCTGCGAAGCCCCTCTGTGTTGTTTGTCCTGCCCACCATTTCCCCTAAAGGGTCGAGTGTGCTTGTCGCTAGGTCGCTCTCCGCGCCCAGACCAAGGAGTGGGACTAGTATTGCTCTTCTATCCAGCGCCGGTTGGCGATCGTTGCCTCGTCGTCGTAGGCGTACTTTTTGTCACGACCGGGTAGCTTCACCTTCGGCCTTGAGGGAGCCTCGCACGGGAGCAGGCTAAGGAAATGCGAAATGAGATTGAGGCGCGCGCGCCGCTTATCGTCGGAACGCACGATATGCCACGGCGCATAGTCGGTGTCCGTCGCCTCCAGCATCATGTCGCGCGCGCGGGAGTACTCATACCACCGCTCGCGTGACGGCAGGTCCATGGCGCTGAGCTTCCACTGCCGTAGGCGATCCTCGACACGTGCTTCGAACCGGCGCTTCTGCTCCTTGTTGCTCACTTCGAGCCAATACTTGATCAGACGAATGCCGTTGTCGACGATGTACTTCTCGAATTGGGGGCAGACCTCCAGGAAGCGCTTGTGCTGCTCCTTGGTACAGAAGCCCATGACATATTCCACGCCAGCGCGGTTGTACCAACTACGGTCGAAGATCACGATTTCTCCGGCAGCGGGGAAATGCGGGAGGTAGCGCTGCACGTACATCTGCGACTTCTCCCGATCGGATGGCGCAGGGAGCGCTACAAGCCGGAAGATGCGCGGACTGACCCGCTCCGTCATCGCGCGAATAGTTCCGCCCTTACCGGCCGCGTCACGGCCCTCGAATACGACGACGATGCGCTTGCCGCTCTGCGTGACCCAGTCTTGCAGAGAGCACAGCTCCGTCTGCAGCTCCCGTAATATCTTTTCGTATTCCTTACGCTTGAGCTTGGGTTGTGCATCGTCGTCAGGCAACGGTTTTGTCGTCTCGCCTTGGTTGTCCATGTCACTACACTGCTCGACTTAAGGCCAAAAATTTGCCACGCGCGGTTTACGCCGTTGCTTAAGCTCAGGATCTATACCCTTGTCTCCTTTATCATAGACGATGCGCCCTCGATCTCAAGGACACGCATATATCCGCTCCACTGTGCGGGCGCCGCAGTTGATCAACCCTTTTGCGCTACCCTGTCGAAGCGCGCTATTCTCGTCATCATCCTGGCAACTGCTTTGGTGATTTTGGGAGGTTGGCGCGCGTGACCCGATATAGTCTTCCTGTCGTCTATACTATAGCTCTGATAACACTCCTCGGAACGTGGGATGCGGCAGAGGCAGCCCATAAAAGATGCCATCTTGAGGAACTCATTTGTCTTCACCGCTGCGCCGTTGCACGCGATCTCGGAAAGCTTTCCGATGAGGTCTGGCGCGGCTGCACTATCAAGTGTTCCGATGAGGCCCTCAAATGTGAGAGCCATTGTTTTACTAGGTGGAGTTGCGGAGGACCCTCAACACCATAAAGTTCCATCCTCGAAGGTGCTGGTGGGAGCCCATTTAGAACGCACTACGAGAAACAAAAGCTTTGGTTGGTACCAGGTGGCCCACGGCTTCATGTCGCTGCCACGTCCCTCCGCTTTTAATGCGGGCTGGCAATATGTCCGGAGCGCGGAAACTCCAATAGCCCGGAGACTCGGATCGACTTCTGGCTTCCAATATTGCTGGTTGTCACGTAACTATGTACTCGCAACTGATCATGCAAGGTCCTAACGACCCGAGAACTTTGGCTTGCGCTTTTCCTTGAAGGCTTTGATACCTTCCGCATAGTCCTCGCTGTCATAGACCACGCGCCTCAGGCCTTGCACGCGTTCGAAACGCCGGGGGCTCATGGGATGAGCGCCAGCCAGCATGCGCAGTTGTTCCTTCATCACGGAGATCGAGAGCGGCGCATTTTCAGCAATTTCGCGGGCGAGTTTATAGGTAAAAGCCTCAAGTCGCTCGGGGTGCACCATGTGATTGATGATGCCGAGCCTTTCGGCGCGTTCGGCCGAGATCGGCTTCGCCGTAAATGCCATCTCCTTCACGATGCGGAGAGAACATGCGTTGAGAAAGGTGAGCATGCCAGACACGTTGTAGGGTACGCCGAGCCTGGCGGGCGTCACCGCAAAAGTGGCGCTCGGAGCGGCGATAACGAGGTCGCAGGCGAAGGCCACCTCGCAAGCTCCGCCCCAGACTCCCCCCTCGATCATGGCAATCACCGGCGCGGGAAGCTCCTCAATGGCCCGCACGAGGTAGCGCAAGGGATCGTCCCAGCCCAACGGGTCCCGACCACCTTCGGGAAGCTCCCCGACATCGTGACCTGAAGACCACACCTTCACGCCGGATCGCGCTCGCAGCACGACGACGCGCGTGCGCTCCCGCGAGAGGCGATCGAGCGTCCCTACGATTGCATCGACCAACTGCCTCGAGAGCGCGTTGCGCTTTTCGGAATGGTCGAGGATGATCGTGCCTATCGCACCATCGATTTTCGTCTCCAAATATTGCATTTGCGCTCCAGGCTCCTGCGCGTCGGTGGAACTCAATTGCACGCCACTTGGCCCATTAATGAAGCAAAGGGGACCCGGTGGCCATCATCGAGGGTCATGCATCCGGCTAAAAAATTCCGGCCGGCACGGCGGCTTAGGTTGCCGTTGCCGTCTATACGTCTTATGCGCCCCATTTTCCTCTCATCCGGCGCGTCCTCCTTAGAATGCGGGAGACTTATAGGACGTGCCGAGGCATCAGCTCATTCATTGCCACGACCTCGCCAAGCAACGGACACCATTTCGCCGCGACCACCCGCGAAGGGCTTACGGCCATCCTGATCCGTCTCTCGATCAAGCGGCGATCAAAGCCGCCCGGGGGCGCACAAGGGATGCGTGCTTCGTTCGGTCACAGGGCCGTCCAGGTAATGCCCTCTTTTAGCACCCAAATTTTCCAAAAAGACGCGCGACCTTTGGCCTCCGCTCATGCCCCCTGACCAGGCGGCGCGGGCGACATCACTCACAAGGCAGGACATCCGGGATGAAACATATACGCGTAGGCAGGCTTGCGCTGATCGGCGTGGCGACGTTGGTGGCGCTGTGGAGTTTCACCAGCCCCTCTCGCACGCAAGCGCTCTCGAGCTATGTGACGTTTTATGGGTTCGATGACAATGACGACGGCAATCCAACCCACCTGGGCACCGACATCATTTCCCACGCCACGGTGCATACCTCGGCGACCGAGGACGAAGGCACCTACGATCAGCCCGGCACCCTCGCCGCTGACAAGCGGTTCTTGTCGCCGGGGACAAAGGTCTATGTGCCGGCCCTCATGCGCTACTACGTCATGGAGGACACCTGCGTGGAGTGCTCCGAAGACTGGCGTAACAACAGGCCACACGTCGACCTGTATGTGTCCGGCACGGGAGAGAAGCTTGCGGCTTGCGAGGACCGGCTGACCATGGAAAGCGCAAAGATTATTGTCGCTCCCCCCGCGGGACTTCCCGTGAAGCACGGCTCGGCCTGCGACTAAACGGCCCGAGCATGCACCCTCTGTCAGAGCCGCCACTTTCAGCGCGGGTTGCGCCGGCGGTCCCAGAACTGCTCTTCGACCACACGCTTCAGCCTTTCGGCCGGCGGAATCCCTTCCAGCTGCCGCGTGAAAGCCTTTTACTCGTCGCGAGCCTCCGCCGAACCCACGCCACCTTTGACGTCGGCCATGCAAACGGCGCGAAGGTCAATTCGCCGGTGATCGGCCGCGGCGCCTCGGCGGCCTGAGCTGCGTCTCGATCTTCGTCACACCGTGAGCGTTCAGCGTGGCAGTTGCCGTCACAATGATGAAAAAGGCGATGAGGTTAGAAACCAGCGACCCATGTGTCGATGGAAATGTGCCTGAAATAGTCTTCGCCCGCGCCGCGGTGCGCGCCACATTTTCGCCGATAGCTGAGGCGCGAGTCCTCGGCTTCCTGAGAGGCTTGCCAGAAGAACAGATACGGGCTGATCGTCGTGCCGAACACGGCCACGATCATCAGAAGATAGTTTCGATCAAACGACACCGCAGGAACCAGCATCGATGCAATCACCGTGCTCCAAGGAACCTGGACGGTGAATGCGACCGCGACGTAAACCACAAGCACCAGGGTCAGAAACTTCAGATAGTCGGCATAGTCATGATAGGGGATCAACACTTCTGCGATGAGGCATGCGGCGCCGAATGTGAGTGCATAGAGCAGGATTTGAAAATCGCCGGAACGCCAATGCTTCAGGACGTCCGCAGCCGAAGCAAATGCGTGTTGAAGCTCATGGCGAACACGCCCTCGATAATGCGGGTGAAGGGCCGAATAGAAAGCGCTGAGGAGCGATCCGCTCTTTGCTGCGTTGCCTCGCCTCAACCAGAGGAGCCTTGCCAAGTCGACGGCTCGGCGTCTAGAAGAGCGCTCGCGGCGGGAGCCCCGGTAAAAGTCGCGCAATCGCTATAAAGTCTATCCCACTGATCCATAATGGAAGTTGGTGGGGGATCGTCTAACGGTAGGACAGCGAACTCTGACTCCGCCAGTCTAGGTTCGAATCCTAGTCCCCCAACCACTTAATATTCCTGGCTTTTCTACCCTTGCTACTTGAACAGTTCGGACCATTCGGGCGGGCATTTGGGAGAATCTGTTCCCGTTTCGAGCTTGCGGATGGCGTTGTCACCAAGCGCTGGGTGGCGGTGCAGATAGTGGGCATCAAGAATTGAGCGAACCTCACTGAGGGCGTGACCAGTAATGGTCGCAATCTCTGGCTCAGTGCAGCCGACAAGCGCCAATCGAGTAACTGCCGTGCCTCGCAGGTCGTTGAAGGTGACCCCAACTACACCCGCCCATTTTTGGGCCGCCGAAAATGATGAGCGGAAGCCGTCCTCGGTCCAAGGTTTACCCCGAGAGTTTAGTAGCACACGCTCGTGCCGCCTCGGCATGGCATCGAGCATCGCTTTGAGCGGTTCACCCACAGGTATACGTACGCGCCTTGCCTTCTTAACGTTGCCGAGCCGAATGCTTTTCGACTGAAGCAGTCGAATGTACGACCCGTCGTAGGCGAACCACGTTAGGTCGAGGAGGTCCCCCTCTCGCTGACCAGTCCAAAGTCCCAGCATGAATGCCGCGAGCAGGTGCGGGGGTGCCGAGGCAAGTAAGGCCTCCTGTTGCTTGGGCGTCCATATCTTGTCGGCCCGGCTGCCATGGTAGAGGCGCCCTCCCTTTTCACATGGATTGACATCGATCCAGCCACGGTCGAGCGCAACGGAGAGGACCCGTGCCAGCACAACCCACGCATAGTCGGCTTGTCGGCGGGACCGGAGAGCGAGTTGGTCGCGCCATTCCTTGAACGCGCCACGCGCTCTCTTGTCGGTTAGCGCTGCGAGCGGAAAGACACCGAATGTAGGCGCAATCCGCTTATCGATGATCTGCTTGTAATCCGCCTTAGTGCGCTCTGCGAGGAGGCGAAATTCCTCCGTCTCCTCAAATCTAATGAGCACGCTCCTGAGCACGCCCTCCGGCTGTGCCACCTTGCGCGCGACGACTGCCCATTGGCGTCACATACTTTGAGCCCACCGGGGATTTGCACAACGGTCCACGGCGGAGGGAAGCGGCGCTCGTTCATGGGGCTTGGCTTGAGCGGCTATGGCCTATTCAAGACCCGCTCATCCTCTATCGCCTTATCAACCGCATCGATTGCCGCCTGAAGTTTCATAAATTCGTCTAGCCGCTTATATGAATGGTCGTCCTGCAAGCCTCTAGCATCAACCCGCCGTTGCTTTACCAGAGCCATCCGCGTGCTCTCCAATATCGCCACCTGCGTCATAGTCCTTACCTCTCTGGGTACGCCTTTGCTCTTCGTAAGCGTACATCGGCTCCTATTTAGAGGGGTAACGAAAGGGCGCCTGGCCGTAGCCGACGCGGTTGAGATAGCATGACGTCTCTTGAAGAAACCCGGAACCGAGGCCGGGGCAGGATACAGTAGCAACGCGCTCACTTGCCGCATCGGCTAGGCCACAGTTGGTAACCAACTAGCTTAACGTGGAAGGCGATCAATCACGCGGCGAAGAGCAGAACCACGGAGTGTCCCGTTGGATCCGCTCAGTGGTTTGGGGGTTTGCCTTAGCTTTAATTCTCGGGTGGCTCACCTTCCTCGCGTTCTTAGGGGCGACACTCGCTTCCTCACTCTGAGCGGCACCTTGCACGCTGCTCAAAGGACGCTATGCAAGGTATCCCGCAATAGGCGCCCGTGTAGGCTCTAACTGTGAAGCTCCCACGAAGCCTTTTCGGCTTCCGCCAGCTCATCCTGATCGCGATTCAGCTCCCAAAGGGTTTCCGCGAACGCATACGCGAAAATGCCCAATCCGACGACAGCATATGACACCACGACCTCCTGCTTCCGAAAAAGCTATAAGAGGCCCCTCGGTTCTAGGAAAAACGTAATTCCCTTCGAGAAGTTTCTAAAAAATTTTACAGAAGTTGTGGTGAACCCTGTCACGGCGAAGGCACGGCAACGAAGGTGAGTGTTTAACGGGAAGACGCAGTTTGAAGCTCGATCGCGAAACAGAAACTCTCCTGCACTGGACGTCCTCGACGACGACCACACCGCTGTGGACTCTCGGTCCGGACGCGGCCCGTGACGAATATCGGCGCACGTTGGCCAAGACCGAGATCATGCCGCCGGAGATCGGGGAGACGAGCGATTTTACCGTGCCGGGCCCGGCAGGATCGTTGCCGGTGCGCAAGTATACCCCCGCCGCCGCAGACACTGGACCTCGGCCGGCGATTCTGTTCATACATGGGGGCGGATGCGTGCTCGGCGACATCGAAACGCACGACGTGCTCTGCCGCACGTTTTGCCACGATGTTCGGGCCACGGTGCTCTCGCTCGACTACCGGCTGGCGCCAGAACACCCGTTCCCCGCCGCGGTGGAAGACACCGTCGCGGCGCTGCTGTGGCTGTCACACGAGGCCGTGGCGCTTGGCATCGATGCGCAGCGCATCGCAATCGCCGGCGACAGCGCCGGCGCCGGGTTGGCAGCGGTGGCACTGCACGAGACGAAGGGGCGGCTCGCCGCCCCCGTGTGCGCTCAGGCTCTGATCTATCCCGCGCTCGACATGCGCGGCCGGCTGCCGTCGCGGTACGATCTCGCCCACCACTTCCCGATCCCGCGCGACATGATTCACTGGTTCTTCGACCACTACTTCGGACTCGCCTGGCCACTGACCGACCCGCGCGCGATCCCTTCGCTATATGAAGATTACTCCGGGCTGCCTCCGGCCCTGATCATTACAGCGGGGTACGACCCGCTGCGCGACGAAGGGGCGGAGTATGCCGAGATGCTTGCCGTCGCCGGCGTGCCGGTCGAGTACGAGTGCTGCGAGGGTACGATCCACGGCTTCATGAACATGGGTCGCGTGCTCAGGACCGCCCATGGGCGGGCGCGCAAGAGGCTTGCGGCGTTCCTGGTGGAGAGGCTGCGAAGAACTAGATACAACCGCAAATTTTTGGAGCGTGCGTGAACTTGCCGAGCGAGCAAAGGTCCAGGCGGTGAAGCTCATCAGTTGTCTTGTGCTCGTACATCCGGGGTGAGCGCACCGACAAATCAGAGAAGGGCCGACTTCTTGCGCCACGCCAGCCAACCCATTAGCGCGAGGCCGGAGCTATGATCTGCGCGGCCAGCGCGTCGGCACAAGCTAAGTTTTCGCACACCGCAGACGGCGCGCCTGAGAATCCCTAGGAAGCCTCAGCAGGGTTCCGATGGGGGCTTGATATCGGATGATAAAAAATCAACGGCTGGGTTCGCTGCCGAGCCCATATCCCGCCGCTCTAACGTCGGCTTCCCATTCTTCCGCAGTGGCGCATTGCTCCGGTGCACAAATTACAAATTGCTGCCGCTCGTGAATTGTCTGGTCGATGTTCGCAAGACGCGGATGGACGTATGGTGCAGCGTGGCGAGCGATTAGCGCCGCCTCCCGCTTTGCTTCGGGCGTCCCCTGTGCCCAGAAGTCGCGCATCGCAGTCAGCATCACCTCTATGGGCGTGAGGCCTGCTTCCATCGCTTCCTGGGCGACTTGCGCCGACCGGCGGTTCTTGGAGCCTAGTGGGCGCCCAGCACCTCGTCTTGCCCCTCCCGGGCCAATTTGGCTGTACGTCGCCCGCCTTTCACTTTCGTTGCTCATAATTTCGATCTCTCTCACAAGTTCTTTGGGAAAATTGCCGCAACGCCTTCATATGCTTTGGCCGTTTTCGGCATTATTTGGGAAAATTCGTTCAACGAATCATGGTGTCAGGTCTAACTCTGACTCCGCCAGTCTAGGTTCGAATCCTAGTCCACCAACCACTTGATAAAACTAATCTTTTAGTCCTTTCCGCATCTGCCCCCTTTGGGCAATTTGAGGCGTGGTTTGAGACCTCTGTTCTGCTTTCGAGCTTTCTTCGTCCGGGCCGCGAGCTTGGCAAACTCCCCGCTTTCCTGGAAGCTAATGCCAAGCTTCGCCTCGCGATGGCTTGTATGGGCAATCCTGAGACCAATGTTGGGGCCCTGTGCGAAGAGCTTGGAATTACCCGCTCAACGCTGTATCGCCACGTCTCCCCTAGTGGCGAATCCAGAGCATTGATCGCCAAGTAGCGGCGGGCGCCGCGCGGGGAAATCGGTTAGGCATCTGTCTCCAAGTGCCCTCAATGTTTGATTTGGCAAAGGCAAGTGCGGAGGTTGCGGAGCGGAACCAGCTTCGCAAGGATGCCAGCTTGCCCCTTTGTCACTTGAGCAGGAGCTCCGGCGGCAAAGAGGCGTGTATGACGACCAACAATTTGAAAAGTTTTTGCAGTCGCCACTAAGGAGAGCCGTCGAAGAAAAGCTCCTGGCCACGTTCCGACTGTGTGAAGTCCGATACCGGATCTTGAAACCGAACTTCTCAACCCACAACCATGACTGGGCTTAAGGATGTGCGCCGCGACATAAAGCCTCCTCCGACAGAAATAGCTCTAAGCTTCGGCCACCTGCTTGATCCACATCAATGCAAAATGGTGCCGCTTGGGCTGTAATGAACCATGTGGATCTATGGATACGGTTGGGGGATGCGAGATTGGAGCTTGGGCTTCGACTTCATCTTCTGGCTTGTGATTTTAGGGGCCATCATTGCGGGCGTGGTGTGGTTCGTTCGTTCCCAACCGCTTGCGGGTAACCAGCGACGTTCCACTAGTTTTGAGGTTCTTGAGGAACGTTACGCTCGCGGAGAAATCAGCCGTGAGGAATACCTCAAGAAGTGGGCTTGCCTCAAGTCGGGTGACTTAGCAACTCAAGCCGGTGTTTCGAAACAAGGAGGAAATTCTGCACGCAGCGATTAATTGAGGCGTCTCGCCGCATCAAGGAACGCCGAGTTCTTTTCTTTATCCCGGGCGCTCACCCCGAGCCGTTCGTGCAAAAGCCTCCACGCTCGCTGCGCCATGTGTCACCGGGCGGATGGGATGAGGCTCACAGAGTTGCTAGCAATAGCGCTAAGTTGTCGGCATTGCTGGCATCAAAAAATCATCAAACCTGATTAGGGCTTAGACTGTGGCAGGTTTGTCAGTAATGCCTCGCGACGGACGACCGCCGGCCGGGAGTGGCCCCCTCTCCTGAGGGGTGTTCGAGAGTCGCCACTATGCACATGCCCCGCTTTCTTCCTCCGCCATGGACCGTTGAGAAGACTTCAGACGGCTTTGTCGTGCGGGACACAAACAATCAGGTCGTTTCCTTCGTCCCCTATCGCGAGAAGGAAGAGGTCAGCCTTCCTCGAAGACCGGGTGTCAAACGCCATCACTCTTTTTCTTCCGCGTGTTGCACTGAATCTACAGCACTCCAACAAGCTGCTGGGTAAAGTGGCTTCGATGTGGTTGGAGGCCGTAGTGTAGTGTCGGAGTCAACGTTGCTTGATGCCTTGCTCGTGGGCTTGGCGCTGCTTGCAGCTCAGCTGATCGGTTACCTGCTCGTAGCTGCACTGCTTTAAAACCATCATCAAAGTTAGGTCATCTCTCCAAGAGCCTCACCCGGACCAGTCCCCCGGGCGAGCAAAAGCCCCGGTCCCATCCCCTAGTGGCCGGGGCCTTTTTCATGCTGCCCTCAAACGGGCGTTATCCCACTAGCCTTGTATCTAAGTAGGCGCATCAAAGCCTCGCATCATCCTCCAGCGACAAGCGCCGCGATCCAATGAACGGGATAACGTGATAGGCGATGGCCGTCCTGCCCGCGACGGCAATTCTACCGTCGGTTTGAAAACCCGGCGCAACCCATTGATGATGTTACGACGCTTTGCGGCCTTGGTTTGAGAAAAAGCCATTGTTGATCAAACCGCTACGCGGGACTTCTGACTCCGCCAGTCAAGGTTCGAATCTTGTCCCCCAGCCACCCTTTTGCCGGCCTTGCAGCGATCTGGGAGGCCCTCCTGGCTCGCGGGCCTTGACAAATTCTGCGCCTCCGGGCTCGTTGTCGGGCCATTTGAGCCATATCAAGTCGGGTCCACCCCAATCGGGGGTAAGGAACGTGCTGGCCATCACATGCGACCCCCCGCCGCCGTTGCGGCGGCGCGGAGTTGGCTCTATTTGAGGGCGGTAGATGGGGACTGTGGGCGGAGAGTTAGACATGGATTATCAGGGTTTCTTCCGCCAGCATCTTGAGGCGCTGCACCGCGAGGGCCGCTACCGCGTCTTCGCGGACCTGAAGCGTCGCTGCGGGGCCTATCCGACCGCCGACCAGTTCACTCATGGCGGCACCCGCGATGTGACCGTCTGGTGCTCCAACGACTATCTCGGCATGAGCCAGCATCCCTCGGTGCTCGCCGCCATGCATGCGGCGATCGATGCGGTGGGTGCAGGCTCAGGCGGTACCCGCAACATCTCCGGCACCACCCATTATCACGTCGAGCTCGAGGCCGAGCTCGCCGACCTGCACGGCAAGGAGGCGGCACTCCTGTTCACCTCCGCCTACAATGCCAATGACGCGACGCTCTCCACCATCCAACAGCTGATCCCGGGGCTCGTGATTTTCTCCGACAAGAACAACCACGCCTCGATGATCGCCGGGATTAGGCGCGGCGGCGGCGAGAAGCACATCTTCCGCCACATCGACGTGGAGGACCTCGAGGAGAAGCTCAAGAAGCTCCCGCGCGGTACGCCGAAGCTGATCGTGTTCGAGAGCGTCTATTCCATGGACGGCCACGTCGCCCCGATCGCGGCCATTTGCGATCTGGCGGAGAAATACAACGCGCTGACCTATCTCGATGAGGTCCACGCCGTCGGCCTCTACGGTCCGCGCGGCGGCGGCATCGCCGAGCGCGACGGCGTCATGCACCGCATCGACATCATCAACGGCACGCTCGCCAAAGGCTTCGGCGTCATGGGCGGCTATATCGCCGCGAGCCAAGTCTGCTGCGACGCCATACGCTCCTATGCGCCGGGCTTCATCTTCACCACCTCCTTGGCGCCGGCCATCGCCGCGGGCGCGCTCGCCAGCATCCGCCACCTGAAGACGAGCAGCATGGAGCGGACACGCCTGCAGAAGCGGGCGAGCACGCTGAAACAGCGGCTCACCGCGGCGCGCCTGCCGGTGATGGAGAATTCGAGCCACATCGTGCCGGTGATGGTGGGCGACCCCGTGCACTGCAAGGCGGTCACCGACATGCTGCTCGAGCGCTATGGCATCTATGTGCAGCCTATCAACTACCCGACCGTGCCGCGCGGCACCGAGCGTATGCGGCTCACCCCTTTGCCCGTGCACACCGACGCGCAGATGGACTATCTGATCAAGGCGCTCGAGGAGCTCTGGGCCGCCTGCCCGGTCGCCGACGGCCAATATGTGAGGCTCGCGGCGGAATAGCGGTTGACGCCTCGGCGCGCCAGTCTCCTTGAACGGCGCGATAGTTTCCGATAAGCGAGGTCGGCCATGCTGATGAACACGCGTCGCCGCGCGCTCGCCCTCCTTGCTGCGGCCGCGGGACTGCGCTTGATCCCCTTCCCGCCCCGCTCCCTCGCCAAAACCCCGGATTGCTTCGCCATGCAAGCCGTCGGACAGTGGAAAGGCGTGGCGACCCAAGCCCAGGCCGGCGCGCGCATCAGCCAAGTAACCTTCGCCAACCCCGACGAATGCGACCTGCGTGCCGAGATCTCGGTCGCCGCGAATTTCGAGAGCAAGCTCGTCCTCTATGGCGACCCCGAGAAGACGCGCCTTCCCAAGCCCTTCCTAATCAAACCCGAAAACCGTTTGATCATGCGCACCGAGGACGGCAAAACGGCCGTCGACGAGCCGCTGTGCGGAACCTGCACCGAAATTCACGACGACAAGGTGACCGTCATTCTCCCGCTCGCGACCGCCCCCCTATTGCAGGAGAGCCGCACCGTCGAGCTGGCCATCAAATTGGGCGACGCCGAGGAATGCCGCGTCAAGCTCGACTGCGAGAGCCTGCGCAAGGCGTTGGCTTGGGCGGCGGAGCGTCAGGCCGCTATTGCCGAGCAATTTGCGGCGCAGGCCTGCAGCCCGCCGGAAGGCTGCTTCATCACCACTGCCTGCTGCGAGCTCTTGGGCCTCGGCGATGATTGCTTCGAGCTGCGGACGCTCCGCCGCTATCGCGACCGGGTCCTGGCCGAAATGCCCGGGGGGCCGGCGGCCATCGAGGCGTACTACGCATCGGCACCGTCAATTCTGTGCTGCCTGCCGAAGCAGGAGCGGACTGCGCGGCTGTTGCGTATCTATGCCCGCTTCATCTTGCCCAGCGCCGTCGCCGCGCGGCTTGGATTTGCGGACCTTGCCTATCACCTCTATGGCCGCATGATGCAGGAGCTGGCGCGGTAGCGCTTAACGCTTTCTGCTCCGGGTCTCCCACCAAAGAACCGGCCCCGTCTTCGCCCCAATGAGGCCGAAGTGGCGCCCCAGTCCGGCGCTAGCCTTCTCCACAGCAAAAAAATGCACTCTTGCGGCTGCTCACGTGGAACTCGTGGGCACCAACAGGGGTTCTGGCAGCAGGACTTCGGGAGGGAGGGGTCTCGCTCATCCTGCGCATCTTCTCCAAATCTTCCGATTTGGGCGCTTCGCCGCGCGCCTCCGCCTCTGCCAGGAGGACGTGGTGTCATGGTGTCTATTGTAATGCGTACCATTGTAATGCGTACCATGTTCGGTCTCATCCTCGGTCTCATCGCCCTACCGGTGCCGGGACACGCGCAATCGGTGTCGCTCCGCCTGATGGCTGGCGACGCCGGGGGAACAAAGTCTGTGCTCGCGGCCGAAATGGCTGAGCTATTCGCCGCTGGCCCTTCCTTGCGTGTCCTCCCTAGGCCGGGCGACGCGGGGCATGACAATCTCGCGCGGCTGCTGACCGAGCCAGGGATCGACATCGCTTTCGTCTCGACGGACGCGCTGGTTGACGGAAGCGCCCGTGAATTCGGCGACCTCCAGGCTCGGCTCGAGCTAGTGGCGCGGCTCGCTCCGGAGGAAATCCATGTCGTGGCGCGGCATGATATTGCCCGTCTCGAAGACCTCGCCGGCCATAAAGTGAATTTCGGTCCGGCGGGCGGCAGCGCCGCCGTCACGGGCGAGCGCCTGTTCAAAATGCTCAATATCCAGGTCGAGCCGCAGGCACTTGATTTGCAGGCAGCGCTTGCGCAGTTGCAGCGCGGGGCCATCGACGCGGCGGTGATCGTGGGCGGGAAGCCTGTACCGATCGTCGGCGAAATTCCAGCCGGTCTCGGCATTCATCTCCTGCCCATCCCCTTTCTCGCCGCCGTGGAAGAGACCTATCTCCCGGCGCGCTTCGATCATGACGACTATCCCAATTTGATCGAGACCGAGACCTCGGTCCCGTCGCTGGCGACCGGCATGGCGCTCCTGGCGGCGCGGGGCAAGGACGACCCAGGCGGCCCCGACCGCGTGGCGCTCTTCATCGAGACGCTGTTCTCCCGCTTTACCGAGCTGGAACGCCCGAACCGTCATGCCAAGTGGCGCGAGATCAATCTTGCCGCGACCCTGCCAGGCTTTACGAGGGCGCCTGCCGCCGACGCATGGCTCGCGGGACGCCCCGGTACGGACGGTCCTGTCGCCGCAAGCAGGAGCCCTGTGGGCACAATCGAGGCGAGCGCCGCGGGGGCGGTGCCCTTGCCGATGAGCGAGGATCAGAAGGAGGCCCTGTTCAAGGGATTCGTCGAATGGCAGCGCGCTAAGAGGCACTAGCGCGGTTTGAGGGTGGGGAATTGGGGGGTGTGACATGCGTAAAGGCCAGGCCGCGCGCCGGTCAAACAAGATGGAGCAAGACCATGATCGGTTCCACCACGCCTGCCGCGAGGCAGCACGATGCCGAACCCGGGCGCCCGCCGATAGAGCTATCCCCTGCCGCGCTGCGTAAGGACGCCCCCCGGATCACCCCGAGGCCGGTCACCATCACCTATTCGCGCTCGCTCGCGCGCCTGGACGCCTTGGCCGGGGGGGATTTCGACATCGGCGCGTCGGTCGAGCCGGCCTTCACCATTCAGGCGCGGAATTTGAAACTGCAGCCAAGGCCGAAGGTGGCGCGGGGACTCGCCGCTTACGTCCGGCCGAGGGTCGAAATCGAACGCCCAATCAAGGATGACGCATCCTTCGGGCCGGACGACAGCGACCATAGCCATGCCATAAACGACGCCGACGCCTTCGCCGCCGGCGTGCCCTTCGATTTCGACACCTCCGATCTCGCCCCGCAGGCCCATATGCGGACCCTCGTCTGCGAGTTCCAGTGGCGGCAGCGGAACGCGAGCCTGCTGGTGGCCGGCTCCATCGCTACGGCCTGCGTGCTCACGGTTGCCGGCGCTGTGCTGGTTGCGAGCTATGCCACGCCAGGTGCACGCGACGACCACGCAGCGCCGCTCAAACACTCCACCTCGGTTGCCTGGCAGCCACCGCAACTCACGCTTACGCCCATCTTCGCGCAGAATAACAAGAATCAGGGCGAACCTCTCCTCGTCGCGGCGCGGGCTGCAGTGGGAGATACGCCGGCCACCCTGATCGGCGATGCCACACTGCGCGCCGCCGATGCGCCATCGTCGCCGGCATCCGTCATACTGGTGCAGTGCGGGCGCCCGTTGGCGCTCGCCCCGCTTCTGCCGCAGCGGCAGGCGCGCTACCTCCTGCTCCGCGGCTTGCCTGAGCAGGCGCGGCTTTCCGCAGGTCAGCGCAATTCTAGCGGAGCCTGGATGGTCAAGGACGACCAGATCGCGGATCTCACCCTCCTGGTTGACGAGGCACCGAGCCACGCCGTCGCCGCCGGGGACTATCCCATCGACATCTATCTATTGGGTGCGAGCAAAACCCCGCAATCACGGCAACGGCTCGTGCTGCGCATGGAATCCGACCCCAGCACCTTCGCCAATGCCTCGGCCGGTACGAGCTGGCCCGCGGCCTTGCTCGACCTTGCGCTGATAAGCCTCGCCCCCGACGCCACGGCCTACGCGGCCGAGCCGTCGCCACTGCTCGCCCGCGCGCGGCGCCTGCTCGGCGAAGGCGACATCGCCGGGGCAAGACTGCTCTTCCTGCACCTCGCCGAGGCTGGCGATGGCGAGGCAGCCTACGAGCTCGCCCGCACCTTCGATGCGCAAGTCTTGGCTGAACTCGGAGCGCGCGGCATGGGCAGCGACCCGACCCGCGCACGCGGCTGGTATGAGCAGGCGTCGGAAAGCGGCAATGCGCAGGCCACCGAGCGCTTGAAGATCTTCGCCAGTCTTGCGGACTAGCCCGTCCGGCTGGCCGCAGCCGCTCATCCGAGGGACCAATCGGGGGGAATCGGCGGCTGCGGCCTACATGCCTCAGACCACCCCACGCCGCCTGAGCTCGGCCAGCACCGTATCGGCCAGCGCCTCGGCCGTTGTGTTGCTCGTCTTCAGCGTGAGTTCAGCCCGCTGCGGCGGCTCATAGTCGGAATCGATGCCCGTGAAGTTGCTGATCAATCCCGCGCGGGCCTTGCGGTAGAGGCCCTTGGGGTCACGCGCCTCGCAAACCTCGAGCGGTGTGTCCATGAAAATCTCGATGAACTCGCCCTCCTGGAACAGCTCGCGCGCCATGCGGCGCTCGGAGCGGAAGGGTGAGATGAACGATACCATGACGATAAGGCCCGCCTCCACGAACAGCTTGGCCGACTCCGCGACCCTGCGGATGTTCTCGACCCGATCCGCATCGGTGAAGCCGAGATCCTTGTTGAGGCCGTGGCGAACATTGTCACCATCGAGCACGTAAGTGTGCCGCCCAAGCGCGTAGAGCCGTTTCTCGAGCGCATTCGCGAGCGTCGACTTGCCGGAGCCCGACAATCCGGTCAACCACAGCGCGCACGCCTTCTGGCCCTTCAGTCCAGAGCGAGCCGCCTTGTCGATGTCGAGCGCCTGCCATTGGATGTTGGTGGCACGCCTGAGGCCAAACTCGATCATGCCCGCCGCCACCGTGGCATTGGTGAAGCGGTCGATCAGGATGAAGCTGCCGGTCTCGGCATTCTCGACATAGGCGTCGAAGACTAGCGCCTTGCCGGTGGTGAGATTGCAGGCGCCGACTTCGTTGAGCTCAAGCGTCTTGCCGGCAACGTGGTCAAGATTGTCGACGTTGAGCTTGTATTTGAGGCTCGAGATCGTCGCCGTTACGGTCTGGCAGCCGCATTTCAGCGTGTAAGTGCGGCCGGGCAGCATTGGCTCCTCGTCGAGCCACACGATCCGCGCCGCGATCTGGTCGGCGACCTCGGGCCGCGCGTCAGCCGTGGCGAGAACGTCGCCACGGCTGATGTCGACCTCCTCGGCGAAGGTAAGCGTCACCGCATCCCCTGCCCGCGCTCTTTCGCGATCGCCGTCGGCAGTGACGATGCGGGCAACATGGACGCGCCGGCCCGACGGCTCGATCACCACCTCGTCGCCCGGCTCGATCGCACCGCTCGCTACCGTGCCCGCATAGCCGCGGAAGTCGAGATGCGGCCGATTCACCCATTGCACGGGAAAGCGGAATGGCCACTCAGGGGTTACCCGCACCACTTCCACCGTCTCCAGATGTCCGAGCAAAGTGGGGCCATGATACCAGTGCATATGGACGCTCGGGGCACATATGTTGTCGCCCTTGAGCGCGGAGACCGGCACGCAAGTGATCTGCTCGAAACCGAGCGGCTCGGCGAAGCGCGCGAAGTCCTCGGTGATCGCCTCGAAGCACCCCTGATCGAACTCGGCGAGGTCCATCTTGTTTACCGCAAGCGCCAGCTTGCGGACGCCGAGCAGCGCCACGATGCAGGCATGGCGCCGCGTCTGCGTGAGCACACCGTTGCGCACATCGACGAGCAGCACCGCGAACTCGCAATTGGAGGCGCCCGTCGCCATGTTGCGCGTGTACTGCACGTGGCCGGGCGTGTCGGCGACGATAAATTTGCGCCTCGGCGTCGAGAAATAGCGGTAGGCAACATCGATGGTGATGCCTTGCTCGCGCTCAGCCTGCAGTCCATCCACGAGCAGCGCGAGGTCGAGCGCCCCGCCGCCCAGCGTGCCGTGCCGCCGGCTGTCGCGCTCCGCACTTTGCAGCTGATCCTCGTAGATCTGCGTGGAGTCGTAGAGCAGGCGGCCGATCAACGTGCTCTTGCCGTCGTCGACGCTACCGCAGGTGAGGAAGCGTAGCAGCCCCCGATCTTCCTCCGCGGCGAGCCTGGCCTTTATTCGGTCCTCGGCGCTCTCGTTCGAGGCTTCGACGAGACTGAGGCGAGGCATCAGAAATAGCCCTCCTGCTTCTTCTTCTCCATGGAGCCGCTCTGATCGTGATCGATCACACGCCCCTGGCGTTCGGAGGAGCGCGCGGCCACGAGCTCCTCGATGATCGCCGGTACCGTCGCGGCGTTGGACTCTATGGCGCCGGTCAAAGGATAGCAGCCCAACGTACGGAAGCGGACCTTGCGCAGCTCCGCCTTCTCGCCCGGATCGATGGGCAGCCGCTCGTCATCGACCTTGATCAACATGCCGCCTCGCTCGATCACCGGCCGTTCCGCCGCGAAATAGAGCGGCACCACCGGGATGCCCTCAAGATAGATGTAGGTCCAGACGTCGAGCTCGGTCCAGTTCGACAGCGGAAACACGCGCATGCTTTCGCCAGGTTTGATCTGCGTGTTGGCCAGATGCCACAACTCCGGTCGTTGCCGCTTCGGGTCCCACGCATGCGCGGCGTTGCGGAACGAGAACACCCGCTCCTTGGCGCGCGACTTCTCCTCGTCGCGCCGCGCGCCCCCGAAGGCGGCGTCGAATTGATGCAGCTCGAGCGCCTGCTTCAGGCTTTGCGTCTTCATGATGTCGGTGTAGAGCGAGCTGCCGTGAGTGACGGGCGAAATGCCGTCGCGCATGCCCTGCTCGTTGACGTGCACGATCAGGTCGAGGCCGAGCCGGCGCATCTCGCGGTCACGGAAGGCGATCATCTCGCGGAACTTCCATGTGGTATCAACATGCAGCAGCGGAAACGGCGGCTTGGCCGGATAGAACGCCTTTAGCGCCAGATGCAGCATCACCGAGGAGTCCTTGCCGATCGAATACAGCATCACGGGATGGCGGAACTCCGCCGCCACCTCACGCATGATGCGGATGCTCTCGGCCTCTAGCTCGCGAAGGTAGGTGGACAAGGTCTGCCGCATGGACGAAGATTTTCCCGCTTTGGCCCCCGCCCTTAGCATCTTGTGCCAGGAAGGACAAATCTAGGCGCGCTTGGCGCGAGGATTTCCAGGTCTTTGCGCCATTTCCATCGAGATGCTAAGCCCTGGGGCGAGAGAGTATCCATGAACGAGCATCCCAAGACACAACCCCAGGCCGCCGTGGGTCGGACCAGCCCGCCCACGCTCGAAGCCGTGCGCATCGGCATCGTCGGGCTGGGTTATGTGGGACTGCCGCTCGCCGTTTATATGGCGCGCCGCTTCCCCGTCACGGGCTTCGACGTCAACCGCACTCGCGTCGCCGAGCTCGCGCGGCACCGTGACCGCACCGGTGAGGTGACCGACGCCGAGTTCTCCGCCGCGCACGACCTCTCCTTCACCACCGATACCAAGACGCTCGGGTCTTGCAATTTCTACATCGTCACGGTGCCCACCCCTATCGACCAGGCCAAGCGACCCGACCTTACCGCGCTGGAGCGCGCGAGCGAGACCGTGGGGAAGGCGCTGTCACGGGGCGACGTGGTGGTCTACGAGTCAACAGTCTATCCGGGCGCCACGGAGGAAGTCTGCGTCCCCATCCTGGAACGCGCCTCCGGCCTCGTCTACAATCGCGATTTCTTTGCCGGCTATTCGCCCGAGCGCATCAATCCCGGCGACCTCGACCACCGCCTACCCGACATCGTCAAGGTGACGTCGGGTTCCACCCCGGAAGCCGCTGATCTCGTCGACAAGGTCTATGCCAGCGTGGTGACGGCGGGCACCCATAGGGTTGGCTCGATCCGCGCGGCGGAAGCGGCGAAAGTGATCGAGAACATCCAGCGCGACGTCAACATCGCACTGATCAACGAGCTCGCCATGCTGTTCAAGGATCTCGGGCTCGACACGCGCGAAGTGCTTGCGGCCGCCGCTACCAAATGGAACTTCCACGCCTACCGCCCGGGCCTGGTGGGCGGCCACTGCATCGGCGTGGACCCCTATTATCTCACCCACAAGGCGCAATCGATCGGCTTCTACCCCGAGATGATCCTCGCCGGGCGCCGCATCAATGACGGCATGGCGGGCTTCGTCGCCCGCGACATCATCAAGGCGATGCTTCGCGTCAAGCTGAAGATGGACGACGCCCGCGTGCTGGTGATGGGATTCACCTTCAAGGAGAATTGCCCCGACACGCGCAACACCAAGGTCGCGAACCTCGTACGCGAGCTCAAAGGCTTCCTCGACGTGGTGATCTACGATCCCGTGGCCGACACGGAAGCGGCGCTGCACGAATACGGTGTCAGCATCACCGACCAGCTCCCATCCGAGCGCTTCCAGGCCATTGTGCTCGCCGTGCGCCATAGCGCGATCACCGCGCTCGGGCGGAACCGACTGCGGGCCATGCTCGCACCGGGCGGCCTCATCTACGACGTCACCGGCGTGCTGCCGCCCGGCGAAAGCGACGCCCGCATCTAGCGCGACAAGAGTGCCGTGTTCCGGGAGTCCTCTAAGGCTGCGCGGAAGCGCCCGCACCCGGCTTGCGGCGGGATGACGGAGGTTCGGGAACCACCTCATCCTTGGCGCCCTTGCCGTTCTGCGCCTTCGCCCTGAGCTCGGCCTGACGTTCCTGATGGAAATAGCGGTAGGCGCTCACCGGGATCATGGCGATATAGGTGAGCGAGCCGATCGCGAGCGTGTAGAAAGGATAGGTCAGCAGCACTCCGACGAAGACGGCGGCGAGCACAAACACCGGAAGCACGTGCTCCCGCGCAATTCTCTGCCCGATCAGTTTGCCCGAGAAGGTCGGCACCCGGCTCACCATGAGCAGCGCGACGGCGAGCGTGTAGAAAAAGACGAGCGGCGTGAGGCTCGGCACATGCAGGCCGAGGTCCTGGGCATAGATAGGCAACAGCAGGATGATCGCGCCTGCGGGCGCGGGCACGCCGACGAAATAGCTGCTCTTCCAGGCCGGCAGGTCCGGGTGCTCCAGCGCCGCGTTGAAGCGCGCGAGCCGCAGCGCCGCGCAGACCGCGAATACCAGCACGGCGATCCACCCCATGCTGCGCAAATCATCGAGCGCCCAATTGAACATGATGATGGCGGGCGCCACACCGAAATTGACGAAGTCTGCGAGCGAGTCGAGCTCGGCGCCGAAGCGCGATGACGCCTTGAGCAAGCGGGCGATACGGCCATCGATGCCATCGAGAAAGGCCGCGAAGACCAGCGCTGCCACCGCCAGGTCCCAACGATGCTCGATGGCCATGCGGATGGCCGTCAGCCCCGCGCACAGGCCGAGCAGCGTGAAGATGTTGGGGATGAGCACACGTACCGGCACCTGGCCGCGCGCGAAGACAAGCTGCCGCGGCTTGCGTTCGTCTTTCTCGGGATCAAAGGGCGGGAACATGGGGCGTCCTTACCATCAACATACAGCAGCTCATTTGGGTGGACCGTCGTCCGCCGCAAGCTCGGCCAGCACCGTCTCACCGCCAATGGCCGTTTGCCCGGCCACGACGAGCCGTCTCGCCTGCGGCGGCAAATAGACGTCGACGCGGCTGCCAAAGCGGATCAATCCGATCCGGTCGCCCATCCGCACGCTATCCCCCTCGCCCACGAAAGTCACGATACGCCGTGCGATGAGCCCGGCGATCAGCACGACTCCGATCTTCTCCCCCGTGGGGGCCTCGATGAGAAGCGCGCGCCGCTCATTCTCCTCGCTCGCCTTGTCGAGCTCGGCATTCAGGAACTTTCCAGGCACGTAGACGCTGCGTGTGATGCGTCCGCTGACAGGAGCGCGCACGATATGCACGTCAAGGATCGACAGAAAAACGGAGATGCGGGTGAGCAGCCCTTCCCCGAGGGCGAACTCGCGCGCCGGCGGCGCCCGGTCGACCCCCACGATCCTTCCGTCAGCCGCACTGACAATGGGCCCCGCGCGCGGAGGCGTCACTCGGTCTGGGTCGCGAAAGAAGTAAGCGCACCAGGCCGTGGCGATCGCGCCGAGCCATCCGAGCGGAGGCGCCACCAGAAACAGCAGCAAGGTGACCGCCGCGAAGGCAAAGACGAATTTATGCCCGTCGCGGTGAATGGGCACGAGCGCACCCGTGATGCTGTAAAAGAGGTTGTGGCGGTCATTCATGCTCTAAACCTCTCCAGCGTTCAGTTGGAGGCGAGCGCCTCGTCCTCCAACCGCTCAGCCGCCCGCGAGAGAAGCTCGGCGTCCGAGTCGAGCACATGGGCGAGCCGCTCCCGCGCCTCGTCCGCCTCACGCTGGCGCGTCCACAAGCTCGCATAAAGGCCCCCCTTGGCCAGCAGCTCCATATGCGTGCCCTGCTCGACGATCTCACCATGGTCGAGCACGATGATGTTGTCGGCATGGATCACCGTGGTAAGGCGATGCGCGATCACGAGCGTGGTGCGGTCGCGCGCCACGCGCTCGAGGGCATCCTGGATATCCTTCTCGGTGTGACTGTCGAGCGCCGAAGTCGCCTCGTCCAGCATCAAGATCGGCGGGCCCTTGAGGATGGTGCGGGCGATGGCCACGCGCTGCTTCTCGCCGCCTGAGAGCTTCAAACCCCGCTCCCCCACCAGCGCGTCGTAGCCTTGCGGCAAGGTCATGATGAATTCGTGGATCTGAGCAAGCCGCGCGGCATTGCGGACCTCGCGCTCGGAGGCCTGGGGCCTTCCATACCGGACATTGTACTCAATCGTATCGTTGAACAGCACGGTGTCCTGAGGGACCATACCGATGGCCGCCCGCAGCGAGACTTGCGTCACGTCGCTGATGTTCTGCCCGTCGATGAGCACGCGTCCGCCGGAAAGCTCGTAGAAGCGGAACAGGATGCGCGAGATGGTGGACTTGCCCGCACCCGAAGGTCCGACAATGGCGACCATCCTGCCGGCCGGCACCTCAAAGCTGATATTCTTCAGGATTTGCCGCTCCGGATCGTAAGAGAAGTAGACGTTCTCGAACTTGATCGCGCCGTTTCGCACGACGAGCGGCTTGGCACCCGGCCGGTCGACGATCTCGGGCGGCTCATGCAACAGCGCGAACATGGTCTCGATGTCGATCAGCCCCTGCTTGATCTCGCGATAGACCATGCCCATGAAATTGAGCGGCAGATAGAGCTGCATCAAGATCGCATTGATCATGACGAAACCGCCGATGGTGAGCACGCCCGCGGCCACGTCGCGCGCCGCGAGCAGCATGCAAGCGACGAGGCCACCAGTGAAGATGACCGCCTGCCCGGTATTGAGCACGCCGAGCGATGTGTAGGTGCGGATCGCCGCTTTCTCGTAGCGGGCCATGGACGCGTCGAAACGGCGCGCCTCCAGGTCCTCATTGCCGAAATATTTCACCGTCTCGTAATTGAGCAGGCTGTCCACCGCCTTGGAGTGGGCTTCGGTATCGGACTCGTTCATGTCGCGGCGAATGCCGATGCGCAGCTCGCTCGCCCAGAAGGTGAACCAGACATAGAGCCCGACCGTCACGAACACGACCAGCACATAGAGCCACCCAAAATAGTAAGCGACGAGACCCGAGATCATCAGCAGCTCGACCGCGGTGGGGATCGAATTGAGCACGGCCATGCGCACGATCGTGTCGACGCCGGTGACGCCCCGCTCGATGACACGGTTCAAACCGCCGGTGCGCCGCTCCAGATGGAACCGCAAGGAAAGCGCGTGCAGATGCCTGAAGGTGCGCTTGGCGAGCTGCCGGACGGCGTTCTGCGCGACGACGGTGAACCAGATGTCGCGAAACTGCGAGAACAACACCATCAGCACCCGGCCCACGCCGTAGGCGATGATGAGGAAGGCGGGAACGGCGGCGAGCCCGACCGCCGTGATCTCCTTGCCGCTCGCCTCCCCAGTCAGGAGATCGACCACGGCCTTGTAGGAGATCGGCACGGCAAGCGTAATGACCTTGGCCACCACGAGCGCGGCAAGCGCCCACACAACGCGCCAGCGCAGGTCCGGCCGGCCGGCGGGCCAGATATAGGGGAGAAGCTCGCGCAGCACGGTGATGTGCCCCGTTCGCGCGGCCATCAGCGCGTCAGTTCGTGTTTGTGGCAGCCGGTCTCGCATGGCATCGCTTCTCATCCGCGGATACGCGCGGCAAAAAGGGCAGCGTCAAGGCGCTGCCCTTGCTATCTGCCAGATATAGTCTTCGCGGGCGCCGCCGCCAAGCGCGTCCGTGGTGCACGCCTCAGTTCTTCGGCAGATCCACCTTCTGCTTCGGATAGATCCGATGCGGGTTATGAATTTGCTTGCGGTTGTCGCGGTAGATCGTGACGTAGTGCCAGCCGCCGCCGAAGTAGCGCTCGGCAATCGCCCACAGCGTGTCGCCGTGCCGGACGGTATAGACCCTAGGCCGGTGCTTCGTGCGGTGCGCACGCGACACGGCCACCGGCTTGCTCGCTTCTACCGCAGCCGGTTGTAAGGAGGCCGCTGGGCCTGGCTTCGCCTCGGGCGCCGGAGCGGCTTCAGGCACCGCGGCCGGTCCCACTGGGGCCGCGTGCTGGGGTGTTGCCTGCTCGGCGGTGGGTGGACGAGCCGCTGATTCCGGCCCGCTCGACGGCTCGGCTTGAGCCGAGCTTGCGGGCGGACCCGTTGGCACTGCTGCCTCTGGCGCCGGCATCGCATGCGGTTCTGACGCTTGGGACGCCTGAGCTTCTGCGGGCTCGACGGACGGTGATATCTGGCCGCCGGACTTTTCCGGCTCGGTCGCCGCGGCAACCGTCGTCTCGCTCTTGCCGACGACAACCGCCACCGATTGCTGCGAAATGAGACTGCGCGCACCGTCGGGCGAGACCGCCGTAATTGACAACGATTGCTCGCCCGCAGGGAGCGGCTTCTCGAGGACCACGCTCCAGGCCCCCTCCTCGTCGGCAATCGCCTCCGCCACCTTGCTCCCGCTGTCCTCCACGCTGACATGCCAGCCGGGTTCGGCGCGGCCGGCGATCACGCCTTCGCCGGACGGCTCGATGCGGACCACGTCGAAGCTCGGGACCACCCCCTCGCTTGTGGATTCGCCGTGCGGCTTTGCCGGCTCAGCAGCGGGCGCGGGGCTCTCGCCGGTCGCGACGGTGCCCTCGGCCGAAGGCGAAGCCGGGTGCGGCTGCCGGTAGACATAAACCGCCGCTGCCGTGACCCCGACCACGGCGACGACTGCGGCGATCATTGCGACGAGCTTACTGCCGGTCATTTCGGTTCCTTTGGCGAAAGCCTCCCGTTGCGTCTTCGGCATGGGACCTGGGCCTAAAGGCCCCTTTCGCACCCGGGCGGTGCCGCAAGCCTAACGAGCCATCGCGCGGCTGCCAACCCGATTGATCCCGCGCTTTCTTGACGCGCGGCGAGACCCAATGGCAGATGGACGTATGCAAAAGAGTTCAAACATTCAAAATGTCTGCGTTTATTGCGGCTCGGGCTCCGGCCTCAATCCTGCCTACGCCGCGGCAGCGCGGGACTTCGGCCGCATCCTGGCCGAGAGCCGCATCGGTCTCGTCTATGGCGGCGGCAGCCTAGGGCTCATGGGCGAGATCGCCCGCTCGGTCCTCCACCATCGCGGCTATGTCACCGGCATCATCCCGGGCTTCCTCAGCGAGCGCGAGCACATGCTGGTCGAAGCCCAGGAGCTTATCGTCGTGGACGACATGCATCAGCGCAAGCAGCTGATGTTCACGAAGTCGGACGCCTTCGTGGCACTGCCGGGTGGCCTCGGCACGCTGGAGGAGTTTGTCGAGCAGCTCACCTGGTCCCAGCTCGGCCGGCACGCTAGGCCGATCGTGCTCGGCAATATCGAAGGCTTCTGGAATCCGCTGCTCACTCTTTTCGAGGGGATGCGGGCCGAGGGTTTCGTGCGCAAAGGGCTGGAGCTCAACCTCCAGGTGGTCGATCGCGTCGCCGAGATCATCCCTGCCATCACGCGCGCGCTGACGCTCCGCGCCGGGGACGGCAAGAAGCGCGCCGCGGGCCATGTCGCCGCGAAATTCTAGTTGGGCGCCGGCGCGCCGTCGCGGATCAGCTTGTAGTTGATCGAATCGAGCAGCGCCTCGAACGAGGCATCGACGATATTCGGCGAGACCCCCACCGTGTACCAGCGGTTCCCCTCCCCATCCCGGCTCTCGATCAGCACGCGCGTGGTGGCATCAGTGCCGCCGGTGAGGATGCGCACCTTGTAATCGACCAGCTCGAGGTCGGAGATGTAGCTCTGATAGCGGCCGAGGTCCTTCCGCAGCGCCGTATCGAGCGCATTCACCGGGCCGTTGCCCTCACCTACCGACAGCACGATGTCGCCGTCGATGCGCACTTTGACCGTCGCTTCCGACACGGTGACGAGATCGCCGACCGCATTGTGCCGGCGCTCCACCATGACGCGGAACGAGTCCACCTCGAAGAATTGCGGCACATTGCCGAGCATGCGCCGGGCCAGCAGCTCGAAGGAAGCGTCCGCCGCCTCATAGGCATAGCCTGCTGCCTCGCGCTCCTTTACCTGGTCGAGCAGACGGCCGATGCGCGGGTCGTTCTTGGGAATGACGATGCCGATGCGCTCCAGTTCGGCCAGGATGTTGGAGCGGCCGGCCTGGTCGGAGACGAGCAGCTTGCGCCGGTTGCCCACTGCCTCCGGTGGCACGTGCTCATAGGTGCGCGGGTCCTTCTGCACGGCGGAGACATGGATGCCGCCTTTATGGGCGAAGGCCGACTCGCCCACATAGGGCGCGTGGCGGTTGGGCGCGCGGTTCAGGATCTCGTCGAGGATGCGCGAGGCGTGCGTGAGCGTGCGCAGCTTCTCCGGCGTGACCCCAGTCTCGAAGCGGTCGGCATAGTCCGATTTCAGCATCAAGGTCGGGATGATCGAAGTGAGGTTGGCATTGCCGCAGCGCTCGCCGAGCCCGTTCAGCGTGCCCTGGATTTGGCGGGCGCCCGCGCGCACGGCGGCGAGCGAGTTGGCAACACCATTGTCGGTGTCGTTATGCACATGGATGCCGAGACGGTCGCCGGGGATGTGCTTCACCACCTCGGTCACGATGGCTTCGATCTCCTCCGGCAGCGTGCCGCCATTGGTGTCGCAGAGCACGACCCAGCGGGCGCCGGCCTCATATGCCGTCTTGGCGCAGAGCAGCGCGTAGTCCGGGTTAGCCTTATAGCCATCGAACAAGTGCTCGCAGTCGATCAGCGCCTCGCGGCCATTTCCCACCACCGCCTCGACCGACTCCTTGATGCAGGCGACATTCTCCTCGCGGCTGATGCCAAGCGCCACGTCCACGTGAAAGTCCCAGGTCTTGGCCACGAGGCAAATGGCTTTCGCGTGCGCGGTGAGCACCGCCTGGAAGCCCGGATCGTTGGCGATGGACCGGCCCGGACGCTTGGTCATGCCGAAGGCGGTGAGCTTGGCGGAGGCAAGCGGGCGCAACTCCGCGAACAGGCGCGTATCGATCGGGTTCGCGCCCGGATAGCCGGCCTCGATATAGTCGAGCCCAAGCAGGTCGAGCTGTTCGGCGATCAGCGTCTTGTCCTCGATGGAGAAATCCGCGCCATGGGTTTGCGCGCCATCCCTGAGCGTCGTGTCGTAGAGATAGAGCCGTTCGCGGGTCATGGCCGTCTCACACCACGCCAAAGTAGAAGTGCAGCGCGAGCAGCACCCCAAGCGCAAGGACGATGAGCTTGATGGCGAGATAGACGCGCCGCGAGCCCTTGAACGGCACGTCCTTGAGGAACTGTATCATCGCGCGATCTTCCAGGTGGTGCCCTCGGGGCTGTCCTTCAGAATGATGCCCATGGCCGCGAGTTCGTCGCGAATGCGGTCCGCCTTGGCGAAGTCGCGAACCTCACGCGCGGCATTTCGTTCAGCGATGAGCTTACCGACCTCCGCGTCAGCGGGCTCAGCATCGACATGCCCAGAAACGATGGTGGGTGAGGACTTCAGGCTTCCGAACATGTGCATTTTCTCTTTCTTCCGAGGGATCTGCTTGCGATCTCCCGAGAGGCCCAAGAACTCCAGAGCCGCGCGAAGCTCCTTCCATTTTCCGGCACTATGCAGCTCATGCATGGCCGTGATGGCCTTCGGCGTGTTCAAATCCTCGCAGAGGGCGTCCAAGACCGCGCCTGGAATGCCGCCCGCCGCGGCCTGCTCGCGCTCCAGATCGCCATACCACTCCCACAGGGTCTTATGCGCCTCGTCGAGTCCGACCAAGGTCCAATCGAGCGGCTGGCGATAATGCGTCCGGAGCATGTTGAAGCGGATGGCGTCCCCAGGCCAGGCATACCCTTCCCAGCCTGTCAGCAGCTCATGGATGGTGACGAAGTTGCCGAGGCTCTTCGCCATCTTCTCCCCCTCCAACTGGAGGAAGCCGTTGTGCAGCCAGTAATTGGCCATCACTTTGGTGCCGTGCGAGCAGCGCGACTGGGCGATCTCGTTCTCATGATGTGGGAAGACGAGGTCGATGCCGCCCCCATGAATGTCGAAAACATCTCCAAGCAGCGCGTCGGCCATGGCCGAACACTCGATGTGCCAGCCAGGGCGCCCTGGCGCCTTGATCCCCGCGGGCGAGGGCCATGACGGCTCGCCGGGCTTCGACGGCTTCCACAGCACGAAGTCCATCGGATCGCGCTTGTAAGGCGCCACCTCTACCCGGGCGCCGGCGATCATTTCGTCGAGCGAGCGGCCCGACAGCTTGCCGTAGTCCTGCATGGCGGCGACGTGAAAGAGGACATGGTCCTCCGCCACATAGGCGAAGCCCTTGGTGACCAGCGTCTCGGTCATCACCTTCATCTGGGCGATATATTCGGTCGCCCGCGGCTCATTCGTGGGTGGAAGGCAGCCGAGCGCATCAACATCGGCGTGAAACTGCGCCTCGGTCTTTTCCGTGACCTTCCGGATCGCGTCGTTCAGAGGCAGATCGGGGTACTCCTGCGCCGCCCGTGCATTGATCTTGTCGTCCAAGTCGGTGATGTTGCGCACATAAGTGACGTGATCAGCGCCATAGAGGTGCCGCAGCAGCCGGAACAGCACGTCGAAGACGATGACGGGGCGCGCATTGCCGATATGGGCGAAGTCATAGACCGTCGGCCCGCACACATACATGCGCACATTCCCCGCATCCAAGGGCTTGAACGGCTCCTTCTTGCGGGTCAGCGTGTTGTAAAGCTTAAGCGCCACGCAAGTAGCCTCTTTGGCTGCCGGCCGGCGGGCGTTCGGTTCTTTTTTCGCGAAGATGGAAAGTAAAAAGGAAGAACGACCCGGCCAGCTCTTTGCTAGACCGGAATGATGCGGCAGAAAATCATAAGGATCGGTAGCTCATGCACCATGATGGGCCGGTTATGGCGGCAAACCGCCGAAGCGTCAAGCAAACCATCTTATTCATGCCGCATTGACCGCCACACTGATGGGCGCATAATGCCTTCAGGATCATGACCTTCCGGGACGGGGAGATCAAACATTGGGCGTCCATAACGGGCTTCGCCGCGTGCTGACCACGCCCGCGCGCTTCATCAGCCGCCATAAGCGCGCCGGCCTCGTCGTCCTGTGCGCCGGGGGTCTTGCGGGCGCCGCGGGCATCGCATGGGCCCAGGAAAGCGATCAGCAGATCCGCTGCATGCAACTCCAGCAGGAGCTTGCCGGCGCGCAAGGCGGTGGCGGCGGACGCGAGGCGCTGCCCGGCATCGAGCAGCAGATCCAGGAGGCCAACCGCGTGCTCCAGGGCACTCAAGCCGCCATGGAGGATGCGGGCTGTTTTGAGAGCTACTTCATTTTCGGACGCGGGCTCGTGCGTAGCCCGAAATGCCTGAAGATGAACGACCGCATGGAGGACGCGCGGCACCAGCTCGATCAGCTGCAAGACCAGCACCAGGCGATCCTCGGAGGGGGCGGCAATCGCCGCCGCCAGGCCGAGCTGCAAGACGCGCTCGCCCGCAGCGGCTGCAATGGGCAAGCCCCGCAGCAGGCGCGCCGTAGTGGCGGGGGCGGCCTATTCAACTGGTTCGGCGGCGGTGATAATGGCGGTGAAGGCGGTACCGAGGAAGCCCAGCCTGGGTCCGATATGTCCATCTCGCGCAGCATCAGTCCGAACGCGCCCTACCGGACCGTCTGCGTCCGGCTCTGCGACGGCTTCTTTTATCCGATCAGCTATTCCACCTACTCCAGCCGCTTCTCCCAGGACGTGACGCAGTGCCAGCAGAATTGCGCCGCGCCGGCCGAGCTTTATGTCTATCGCAACCCCGGCGGAGAGATCGAGCAGGCCATCTCGCTCAACGGCTCCCCCTACAAGGACCTGCCGGTGGCCTTCAAGTACCGCAAGTCGTACACCCCGGGCTGCTCCTGCAAGGAGGCGGAATACAATCCGACCGAGATCGAGCAGGCGAACAAGAAGGCCGAGGCCACGCCCGCAAAAGCCGGCGGCAAGCCGGCGGCGAAGAAGGCGGCGACACCTGCGACCCAAGCCGCGCCAAGCACCCAAGGTAGCGTGCCCGCGCAGGATCTCGACGTTACCGGCAGCGGCGGGGAAGCCGCAGGCACCCCTGCCGCGGCGAACGCCGAGGCGGCGGCGCAAGCTCGACCGGCCGCGACCTCTGCCGCTCCGCCCGCCGCGCCGCAATCAACCATGAATAAGAGCAAGTCGCCGGCGCCCCACTGAGGCCGTCACGCGTGACGTCGTCAGGCGGTCTTTCCTCCGAGCCGAGCCGCGGCCCGGTCCCGGCCGATGAGCGGCAAGAGGAGCTTCAGCTCCGGCCCGTGCTCGCGTCCCGTGAGCGCAAGCCGCAAAGGCTGGAATAGAGCTCTGCCCTTGGCGCCCGTCGCATCCTTGACGGCTGAAGACCAGGCCGTCCAGGTGGTGCCGTCCCAGGGCTCCGACGGCAGCAGCCTTGCCGCCGCGCGGCAAAGTTCCGCGTCCTCGATCACGGGCGCGATGTCCCCGCTCACGACCAGGCACCAAACCCTTGCATCGGCCAGCGTCGTGAGATTGGATCGCACCGCCTCCCAAAACCCCTCGCCGCCCGCGACGCCCATGGCAGCCAACCGCTCCGCCACGGCGTCATAGGGCAGCGCATGCAGCAGCCGCGCATTGAGCAGCCGCAGCTCATGGGCATCGAACCGCGCCGGCGCGCGCGACAGCTTGGCGAAGGCGAAGGCCGTCACCAGCTCGTCGAGGCTTCCATGCGGCGCCACCGGATCGGAGGTACCGATCGTCGCGGCGTAGCTCGCCACCGCCAAAGGCTCAAGCCCCTCTTCTCGCAAGCCCTGGATGGAGAGCGCGCGGTCGCGCTTCGACAGGGCCTGGCCTTCGGCGCCAACCAGAAGATTGTGGTGGCCGAACGCGGGGGGCTTGGCACCCAGCGCCTCGAACAGCTGGATCTGCGGCGCCGTGTTGGCGACGTGGTCTTCCCCGCGGATGACATGGGTGATGCCGAGGTCGATGTCGTCCACCACGCTTGGCAGCGTATAGAGATAGGTGCCATCGGCGCGAACCAGCACCGGGTCCGACAGAGAGGCCGCATCCACATGCTGCTCGCCGCGGACGAGATCGTTCCACACCACGTCGCGCGTTTCAAGCAGGAAGCGCCAATGGGGCTTACGGCCCTCGGCCTCGAGTTTCCCACGCTCCGCGTCGGTGAGCTTGAGCGCGGCGCGGTCATAGACGGGCGGACGGCCGCGGGCGAGCTGGCGCTTGCGCTTCAGCTCGAGCTCCTCCTGCGTCTCGTAGGCGGGATAGAGCTGGCCGCTCGCTTTCAGCCTTTCGACCGCCGTCGCGTAGCGGTCGAACCGATCGGACTGTCTGATCTCCCGCTCCCAGCCGAGCCCAAGCCAGGTCAAATCCTCCCTGATCCCTTGCGCGAATTCCCCGGTCGAACGCTCGGCGTCCGTGTCGTCGAGCCGCAGCAGAAAGCGTCCGCCCTCCTTGCGCGCGAATATCCAGTTGATGAGCGCCGTGCGGATGTTGCCGGCGTGGAGCCGCCCGGTGGGGCTCGGCGCGAAACGGACCGTCACCATCATGCTACAGCCGCTCTCTGAACTTGTTGGTGATGGGATAACGGCGGTCGCGGCCGAAATTCCTTTGGGTGATCTTGACACCAGGCGCCGCCTGCCGCCGCTTGTACTCGGCGAGATAGAGCATGCGCTCGACCTTCTTCACGAGCTCCGGCGCATGTCCCCGCGCCACGATAGCAGGGACCGGCATCTCGAGCTCCACCAGGCAATTGAGAATGTCGTCGAGCACGTCATAAGGCGGCAGCGTGTCCTGATCGCGCTGGTTCGCTTTGAGCTCGGCCGTCGGCGCCTTGGTCAGGATGTTCTCCGGGACGACGATGCCCGCAAGTCCTAGACAGCCCTTGGGGCGCGCGGCGTTGCGGTAGCGCGCCAGGGCGTAGACTTGGCCCTTGTACAAATCCTTGATCGGATTGAAGCCGCCATTCATGTCGCCATAGATAGTGGCATAGCCAACCGACACCTCCGACTTGTTGCCAGTGGTGACTACCATCGGCCCGAACTTGTTGGAAATGGCCATGAGCATTGTTCCGCGCGCCCGGCTCTGCAAATTCTCCTCGGTCGCGTCGGGCGCGGTCCCGGCGAAGACCGTGGCGAGACTGTCGGTCAAGCCCTCGACGGCGCCATCGATAGGCAGGATATCGTAGCGTACGGCAAGCGCCTGCGCGCATGCCGCCGCGTCGTTCAGGCTCTCATTGCTGGTGAATCGGTAAGGCAGCATAACGCAATGCACGCGCGCCGCGCTTAACGCATCCACGGCGATCGCCGCGCACAGGGCCGAGTCGACACCGCCGGAAAGGCCGAGCACGACGCCCGGAAAGCCGTTCTTCTCCACATAGTCGCGCAGGCCCGTGACGCAGGCGAGGTAGTTGGCGGCGTTGCCATCCTCGACCTCGGCTACTGGCCCTGGGATGCAGCGCCAGCGATCAACCTCTCGCCGCCACTCGGTGAGGCCAACCGCCTCCTCCCAGGCCGGCAGCTGCACGGCGAGCGCGACGTCGGCGTTGAGCACGAAGGACGCGCCATCGAAGACGAGCTCGTCCTGGCCCCCTACCTGATTGATGTAAGCCAACGGCAGTCCAGTCTCAGCGACCCGGGCACCGGCCACGATGTAACGCTGATCCTGCTTGTCCATCCAGTAGGGCGAGCCGTTGGGCACGATCAAGAGCGCCGCCCCCGCCCTGGCGAGAGCCGCGCAGACCTCCTCGCTCCAAATGTCCTCGCAGACCGGCACGCCGATCGGCAAACCCCGGACGTCGATCGGCTGTGGCAGAGGCCCTGGCGCGAACACGCGCTTCTCGTCGAACACGCCGTAATTCGGAAGATTGGCCTTGAATCGCACTGTCTCGATGCGGCCGTGATCGAGCAGCGCCATGGCATTGTAAACGAAGGGACCCTCGGCCCAGGGCAAGCCCATGAGCATGGCAGGGCCGCCATCACTCGTTTCGCGGGCAAGCGACTCCAAAGTTTCCCGCGCAACCTGCTGCAAAGCGGGTTTCAGCACCAGGTCCTCGATGGGGTAGCCGGTGAGAAACAGCTCGCTGAAAACGATGAGATCGGCACCCGCTTCCGCCGCGTTGGCCCTGGCCGCACGAGCGCGCGCCACGTTGCCCTCGATGTCGCCCACCACCGGGTTCAACTGCGCAAGCGCGATTATGAAGCTGTTCAGCCTGGGGCTGTCCTTGATCTCTTTGGCCATGAACGGAACTTAGCGGCAGACGGCAAACTGTCCAGCGGCCGGCCCGCCGACGGGAACGCGCCTCCCTATTCCCCGGCAGCGATGGAGATCTCGGGCTCGGGCCGTCCTTCGCGGTCGCGTTTCAGGCGCTCGGCCACGATGAATGCGAGCTCGAGCGACTGATCGGCATTGAGCCTCGGGTCGCAATGGGTGTGGTAGCGGTCGGAGAGATCGGTCTCGGTGACGGCTTTGGCGCCGCCCACGCATTCGGTCACGTTCTGGCCGGTCATCTCCACATGCAGGCCCCCCGCATGGGTGCCTTCGCTCCGATGGACATCGAAGAAGGTCTCGACCTCGCCGAGGATCAGGTCGAAGGGCCGCGTCTTGTACCCCCCCGCGGCCTTGATGGTGTTGCCGTGCATGGGGTCGCAGGCCCAAACCACCGACTTGCCCTCGCGCTCCACCGCGCGGATCAGCGCGGGCATGTGCTTGGCGATCTTGTCCGTGCCGAAGCGGCAGATCAGTGTGAGCCGTCCGGGCTCGTTCGTCGGGCTCAGCATATCGATGAGTCGCAGCAGATCGTCCGGCGAAAGGCTTGGACCGCATTTGACGCCAATCGGGTTCTTGATGCCGCGCAGATACTCGATATGCGCGTGATCGAGCTCGCGCGTGCGGTCCCCAGCCCAGAGGAAATGCCCCGAGGTCGCGTACCAGTCGCCAGAGGTGGAATCGATGCGCGTGAATGCCTGCTCGTAGCCGAGCAAGAGCGCCTCGTGGCTGGTATAGACGCTCGTGGTGCGGAGCTGCGGCGTGTTCTCGGGTGCCAGGCCGCAGGCACGCATGAAGCGCAAGCTCTCGGCGATGTGCCCAGCGATCTCCTGATAGCGGTGCCCGGCTGGACTGTCCTTGACGAAGCCGAGATTCCAGCGATGCACATGATCGAGATTGGCGTAGCCGCCTTGGGCGAAGGCTCGCAACAGATTGAGCGTGGCCGCGGACTGCCGGTAAGCCATGAGCATGCGCTGTGGGTCGGGGACCCGCGCTTCCTCCGTGAATTCGATGCCGTTGACGATGTCGCCGCGATAGCTGGGCAGCTCCTTGCCGTTCTGCACTTCAGTCGGCGCCGAGCGCGGCTTGGCGAACTGCCCGGCGATGCGCCCGAGCTTCACCACCGGTGAGCCGCCCGCATAGGTGAGCACGACCGCCATCTGCAGCAGCACGCGGAAGAAATCGCGGATGGAGTTGGCGCGATGCTCGGCAAAGCTTTCCGCGCAATCGCCCCCCTGCAGCAGGAAAGCCTCGCCCCGGGCCACGCGCGCGAGTTCGGCCTTCAGCTGCCGCGCCTCGCCGGCAAAAACAAGCGGCGGAAAGGTGGCAAGCTGCTGCTCGACCTGGGCAAGCGCACCAGCATGCGGGTAGTCCGGGGCTTGCTCAATCGGCTTTGAGCGCCAGCTGTCGGGGGCCCAACGCGGTGCCATGAGAACACTCTCCTTGAAAGTCCACGCTATATAGGCGCTTCACGCCGGAGTGACTAGCACGAGCCAAGTTAAAGACTGATACCGAATTTCGGCAGCAGCCAAACGGTGAGCAGATAGAGGCCGACGGTCAGCAGGCAGGACGCGGCCAGCGCGAGCCAAAAGGCGATGCCCATGCGTAACAGCCCAGGCAGCACAAGGAACAACGGCAAGGTCGGCAGCACGAGCCAGAAGGTGCCTTGCGCGAGTGCGGCGATGCGCTCGCTGTCGCCCGTATCGCGCCACAACCAAATCATCGACAGGATGGAAATGAGCGGCAGCGAGAGGATCAACGCGCCGTAGGCCGGGCTGCGGCGGCCGATTTCCGACGCCGCCGCAATGATGATCCCCGACAGCGTGGCCTTAAAGATCAGATAGAGCATGCCCTTGTCCTGGATAGCCTTCTCGTCAGAATAGCACCGCGTCCGCCGATTGACACGGAGCTGCCCATTGCCCCCTCTCACCGCTCGTGCCACATAGCCGCCAATAGGAGCCTCGCATGGAGCCCCGTCATCTCGAGCATGGCCACCACCCGCGCGAGATCGCAAGGCGCCTTGAGGAAGGGCCGCGCGCGAGCTATCTGCGCGATTGGGTCTATGGCGGCATCGACGGCACCGTGACCACCTTCGCCATCATGGCCGGCGTGGTTGGCGCGAGTCTCGAGGCGCGCGTGGTGCTGATCCTGGGCGCCTGCAATCTGCTCGCCGACGGCCTGTCCATGGCGGCAGCCAATTATTCCAGCACTAGAACCGAGATCGACGAATATGAGCATGTGCGCCGCATGGAGGAACGGCACGTCGAGCTTGCACCCGAAGGCGAGCGCGAGGAGGTCCGCCAAATCTTCATGGCCAAGGGCTTCGAGGGGGGCGCGCTGGCTAGCGCTGTCGAGGTGATCACCGAGCGGCGCGAGCGCTGGATCGATACCATGATGACCGAGGAGCATGGCTTGCCTCCCGTCACCCGCTCTCCGGTCCGCTCCGCCCTGTTTACGTTTGTGGCCTTTGTCCTGTGCGGCAGCGTCCCCCTTGCGCCCTATGCGCTGCATCTACCCGAACCGCTCCTCATCTCGACGATCATGACCGGGCTCACATTCTTTGCCATTGGCTCGCTTCGCAGCCGCTGGTCACCGACGCCCTGGTGGCGGACGGGAACCGAGACCTTTGCCGTCGGAATGGTCGCGGCCCTGGTCGCCTATGTCGTGGGCGACGTCTTGCAACGCTTGGTCTGACCCAACCTGGCTACCCCAAATTCATACAATCGTGGCAGCATGCGCGCCCATGGCCATCCGCGAACCAAGTTTCACCCTCGGCATCGAGGAGGAATATCTCCTCGTCGATATGGAGAGCCGCGACCTTGCGCCCGAGCCGCCCCCTGCCCTCCTCGCCAAATGCGAAGAGGCGCTGCGCGGCCAGGTCAGCCCCGAATTCCTGCGCTCGCAGATCGAGGTCGGCACCCGCGTCTGCCGGTCGCTGCAGGAAGCACGCGACGAGCTGATCCATCTGCGCCGCACCGTCGGTGCCATCGCGGGCGAGTTCGGCCTCGCTCCGATCGCCGCCTCGACCCATCCCTTCGCCAAATGGTCGAACCAGCAGCACACCGACAAGGAGCGCTATAATGTGCTTGCCGAGGACCTGCAGCAGGTGGCGCGGAGGCTCGTGATTTGCGGCATGCACGTTCATGTCGGCATCGAGGACGACGATCTCAGGATCGATCTCCTGGGTCAGGCCGCCTATTTCCTGCCGCACCTGCTCGCGCTCTCGACCTCGTCACCCTTCTGGCAAGGCCATACGACGGGCCTGAAATCCTATCGCCTCTCGGTGTTCGACGAGCTGCCCCGCACCGGCCTGCCGCACCAGTTCTCGAGCTATAGCGAATATGCCCGCACCATCGAGCTCCTGGTCAATGCCGGGCTGATCGGGGACGCCACCAAGATCTGGTGGGATTTGCGGCCGAGCGCGCGCTTCCCGACGCTCGAGATGCGCATCACCGATGTCTGTCCGCTGCTGGAGGACGGGATCTGCATTGCCGCGCTGTTTCGCTGCATCTTGCGGCTGCTGTATCGCCTGCGCCGGCGGAACCAGCGCTGGCGCACCTATCCGCCCTTCCTCGTGCGCGAGAACCGCTGGCGCGCGCAGCGCTACGGCACCCAAGAGGGGCTGGTCGATTTCGGCAAGGGCGCCGTTGTGCCCTTCCCCAACTTGCTGGAGGAGCTGTTCGATCTCGTTGCCGAGGATGCCGCATATTTCGGCTGCGTGGCCGAGGTGGCTCACGCCCGGGCGATTGTGGAGCGCGGCACGAGCGCTGACCGTCAGCTTGCCCGCTTCGACGCGGTGAAGGGGCTCGGCGGCACGGAGGAAGCGGCGCTTATTGCCGTGGTAGACGGCATCGTCGAGGAGACGGCGATGGTGCCCGTGTCCAAGTAGCCGGCTACAGCGTCACGCCCATGCCGCCATCGACGTGCAACCCCGCGCCGGTGATGTAGGCGGCCTCGTCGGAGGCGAGGAACAGTGCCGCGTTGGCGATGTCCTGCGGTGTACCGAAGCGCCGGAGTGGCGTCTGGCTGAGCAGCGCCTTGGCGATCGCGGGCTTTGCCATATAGCGGCCGATCAGCGCCGTCTCCACATAGCCCGGGCAGAGATGGTTCACGCGGATGCCATAAGGGGCATATTCAACGGCGAGGCTGCGCGACAGCGCCGCCACGGCGCCCTTGGTCGCCGAGTAGACCGACATCTGGCGCGTATGCTTGGTCGCCATCACCGAAGAGAGGTTGATCACCGAGGCGTTGCCCGACGCTTTCAGCAGCGGGAAGGCCTCGCGCGCGCAACGCACCGTGCCGTTGAGATTAACCTGCCAGACCCGCTCCCAGGCGGCATCGTCCAGATGCCGGAAGTCGGCGCGTTCGCCGACGCCCGCGTTGTTGACGAGCACGTCGAGGCGGCCGAACGCCTCGCTCAGCGAGGCCATCAGCGCCTTCACCTCGGCGGTATCGGTGACGTCCACGCGATGAGCCATCGCGGCGCCATTGCTTTTGGTGATGGCCTCGGCCACGGCCCGCGCCGCCTCGTCGTCGCGATCGGCGATGATCACTCGCGCGCCCTCGCGCGCAAACGTCTCGGCGATAGCCCGGCCAATGCCCGCAGCCCCGCCGGTGACGAGAGCGACCTTGTCCTCAAGCCGCCGCATCGGAGCCCACCACCGGTGTCGGCAGTTCCCATTTGTGGCGCAGCGTCACCAACTCCTCCGCGGCACTTGGATGGAGCGCCATGGTCGCGTCGAATTGGGCTTTGGTGGCGCCGAGCCGGAGCGCAATGGCCGCCATCTGCACTATCTCGGCGGCGTCTCCGCCAAGGACGTGACACCCCAGCACCCGGTCCGACGCCATATCCACAACGAGCTTCATCAGCATTCGCTCATCGCGCCCGCTGACCATCGATTTGAGCGGCCGGAAGCTTGTCTTATAAATATCGACGCTTTCATATGTCACGCGCGCGGCTTGCTCGGAAAGCCCCACGGTCCCGATCTCAGGCTCGCAAAATACAGCGGTCGGGATAAGGCTGTGATCGACGGCGGTCGGGCGTTCGTTGAACACCGTCTCGGAGAAGGCGTTCGCCTCGTGGATGGCGACCGGGGTCAGGTTCACCCGGTCGGTCACGTCGCCAACGGCATAGATACTGTCCACCGAGGACTTTGAATATTCATCCACTGCCACGCGACCGTTCGTCCCTAATTCGACGCCGGCATTGGCAAGCCCGAGTCCATTGGTGTTAGGCATCCGCCCCGTTGCGGCCATGACGAGCTCGGCCTTGACCGTGTCGCCCTTATCCAGCTGAACGCGATATCCGCTGCCTTCCCTAGCGATAGAGGCGATATCGCTACCCATGCGGAAATCGATGCCTCGGTTGCGCATGGCCTCGGCTGCACCGTCGCGCAGATCATTGTCGAAGCCGCGCAGCACCTGCTCGCCGCGATAGAGCACGGTGACGGCAACGCCGAGCCCCGCGAAGATAGACGCGAACTCCATGCCGATATAGCCCGCCCCGACAATGGCGATGCTTGCGGGCAGCTGCTCGAGCTGGAAGCAGTCATTGGAGCTGATCAGATGCTCATGGCCGGAGAAACCAGGCCGCACGGGATGGGAGCCCGTGGCGATGAGGATGATCCTCGCGGAGATGGGCTGGTCGCGATCCGCAAGTTTCACCCTATGGGCATCTTCAAGCGTCGCGCGGGTGAGAAAGTATTCGACTCCCGCCTTTTCCAGCGTTCGGGTGTAGACGCCATTCAGCCGATCGATTTCGCGCCTAACATTGCGGATGAGCGTTGGCCAGTCGAAACGCAGGCCATCGCAGCTGAAACCGAAGCCTCGCGCATCGGCGATATCGCCGCCATAGCGGCTGCCATAGACAAGCAGCTTCTTCGGCACGCAGCCCCGAATCACGCAGGTGCCGCCGATACGGTATTCCTCGGCGATTCCCACGCGCGCGCCGAGCTCGGCGGCAAGCCTGCCCGCGCGCACGCCGCCCGAGCCCCCGCCGATCACGAACAAATCATAGTCAAAGCCGCCCGCCACCCTCACGCTCCCTTGCTGCACAGCAACCGCATCGGATCAGGTCCTCTCCCCGCCAGGCTGCAGTACTTGCACGCCCGCTTCACCCGCGAGGATCACCGCATCGGCGATGCCGAGAAAGAGGCCGTGCTCGACGACACCAGGCACTCGCTTTAGCGCGAATGCCAGCACCTCGGGCTCCGGGATGCGGCCGAAGGCGCAATCGAGGATGACATTGCCCTGATCGGTGACGAAGGGCTCGCCGCTCCGGTCCTGGCGAAGCCTTATTTCGCCCTCGCACCCAGCCTGCGCGGCAATGGCCGCGACCAGCTTGTGCGTGGCCGGGACGCCGAAGCGCACCACCTCGACCGGGAGCGGGAACCGTCCGAGCGTCTCGACCAGCTTGCTCGCATCCGCGATAACCACCATCTTGTCCGAGGCTGTCGCCACGATCTTCTCCCGCAGCAGGGCACCCCCGCCCCCTTTGATCATCCGGAGCTGGTCGTCGATCTCATCGGCGCCGTCGATGGTGAGGTGCAAGTGCGGCGTCTCATCGAGCGTGGTGAGCGGAATGCCGAGGCGCATCGCTTGCGCGCGCGTGTCTTCTGAGGTCGGCACGCATAAGACCCGTAAGCCCGCCGCGACCTTCTGCCCGAGCGCCTCGACGAAACGCGCCGCCGTCGATCCGGTGCCCAGGCCAAGCCGCATTCCGTCCTGGACGAGATCGAGCGCGCTGAGCGCGGCGCTCTCCTTGAGATCATCAGTCGTGCGCACCCGTTCCCCCTCCGGCATCAGGCTTCAAGGCCGCCCATGAAGATGTACTTCAACTCGACAAATTCCTCGATACCATGATAGGAGCCCTCCCGGCCAAGGCCCGATTGCTTGACGCCACCGAAGGGCGCGAGCTCGCTCGAGATGATCCCCTCATTGACCCCGACGATGCCGTATTCAAGCGCCTCGGCCACGCGCCAGGCCCGTGCGAGGTTCCGCGTATAAACATAGGCCGCGAGCCCGAACGGCGTCCCGTTGGCGATGGTGATGGCTTCGGCCTCGTCAAAGAAGCGAAACAGCGGCGCCACCGGGCCGAACGTCTCCTCCTGTGCGAGCTGCATGGCAACCGTGACATCGGCAAGCACCGTGGGCTCGTAGAAGGTGCCGCCCATGGCATGGGGCTTGCCGCCCAAGACCACGCGCGCGCCTTGGGCGACTGCGTCCCGCACATGCGCCTCCACCTTGGCCACCGCCGCCTCATTGATGAGTGGACCTTGCGTAACCCCCGGCAGGATCCCCTCTCCCACCTTCAACTTGCTCACCTCGGCCACCAGCTTCTCGGTGAAGGCGTCATAGACGCTGTCCTGCACCAAGATGCGGTTGGCGCATACGCAGGTCTGGCCGGAGTTGCGATATTTGGAGACCAGTGCGCCCGCCACGGCGGCATCGAGGTCCGCATCTTCGAACACGATGAAGGGCGCATTGCCGCCGAGCTCGAGCGAAAGCTTCTTCACCGTGCCCGCGACCTGGCGCATAAGGAGCTTGCCCACCTCGGTGGAGCCCGTGAAGGTGATCATGCGCACGAGCGGGTTGGCGGTGAGCTCGCCGCCGATGGCAATGGCGTCCCCCGTCACCACATTGAGCACGCCGGGGGCCAATCCGGCGCGGACGGCAAGCTCGGCGAGAGCGAGCGCCGAGAGCGGCGTTTCCGGCGCAGGCTTGCAAACTACCGTGCAGCCGGCAGCAAGCGCCGGCGCAATCTTGCGCGTGATCATGGCGAGGGGGAAGTTCCACGGCGTGATGGCTCCGACCACGCCGATCGGCTGCTTGATCACCAGAATGCGGCCGCTTTTCCGGTGCGTCGGGATGATCTCGCCGTAAACGCGTTTCGCCTCCTCGGCGAAGAGCTCGGTGAAGGATGCGGCGTAGTCGACCTCGGCGCGGGCCTCCGCGAGCGGCTTGCCCTGCTCGCTCGTCATCAGGAGCGCCAGGTCATCCCGGTGCGCGATTTGCAATTCGTACCAGCGGCGCAAGAGAGCGGACCGCTCCTTAGCCAGCTGCCCGCTCCAGGCGGAGAAGGCGCGTGCCGCCGCCACGATGGCCTCGTGCGTCTCGGTCAGGCCAAGATCTGGGACACGCGCGATGAGCGCGCCCGTCGCGGGGTTACGCACCTCCAGGGAAGGCGTACCCACCCACGCACCGCCGATCAGGCACTGCTCTTTGCGCAAGGAAGGATCGTTGAGATTCATTAGAGGAACGCGTGCTACCAAGGACTGGACATCGCGCATTCCCCCGAGCGGCCTTCTACGTTAGGACAACCCTTCATGCAACATGGTCCGCTGAAAGATGCCACGATCGTTTTCGATCTGGACGGAACGCTCGTAGACACGGCGCCCGACCTGACGAACGCTTTGAACCACGTGCTGACCCGCAGAGGTCATGCTCCCGTGCCTGCGGCGAGCATACGCTCCTCAGTGGCGTTTGGCGCGCGGGCGATGATCGAGGAAGGCCTGCGGCGATCGCAGGCAAGCGACGACGTGGACCAAATGCTGGCCGAGTTCCTCGCCCATTACGAGGCCAACATTGCCGCCGAGAGCGTGCCCTTCCCCGGCGCCGCAAGGGCGCTCGAGTCCTTGGCCGCGGCCGGCGCCAAGCTCGCGCTCTGCACCAACAAGCGGGAGGACCTCACCTTGAAGCTGCTGGAGGCGCTGAGGCTTGATGACCATTTCGACGCCATCGCCGGCCGCAACACCTTCGCCGTGGCCAAGCCCCATCCCGATCACCTCACTGGCGTGATCGCCCGCGCCGGGGGCAACCCTGCGAAGGCCGTCATGGTCGGCGACAGCGAGGTCGATATGGCCACCGCCAGGGCCGCGCGCGTGAAGACGATTCTCGTGAGTTTCGGCTATGCGGGTGCGCCCCTTGCGGCGCTCTCTCCGGATGGTGTCATCGATCATTTCGACGAGCTTGTCCCTCGCGCCACCGGCTTGCTGCGGGATGCTTCAGGCTGAGGGCGTCCCCCCACCCCGCCAAATATTTGCCTTATTTCGACCGGACTGCTCTCCCCGAAGAGCCACAGTCAGAGCCCACCTTCACCACCTTAGGTTTCAGGCCTCTACCCGTCGTCCAAGGAGAAATGCGATGCTCAAACGTGTCGTGATCGGCGTGAGCCTGGTCTGGCTCATGGGAGGCGCCGCCTATGCCGCCGACGAGCCCCCGCCCACGGCCGCGCCCGCAGAGGGCGACGACCAGTGCAGCCAGCAGCTGGCGACCACCGAGGCCGCCGTGCAGAGCAAGGTGGAGGCCAACGCCCTGAGCGAGGCCGACACGGACAAGGTCAACGAGCTTCTCGATCAGGCCGACGCGCAGTGCACCGAGGGCGATCTGGCCGGGGCGACCAAGACCCTCGGCGGCGTCTCGGCCATGCTTGCCAAGACGAAATAGCCTCGGCACGGAGCGGGCGGCGCTGTTCCTTTCGCGCGCCGCCCCTCGAACCAGGCACTCGCCCGACCTTACGGCGCGGAGGCGCCGCCCTTCCTTGACTTATCGCCAGCCCAATCGCTAAATCCGCCTTGCACCAGAGGCGGGCGGTTAGCTCAGCTGGTAGAGCACTGTGTTCACATCGCAGGGGTCACTGGTTCGAGTCCAGTACCGCCCACCATTCTAAGCTAGCATAATCAAGATATTAGCTGAGACGGCTACATCGATTGATGTTTCTGGCAACGCCAGGGGCAACAGTTGTGCAAATTTCATCCCTATTAGGAGGAATAGCCATGTCTCTAACAACCATCAACAGGCGTAAGGCTCGGCTGCGACAAGTTCCAAGCTTGTTTGGTCGCGCGCGACAAGCAAGAGACCATAACTCAGCTCCTACCTCTCGACGCCAAGACGATGGAGGACGCTACCAACTTGGCCACGAATGGCTGGAGGATTTCACCACGAAATGCAAGAAGGCCAGGAGCCTGGCGCAACATCCGGAGAGCGTCGGCTTCGGCCCGGCTCTCTTCTCTGTCAGTCATTCGTCCGTCATTGGTTGTGGCTAGAGTTCTCGCCTAGGCCGTCTGTCTCCAGACGAATGCCTTGGGGGGGCACCTTGAGACACCATCATGGCTGATCTAGTGATTTGCGTCCTCGGCGTCGTCATTTGGGCGGCCTGGTCGTTGCGATTTCTGAGCTTATTGATTGGCGGGCGGTCCAGAAGCCACAGAACCCGCTAAACTCACTGAGACGGCACATAAGTAGCAAGCCAGACCGATTTTGGCGCGGAGGCTTGGGCGTCGGCTAGGCTGAGACTTTGTGCTTTATGATCCACCACGATGACCGCCTCTTCCGTACCAGATGCCGATCCCGTCGTGCCCGGGCGGGCATGCCATGGCTGCACGCTTTGCTGCAAGCTGATGGGTGTCGCCGAACTCAGTAAGCCCCGAGACGTTTGGTGCGGCCACTGCGCCATCGGCGAAGGTTGCCGCATCTATGACACGCGGCCGAAGTCCTGCGGCGACTTTCACTGTGGCTTCCTTACCCTCGCCACGCTGTCAGAGGAATGGCGACCAGCAAAGTGCAAGATAGTGGTGGCGGCCGAGGCTGACGGGAAGAGGCTAGCGGCTTATGTCGATCCGGCCCGGCCGGACGCGTGGAAGGCGGAGCCTTACTATGGACAATTGAAGGAGTGGGCACGCCTGGCGGCCCGCAAAAGAAACCAGGTGGTGGTTTGTATCGGCCTCAAAACCGTCGTGATCTTGCCAGACGAAGATGTTGACCTTGGTGTGATTGGCGATGATGAGTTGATCGTCACTGGTGAAAAAAACACATCGACCGGACTCAAACTAAGGGCGCTGAAGATGAAGCGTGACGACCCGCGAGCACCTAAGCACTAGCCTAAGGCCATGACCAAGCGCCGCTTCTCGCCGCCTATGGTGATGTGGTCACGGGCCACAATTGTCGCTGTGGTCATTCTTAGTGGTTGTGCCACGTCTAACGAGCGCTTTGAGGGACCGCTTGATACCCTTACCCTATCCGCCGCGCAAATTAAGATCGTCCAGCAAGGCCTCGCCAAAGAACTAAAAGAACCCTCCGTCAGCCTCGGTGAAAGCTACAGAGCGGGCACTTCCGTTTTGCAACACCAAACAGTGGTCTGCGGCGTCGTGAATGGAAGGAAGTTTGTAGGGAAGTTCTGGTCAAATGACTCGGTGTTCATACCCATCATGATCGGCGGCAGCGAGGCGGAGAACTACGTCGTCGATCGCGACTGCCGACCTGGTGGCATTTACCTCCCGCAATCATGACCACGCGCCGCTTCCCGCCGCCGTGGAGGGTCGAGCAGGTCCCCGGCGGCTTTAAAGTTGTCGACGCCAACGAGCAGGCACTCGCGTATGTGTATTTGCGCAAGACTCCGGCCGACGCGGGCACCGCGGGGTGCTCACGGAGGATGAGGCGCACCGTATCGCAAGCAACATCGCTAAGTTGCCGGAGCTGCTAGGGTGAAGAGGCGCGTGGCTAGCGAGTGGCTCCGCCCCGCGGGTCCTTTGCCAAACCATAGGCGGTGTTGAGCTGCGCTACGACTTCCTCCATCGTGCGCTGGTAGGCATCCGATCCGCGGTCGCGAGCTATGGTATTCACACCCCAAGTTTTCCCATGCAGTCGCCTGACGGTCACGCCCGTGATGTCGCTGCACTCGGCGTGTGTGCGCAGCTCGCCCAAAACGATGGTCTGAAGCTCTTCTTCCGTTTTCATCATCTTCTGACCCATCCCAAGCCCTCCTACCTAACGCTGCCACACCTGCTGAGCTTAACGCCGTGCCTTTTCCTGGGCAATCAGGTGTCTGACGCCCTCTTGCTACCTAATGTCCGGCATCATACTTCTGTGGTCTGAGCCGGAGTTCTTCGACGTTTCGGAGCGAACATGAAGTGGCTGCTAGTCGTCGTGGCGGCTCTCCCCCTCGCGGGCTGTGTCACATCGCAGGAAGGGACGCATCCGATGGCCCTTGCTCCGGATGACGCCGACAAATCCCAATGCGTTCGATATGGCTTTCCTCCCGACACTCCCGCCTTTGGCGATTGTAGCGCCAAGTTTGACAAGCCCTAGGACTTAAGCCAAAAGGCGCGCCTCATCGCCACGCTGCCGGCGCAATGCAACGGATCTAACGGAACAGTGGCCCTCGCGAACGCGCTTTTGCAGTAGCCGCAGCCGAGCAGTGAACCTCCGGCGGCGAATTGGTCGCAAATACGGTTGCGACGCTCCCACGATGAGTGGCAACGCGATGTAACTTGAAAAGCCAATTCATGCGGTGTGATTTCCTGGCTTAATTTTGTTTGACGAACTTTACCACCGCCATGTCGCCCCCAAAAGTTGTTGAGCCAAAATCGCCAATTCGGGGCTCTTGAAAGGGCATCGACTTCCGCCAACGTCCTTATGTTACCGTCGCGTATGATCCCAGGGAGAGTGATTGGCTTATTGGCCTTCTTTCTGTTTTCCGTGTGGGTAATCGCCTCGGGCGATCCTCGCGCGCTCAGCTTTTGGGCTTTTCTGCTTACGTTTGCGGTGATGATCTTGCTGGCGGCTTTGCACAAGATCACAGACCGGGAGGATTGAGGCGACGCGCCAAGCCTGGCCAAATTACGTCAACTTCGGCCGACGCCCATTTTTAATGACGGCGCTGCTCGCTGACCGCCGGCGCTACATCATCATCCGAGGAAACGCAGCGGAAAGTGACGTCATTCCCGGTGTTCGGTACGACTAAAAGTTTGAGAACTCTTGGAGTGACAGTATTCGCCTGCCTTAGTGACGGCCTCCTTCATGTCCTCTGCCCCCGACGCCAGGGTATGACTGCGGCCGACGCCAATGCTGTAGGTCCCTTGGCCTACCTCCTGCACTTGCCCGACGGGGCGAGTGGCGCAGCCCGCAAGGGTTAGGAGCCCAACCCACACCCATAAGGTTATGCGAGCGTCGCCCATCGAGTGGGGTGCCCTACTGCTTGCCGCCGGTAATGCCTCTGTCGTGTGTTTTATTTTAGTCGGCACCCCCCTGCCGACATACCCGCGAAGCCCGGGCTTCTCTCCAGTTTCGACCGGGCTTCTCGCAAACTGGCGTCGGCTTCGGCCGGCGCCCTTCTCTGTCAACTAACGGTCATTCGTCCGTCATTGGTTGTGGCTAGAGTTCTCGCCTAGGCCGTCTGTCTCCAGACGAATGCCTTGGCTGCCCCGGCGGGGCACCTTGAGACACCACCATGGCGGATTTAGCGATTTGCATCCTCGGCATCATCGTTTGGGCGGTGTGGTCGCTGCGATTTCTGAGCTTATTGATTGCCGAAACGTTCGATTTTTGGCTTAACCGCGGCGGGGGAACAGCTCGCCAAAAACGGCAGGAGTAAATTTGATCCGCAAATGGGATTACCTCACCGCACTTGCAGTAATGCGGCTCGGTTGATCTATGGTCCCTCGCCAACTGGTTCGTAGATTTGATTTGGGTGCCCTATGGGGTCGGCGGGCCGGGCGGCGAACCCGGCTCGAGGAAGGGGCGCCGCAAGCGCTCAGGCTCATCCTTAGAGAAGACAACGCGGATCTCTTGGACATCGCCATCACTGGCCTTGTAAACGAGGCCAAAAATGCTGGCCGCTGTTCGAAGCCACTTAGCGCGATCTGCTAGCGACCACGTGCAATCAGGCTTAGGCAGCCGTTCAACGAGCCCTCGAATGAGGGGATCGGTGGTTCCATCGCCGCCCGCCTCGCCATTGAAATCGTCATGGTCTATCTGTGCCGGACTTTCACCCCATTGCACCCTTGGCATGATGAGACGAGTTTTCCCATGCTGAGAACTTTTTCGTTCGCGCGGTTGGCCTCGCTCCGGAGACATATCCACCTTTTGACCTCCTTACGTGTGGTCATGACCGCTAGCACGGGTGGCTTAGCCAAAGGTTAGGCCAACGCTTTAAACCGCACCCATTTAGGTAAAGAAAGAGTATTGTCTCGATGGCGCTCTGCGTCGGCGCCTACTCCTTCAACGCAGCTTCCCAGTCCTCTCTCGTATCCAGCTTGATGCCTTTTTCGTTCGCCGCCTCGTGGGCGCATTGCGAGCATATGGCAGTCAGGCCTCTTCGTAGCGGATGTACGCCAGGGCTCGCGCCAACGAAGACGCTGAGATCGAGCGCCTATGGAGAGCTTTGTGCCTTCGGGTGGCGACTTGACCTCGCCTGTCAGTCGAATGGCATTGGAGGTCGCAACCACCATTAGGCCGAATTGTTGAATGCATACCAGAGAGTCCCGTCCACGCCTCCGGGGTTTATTCAAAAGAAGATCATCTATTTTCCCAACTAGGCAGAAGGCGGGAGAAGTTAATGCCAGCTTTTATTGTAACGCACTTCCGGGCTGTTCCTACTGACGATCGCAAGAGGGTGGTGATCTCGCTTCGTATGTCGGACGGGACTGAACACCACTACGGCGTCGATTTCGGCGAGGCTGATCTGTTGGGCAGAAAAATTTGCGAGGCGGCGCGATTTGTCGCCCGCCAGAGCAAAGCCCTCGTTCTCGTTCCAATATTTGCGGGAATGAACGGCATGGCAGAGAGCGCGGCTTGTTTATTATCGGTCACCTAATTGACCAGCGCCTCGGCGGCCGCCTTTAGATCAACGCAAGAGGTCGGCTTTCGGCACGGCGCCTTTTTTTTGCTGATCATTATTGAGCCGGACGTACCGCGACCTCGTGGCATTCACCGGTCTCAAGGTCTACGCCAGAGGGAACTAGGGAGGCGCTAATCATGGCGATGCCTTTGGTCCGCATAACAGTTATCTGAGTCTTTCGGGCAATCGGCAGGGAGTTGATTTCGATATCGGCCTTGACCTCCGTCTCCGAGTAGGAAGTGGTGTGAGCCGACGCGACCGACGCTCCCTCAGGCACCAGTTGTTCGTTGGCATCATCCAGGAAGAAGCTCAGCGCCCGTTCGTTAGAGCTGTCATCACTACGATCGCAGATGAGGCAGCTAGATCCGGTAAAGTTGCAGGCTATATGCTGGTCCGCGGCCGCCATTGAGCCATACAGGATAAACGCGATCCCAGTAGCCAAGCCTGCATAGTGGCATCGCATCTATTTCTCCCTTGGCGGCGCCGGTCGGCGCCTTCTTGTTGTAGCCTGCCGCCAATCTACAGATGAGTTACTGCGTACGTGTTTGAGCGGAAAGCACCGTAATGACAGCAGATATCACGGCAGCCCTTCACCGGGCCATCGAAGTTGAACGAGCCGCTTATGCAGCAAAGCGGGCTGCTGACTATGGGCAGGGGAAGAACGTCGCCGGCCGGGATTAAAAAGTTCAAGGATGCCACGGTGACGCACCAGGCAGCTAAGGCCGAAGTCGCAAGACTGCGCGCGATGCTCCTGCAAGGACCGAGCACCGCTTCCCACCCTGGTCCGTTGTGCAAAATCCCCGGCGGCCTCAAGGTGGTCGACGCCCAAGAGCAGGCGCTCGCCTACGCTTATTCGCGAGAGACGGCGGAGCGGCCGACAGCGGATCAACCTGAAGTTCCCCCCGCGATCCTCCACCCTTCTCCCTACGTTAACCGACAAAGGTTACCGCCCCCTGATTTGCATGCTGTTTTGGTAGAGTGGGCACACTATCCTTGGCGCAGGCCCGAGCGAGAGCCAGCTAGTATGCGCGGTCTGGACCGGAAAATAGATATTGAGCGCAAGACTGTCACGCAAGACGAGTTCGGCGAGGAGGTCGAGCTTTGGGACAAGCTTGCCTTTCGGCTTTCGGCATCAGTATCCCCGGTGCGCGGTGAGGAGCGGTTCACGTCCGAGCAATCCGTCGCTCGGCAAGTCGAGTTCCGCGTGCGCTACTCGGCGGAGGTTGCGGATCTGAGCCTCCTTGATCGGATTGTCTATCCCCCGTTCAGCTCTGATGCCTCGCCGGTGCCCACGCCGCCAGACGAGCAGGTCTACGACATCATCGAAGTGCACGAACTTGGCCGAAAAGGCCGAAAAGAAGGCCTACGCATCGTAGCAGGGCGCAGGGCTTTGCGGGCCCTCTAAGTGCGTGATTTTAGGGCGTCGGCGTCGGCCGGCGCCTGATTTTCTCCCCGCCAATGACATGCAGCCCTATGGCTATGGCCTATTTTCGCGGCGGCATGGCTGGTGGCGTCGCCGGAACAAGCTGTAACCTGGGCGCACCACCGCACACAAGGGAGAGCGAGATGGCTACGTGGATGCAATGCAAGACTACGCATGACTTTGAGATCGTCGTGAACATTGATCTCGTTACGACAATGCAAAAGAGCCCTGACAGCGAAAACACGCTATTACGCTTCGGCCATGACCACACTGTCTTCGTCAAAGAGTCGCCGACGGACATCATCCAAGGCAACCCTCTTCGCCACTAAATGACCGACCGCCGCTTCCCGCTGCTGTGGATCGCAGTCTAACGATCGCGCAGCAAATGGAGTGCCTGGAGGTCCGCTTCGGACAACCGCTTTTTCGTGTTGTCGGACGTCCACCAAATGTTGCGGGTGATGCAACCCCTCAGCCGCTCACCGTAGTTGTCGACGTCTATCAGAGGTCGCTTGCACTCGTGGCAGGTTCGGGTTTCGTCGGTCATCGTGATGACGTGCGCCAGTTCGCCTGGCATGGCTTGCTCCTATGGCTTCCCCTCACGAATTGCTAACTAATCAGCCGCAATAATAAGTTTAATGCCTGGCACATGAGTTGGTGTTGATGAGCATACAGCCGTCAGAGGCGGACCGCATGACCGCATACCGAGGATATGAGGTCGTATTAAAATGCGAACGTCAGGCTTGGGCCGTCAACATACGCCCGAGCAGGCCGAATTTGCCCATCCTTCCCGTGCACTCATTCCGTGCGGTTTCGTTGCGCAGAGAAGCGTGGTGGCCGGAGGCTAAGCGTAGGATCGATAAGGCCCTTGCAAGCTTCCTAATGCTTGAGGTGGACTAGCCTCGTTTTTTGTTTTGGTCCGGCTTTGTTCACTTGCGGCCATCCGCCATAGGCCCAGATTACTCGCTGTTCTGTGGTGTAACGCGAGTGACCCCTATGGCTCCCATTCCCCTCTGGTCCGGCAATCTCCGCCTGTCTCTCGTGCTGGTTCCGGTGACGATGTATCCGGCCACGACCGACGAGGATCGCGTCGCCTTTCGCATGATCCACCGCGATAGCGGTACGCCCATCAAATATCAGAAGGGCGTCGAGAGTGAGCGTGGCTTCAAGGAGGTGCCCGAGGCCGAGATCATCAAGGGCTACGAGCACGCCAAGGGCCACCACGTCCTGATCAAGCCATCAGAGATCGATGAGCTGAAGCTGGAGGCCAAGCACACAATTGACATGGTGCGTTTCGTCGATCGGGAGGATATCTCCCCGGTCCATTGGGAGAAGCCCTACTACCTCCTACCGGACGGTGACGACGCGGAAGAGGGCTACATCGTATTGCGCGATGCGCTTAAGTCGTCAGACAAGGTCGCGATCGGACAGCTCATAATGCATGGGCGCGAACACCTAGTCGGCATTACGGCGCTCGGCAGGGGCCTCATGCTGGAGATCCTGCGCTATGCCGATGAAGTCAGGCCAGCCGAACCCTATTTCGAGAGGATCCATGCAAAGCCAGAGGCCGATGCGGTGCAGCTCGCCAAGAAGCTGATCGAAAAAGAGACGGGTCCCTTCGAGCCTCAGAAGATGCCCAACGAATATGCCAAGGCGGTGCACGAGCTAGTGCGCGCCAAGGTCGAGCAACGTGCGCCGGAAGTTGAGATTGCCGATGAGCGACCGTCAGCGCCTGTAATCAACATCATGGACGCGCTGAAGAAGAGCATGCAGGCAAAAGGCCAGGCCAAGATCCGGGATGCAGTCCGGCGCCGCATGGGCAAGGACGCTCCGCAGCCGAAGGCCGCTCGCGCCAAGCCACAAACCAAGCAACGGCCGAGTCGCACGACTCATTAATAGCCAGCAGATGTCGGACCTGTTCGGACCGCTTACAGTCCCCGAAACAGGTTGCCGGCAAGCAGCACAAAATATCCTACGAGCAAGATCAAAAATCCGCTGTGAACGTGAGGAATTGAGAGTTGAGCATAGTGGATGATGATGGCGGCAGCTGCCACCAAGACAGAGATGAAGAACGTCAACTTGGCGGGTGGTGTGAGTCCAAACGGCATGTATGCCTCCCCTCCGTAGTGGGCTGTGCGGGGGACTTTAAGCTGAGTCGCTTGCCTTCGACGACCCACATCATCTCGGCGTCCTAATTCGTCCATTTTGCTGACGTAGCTTGGTGCTCTCAACGAGGGGGATCACCATGCGCAAACCGGTAATTGGAATCTCGGCGGCCATCGCACTTTTACTCGCTGGCATTTTGGCTTGGAATGCGGAGGCTACACCGCTGGCTGGCCTCACCGCAGCACATCCCGCAACCAACCACTCTTTGGTAGAGAAGGCAGGTTGCTGGCTCCCAGGACTACCTGGTGAATGCGACATAGGAGAGCATCGGGTCTGTGACCGCTTCAGCCATCACTGCAAGTGTATGGCCTGCGGCGGGTGGTATCCATGGCGGGACTATAAGCCAGCACACTAGTAGATGGTTGGCTCACATGAAGAAGCCCCGTGCACGGGGGACGAGCGTCGGGGCTTCTTCTGTCCTCTTGGGGGGACAGTGATTGGGAGGGAATCCCATCACAGGGGCGGAGTATCATCTCTATCCGCCCATGCCTTAGGCAACTTGACCGCATAGTAAAAAGGAGCCCCAAGCGGGCAAGCGCCAGGGGCCAAGTCTTGGGTCAGTTGGAGAAATCGCAGAATGATCGAATCACCCTTGCGGCTCCGAATGTAACAGCGGTTAGCGCCTCGACTGACGGCTATCAGCTATCACTCTCGTTTTCTGCCGCAGCGTGACAATCCTGCCAGGGCGTCGTTTCACCGCTTCCGCGAATGCAGCCACTGCTACCGGATAATAACCCCAACCAAGGCTATCAGCTCGTCCACGCGGCTATCAGTACCGTCCCATGCCTCGATGCGAAAGGCAGGTCTAGGAGCTCCCCGAGGCCCATAGGAGTCATGGAGAACGAAATCGGAACCTTCCCCCCCAAGCAGTGGGCGGTTCGACCGTCCTGGGGCTTCCTAGAGGCTCTAGGGCTCTCGAGTATTAACGTTGGCGACGAGTCTCGCTGTGCTGTTCAAGCGCCTCCTGGTAGGAAGCGGCTATGAAGGACCCACAGTTCGATGCCCTCGCGAGTGAGGTGAAAAAGCTTGCGGCCAGGGTAGGCGCCCTGGAGAAGCTGCTTGAACGGATCCTCCGGCAAAAGCCAGTCTCGGAAAAACAGCTGCACCAAACGTTGAAAAATAGCGGGGTGAACCCGCCAGACCTGCGCCGCTAGCGCCCGCGACTAGTAGCGTCGTTCCCAAGACGCTGGTCACAAGCTATGCGGAGACGAACAAGCTGAACTTAACGTTACGAGCCTGATCTTCGCTCTCAAGGCCCCAGCTCCTATATGTTGAGGACCCCGAGTGAGGTTCGTCGATGAGTAACTCCAAACATTTCCAATCCAAGGCGCGAGAGTTGGCCCGGTCCGGCAAATTCTATGGGTGGCCTCCAATCGCCTTCGTGCTGCAGTTTGAGGATGGCTTCGAAGAGGCCCGCGAGTGGTTACACAGGCCAGAGACGCGGGAAAAGCTCGACCAGCTCTGTCAGCAAGCCCGTCATCGGATCAGTAGTTCCAGGCACGAGGCAGCTTGAGCGCTAAGACCTTTCCGCCATGATGGGCGAGTGGACTTATGACCGGGGCAATTACCGACACGAGGCCGCTTACCCGCAGCCTTCGTCTACGGCCGGGGCTAGAGACGGATGAGATCAATACGATCTCCGATGCGGCTGTTTTCATCATCCGGCTGTCCAAAGAGAAGCATGACTTACTTCACTGGAAGCTAGCCGGTGCCTTCCTTCAAGAGGCGTCCGCAGCTCCTAACGACGACGATCTGCTCCGACGTGCCACGGTAGCGCTGATGGAAGCCCTGAGGGCTGATGAATTGCTTTTAGAAGAATCCGACTAATATGGCTGTGGGTATCCGGTTATTGTCACGAAAGCTCCAATTGGGCTTGCAACGATTACCACGCGAGTGGAAAGCGAATGGTCTCATTTATTCTAGGTCTGGCCGCTGGCGCGTTGATCCTGGTGGTGGGGAAGGCCATGCTGGGACCTCGCCACAGAAACTATTGGTTAGAAGATTGGTTGGATAACTAGCCTTGCAGTCGGTCACCTTGACGGATCGTCAGCATTTGTCAGAAGCCTCGGTGTGAACCCAACGCGCACCGGGGCTTCTTTTCTTATGGGTGCCATTCGGCAGCAGCGGCAGAGCAACCACGTCACCGCATTGCAGCGCATCATCCCTTTCCGGGTCCTGCAGTAGGAGCGGTTCTCCCAGCGCTGATAATTTGTGTTTCGAGCCTTTGGGGCGGCCGGCGGGATTGCGAACCTCGCCCGGTTGGGCAGGCTTCAAATGTCTGTTCTGTGGTCTAGTGGTCATATTCACTCATTTGTTTCTGTGTGGCTTCGGTTAGGCCCGGTTTACTGTTTGGTAGGTATCATTGGCCATGCTCATGACGGGGGACCATGACCATGCAACGAGAAGTTCTTGTGAAGATAAATGCCCTCGTTGAGGAGGGTGTTGCGCCGCTTGTTGCGGCCATGTCAGAGATACCCGGCCTGGTAATTTTGGAAAGTAACCAGGGCGAGCCCGGAAGGCGCCCCGCCCATTTGGCCTTTCGGCTTGGCGATTGGCGGCAGACCGGTGAATTGCTGTTTGAACAATTGACCTCAGCAATCCCGCCAGATTTGCGAGCGATGGTTACCCTGCGTTTGCAGGCGTACGATGTGGGGCGTGCGGTTGGCTCCATCACAGTCGATCCCGCAGCGGTCGCAGCTTTAGGAAATGCGGTGAGGCGATTTGTGTGGTCTGACCAGCCCCCGGCTGAGCTTGAAGCCCCACTCGAAGCTACCGGAATCCGCAACTAAAAGACTACCTCGACGTAGATCGTCAATCATTGCGCCACCTGCGGGAAGAATTTGCCCGTCGGATCGCCTTGCTGGGCCCTGCGGTGGTTAGGCCCGATGGACATGCGCTGTCGGGCGCTTACCTCTTCCTCCGGTCAGAGAGTCACTGACGGGCGAAACGCGTTTGGGATCGTGGCCCACGTCTTAATCCCTAAAATGCCTCACTATCGCCGTCCTCGCACCACGCGGGGCCCACATCACGGTGATTTACTGCCCATCAAGAACCCAACAGGTCGTTAAGGCTCAGGAGGACGCGGATTTAATGTAAATCTAAAGGGGGATGGCGCAATGAAGCCGATCAATGAGGGACGATTCTCGCCGAGTTCCGCTCTGCATGATTTCATCGGTCAACACTCCGGCCTTTTTCCAGGCTTGGGTCACTTTCACCATCATCAGCCGCCAGACAGCAACCTTCAGTTCCGGTCAATCGACGGCACACAGAACAATCTTGCGCAACCTGATCTGAATGTGGCGGGCACCGACTTTACGCGTGTCGGCCCGGCCAATTTTGAGGATGGCTTCGCAACACCCATAGGCGGCGCCAACCCCAGAGAGATCAGCAACACAGTAGTTGCCGGACAGGGGGATCTAGCGAATCCCGAAGGCCTCTCGGGAATGATGTACGCCTGGGGCCAATTCATCGATCATGACCTTGATCTCAGCATGTCCGATGGCGTTTCGCACATCGACATTGCCGTTCCGCAAGGCGATCCGACCTTCGCGCCGGGAACGACAATCCCATTGACTCGTGCAGTCATTGATCCTGCTACGGGCACCCCGGGGCACCCCGCTACTGCAGTAAATTCCATCTCGGGATGGCTCGACGCGTCGATGGTCTATGGCTCGGATGCAACGACGGCGGCCAGCCTTCGAATGCCCGATGGTCACATGAAAACGTCAGAGGGTAACAATCTACCGATCGTCGATGGGATGTTTGCGGCTGGCGACGTACGTGCTGCTGAGAACCCAGACCTGACAGCGCTGCAAACCCTATTCGTGCGCGAACATAACTATCAGGTTGATCGTTTGCATGCTGCGCACCCGGATTGGTCCGGTGACCAGCTCTATCAAAACGCCAAGGCGATTGTGACGGGGGAAATCGAACACATTACCTACAGTGAATTTCTGCCGCACCTGCTTGGACCGGACGCAATTGCGCCTTACCACGGCTATGATCCTAACGTTGATCCTAGGATTACTGAAGAGTTCGCGGGCGCCGCCTATCGCTTCGGTCACTCGATCGTGTCCGCCGAAATTGGACAGGTTGGGGAGCAAGGTCAGAGTCTCGGCGAGCAGGACCTGAAGAACGCATTTTTCGAAACTCCGGACCGGTTCAACGCGGCCGGTAGTGCCGATGGGCTTTTGCGTCATCTAGCCGGCGACCAATCTAATGCACTTGATGTGCATATCGTCGATGATCTTCGCAACTTCCTTTCCGATCCTCCTGACGGGATGGATCTTGCGGCGATCAACATCGAGCGCGGCCGCGATCTTGGCCTTGGCACCCTTAACGAGACCCGTGTTGCGCTGGGGTTAGCCGCCTATACCAGTTTTGACCAGATCACGAGCGATCCGCAGACAGCGGCAAACCTTGCCACCGCATTCGGCAGTGTGGACAAAGTGGATCTGTGGACCGGCGGCCTCGCGGAAGACCACGTCGCTGGCGCAATGGTCGGAGAGACATTTCGCTCCATTATCGGCGATCAATTCGAAGCATTACGCGATGGTGACCGGCTTTGGTTCGAGAACCAGGGCTTTGATCCAAAGACGCTAAATATGATCGAGAATACCTCGCTTTCCGACATAATCGAGCGAAACACCGATACCGCCCACATGCAGAGCGACGCCTTCGTGTTCTTTGATCGCCACAGCGGCACGGCTGCCGGCATCGGCGCGGTGGAACCGAATGCTCCACAGCTTGTCATCGGTTCACCTGGCGTGGACACACTACTGGGTGGTCCTCAGGGTGATGTATTGGTAGCGGCTACCGGCGGCCTGCAAACGATGAGCGGCTTCGGAGGCGCGGATCGTTTCGAGCTACCCCAGGGAGTGAATGCTGTAATTACAGACTTCACGCCCGGAACTGACTCCTTAGATTTCGAAGGCGCCGGCCGCCTAAGTTTAAGGAACACGCATTTGTTCGTCGATCACGGCAACACGATCATCCAAGGGAACCACGACCACGTCGTCCTGCTAGGCGTGCTCCCTAGCCAACTTCATGCCTACGAGGGAATCGCCTAGCACAGGGCCCGAGTCATCCGCCGCTCAAGCAGGAAAGCATTGTTTTTGTTGTTCCTAAAATCGCTGGGTAGGTGGCGTGTAACAGAATCAGCACAACCCAATGTACTGTCATCCGAGGGCAACCAAGCCGTGATACAAGGGATCATCTTGTGGCGCTCATAGTCCCCGAGTGGAGCCACATGCCCTCGACCCCGGCCTGTACCCTTGCTGGGGTCTTTCCTTATTAATCCGTCGCAAGGCGGAGATGTATCCGCGCTTGACGCGCAGATATAAAAAAGGCCCGGCAAAGGCCGGGCCCAGGGACATTTTCGATTCTACCAGGACTGCTTCGCATACCAGTCGTCAACGTCCTTGCGAGCTTGATCCTTGGCCACGCCATATCGCTCTTGGATCTTGCCTTCGAGCTGCTCGCGCTTGCCGTTAATGGCAGTGAGGTCATCGTCGGTGAGCTTGCCCCACTTCTCCTTAACCTGGCCTTTGATCTGCTTCCAATTTCCTTCGACACGGTTCCAATCCATGACAGACTCCTCGCAAATTTTTCGGTGTTGATGCTGGCACACAGCGAACCGCTGTAAGCACCTCTGATTAACGTCGTCGCGACCTCAAAGTTCCTCACAACAGCGAGGGTGCTCGTAACGTTATCGCGGCCCTTCGCTTCTGCCGTCGCGCTTCCTATATGACTGTCCATCAGCAACCTGAAGAACATCCAAGCTAAGGCGCGTGGGTTAGCCTGTCGGGTACTTTTTATGGATGGCGCCCCAATTGAGTTCGTATTGCTCTTCGAAGATGGTATCTCCGAAGCGCGCGAGTGGCTCTACAAGGCGACCACGCAGGAAGAACTCGACCTTCTTTGCCAGAAGGCTAGAGCGCGACGGCTCGCGGCTTAAGGCGAGTAATGTTGTCGTCTGAGCCACCTGGCTGTGCCTTGCAACGACCTTCCCCAGGGTGGCTAGGCCCGGCGCCATCGGGCCGCTAAACTATTGTGAGTGGAGGAACAGAAACCCAGCCAACGGGCATTTCTATCTCAGCACGGCCGGTGGTTACGCTCGACGGTCGCCAGGGTCGGACTGACCGTCGAGCCGCTTGGCCAAGTTCGAACGCTGACCGATAACTAGAAGCCGCTAAAGGATCACTCATGGCATATCGGCTTTTATTGACAGCTGCTCTGGCAGTCGCCTTTGCAGATCCGGCCCTTGCCAATTGGTGGATTGTTCGCGCATCCGATGGGACCTGCCTGGTCGTCGACATAGAGCCAACGAGCAATGACAAGGCCTTGACGAAGCTTGGGAGGGATGTCTATCCAAGCTCAAAAGAAGCGGAAGCCGACGTGAAGCGGCTCTGCAAAGAATCAAAGGCCAAAGACGCCCCTCCGCTCAATGAAGATCGCTAATTTGAACCCCAGCACGCGAGCCTGGCGATATTCCGTTTATAGAGATTGCTGCTCTTGATCGTAAATGACGTTTTAGGCGCTCAATTTCACCATCTAGTAGATCGCGCGCTCGAAGAAGGACTGTTAGTTGATGTAGAGCGAGCGATTTGCCGGGCGGCAGTTCGGATTTCACCACCCCAGATATCCATTGACCTGCTTGTTGAACTCCGTCGGCATCACCCGCGAAAAACGCGGTGGGTCCCGTCGCCAAAAACTCCATCCTGCGAAGCTCGAATACCATAGCTGTCCCCTTACGTTCACTTCGGGTTTTTAAGCGCTCCAAAGTCGCGTAACGAGTCGGGCGCCCGAAGACCTCATCCCAGGATCTTATCTCCCCATCCTTTCCCCGATTGTAGCGCTCGATGAAGGCAATTGCGGCCCATTGGGGCAACGGCAAGTTATCTTCACAGCACCAACGGATAGCCTGGAAAAGGGCATCCGCATTGCCCGTTTCAAACTCTCCTCGAAGAGTAATGGTGACCGCAAATAGGTGTGGTGACCCGGGCATAGGAAACGACGACCCCTACATAGCGCTCACAATATCTCGTAACCGCTCAGCCCACAGCTCTAGGGCCTCCCGCATCTCAGACTCATACGTGTATTGGTCGTAAACCTGCTGAAGCCCCCGGCGACCATGGCCGATGATCATCTCGGCAATGATATCCGACACACGCAATGATGCCAGTCGAGTGCGTACCGTGCGCCTGATGTCGTGCGTTACCCAAGGCTTCGGGTTGTAGCCAAGCTCCGCCTTCATCAAGGTATCGATGCGAAGCTTAGATTTGGCAAATCCCAAAACCGGGCTGGTTCCAAAGGACGTGCTGAAGAGATAGTCGCCGTTGAAGCGCGGCAACTCACCGAGAATGTTAGTGGCCTCTTTCACTAGCGGAATGCGGTGGGTGGCCTTCGACTTGAAGCGCTCGGGCGGGACAGTGAGAAGGCCGTGTCCTAGATCAACCTCACTGCGCGTTGCCTCTCCCCACTCATTCTTGCGGGCACCGGTTAGGAGCAACAGGCGATAAAGTGGACCAAACGGGTAGCCAATCTGGCCGGTAACACGCCAGAGAGCCGCTAACTCTCGATCGTCAAGTACGCGTTCGCGAGATTCTTTCTTACCAATCAACTCTCCTGGTTTCAGTCGGTCTGTAGGGCTTTTGTCCAATCCATATGGCCGTGTAAGAGCCCAACCAAAAAGTGCGCGGATGTGGCCGAACGTGTTCCGCGCCATGTGCGGCGCGTCGCGGTCCATGATTTCTTCCACGACCTCGATCACGTCCTCCATGCCAATGTCACCTATTGGCCGGTGGCCCCATCGGGTTATCAGCTCCCGACGAATGGTGCGCTCTGCATCCTTAGCCTGCCGCTGATTTTTTAGGCGTCGCTTTATGTAGTCTTCGGCGACAGCCTCGAACGTGTCCTTTCGCTTGCGCAGCTCCTCGCGGCGCTGTTGCTCGGCGCCCTCTCGCTCGACGGGTTTTGGATCCCTGCCCTCAGAAATTAGCTGACGCCACCGACGCGCCTTCTTGCGCGCCTCGGCCAATTCCATCGTGGGGTATTCCCCAAGCGCACGACGAACCGGGTTCTTACTTCCAGGGTAACGGGCGATGAGGATGAAGGTGCGTTTGCCCTTATCAGATACTCTGAGACCCAGACCACGCACGTCCGAATCCATGACCTCATAGCGAGAGCCAGCATCGGCGGGCCTTAGCGCCTTCAAGGCTCGGTCGGTCAAATGCTTGCGCATCGCCAGAGGAATCGCTTTTTGGCAACATCCGGGCAACACTTGCTCTGCGCTTTAATGTTGCCCGATGAAGTGATATGATACACAATACATCGGCCTAAACCAAGCTCTGTCTTGATCTGATGCAAGTGAATGCACTGGGAAGAGATCAGTTGATACGGGCGTTACACTGGTTCTAGTCCAGTACCGCCCACCATTCCGCCGGAATCGCCCAGTTCGAGCGCTCTTAAAAACAACGGGGAGAAGTCATGCGTTTGTTGCTCGCGATTGGAATGATGGGGCTTCTCAGCATCGCCGTGGGACCCGCTCGCGCAGAAGTGGCCAAGCCCTTGACCGTTTCCGAGCTAGCCGCGCTCTGTAAGACGGACGCCGATAAATGTGGGGATGAGGTTGGCCTGATTATCATGACCGGCGTTGGAGCACAGAAGCTTCCGTCTTGCACCGTCCACGTCAACCTGCCCCCGTTGATTGAAAAACTCCTCGCCTGGTGGCAGGCTCATCCCGAGCAGGCAACCATTTCGGCCGTGCTTGGCGTGGCTAACGCGCTCAACGACATCAAGCCCTGCTGAACAGAGGGCATGTGCAACCGCGCTATCAGCATGACCCGGAGCGGAATTTGTCGAAAATGCGGTCCGGCGTGAGCGGCAAGTCGGGGAAACGTATCCCAGTGGCATGGGCCACCGCGTTGGCAATCGCCGGAGCCACCGGATTGATCCCACATTCGCCCTGCGCCAGTCGATGCATGCCAAATCCTTCCCTCGCCATTGCCCCTCCCTGAGGTATTCTTATCGGAGAATAGTCGCTAGTTTGCCGACTTCGTCAATTGATCGGCCAGGTCACGTTGACGCTTGGCGGGAACCCTGAAGACATTCTCAATGCTCGTGCAATTAGCCGACCGCACGGCGGCGGATCATGATCGCCGAAAACGGCTCAATCCGGAATCGGCAAAGCCATGAGTGCACCGGACCGATCCATCCTGCAAAGCGCGCTCGACTGGCTGGCCGAGGGGCGTGGCGTCGCGCTCGCCACCGTCATCCAGACCTGGGGCTCCGCACCACAGCCGGTGGGCAGCCTCCTTCTGATCGATGGGCAAGGGAATTTCCTCGGCTCAGTATCGGGCGGCTGCGTGGAGGGCGCGGTCATTACCGAAGCCGCCGACGTGCTCGCGACGGCCAAGCCTAAGACGCTCGAGTTCGGCGTTGCGGACGACACGGCGTGGAGCGTCGGTCTCGCCTGCGGCGGCACCATCCGCATTTTTCTCGAGCCGCTGGCGGCCGGATCAGACGCGGTGCTGCGCCGGCTCGCTGGCGAGGTGGAAAGGCGGCGTCCCGTTGCGCTGGTAACTGGGCTCGCCACCGGCGCGGCAAGCCTCGCGTATTCGCCGGCGGATCTCCATGGAGGGCTGGCGCTGGCGCTGGAAGATGCGTTCCGCCGCGACAGGAGCGTGAGGCTGGACACGAGTGACGGCGAAGTCTTCATCAATGTGTTCAACCCCACGATTCGCCTCGTCATCGTCGGCGCGGTGCACATCGCGCAAGCCTTGGTGCCCTTGGCGCGAGCTATCGGCTACGATGTCGTGATCGCCGATCCGCGCTCGGCCTTCGCCATGGAGGAACGCTTTCCCGGCGTGGAGATCGCGCGAGCGTGGCCCGACGAGGCGCTGCCAAGGATCGGCCTCGATGCCCGCACCGCGGTCGTTGCGCTCAGCCATGATCCAAAGATCGATGATCCGGCCCTCATCTCCGCGCTCGGCTCCGATGCCTTCTACGTCGGTGCGCTGGGCAGCAAGCAAACCCATGCCAAGCGCGTAGAGCGGCTGCGGCAAGCCGGGATCACCGACGCCGATATCGAGCGCATTCACGCGCCCATCGGACTGGACATCGGGGCGCAAGGATCGGCGGAGATCGCACTCTCCATCATCGCCGAGATCATGGCCGCTCAACGCGGCAAGGCGAATGGTCGCCGATGAGTGCCGGACCTAACCGGTTTCAGGTTGCGGCCATCGTTCTGGCCGCGGGTCGTTCCACGCGCATGGCACCCGACAACAAGCTGCTGCAAGTCATCGACGGCGCGCCGGTCGTCCGCCACGTCGTCTCCGCTGCGCTGGCGAGTGGCGCCCACCCAATCATCGTGGTCACGGGATTCGACGCCGATCGCGTCGCCCAGGCTCTATGCGGCCTCGAGGTGAGCATCATCCGCAATCCAGCCCATGCGGAGGGCTTGAGCACGTCCCTCCGGGCCGGCTTGCTTGCATTGCCCGATGGGACCGACGGCGCGCTCATCTGTCTCGGAGACATGCCAGCGATCGAGATCGGCGATCTGAAGACCCTGATAGCCGCTTTCGCAGCAAAAGGTGGCGCGGGAATCTGCGTGCCCGTACGCCATGGCAGGCGAGGCAACCCGGTGCTCTGGGGCGTCGGGTCTTTCAGCGAGATGATGACGCTCCGCGGCGACGTTGGCGCCAAGCAGCTGATCGCCGGTCACGAGGCGTGCGTGACCGAAGTGGAGATGGTCTCGGACGGCATTTTCGCTGACGTCGATGCGCCGTCCGACCTCGCGCGGCTCAGGACGAAGCTCCCATCAAATTCATGACGCGCCGGGGCGGTCCGTCAGGCTCGGGCCTTCCTGCGCCCGGAGTCGTGCGAGACCGGCGCCTCGCCTTCGTCCTGTCTGGCGGCGCCATACATGGAGAGCATGGGCTCGTCCTTGAGCATGACCTCATCATACTCGCCGAAGCCGTTGAAACGATTCGCCAAGACGCGCCCATAGGCGCCGATCTGACCGATCTCGATATAGTCCCCCTCGCGCACCGCCTCAGGCAGCACGAAAGGTCCCGGCAGATAGTCGGAGCTGTCGCAGGTCGGGCCGTATAGGGAGAACTCGGCCTCGACCACGCGCTTGCGCTCAGGCGCACCCACGAGCCGCGCCGGGAACCGGAATCCAGAATAAGCGGCATCGAACAGGGTCCCGAAGGCGCCGTCATTGACATAGAGGGCGCGATCGCGGCGCGCGTCCACGCGCACGATGACCGACTCGGCCTCCGCCACCAGCGCCCGTCCCGGCTCGCACATAAGCTCGCAGGAATGCTTGACCGCGAGCTCGTCGGCCGCCTTGACCACCTCCTCCATGAAGCTCGCAAGATCGGGTGGGTTCGAATGGGGATAGCGGCTCGGAAAGCCGCCGCCAATGTCGACGGCGTCCACCAACACACCCGACGTCAGGATCAATTGGCCCACCTGACGGAGCGCATCGCCAAAGGCGGCGGGGACGACCGCCTGTGAGCCCACATGGAAGGTGAGGCCCAAGCGATGGGCGAGCTGGCGCGCGCGCAGCAGAAGCACGGGCGCCTCGTTGCTCGACACCCCGAACTTGCCTTCGAGCGGGATGAGGCTATGGGTGTTGGGACAGGCCACGCGGAGAAAGAGCTGAAGGTCCTTGGCACCTCCGGTCTCCTCCATGATCTTGTCGAGCTCGTCGTCGCTGTCGAAGGCGAAGCGCTTGATACCCACGTCGTGATAGGCCCGCGCAATCGCGCCCCGCGACTTCACTGGGTTCATGAAGAAGAGCTCGGCACCGGGGACCTTGGCGAGCCGGTCGATCTCCACGAGGGAGGCCACGTCGAAGGCGCTGATCCCCGCTTCCAGCAGGGCATCGATGATCAGGGGCGCGTCGTTCGCCTTGGCGGCGTAGAGAACCCGGCCGGGAAAGTTGGCAAGAAACCAGCGCGCGGCACGAAACGCGGCACGCGGCCGAAGTGCGAGGACCGGCCGCTCAGGGCGACGATGACGGAGAAGCTCCGCGGCAGAAGTGAAAACGTCCATCCCATGTCTACTCCCACACGAGATTGCCATTACCATTGCTGACCCGAGCGAAACCGCCGCGAGCGCGTGGTCCCTATGCAATCCCGTGGCGCTTGTAAAGCAGTTTTCGCGAAGGGAGGTTCTGGAGGCACAAACCTGCCTACTGCTTGCCCGCCAGGGCGCCCGGGCCCCTGGCGCTTATCACCGCCGTGGCGGCGCTGCTATAGACCGGGTTCTGCAGCAAACCGTAGGTCTTGCGCGCGGCGAGCTGCACCATTTCGGCGGTAAACACGTAGGTCTCCGCGCTGTCGAGCTTGCCGTCACCATTGCCAATCGGGGGCAGGTCCGCGTTGCCCGCCAGTCCTTCGATGAGGTAGCGCGTGAACAGGCCGATGCCGTAGTTCAAGTCGATGAGCGTGCGCTGACCGCGGTCGGCGGCGGCGAGTACCGTCACGCCGCCGAGGGGCGCCTCGGGGAGCACCGTCCGCGTGGTCTCGGGCACGTTCGGGGGCAGCACATAGGCGCCCTGGTCGCGCCCGAACTCAGCCTCGAGCAGCACGAGCACCGACTTGGCCCCGAGCTTGCTCAAGCCCGCGTAGAGGGATGAGAGCGGGTAGCCGTTTCGCTCCTCGCGATAGCGCTCCGTATCGACGGGCAGGAGATAGGTTTCGTTTTGCGCGACGTTGGTGGCGCCAAGCCCGGAATAATAGACGAGCACATTGGCACCGGGGTGGGTGCCGACGAGATGGGCAAGTTCGCCCTCGGCCCCGGCGTCCGTGCCGAACATCTTGTCGAGGTCGGCCTTCCTGGCGTCCTGCAGCAAGACGACATTGTCCTGGGCATAGCCGAGATGCTCGGTGAGGAGCGAATAGATGGCGTCGGCATCATTGCGGGAGGTCTCGCTTGCGGGTAGCGCCGCATAGTTGCGGTTGCCGATGACCACGGCGATTGCCGCTGCATCCTCGGCGGCCGGGGGCAAGGATCGGTATAGCTCACGGACACGGGTATAGGCCTTCTCGCTCACATCGGCGCCGCCGAGATGACGCGGCAGCTGCTTGGGCGGCGTCGCGCACAGCTGGATGTTGCCGGCGCGCTCGATGCGCTGCACGTCCTTGAGCGCGAGACGCCCCTCGATAGGGACGCAGTCGCGGCACCACGCGAAGCCGCTCCGCGCTTCGAGCGCCGCGAGATCGGCCTGGTTGAGCCCCCTGGGTGCGGGCAGGCAGGCAGGCTCGCAGGCCTTCGCCGTGACGGCGCGGCCCTGAGTGCGGCGAAGCACCGACAACAGGTTCTCCGGCAGGCAATCGATGTCGAGACTGATCTTGCCGGGCGCAACAGCTTGCTCCTCGGCAAGCGGCAAGGATGGGCGCTCCTCCTCGCGCTCAGCCTGACCGTCTGCCGGGGGCGCGGGCGCTGCTGCCGGCGCAACGATCGCAGTCTCCTCTCGACCCTTGCCCATCGCGGACACTTTCTGCTGCACCGGCTCGGCGATGTAGTCTCGGTAGGCGGTGATGCCATGCGCGTGTTTGAAGTACCAATATGCGGTCCACGTCTCCCGGTTGCCCTTGCCGTCGATCGGCCCCTTGTACAGGCCTAGCTCCGCAAAGCAGCGTTGTGCGCGCTTCGTTGCCTGCACGCGCGGGCTGTCCTGATCGGTGGGCTCGGGCCTAGTGGCTTGTGGCTCGTTTTCCACCGGCTCCACCGCGGCGGTGACGGGCGATTTACCGACGCACGTCTCTCCTTCGCGATGTAGCCCGCGCGCGCAGACGCAAGCACTTGCCTTCGGCGACCAACGCTCGTTGTCGCCGCATAGCGTCGCGTGCGACTTCACATTCGGCTGCTCAAACTGAAAAGGACCGCTTTGAACGGCATCCATCTGCGGCCAGTTCCAGGGCTCGGCCGGTAACTCCGATGGAAGCAGAGCGCCAGAGGCACCGGCGACGAGGGCGCCTAGGATCAACCGGTGTCCCCTACCCCGCCGCGCGTTCCCCGCCATGGCACTCCCCTCTTACGCAACACCCAACGACGAAGTCATAATCGCGATCCGCCGTTGGCACGCATCACTATGCGCCGGGTCCATAGCCTAGCCAAGGGCCGTTCGCGCCCCATCAAGACATCGCAATGCCGTGCGCGAGAGCAGTGGAGAGGGATGGCAAATTCCCCTCCTCCGGTGCTTTCTGAGCTCATTCATCCACGAGCTTGATCGCCGTTCGCCAGAGCATGCCGGCGCCCACGTCGGTTTTCTTCTCTGGCGCCGATTTAGGCACGGCGTCCGGCCGCGGCGGCAAGGCCTCGAGATAGGTGGCGATGGCGCCACGGTCTTGCGGCGTAAGCTTGGCCATGTTCCCCTGCACCGCGGCCATACTGCCCCCGACCACGTCTCCGTCCGGCAGGTTGCCGTTCTCCAGGAAGTCGATGATATCGGCCCCGCTCCAGTCGCCGATGCCGTCCTTGCTCGGCGTGATATTGGCGATCGTGCCCTTGCCCTCGGGATTGCGGGCACCTGCATAGGCCTCCGACGCGATTACGCCACCGAAGATATTGCGCGGCGAATGGCACTCGCCGCAGTGGCCGGGACCTTGGACGAGATAAGCGCCGCGATTGAGCTCGGCGGTCGCCTTTAGATCGGGCACGAAAGTCTTGCCGTCCACGTAGAAAAGCTGCCAGAGGCCGAGCCCGCGCCTGACATTGAACGGGAAGGCAAGATCGTGCTCCGGCACGGCCTTGCTCGAAGCGGGCAAGGTGTCGAGATAGGCTTTGAGGTCGATTAGGTCTTCAGAGCGCATGCGCTGATACGAGGTGTAGGGAAACGCGGGATAGAGATGCTCCCCTCCCGGCGCAACCCCGAGCTTCATGGCGGTGACGAAGTCGAGCGTGCTCCACGTCCCGATGCCATGCTCCTTGTCCGGGGAGATGTTGGGCACGTTGAACACGCCGAACGGCGTCTTCAGGCAGCGCCCGCCCGCCAGCACGGTCTTGTCCCGCGTCTTCTTGTCATCGCACTTCCCAAGCGGCGCCGCATGGCATTCGGCGCAGCCGCCGGCGGTGAACATGTACGCGCCATTGGCGAGGTCGGGTGTGTGCGCGGGAAGCGCCGAAGCCGGCAACGCACGAGGCGTCGTGAGGAGGAAAAAGGCGATTGCACCGAGGAGACCAATAAGAAATAGTGCGAGCAAGGCTCTGGGCAACGCTTCCTCCCATTACCCTTGAGCGGCCTGGATCACTTTTCCTCCTTCTCGCGAAAGGTCTCGTGGCACTCCTTGCAGACTTTGGTCATATCGTTGAAGGCGGCCGTGAACGCGTCCTTGCCTTGGGCGGCAGCGCCGGCCGCCTTGGCGCTCGCATCCTTCAGCTTCGCCGCCGTCGCCTTGAACTTGTCGAAGTCTTCCCAGACTGCGGGCTTGGCCTCGCTGTCGGCGATCGCGCCATGTTCGGTCCCCTTGGGAAACAGCGTCACATATTTGTCAGGCACGCCGTTGATGTCGTTCATGGCCTTGGTCGCCTTGCCGGCGTCGAAGGGGACATCTCCCTTGACCATCTGATTGCCGAGCTTGGCCCCCGCCCCCACTACGTCCTTCATCAGGTGCCTTCGTTCTTTTACCGCCGCAGCCTTATCTTCGGCGGAGAGCGCGCCGGTGGCCAACACCGCGAAGCCCGCGAGCGCACAAACGACGATCATCACTTTCTGCATCACCCTCTCCAGTCACCACCCAGGCACGCTCGCCCGCGCCATCCTCGAGCCGACACGATTTGAAATTCCGCCGACCTCCGCCCCTGCCGAGCTAGCCGCCGTGATGGGTCATGTAATCCAGCAGCTGGGGCGAAGGCTGCCCCGTCACGGGCAATCGATTGGTGTATTGATATTGGCTGATCGCTTCGGCCGTGCGTTGACCCATGACCCCGTCCACGGGTCCGGGATCATAGCCGAGATTGGCCAGTGACGCCTGGGTGTCGAAGACGAGATTGTGCGGTCCAGGCCCCGATCCCGGCGGCGGGGGCGGCGGTGGCGGACCATAGTAGGCGCGGCTCCTGGCATTGGCATCGGCCTCCGCGGCGCCGCTCAGCACGCCAATACCGGCACCGATCGCCGCGCCCGTCCCGGCACCCCTGCCGCCCCCAACGACGCCCCCAATGATGGCGCCAACCACTCCACCCTGGATGCCGCGCTCCACGACTTGCGCCGAAGCCGGAATGCTTAAGCCAAAGCTCAGCAAGGCCAGCGCAAGCCCCCCGCCCAGAGCGGGTCCTACTGCAGCGAACGATGTGTTGTGCTTCATGACGTCTTCCTCATCCCGTGCGCGCCGTTTGCGAGCGGATGTCTCTCATCGCGACCGGCACCGACCCGTCTCCAACGTTGTAACTCAGGCATGCGACGGTAGTTTGCCACAGCTGCCGCCGGCTCACTACCGCCGCATCACGGCACGGGTATGGCGTCCTCGCGCTGCGGCACATTCCAGCCTCTCTGCACCGCCGGCCGCGCCGCTATGGCCAGGTACCAGCGCTTCACATCGGGGTAATGGGCAAAGCTCACACCCTGCCAGGCAAACCGGGCGATCCACGGCCAAATTGCGATGTCGGCGATGGAATAGTCGCCGGCGACATAGTCCACCTCTGCCAGCCGGCGGTCGAGCACGGCCCAGAGGCGCCTTGCTTCCCTCCCATAACGCTCCTCGGCATAAGCGCTCTTACCGGGATTGAAGTGCACGAAATGATGCGCCTGGCCGAGGAAGGGCCCTGGCCCGCCCATCTGCCACATGAGCCATTCCACCACCCGCCATTTGGTGGGGAACTCTTGCAGCCAAAGCTTGCCCGTCTTCTCGGCGAGATAGAGCAGGATCGCTCCCGACTCCATGAGATGCAGCCCGTTGTCAGTGTCGATGATGGCGGGGATCTTGTTGTTCGGGGCGATCTTGAGGAATTCGGGATCGAACTGCTCGCCCTTGGCGATGTCGACCGGATGCAGGTGGTAAGGAAGTCCCACCTCCTCCAGCATGATCGACACCTTCTGCCCGTTCGGCGTGGACCATGTGTACAGCTCGATCATGCTTGTCGTTGCCGCTTATGCGACTCAGTGGCGTGCTTGGATCAGCTTCACGCTGCCACTTGCTATCTGATTTGCGGGCGCCTGGTAAGCGCCCACCGCGGCGGCGCTGGTGTCCTTCCGTCCCAGTCTCGCACCGCGATTCATCGTCTCTTCACCTCCCGGCCTCGCTCTTGCCGTGAACCTGTCGCGCCGCCGCCATAGGCGCATGCTAGGCAGCACGCAAGGTTGCTCCATGCGGGGCACAAGGGAGGAAAGCCGATGCTGAACCGTGCCCAACACGACTCCAAGGCCAAGGGCGCGCCGACCTGCCGTTCGAGCTTCGACCGCTACGCCATCTTCTACACACCCCAGCCAGGGACGGCGCTGGCGGCCTTCGGACGGTCGTGGTTCGGCCGCGCCAATGACGGCGCCACCTTGCGAGCCTTTTCCGCAGCCGGCCTGACTGGGGCGAGCTTCGCACGCGTGCCGACTGCACCGTCGCGCTATAGCGGCCTTCACTCTGTGTTCAAGGCGCCCTTCGTGCTGCGCAACGGCATTGGACCCGACGCCTTGAAAGCGCGCCTCATCAGCTTTGCCAAGCGCCGGAAACCCGTAGCAACCGGCCCCCTCACCCTCGCCCGCGCCGGCCGCTACCTTGTCTTGCGCCCCGTCGAGCCGACGCCCGCACTCGATTGGCTCGCCGCGCAATGCGTCGGCGCCTTCGACGGATTCGCTGCGCCCCTAACCGATGGCGAGAGCGAGGAGCCGCGCAATCCGCAGCTCACCGACTATCAGCGCCTGTTGCTGAAGAGCTTTGGCGATGCTCACGTGTTGAGCGAGTACCGCTTCTCCATCACCCTCACCGGCCCGCTCGACACCGCGCATTTGGAGCGCGTATCGCAGGCGCTCTGGCCCGTGCTCGAGGAGATTTGCAGCACCGGGGTAACCATCGACGGGCTGTCCTTGTTCGGCGATCCGGGTGGCCGTGCGCCCCCACGCCTGATCGGTCGCCATCGCCTGGGCATGTAAGGCGCGATGGAACAAAATTCCGACACAACGAGTTAGCACCCTTGCCTGGGAAAAGGACGGGGGTCCACATGCCAGACTATGGGGAAATCCTGACGTTCCTCGCCTCGAACCCGCCGCAGTTCGGCGCCGAGCGCGAGCTGCACGCCTCCCTGCTCGAGCTTCTCGCCAAGTGTTTGCGCAGCGAACAGGTCGCGACGGAAGAATCCGACGATGCGTCGTCCGACGACCTGGCGGCAAAGCACTTCCGCTGGGTGAACTTCAACTGAAGCCTAGAGTGCCGCACCGAGCATCAGGGCCGAGCCGGCGCCCAGCAGTGCAAGCGCTGAGCCGTGCAGAATGGCACCTCGCATGCGAAGCATCCTCTCCGCCGCGACGAGCAGGGTGAGCACCACCATCCAGGCAAGGTTCATGGTGCCGCCGACCCAGGCAAGCAGCATGAGCAGCCAGCAGCAGCCTACACAAAACGTACCATGCGCCAGCCCGAGGGCGAGGGCACCCCGATAGCCATCCCGGTAACGCTCCAGCAGGAAGCGGAGCGGCGAGCGGCAGCGCGAAAGACAAACGCTCTTCATGACAGACCATTGATACAGGCCGGCGATGAATAGAAGGGCGCCAGCATAGAGCGGGCTGGCCAGCCGGCCGTCCCGTACGAAGCCATCGTCCTGCAACAGCCACTCCGCCGCTCCGGCCGCGACGCCGAAGGCGCTCCAAACGACCAGATACATGGCAACGAAGAGGGCCACGAGCGGCGCCTGCGCGGACGCCCGCTCACGCCGCGCCGTCACCTGTGCGTAGGTGAAGATCATCGGCAGCGCCGACGGGAGCATCATGGCGCTCATCATGACGACCCACATGTCGGCCGCGCCCCAAAATCCGGTGGCCGGCACGCGGCAGATCAAGATCTGCCCGAGAGCGTCCATCCGGAACAGCCACGCCCAGGCAGCGCAAAGCAGCACGAGAAGCAACAGGCCAGCGGCCCATCCTTCACGCGGCAGCGGCGCTGGCGAGAAGCGCGCCACCGGCACGTGGCAAGCTTCCGATGACCGAGCAGACATGGCCTTCCACAATGCTGTTGCACGGAAAAACCTTGAAGGGCCCTAGCCGAAGGTCGCTCCAGCCACCTTGTCCAAGATCAAGGTTTCCGCATCCCCTCATGTCTAAATGCGAAGCTTCGGCCGGTTGCTGGCGAAATGGTCAACCCCCGGATTTGCGCAGGAGACCCGTGGGTGCTAAGAGCCCTGAAGGGAGCAGCCGGGCCCCACGAGATATGGCTGTTAGCATGGTTTTTCGAGGGAGATCACGCCCGTCATGAGAGAGAACATCGCGGTGAAGCGCTCAACGGAGCCGGGGCCCAGGAGTGGGGCAGAGGACGTCGTCCGGTGCTTCCTTAAGAGCGTCGATAGCGGGAAGCGTTCCGATCAGCCCTACCCCAACTGGTCGGTCAAAGAGTGCCTTCCTGCCGATACCCTCGACGACATTCTGGCGCTTCCCTTCGAAGCCCCTTCCCTCGATGGGGTTTCGGGCAAGCGCGAATTGCACAACAACACGCGCAAATATTTCGATGTCGAAAATCGCAAACGCTTCCCGGTCTGCGAGGCAGTTGCGAAGGCCTTCCAGAGCAAGCGCGTAACCAGCCACATCGAGAAGGTGTTCAATACCGACCTCGAGGGCACCTATCTGCGCATCGAGTTTGCGCAAGACATCGACGGCTTCTGGCTCGAGCCGCACAGCGATCTTGGCGTCAAGGTCTTCACCATGCTGCTGTACCTGTCGAAGGATCCGAGCCACCATGATCTCGGCACCGACATCTACGACGCCAACAAGAAGCGCGTCGGCCGCTCGCCCTTCACGCCCAATGCCGCCATGATCTTCGTGCCGGCGGACAAGACCTTTCACGGCTTCGAGCAGCGCCCGATCAAGGGCGTGCGCACTTCCTTGATCATCAACTACGTCACCAATGAGTGGCGGGCGCGGGAGCAGCTGGCTTTTCCCGACCAGCCGATTGCCTAGGGCGCTCTTTCACAGTCATTTGCCCTCTACGTGAGGCCGAGCTTTTTTCCGGGCCGTGAAGGCGTGTGTGCTTTAGCATGGCAGCCTATGAGTGCTGAGCAAAGCGCATGAGCAAAGTCGCGTTTATCGGACTCGGCGTCATGGGCTTTCCCTTGGCCGGGCATCTCGCCACGCGCTGGCACCACGACGTCGTGGTCTTCAACCGGACCAGCGCCAAGGCCGACGCTTGGGTCGCACGCTTCGGCGGAACCGCGGCCCCGACACCCGCCGCCGCGGCCGAAGGCGCCGACTTCGTCCTTGCTTGCGTTGGCAATGACGATGATCTCCGTGCGATAACGCTCGGACCTGACGGCGCCTTCCATGCCTTGAGACCCGGCGCAGTCTTCATCGATCACACGACGGCCTCTGCCAGGATCGCGCGCGAGTTGCACGCAGCCGCTAAGGCCCGCGGCGCAGGCTTCCTCGATGCGCCGGTCTCGGGCGGCCAGTCGGGCGCCGAGAGCGGCACGCTCACGGTCATGGTGGGAGGTGACGAGGCCGACTTCGGCAAAGCAGAGCCTGTGATCGCCGCTTACGCCCGCGCCGTCACTTTGATCGGCCCGTCAGGCTCGGGCCAGCTGACCAAGATGGTCAACCAGATCTGCATCGCCGGCCTGATCCAGGGCCTTGCCGAGGCGCTGCATTTCGCCACGCGCGCGGGCCTCGATGTGCCGAAAGTCATCGACACGATTTCCAAGGGCGCCGCGCAATCTTGGCAAATGGAAAATCGCTGGCAGACCATGGTCGAGGGCAAGTTCGATTTCGGCTTCGCCGTCGACTGGGTACGCAAGGATTTCGCGCTGATTTTCGACGAGGCCCGCACCAATGGCGCCGAGCTCCCGGTCACGGCGCTGGTCGACCAGTTCTACGCTGAGGTCCAGGCCATGGGCGGCGGCCGCTTCGATACGTCGAGCCTGATCGCGCGGCTGGAACGGAAACCCTGACGCCTCACCCCGCTTTCTCGACGAGGGCGTAATCGAGCGGCAGCGCGGTGGTGTATTTGATTTGCTCCATGGCGAAGGCCGAGCTCACGTCGGAAAGCTCGATCCTGGCGATCAGCTTTTTGTAGAAGGTATCGTAGCGCTCGATGTCCGGTACGACCACGCGCAGGAGATAATCCACCTGCCCGCTCATGCGATAGAACTCGACCACCTCGGGAAAGTCCTGCAGCGCCGCGTGGAAGCGGTCGAGCCACTCCTGCGTGTGATGGCTCGTCGTGATTGAGACGAACACCGTCACCCCCACATTGACCTTCTTGGCGTCGAGTACAGCCACGCGACGCTGGATCACGCCTGACTCCTCGAGCTTCTGGATGCGGCGCCAGCAAGGCGTGGTGGAAAGCCCGATTGCCTTGCCGATCTCGGCCACCGGCATCGTGCAGTCCTTCTGCAGAATGTCGAGAATCTTGCGGTCCATTTTGTCGAACATGGAAACAACAATATTTTTGCGCAAAAAGGCGAAAATAGATTCCCTGTTTGCGCGCTGGCCTAATCTCTACCAGAGCAGTAGTTTATTTTTCTAAGTTCCGCAAGCCCGCTTTTTCAGAGAAAAGATGGCGAGCATGCTGGGAGCGCCCTCACAGCGCGAGCGTCATGCCGTCCTCAGCGATCAGATAGCGTGAGGCATCCACCTCGCCCAACCGCGCGAGCATCGCCTCACCCATGTGGGTAAGCAATACGCGTTTCGCGCCGAGCCGCGCGTAGTTGGCGTCGATCGTGCGGTAATCGAGATGGATGTCGAGCTTCAGATCATATTGGAAGCATTCGCTGATCAGGAGATCGGCCCCCCGCGCGGCGTCGATGAGACTTTCGGTCCAGCCGGTATCGCCGGTAAAGGTCAGCACCTTCCCATCGACGTCAAATCTTAGCGCATAAGGCGGCGCGCCGGAGGGGTGCTTCACCTCGAAGGGCGTGACCCTGACGCCGCCAATGTCGAGGGGTTGCCGCTCGGCAAGCTCGACGAATTGAAGCGCAAAGGCACGTGGCGCACCGAGGACGCCGGGATAAAGCGCCTCCGTCACCGTGATGAAGCGCGCCTCGATGCCCAAAGGTCCCACCACGATGAGGGGACGTGTCCGGCGGCTCACATATTGCGCGTCGATAAGGAGCCAGGAGAGGCCGCCGAAATGGTCACCATGCAGGTGGGTGACGAAGACCGTGTCGATGTCGTTAAGCTTGAGGCTGAGCCTCTGCATGCCGATGAGGGCCGAGGTGCCGCAATCGATGAGGAAGCTCGCGGCCCGAGAGCGGACGTGGAGGGAGGTCTGCAGGCGCCCGCCCGCGCCGAACGCGTCGCCGCAACCGATGACGGTGAGCTGCATGACCGTTCTCCCCGGAAACCCGCCTCTTTACCAAGGCTTAAGCATTGTGAACGGCTCTCGCAACACCCCCAAGCTCGTGCCAGGACGGGGCGAGGGTAAACGCACCGTTAGGGAATTCCGCAGATAGTTGTAACGCAGCGTCGGCATGGGCCTGGAAAGCCGCTTCTTTGCCCATGGCAAAGCGCCGCCACGCATTAGTTCGTCAAGTCAGTCGCGGGCCAGAAACAGCATGACAGCAGCAGCCGAGGCTCGTCCTTCCGCTTCGGCAGGCGCCAACGCCAAGCGGCGCTCCTCCCGCAGCGTTCAGGAAGCCCGCGAGAAGCTCACTTATAAGTCCGGCTTCAAGCCAGAGTTCGAATACGAGCTCTTGCTGATGTTCGTGCGTAACGAGCTTTCGGCCGCGGTCACCACGCCGCTGCTCGCAATCATCGTCGCCATGGGCACCATGTTTTGGGCGCCCCCCCAGCAGCTGCTGCTTTGGCTCGCGACCGTATTCGTGTCGAAGGGCATCCTGATCAGCCTTTGCCGGCAATTCGCCCGGGCGCCGCGCGACGATGCGAAAACTCCAGTCTGGCGCGCCAAGATCACCGCCGCTGAGTTCCTCTATGGCGTCTGCTGGGCGGGTGTCGCCTTCATTAGTGCCGGGACGCAAGGCGAGTCGGCGCAAACCTTCATCTTCGCCTCGCTGATCGTCGTCATCTCGATGCGCATGCTGTTTGCATCGACGGTGATGCCAATCGTCTATGCCGGCACCTTGCCGATGACCGCCGCCATCGTCATCCGCTTCGCCCTCCTCGACAACCCCTTCTATTGGGCCATGGCGGCAATGGCGGTCGGCGTGCACATCTATTTCATCTGGCTGATGAATGGGCTGAACTCGACGGTCATCGCTATGCTCGAGTTCCGCGCGGAAAAGGACGCGCTGATCGCCGAGCTCGAGCAGGCGAAATCGAATTCAGACGACGCGCGAACGAGAGCCGAGGAGGCGAACGTGGCCAAATCGCGATTCCTTGCCACCATGAGCCACGAGCTGCGCACGCCCTTGAACGCCATTCTCGGCTTCTCGGAGATCATGCGCTCGGAGATCCTGGGTCCGCACGAGAACCCGACCTACAAGGAATACGCCAACGACATCCACCAGAGCGGCCAGCACCTGCTCAACCTGATCAACGAGATTCTCGACATCAGCCGTATCGAAGCTGGCCGCTACGAGCTGCATGAAGGCCCGACTGCCCTCGCCGACGTGGTTGAGGATTGTCAGCGGCTAATGCGCCTTCGAGCCGAGAACAAGGGACTGAAGACCGTCGAGGCGTTCGCGCCTGATCTCTCGCAGCTCTGGGCCGACGAGCGCGCCATCCGCCAGATCTGTCTCAATCTGCTGTCGAACGCCATCAAGTTCACGCCCACCGGCGGCACGATCACACTGACGGTCGGCCGCACGCAAACCGGCGGCCAGTTCCTGAGCGTGAAGGACACGGGCCCGGGCATCCCCGAGCACGAGATTCCGCGCGTCATGAAAAGCTTCGGCCAAGGATCCCTCGCCCATCACACGGCGGAAGGGGGCACCGGCCTCGGCCTTCCCATCACCAAGGGGCTCACCGAGCTGCACAACGGGACGTTCGAGCTTAAGAGCAAGCTCCGCTATGGCACCGAGGTCGTCATCACCTTCCCGCGCAAGCGGGTGATGGAAGCATTGCCGCGGCTGCTTGAACCTGGCGAAATCGCGCCCGAGCCGCCGCGCACGTCGTCGCGCATGGGTGCCCGCCGGTAACCGACTCGCCAACGCGATTGCTCACGGCCTAATCTCTCCTTACATAGGCGTGAACGCTTTAATTAAGCGAACCCGTACAACCGCTTGGAAACAACCTGCGTCAATGTCTGCGAGCTCGACGCACGCTCGGGTCTCTGTATGGGCTGCGCCCGCACGCTCGATGAGATCGCCCGTTGGGGCGAGATGAGCGTGGAAGAGCGGCGCGCCATCATGGCGCTGCTTCCCGCGCGGCGGAAGCCCCCTCTGAACGTGAAAGGCTAAACACTTGTCGGCCTGGGTTGCCCTCTTCATCCTCGCGCTTGCCGCGGTATTGCTCATCGCGCATGGCGATTCCGGTACCATCGCCGGCTTCGACAGCGAGATCTTCGACTATCTTGCCCTCGGCCTTGCTGTCGCGGTCTTCGTGGGCGGCGGCGTACTCGCGCGTTATGGCGGCCGCACCAGCGCCATGCTGCGCGATGCGGTCACCTGGCTTGCGCTCGGGCTTGGCCTCGTCACGCTTTACACCTATCGCGGCGAGCTTACGCCGATCGCGGCTCGTGTCGTGGGCGAGCTCGTGCCCGGCGCCTCCATGGTGGTCGAGGAGAGCGAGAACGGGGCAACGGAGGTAAGGATCAGGCGCCGCCTCGACGGCCACTTCGCCGCCATGGCCAAAGTGAACGGCAAATCCATTTCCATGGTCGTCGATACCGGCGCCTCGACCATCGTGCTCCGCCCCGAAGACGCGGCGGAGGCTGGCCTCGACCTGGCGCACCTCACCTATACCGTGTCCGTGGCCACCGCCAACGGCCGCACTCTTGCCGCGCGGGTGAGACTGAAGAAGGTCGCCATTGGCCCCCTCGACCGTCAAAATGTGGACGCGCTCGTGGCGCAGCCCGGCACGCTTGGCCAGAGCCTGCTCGGTATGAGTTTCTTAAGCCGCCTGCGCTCCTATGAATTTAGCGGCGATTTCCTGACGCTGCGCGGCTGACGTTTTCTTTCCGCGCCTTGAGCGCCGGGTCCGCGGCATCGTGAAATGATGGAGCTTCAATTGGGGTCGGGCGCAAAACGCGCGTTACAGGAAGCGTTGCTCTGGGCGAGCGCCGCCCTAGCCGGCCTCGTGCTGTTCTACTTCTACGACGATCTCACGGCACCCTTCCGCTCCCATGCCGACCCGCGCATCATGGGGACGGCGGCAGTCGACGCCCATGGCGGCTTCTCGCGCGAGGTACGGCTCAGGGCCGACGACCGCGGCCATTTCGTGGTCGATGCCTCCATCAACGAGCGCCCGGTGACTCTGATGGCCGATACTGGCGCCACGCTCGTGGTACTCACCTATGAGGACGCCGAGCGGCTCGGGCTTTCGCCGAGGAGCCTCGACTTCTCCGGCCGCGTGCAGACCGCGAACGGCGTGGCCCGCGTGGCGCCCGTCACCCTCGACCGCGTTCGGGTTGACGACATCACCTTGCGCGACGTCCCCGCTGCCGTCGCCGACATGGGCGCGCTTCCCGTCAACCTGCTCGGCATGAGCTTCTTGAGTCGGCTCACGCGGTTCGAGATTGAGGGGCACCAGCTCGTGCTCGTGCAATAGGACGACCCCAATCGGAACCGGAGCAGTACGCTCGCTGTTGGTCATCCGCTGAAAATCGCCTATGCAAGGGCCGCATGCTCCTAAAGCCCCGCCAGGATCTGAAGCCCAACACCGCCGAGTTCGAGCGCCTTCCTTTCGTCAAGGCGACCGGATTCCGCGAATATGACGCCCGCTGGCGCTACCCCGAGGAGATCAATCTGCTCGGCCTCGAGGCGGTCGGCGCGAGCTTGGCCGCGCTGATGCGCGCCCGCGGGGTGCCGCCACGCATCGTGGTCGGCCATGACTATCGCTCTTATTCGGCAGCCATCAAGGCCGCGCTGATGACCGGCCTGCTGGCCGGCGGAGCCGAGGTCCACGATATTGGCCTCGCGCTGTCGCCCATGGCCTATTTCGCTCAGTTCGATCTCGACGTCGAAGGCGTCGCCATGGTCACCGCGAGCCACAACGACAATGGCTGGACCGGCATCAAGATGGGGATCGAGCGGCCGCTGACCTTCGCGCCGGAGGATATGAGCGCGCTTAAGGAATTGGTGCTCGACGCGCGCTTCACGCTTCCTGGCGGCGGACGCTATGTCTTCGTGCCCGACATGCCCGAACGCTACATGGCCGATCTGCTCAAGCGGCCGAAGCTCAAGCGGCCGCTGAAGGTGGTCGTCTCCTGCGGCAACGGCACGGCGGGGGCGTTTGCGCCACACGTGCTCGCCGAGCTTCGGTGCACCGTCATCCCACTCAATTGCAAGCTCGACTACACCTTTCCTGCCCACAACCCCAACCCGGAGGATATGGGCATGCTCCACGCCACGCGCGATGCCGTGCTGGCGCACCAGGCTGATCTTGGGCTCGCCTTCGACGGCGACGGTGACCGCTGCGGGGTGGTCGACAATGAGGGCGAGGAGATCTTCGCCGACAAGGTGGGGGTCATGCTCGCGCGCGACATTTCCGCGCGCAACAAAGGCGCTCTCTTCGTCGCCGACGTGAAATCCACCAGCCTCTTCCTCACCGATCCGGTGCTCAAGGCCAATGGCGCCACGACGCATTACTGGAAGACCGGCCACTCCTACATCAAGCGTTACAGCCACCAGACCGGCGCTCTGGTGGGCTTCGAGAAGTCCGGGCACTTCTTCTTCAATCCGCCGCTCGGCCGCGGCTATGACGACGGTCTCATCGCGGCATTCGCCGTGCTCGACATGCTCGACCGCAATCCGGGCCAGACGCTTGCCGATCTCAGGCGCGCGCTGCCGCGCACCTGGCAGTCACCCACCATGTCGCCCCATTGCGAGGATGAGGTGAAATATGCCGTAGTGGATCGGGTGGTCGACCACTTCCAAAAGGTGGCCACCAATGGCGGCATGCTCGCAGGGCAAAAGATCCGCGAACTCATCACCGTGAATGGGATCCGGATTGTGCTTGATGACGGGACTTGGGGCCTGGTGCGTGCCTCCTCCAACAAGCCCGAGCTCGTTGTCGTGGTGGAAAGCCCGACTTCGGAGGCGAAAATGCGGGCGATGTTCGGCGAGATCGACGCGGAGCTGGCCAAGCAGCCTGAGGTCGGCGCTTACAATCAGAAGATCTGACGAACTCCGTCATTCCGGCGAAGCCCGGTCCGTAGCAAAACCGTTAGCGAGTTGTCGCATTTCTGCAAAACGAATCTGGTTCCGTCCGGGACCATGACTTACATCGTCTTCGCTTGCGGTCTTCTTACGGGTGCCACGCTCGATCTCCTGCTGCTGCGCACCTTGCTCGCCCCCCCTTTCCGCATCTGGCCCACGCCCGGACCAGGCAGCTGGCAGAGCCTCGTTTTTTGGACGCTGTTCCGTGGCGCGTGGCTGGCAACCTTCATCGTTGCCGCGCTCGATTGGAACAGCACACCATTGCTCGATTGGACCCGCTTCATCTCCGGCTTGCCGCTCGGCCTTATCGGCCTCGGCGTCACCGTCTGCGGCTATTTCAATCTCGGCCTCAGCAACACCTATTGCGGCGCGGACGGTCTTGTGACCGGCGGTCTCTACCGCTTCAGCCGCAACCCGCAATATACCGCCTCGATGATCGGGCTTTTGGGCCTCTCCATTGGAGCCAACTCCCTGCTCACGATCGTGTTGGCCAGTGCGATCGTCGGGGCCTATGTCATGATGGCCATGGTCGAGGAGGATTGGCTAAAGCAACGCTACGGCGCGCCCTATCGCCATTACTGCATGCAGACGGCGCGCTTCCTCGACATACAGGGCCTGCTCGCCCTCGCCGAGCGCAAGCAGCCCTCCCAACGCACGAGCTGATCGGGCAGCGCAACGCCTCTATTCGGCGGCGATGGCGCGATGGTCCTCGCCCGCAATGTTGCGGCGAGCGGCCTGCAAGACCTCGAGACCCGCGCCGTCGAGATGCGCCCGCTCGGCTAACAGCCGGCGGAAACTGCGCGCACGCGGCTGTCCATGGAACAGACCGAGGATGTGGCGCGTCATCTGATTGAGCCGCGTGCCACGCGCAAGCTCCGCCTCCGCATAGGGCATGAATCGATCTAGCACCTCGAGCCGCGAGGGAGGTGGCTCCGTCGAGCCCAACAGGGCCCCATCGACGCCCGCGAGCAGATAGGGGTCCTGATAGGCAGCGCGCCCGAGCATGACGCCATCCACATGGGCGAGGTGCGTCGCCGCCTCGTCGAGCGAGGCGATGCCGCCATTGACGATGATAGTCAGCTCCGGCCGCCGCGCCTTGATCCGATAGACGCGCCCATAATCGATCGGCGGCACATCGCGGTTCTCCTTCGGGTTCAAGCCTTCGAGCCAGGCCTTGCGCGCGTGCAGGATGAAGGTGCGGCAGCCGCCTTGCGCCACCGCATCGATGAACCGGTCGAGGCTCCCCTCCCCATCCTGGTCGTCGATGCCGATGCGGCATTTGACCGAGATGGGCACGCGCGCTTCCGCTCCCATCGCCGCGATGCAATCCGCGACAAGCACAGGCTCGGCCATCAGGCAAGCGCCGAACCGCCCCGACTGCACGCGATCCGACGGACAGCCGACATTGAGATTGATCTCGTCATAGCCGACCTCCGCGCCGATGCGCGACGCTCGAGCAAGACTTTGCGGATCGCTGCCGCCCAGTTGCAGCGCGACCGGGTGCTCGGCCGCATCGAATTGCAGCAACCGCTCGCGGTTACCCCGCAAAATGGCGTCCGCTGTCACCATCTCAGTGTAGAGCAACGTCCCGCGCGAGATGAGCCGCAGGAAATATCGGCAGTGGCGGTCGGTCCACTCCATCATGGGCGCGACGCAGAAGCGGTGCGGTAAAGATTTCAAAGTGTTATCGAGGTGGACGCTAGTCACAATCTATCCGTAACGCTCGCCCCAGCCATGCAGAGCCTTGAGCACGGGGCCGAGCGCCTTGCCCTTATCGGTGAGGAAATACTCATACCGGGGCGGATGGCTCTCGTACAGCCGCGTGCCAATCACCCCCCGGCCTTCAAGGGCCTTCAATCGCGCGGAAAGCGTGTTCGGCGCCACACCCTGAAGCCCACTTTCCAGCTCCTGGAAGCGCAAAGGCCCCTTGCGGAAAAGGTCGCGCAGCACGAGCAGCGACCATTTTTCCCCAATCACGTCGAGCGCCCGCGCCACGGGGCAATGCTGGCCATATCCCGCGGTCATGTGCGCTACATAGCCGGTTGGCTCTATCTTTTCAAGCGACTTGCCATTGACAAGTCACTATCAACTCTATAGGTACTCGGAATTGTCACCTGTCATTGGAGGATATTCCCATGACCGTTCCCGCCTATCTAACCATTTACGTCCTCGCCGGCAGCGCTGCCGTCATCCTCACTCTCTTATTGGGGCTGCATGCGGCGCTCGCGCAAGCCGAGTGGCCGGCACGAGATCGCATTGTTGTAGTTTGGACCGCGGCCTTGATTCTGATCGGCTGGTTTGCGCTTGCGGCCCTGCTCGGCGCAGACGGAGCCTTTCATGTCAATGCCGGACAATTGCCCAGCATCCAATATGGCCTCTTCCTGCCGATACTGGTTGGCGCTTTGCTGATCTGGCGGTCGGCAACCGTGCGGCGCGTCATCGAAGCAGTACCGCAAGCCTGGATCGTGGGTATCCAACTCTACCGCGCCCTTGGCGTGATCTTCCTGATCCTTTACGCGAACGACAAGCTGCCCGGCCTGTTCGCCTGGCCGGCCGGCGTGGGTGATGTCCTGGTTGGCGTGCTCGCACCCGTCGTGGCGATCGCCTACGCCCGAGCCCCGCGCGAAAACACAGACCTCGTGACCGCCTGGAATGCATTCGGCATTTTCGACCTCGTCGTCGCGGTCGGAACGGGCTTCGCCACTTCGCCGTCCCAGTTCCAGCTCCTTGCCCTCGACCGGCCCAACGAGCTGATAAGCCTCTTTCCCCTGGTGCTGGTGCCGGCCTATCTCGTGCCGCTCTCGATCCTGCTGCACCTCGCCTCGCTTGCCAAGCTCCGCATGCGTTCCGTCATCGGCAGGAGGCGGGAATTGGATTCGGCGTCAGCAACTTGAACCCACTCTCCTCCGACCCCGCGAGAGCACTAATGAATCTGGGGGGTGGCCTCGGCCGGCGCTGCGGGCCGGGGCTGCGCCGTCATATAGGCCGCGACGTCCCACGCCTGCTGCACGGACAACACCGGCGACTGGTAGTTGATGCCGAACGGCATGTTGGCCCGAATATAGGCTGCGGCATAAGCGGTCTTCGCCATGCCCGCGCCGGCATTGAAGGACCGGTCTCCCCACAGCGGCGGGATCGAATAGCCAACGCCGGGCGTGGGAGCCCGCTCCCCCGCTCCATCGGACTGATGGCAATTCGCGCACAGGCTGGCATAGACCTCGCTCCCCCGTGCGGGGTCGGGGGCAAGCGGGGCGTCCGGCAATGATTTCAGGCCCATACCCGCGACGCGCACACTTTCCGGCGTGCCCGTGCCTACGAACTTGATATAGGCAATGAGAGCCTCCATCTCATGACTGTCCCTCGGCAAGTCCTTGCCGTTCATGCTCCGCCGCATGCAGCCATTGATGCGCTCGGTGAGGGTCAGCACCTGGTCGTCCACCAGCATAGGAAAGGTGGCAAAGGTGGAAACGAAGGGAGCGGCGAAGGGTTGTAAGCCCGCCTTCAAATGGCAGTTCACGCAGGCAAGATCGTTTCCGGCGAATCGCTTGTCCGCATCCTCGGCCTTCTTGCCAATGTAGCGCGGCGTGTTGACAATGAGCTCGGAGCCATACCGGATGAGTTCGCTCTCGGGGCCCGGTGGCAGCTTGTTGAGATCGGCACGATACCAGTCTTGCGGCCAGCCCCAGACCAGATAGCCGATGCCGAGGCCAACTGCGGCCGCGCCAACAAGTCCAAGAGTAAGGATCACACTCTGCCGGCCCATCGTCGGTTCCTTCTTGATCAGAATTCCGTAAGCACCTCACGTTACAAGCTATCTAACTAGCGAAAGCGGAACGTCCTTGCACCGACCTTTGGCTGCCAAATCCACAAGCGGAGCGCATATGGCGACCGACCCCGTCTGCGGGATGATGGTGGACACCCACGCTGGCAAACCCACTTACGATTACGCCGGTCATACCTACCACTTCTGCTCGGAGGGCTGCCGGACCAAGTTCGTGCGCGAGCCTGCGCGCTACCTCGACAAGGAAGCCGAGCCTAAGCCCCTCCCACTCGGCACGCTCTACACCTGCCCCATGCACCCCGAGATCGTGCAGGAAGGCCCCGGCGCCTGCCCGATCTGCGGCATGGCGCTCGAACCCATGGGCGTGGCTCCCGAGGATGAGAAAAACCCCGAGCTCATCGATTTCACGCGCCGGCTCATGGTCGGCGCCCCGTTGGCCTTGGCGCTTGTCGCCATGGACATGGGGAGCCACCTGTTCGGCGTCGACCTTCTGCCCTTCCTCTCACCCCACGCCAAGCAATGGCTGCAATTGGCCCTTGCCGTCCCTGCCGTGCTCTGGTGCGGCTGGCCCTTCTTCCAGCGCGGCTGGGTCTCGATCCGGACGCGCCGGCTCAACATGTTCACCCTCATTGCCATCGGCACCGGCGCGGCCTTCCTCTACAGCCTGGTCGCCACCATCGCGCCCGCGCTGTTCCCCGCTGCCATGCGCGACGCCCACGGCACCGTCCCAGTCTACTACGAGGCGGCGGCGGTGATCGTCGTGCTCGTGCTGCTCGGGCAAGTGCTAGAGCTTCGCGCCAGGATGCGAACCGGCGGCGCCATTCGCGCCCTGCTCAACCTCGCGCCGAAGACGGCTTTGCGCGTCGAGGCGGGCGGCAAAGTCGAGACCGTGCTGCTCGCCAACGTCGGGAAAGGTGACATCCTCCGCGTCCGTCCGGGCGACAAGATTCCCATCGACGGCACCCTGATCGAGGGGAGAAGCGCGGTCGATGAGTCGATGCTGACGGGCGAGCCGGTGCCGGTTGAGAAGGTCAAGGGCGACAAGGTCACCGGCGGCACCCTGAACGGCACCGGCAGCTTCGACATGCGTGTAGATCGCACGGGCGGCGAGACGACGTTGGCCCAGGTCGTGGCCATGGTGGCCGCAGCCCAGCGCTCCCGCGCCCCGATCCAGGGCCTTGCCGACACGGTCTCCGGCTATTTCGTACCGGCGGTCATCCTCGTCGCCATTGTCGCGTTCTTCGCCTGGCTGCTGTTGGGGCCGGCGCCGCAACTAGCCTACGCGCTCATCGCCGCCGTCAGTGTACTGATCATCGCCTGCCCGTGCGCACTGGGGCTCGCCACACCCATCTCCATCATGGTCGCCATGGGCCGCGGCGCGCAAGCCGGCGTGCTCGTGCGCAATGCCGAGGCGCTGGAACGGCTCGCCTCCGTCGATACGCTTGTCGTCGACAAAACGGGAACCTTGACAGAGGGCAAACCGGCGCTGACCGGCATCGAAGCGGCGCCAGGCTTTGAGCCCGACGAGGTGCTTCGCGTCGCCGCCGCCCTGGAAGCGGGCAGTGAGCATCCCCTTGCGGAAGCGATCCTCAGGGGCGCCGATGCACGAGGCCTGCAAGTGGCAAAGACGGAGCGCTTTGAATCCGTCACCGGGGCAGGCGTGAAGGCAAGCGTCGGCGGCCGTGCGGCGTTGCTCGGCAATGCCCGCATGATGGAAACGGCAGGGATCGATGTCGCACCACTTGCCCACCCGGCAGAAGCGAGACGCAAGCAAGGGGAGACGGTGATGTTTCTCTGCCTCGATGGCACGCTCGCTGGCTTCGTCGCGGTTGCCGATCCCATCAAGCCGTCAAGCGCCGAAGCCATCGCCAAACTCCACGCGCTCGGACTCAAGATCGTCATGGCTACCGGCGACAACGCCACCACCGCCAAGGCCGTCGCAGCAAAGCTCGGTATCGACGAAGTCGCAGCCGGCCTAAGCCCCGCCGACAAGCTCGGGCTGATCGACGATCTGCAGCAGAAGGGCGCCACGGTGGCCATGGCCGGCGACGGCATCAATGACGCGCCGGCGCTGGCCCGCGCCGATGTCGGCATCGCTATGGGCACGGGCGCCGACGTGGCCATGGAAAGCGCCGGCCTCACGCTCCTCAAGGGCGACCTGCGCGGCGTGGTGCGCGGGGTGAAGCTCGCCCGCGCCACCATGCGCAATATCAAGCAGAACCTGCTCTTCGCCTTTGCCTACAATGTCCTGGGTGTGCCAATTGCGGCGGGCGTGCTCTACCCCTTCGCCGGGATCACCCTCTCGCCCATGATCGCCGCGGCGGCCATGAGCCTGTCCTCCGTATCCGTGGCAGGCAACGCGCTTCGCCTGCGCAGCATAAATTTGGATTGACGCCCGTCAGGGCACGATGCCGACGCCGCCACTTGCGGGCGGGCCTGGGGTGGGCTCGCGCCCGGGCGGCAGACGGGGCCGATAGGTCGAGAGCGTGGCAAGCCTGCGCCAAGTGGCGAAGTCGTTCAGCGTTGACCGCTCGAACCCCGCCATTGCCGCCGCGGCGAGGAACGGCAAGCTCTGCACCAGCATTACCGCGCTGTAGATGGAAATCTCGCGCACCTGCTGAGCATTGGTGAGGTAAAGGAGGCCGGAGCCGAGCAGCAGAAGCCCGCCCAGTACCCCTTCCCATAGGGCCGGGAAGCGCTCCGGGCAGCAGTTTGCCCCGCCCTTGGTAGTGCGCAGAAACGGCAGCCCATCGCAGATCACGCCGTTCGCCACCGCCTTTCCCACCGAGAGCTGTAGCGCCATCGCCGAAAGCGCGGCTCCGAAGGAAGCGAGGATCGGCGCCTGCACCCGGGTCCGGTACAGCACCATGAAGTGGAGCAGCATCACGGCAAACGTGGCAAGCACGGGAAGCGTCAGCACCGCCTCTGGGACGGCAATGCCGTAAAACGCTACCAGCGGCATCCAGACGAGATTGAGAATGGCGAGCACGATGCCGAGGCTCTCGGCACCAAGCCAAGTGAGCCAGCCCAACAGGAACGCGGCGCGTTGCTTCGAGGACAGTTTGCTGCGCCCCGGGAGAAAGTCGCGCCAATGCTTCTTGATCAGTTGCACCCCGCCATAGGCCCAACGGTGACGCTGTCTCTTGTAGGCCGAGAAGTCGGAGGGCAAGAGCCCCCACCCATAGCGGCGGCGGGTGTAGTGCGCCCGCCAGCCTCGTTTCAGCAGCGTAATCCCAAGATCGGCGTCCTCGACGATGGTGTCGCTCGACCAGCTGCCCGCGTCGAGCAGCGCGAACCGCCGAATCAGGCACATGGTGCCGTGCGTGACTATGGCGTTGACCTCATTCCGCTGCACCATGCCGATGTCGAAAAAGCCCGCATATTCGCGGTTCATCACTCCGTGCAGGACGCTCTTGTCCCCGTCCCGGTGGTCCTGGGGCGCCTGCACCAGGCCGACAAGACGATCGGCAAAGGCGGGGACGAGGTCCTTGAGCCAGGCAGGATCGACCGCATAGTCGGCATCAAGCACGCCGACGATCTCGGCCTCCGGCGAGGTGTGCTCGAGCGCAAGCCGGAGCGCGCCCGCCTTGAAGCCCGCAAGCCGATCCACATGCACAAATTTGAAGCGCTCGCCAAGCTGCAGGCAGTGCTCTTCCACCGGCCGCCAAAGGCTGGCATCTGGCGTGTTGTTGACGACGACGATGCATTCGAGACGCGGCCAATCCAATTTCGCCACGCTGTCGAGTGTCTGCCGGAGCATTTCCGGCGGCTCGCAGCAGGCCGGGATATGGATGGACACGAGCGGCACGCGCGCGCGCAGATCCGGCGCGTTCGCCTCTGCTGCATTGGCGCTGGCCACGAGCAGACGCCGGGGCGAGGTGCCAAACAAGATCGCCGCCAGCTCCTCGATCCGCTGCTTCATGATCAGGACGAGGGGTACGAGCAGCAGGGCCCCGACCAACATGGCCACCTGCGCCCCGAGGACAAAATAGTGCGTCACCCAATAGTCGATCACGTTCGACGACCAGGCTCCGATACCGTGCGCGGTCAGCGCGAGTGTTCCGGCTTGCGCCGGCGTGGCCCGCGGGATGACGAAGATCGGCAGTGACAACAGCAAGCCGAAGACCACGGCGGCCACAGCCTTGAGCAACCAATTGGGCCGCTCTACCGCCCCGTCGAGCGCGAACTTCGCGTGGCGCTCTGCATCGAACATGCCCCAATAGGGTCCGACGCTGCCTTCAAAGGTCTTCCACGGCTGGTCGAAGGCCTCCACGATCGAATAATCGATGCCGATCGCATCGGCCCGGGTGATGAAGTCGCGGATCACTTGTGCCTGGATAAGGGGACTCGGCACCGCGTCCTTGCGGTTGAGGCCGGCGCTCGGCCACCCGAACTCGGCAATCACGATGCGTTTGCCGGGATAGACCTGCCGCAACCGCTCATAGACGCCGATCGCGTGATCGACCGCGCCCGAGCCGGGCACGCCCTCCCAGTAGGGCAGCACATGTACGGCGATGTAGTCGACCGCGGACACGAGCTCCGGATGTGCCAGCCAGGTAGTCGGCACCTCGGCGGTCGTCACCGGAACAGAAACTTCGCGCTTCACTCGCTGGATCTTGGCAATAAGATCCTGGACCGTGTCGGTCTTACCTAGCGCCTGATTCCGGAATTGCGTCTCGTTGCCGACGATGACGCTGTCGATGTTCCGGTAGCGTTTGGCAAGCGCAATCCCGCTCTCGATCTCCTTTTCGTCTTGCGGCTCAATATCATCGATCCAGATGCCAAGCGAGACGCGCAAGCCGTACTCGGACGCGATCCCCGGTACGAGATCCATACCCTTGGTTGCGGAATAGGTCCTGACCGCGTGGGTGTAAGGCGCGATGACGGCGAGATCGGACCTGATCTGCGCCGCCGTGGTGCTGTCCACCTTACCATCTTGTTTTGGATTGATCGGCGTGAAGGAAACGCTCGCGACTTGGCCGCCCGTATTCGGCGGCGAGACCCGCTCCTGCGTGAGGAACCAGGCCGCCGCATGCAGGGCGGTCGCGAGTGCAACCACAACGACGAGAGCGACGCTGCGCATCTTTTTTAAGTCTGCCTTAAGTCCCGGCCTGCCAGTCCCCGGCTTTTTTTTGACGCCGCAGGGTTGCAGCATCAAAACGCGATTCAGTTCGGTATTGTTCCGCCCTTTATGGCCGAGCCGGTCGTTGCCTGACTCGACGCTGTCGTTGGCTCGTCCGGAGCGATCCAGCAGCCATGAACCCGGGAGGCAAGCCGGTCGGCTGCCTTGGGATCAAGCGGTCCCTCCTGGATGACGCAGCGAAAAGCGAGCTTCAAATGCTCCGACGAGCAGCCGAAGCGGTCATAGAGGTCGATGTAGCGGCGTGCGGTATCCATGTCGTCGCGCCACAACAGACTGACGATCCTCCGCCCGGTCCAGACGCACTCCGCCGCGCCTGCGGAGCTGGAGAGCTTCGCCGCCGCCTCGCTGTATTCAGCCAGGGCTTTCTCTTGCGCCTGCCGCTCGGCCGTCGCCTGATCGACAGCTTTCGGCTCGCCTTGCGGCTGCTCGGCAGGCTTCTGCTCGCCTTGCGCCTGTTCGGGGGGCTTCTGCTCGCCCCCTTGAGCTTGGGCGGCAGCGGGGGCGACGGTCGCCAATAAAAAGCCGCCGGCCACGAGAGCGGCGGTTAAGGACGCGAAGCGCATGGATGGGTGCTCAGCCCCAAAAAATTGCAACACTACTTCTTACATTGGACAGCAGAATTTTGGCGGTCCAGCGGCAATAGTCTCCTTTATCACTTCGCACTCGCACAAACTAGAGCAATCAGTTCCCCGCAGTGCACAAAGCTGCTATTCGTCGCATCCCCACGGCCTCCGACAGCCTCCCATGCTCCGTTCCCTTCTGCTTTTTGTGCTCGTAGCCGCGGCCATTGGGGGGGTCTGGTATGGCATGGGGCGCCCGGTGGCCATGCCCCCCTCCCCCCTCGCAGAGGGCGAGAGGCTAGACTGCATCTCCTACGCCCCATTTCATGGCAACCAAGCCCCCTATGTCCCGCCGCGCCACAGTCTCAACTCGCAAATCGCGGAGGATTTGGGGCGCCTATCGCACGTTACTTCCTGCGTGCGCACCTACTCTGCCGCCGAGTTGCAAGACAAGATCACCGACTTGGCTGGCCAGTACGATCTGAAGGTTCTGCAAGGGATTTGGCTCGGGCGCGATCGCGCCGATAACCGGCGGGAGATCGAGGCGGCCCTTGAGCTCGCCCGCCGCTATCCAGGGGTCATCCAGGCCTTCATCGTCGGCAACGAGGCGTTGCTGCGTGCCGAGCTCTCGCCAACCGACATCAAGGACTACCTCCAAGAGGTCCGCCAGCGCTCCGGCCTACCCGTGACCTATGCCGATGTCTGGGAGTTCTGGCTAAAGGCGCCCGAGCTTGCGAACGCGGTCGACTTTGTCACCATCCACATCCTGCCCTATTGGGAGGACGAACCGGTGGGGGCTCAAGACGCCGTTGCTCACGTGCGGGAGATCAGGGGGAAAGTTGCCTCGGCCTTCCCTGGCAAGGAAATCCTGATCGGGGAAGTTGGCTGGCCCAGCCAGGGCCGCATGCGCGCGGGCGCGCTACCCTCGCCGGCAAATCAAGCGCGTGTGCTCGCAGGCGTGGTGAAAGCGGCCAAAGAGGCCGGCTGGAAGGTGAACCTCATCGAGGCCTACGATCAACCCTGGAAGCGCCTGCTGGAGGGAACCGTCGGCGGCTATTGGGGCCTGTTCGACGACCTTACCCGCGCCCCGAAATTCCACTGGGGGGAGCCCGTATCCAATCACCCGCGCTGGCGGCTCGAGGCAGGGCTGGGGATCGGCGCGGCCTTCCTCGTCTTTCTCGCCGGATGGCTCGGAGGCAGGCGCCCGCCAGCTAGAGACGCACGAACCAACTTTGCCACCGCTACGATCGCCCTCGGCGCTGGCCTTGTCTTCGGCTGGGCGGTCGTAAACTCTCCCATGGAAGGTTTCGAGCTTGGCGACCGCCTCAGAGCTTTGGCGCTGCTTGGGCTCGCCCTCGCGGTCCCGGCGCTTGCAAGCTTCGCGTTTGCACGCGGGACAGCCCTCCCCTCGTTTGCCCTCGCAATGAACCCGCCGCTTTGGCGCCGCGCCGACCGCCTCGGCGTCCTGGTCGCATTCCTACTCGTCGCCACGGTGGTGGCCGCAATCCATGTGGCCCTCGGCCTGGTCTTCGATCCTCGCTACAAGGATTTCCCCTTCGCGGCGTTGACCGGCCCTGTCGCGGCTCTTGCCGTGCTTGCCTTCGCGGCCGAGCGCCCGTTGTCCGGTCCCGCGCCGGCCACCGGCGGGGCAGAGATCGCAGTCGCCGCTTTGCTGACCGGATCGGCCCTGTTCGTCGTCGTCAATGAGGGGGTCGCCAATTGGCAGGCGCTCTGGTTTGCAGCCCTCCTGCTCCTCCTGTCCCTCACCGCCCTTCGGACGCAGGCGGTCGCGTGGGCGCCATCCGTGTTCCGGACGCGAGCCGTCCTTCGGGCGCGGCCCGCGCCAGACTGAGCACCAGAAGCGCCACCGCCAGCGCCGAGAGGCGGAGATTGTAGAGCACGAGCCCGAGCGCTGCCGCAACGAGCCCTATGCCCAAAGCGATGCGGCTGGGACAGATGAGCTGCACGATCGCGGCTACGAGCGCCGTCCAGCCGAACACGTTCCGTACGAAAAGTAGAATGACAGCGAGCCGCGCCATGCAGGTGAAGCTCTCTTCGCCCGCATCGCAGGCGAGCCCGATTGGGGTGTTCTGGATGAGGCCGTAGCGGAAAAAAAGGGCGAAGCCGAGCGCCGCGAGGGCACACCCGGCGAGTGTGAGCCCGAAGCGCCTCGACGGCAGAAACAGCTTGGGTGGAGAGACGGGCTGCGGTTCGGTCATGGCGAGACGCCTCATAGGACAATGACACGCGGGCGTCACCCCCAGGGAGCGCCGCCAACACCGTGGAATGCAAGGCCAAGAGCAGGTTGCGCCAAGGCAGGGCGCCAAATTTTAACTTTCGCTATGTGCCAGAAGCGGACCCTGGCCAGGAAGTCCTCGTTCTTCTTCATCTTGTCGCGGCCATAGGAGAGACGTCGCGGCAGCGGACAAGAGTCAAGGCACTGAGACAAATTTCACGCTACTTGCAGATCGGCGTCGGCCGCGGCGGTGGCGCCGGATGATCCTTTTTGTATTGAGCGAGGATCGGCTCGAGGGTTTCTTTTGGCCAAAATTTCGGAGAGCTTATTTCTTTCAGGCAGGAGGCGTTCCAATATAATCCCGCGCGCGATGGCGACCGGCCGGCCTTCACCGCTTGCGCGACGGCGTCGATGTCGTCTGATTCAGGATAAATGTAAAGCGTCGTCGGCTTGTCCTTCATCATCGGGATGATTTGCCCGGCGTCCGAAGCCGACCAACTGGTGCAGCCGTTGCTGCGGCCGCCGGAGTAATCCACCAGCTTTCCAAACGGAGCGTAACCATCGTGGTTCGCGTAAGGGCTGTCCGGATCTTTTCGAAGGCATACTCCCCTCAGCAATACGGCCGGATGCCCGCCGATGGCGCGCGGTCTGGCGTTTGCGGTGTCGCCTTCGCCGTCAAACTGCACGAACGAGCGGCTCAAAACCACATATTTTCCCGATGAGTTGCGATAATAACCTTTGAAAGATGTGATCTCCTCTCCCGTCACATAGGCCCCGCCGGTCGTCAGTTTGGAATCCATCGCATTGCTGAAGTTCTTCGCGCACCGTATTCCGTTTGCGAAATCCGCAATGCCTTTCAAATCGCGACCGTTGCCGTGACCCGCTGGAACCGCGCGAAACGTCTGATCGGTTTCGCAGATGACGTAAAACCGGCGCCCCAACCCGCCGGGGCGCGTAGCGTCCATGGCGAAGTAGCAGGGATTCTTAACCGCGCCTTCGCTCACTTTTTGCAGGTAAAGCGCGCGCGCCCTCTGCAAAACCACTTGTGCGATTTGGCCTTCGCCTTCGCCGACATGGGCCCGCAGCCACGCCGGAACGTCCGACGGCTGCTCCGCGGCAAAAGATCGGGGCAAACCCGACAAGGCGATGAGGACGATGTTGACCATACTTAGAAGGGGCAATCTTAGCTGCAACGGATCAATGCTCCTGTCGAAGCGTTTGCAACTGGCCGATGTCGCCACGGCCCAAATTCAGGCGATGCGGACGGCCCCGTCTCCATTCAGATAAGCACAAGACCTTTTGTTGCGAAACATGGCTTCCTCCATAGCAAACGTATAACCCAAAGCGGACTCTTGCTGACGCAGCGGCGGGATCTCTGAAGGAGATAAGCGTCTAACATTACGGGATTGTCTAAAACTTGGTTTACGAATTTCTGCCACAGGTAATTGCAGGACAGTTCTCGCGCCTAACGTATGTGTGCACCAGGAAGTGACCGGCTTCTCTTTTCCCAGAGGACTATTTGGACTGCAAGGACGCCTCACGCGCCTGGAGACAATGGCGCTCGTTGCAGCCCTTTGCTTCGTATACGACCTCATGCGCGCCCAGGAGGGAGGGCGCCTGTGGGAAGTTGTGGCGATGATTTTCTTCATCGGGATGTACGCTGTCCTCCTCAACCGTCGTTATGCTGCAGAGCTGCGGGTAGCAGAGGAAGAGACGCACCGCATTGCTTACACAGATTTTTTGACAGGGCTGCCAAACCGCCGCCAGTTCATCGAAAATTTGAGTGCTACCCTCAAAGGCGACGAAGAGTGCGCCGTCATTTTGTTGGACCTTGATCAATTCAAACCCCTGAATGACCTTTATGGGCACAGAGTTGGAGATGAGGTATTACGGACGACTGGCATCCGCCTGAAGCAAATCTTGGGTGACAGCGCTCTCGTTGCGCGTATGGGTGGCGACGAGTTCGGGATTATGATGCCTGTTGGCGCCAATGAAGACGCTCCCCTGCAAGTCGCTCGGCGCATCTTAAACGAGGTTCAGGAGCCCATTCAACTTGCCGCCCTGTCCGTAAATGTTGGCGCGAGTATCGGAATCACCATCTGCTGCGCAGAACGTGCTGGCGTCGTGAACCTGTTGGCGGCGCAAGATGGGAGCAAGGTTGAGATGGTACTGCGGCAAGCCGACATGGCCTTGTATCGGGCCAAGGCAGATGGCCAATGCAGGTATCAAATTTTCCGTCAGGAAATGGATGAAGAGCTGCGACAGCGCATCGAACTCGAACACGAGATTCGCGCCGCCATCCAGACCGGTCAGATCGTTCCATATTATGAGCCTCTTGTGGATCTAGAGTCCGGGGATGTCATTGGGTTTGAGGTGCTGGCACGCTGGGAGCATTCAAAGCTGGGCTTGCTTCTGCCAGCAGTCTTTACCCCGATAGCGAAAGCCACAGGCCTGACCACCGAAATGACTTATTCGCTTATTCACAAGGCTCTCGAGGACACACGGAGTTGGCCCGAAGCGTTTACGGTGAGCATCAATTTGCATCCGAGCATGCTTACGAACATTGGCTTGGCTGAGGATATCCTACGCATTCTTGCTGAGCACTCTTTCCCTGCTCGTCGGCTGCAATTTGAGATCACAGAGTCCATGTTTTTGAATCCAACGATTCAGGTCAAATCCACATTGCAATCTTTGCACAATATCGGGATTCGAACCGCGATCGATGATTTTGGTGCTATTGGTTTTTCCTACTTGCAAGAGTTTAAGGTCGACGGAATCAAAATCGATCGCTCGTTTGTGACCAGTATGTTGACCAATTCCTCCGACGAAAAAATTGTGCAAGCCATGATAGCTTTTGGCCGCGCGCTTGGACTTGAAACGATAGCCGAAGGTGTCGAGTGTCTCGACGTCCGCAACCGCCTTGTGGAACTTGGCTGCGACAGCGGCCAAGGCTTTTATTTCGGCAAGCCGAAGTCCAATCCCGAAATTCTGTGTGACTTAGGCAACACCCCCATGGGCACGATCAATTGCCGGGCGGCAAGTTGACCGAAGCTTGGCAACTTGCGCACCCTAGGGCGCGGAAGCTGGGGTGGATCGGGTAAGGGGTCGCCACGAAGCTGAGGCGGTGCCAGCAATGGAAAAGCGCAGAGAGCCACGCAAGCGCACCCTCAAGAGGGGCAGGTTGGTCTTTAACGATGGCCGTTCGGTCATCGACTGCGTCGTGCGCAATTTATCACCGTCCGGCGCGCTGCTCGTCCTACCTAGCCTCCTGGGCATCCCCCAAGAGTTTGATCTCCACATTGACAGCGATATAACCTGCCGCGCGGCCCGCATCATTTGGAAGGGCGACGGTAAGATAGGCGTGGAGTTCGGGTGCGTGGTAGGGAAGAGGGAGACTCGCGCGCCGTAATGGAGATCCCCCCTACGTCCACCAAGCCAACGTAGGCGGGGACCAAATCGTCGGACTACGGGCTAGGCGCCGTTGTGGCGGTATCGCTCAGGCATGGCTGCGTGGTGGCCGACAGCGCTCCTTTGGGAGTCCTCTTGGCCCTTCAGACTCGCTAAGTCGTCGTAACGTCAGCTTCTGACGCAAAGCGGACACCAGACCTTAGTTGAAACGATAAGCTGCGATGACGCTGTCCGAGTGAATATCCGGATCAGCGTTGCCTATCACCGTGACCCCCAGATTGGCATGGATCGTACCGTTTTGCAGATATGCCAATAGCAGACACAATATCTACGCAGTAAACGCTGACGGCCTGGCCGGTTGGAATGCTGCTGTCATGAATGGCGCGAATAGGGCAATCCGACTCTTACCTTCCGCCTTGGCGTGGTATAGGGCCGCGTCTGCTTCTCGGTACATCTCGTCAAACCGAGCGCCGGAATGCTCCTGCACGGCGATACCGATAGACACACTGAACCTGGCACCATCCAGCGACTCTTCCTGCGTGGACAGTCTGGCAAGAATACGCCGTGCAATTTCCTCGGCGCCTTCCGTGTCGCAATCGGCAGCAAAGATCAAGAACTCGTCCCCTCCCAGTCGCGCGCACTCGTCGCCCTCGCGGATACTTTGGCGAATAGCGTCGGCGGTGCGGGCAATGACCGCATCTCCGGTGACGTGACCTTTACGGTCGTTGATCATTTTCAGATTATCGATATCGAGGAGAAGCGTCGCATAACTCGAAGTGTGGCGCGCCAATGACTTATCGACGGCGTCCATGACCCCACGACGGTTCAGCAGCCCCGTCAGACCATCGCGAATGGAGCTGTAATAATGCTCCTGAATGCGACGATGCAAATCTGAGTGGTAGACCGCCGCCAAATAGCCGATCACCAATGCCACCGCTAGGGCAGCGGCTAGGCTCCCAATTTCGATTGAGCGGAAGCGCGTTTCCTCGGCGAGGTAGTATTGCAAATCGAAATCCACGCCGACAAAGCCACTGTACCGGCCCTGGCTGTCGTAGATGGGGGCATGCGCGGTAAGAAAGTTCCCGTAGTCATCCCGTTCATATGTGGGAGTCACGTAAGTTTTGCCCGCCGCAATCTGCGCCAACCAGTGGTCTTGGTATGCCTTGCGGAGCCTAAAATGCTCCAAGTAGCCGGAGGCGCGCAGCTGATGGTGGGTATACAGCTCGGGTGAAGCTGCGGTATCGAGGATGAAATACGGCACACCCCCCCGATCGACCATCGTGTAAACGTAAAAAATATCCGGGTTTGCGGAGTGAAAGCGCACGAGCGGCTTCAACGCGCGTGCGTAAAGCTCGTCGCTATAGTTCGCGGCGTCCAATAATTGACGGTGCAGGTCCCCATCGACAACGCTAGCGGCGGACTGCGCCATCTCCCCGACATGCGAACGGAGCACCTCCCACCGAGCCTGCTTCGACAGCCATTGCGGGATCGCCACAATCGCCACCAAAATGGCGGCGGCTGCTAAGCTCGCAATGAGGAACACGATGGGATTGAATTGGCGTCCAGAGCCGGTCGCGCGACTTCGCGATTGGTCACTTAGCGAATGTGAGAACACGCCTGGTTAGTTCTTCCTTGAAGATCGTTTGGGTTTCAGTCGAACCCGGAACAACCACAAGGCTATCGCTTCTGGGTTATTTAAAAGTTGTGCGAATTCAACAGACGCTGACCGTTCAGAGTAAATGAAAGGTTTCCGGGAACGTAAGCTACGGCACTGATCGAATTAGCCGCAGTCATTGCGATAGGTTCAATGTTTGGGTCGCTTCTGAGTGTTGAAAGAAGAGTAGCAGCAATTATCGCGCGTTCGTAACCCGATATGGACCGCTCCGTGGGCGGCGCTCCACTAAGAGGAACATAGCCTGCGCGCTCGCTTCGCCAACTCGCGACAGCTTTGGCTTCATACGTCCGCTACGGGTCGGAAGGTGACGTCACAGTGCCCGACCGGTTAGTCCGCTAAGTGCCAGATGCCCCGGTTTCCTCGGCCCTAAGTACTGAGGCGACCCTTCAAATTTGGCCGATCCGTTTCACGGCCCAGCAAGAGCTCTGCGATAACGTGGAGGCGTAGTAGGCCTGGGAGTAACCATGACCGAGGACCCCGACGCATTGGTCGAAGTCTTCATGCGTTGCCTTCGTTCGTTGGATGCGCCCGCAGAAGTATGGACCGACTCAGAGTTGCTTCAGCGAGCTTGGCACTACATAGGTGCAGAACTAGACACTCTGGGCCTGTTAAAGTGGAACTGCGAAGGCGATGAGGAAGTACCCGAGCTTACGGTGTCCGCCAGGGTAGCCTTCCAAGCCTGGCAACAATCGCGCATGCAGCGTCATACACCCCTGCTGCTCCATTAATTGGAGCCCGCATGTCCATCTTGCCCACTCCTACTGGACCGGAGCCGCCCGTTTCGCCTCGTGGCAGCCTCTCTGCCTCGGGCTCAGCCGCCACCTTGCTCCATTTGCAGCCAACCAAGTTGATGCGCCGCATCGTTTGCTAACGTCCATGCGTGGACGCGGAAATCGACGGGTCCTACCTGGACCTTGGACCTTAGTTGAGGGGAACCATTGGGCTTGTGGTAGATCGCTATGTTAGTAGTCCCCGGCATTCTGACGATGATGTCAGTGCCATTCACCTTTACGGTGAGACCGCCTGTATCAGACATTGTGCGCACTCCTGTACGACTTCACGCATAGGGGGTGAAGCAAGCGCTATGCCAACCTAACGTGAACAACGCCGTCGCCCGGTGGCAGCCCGTTCCCCGGACTTCTCAGAGGGGTGCCGCCGACTCGAAAGCTTCTGTAGTGGACTTCCGATACCCCAAAAAGCTTGGGACAGGTCCTCGCCTCACAGTGTTGGGAATACCACGACAAGCAGCATATTTCATGCGGATGGGACGCTTAAGCTGGCGTCAACAACGTCCGACTCAAGCAATAGCTCGACATATGACAATCTGCTCAATTTGGGGATGTCGTCGTCGGGGCCTTTGGGGGCTCCTGAATGAACGCCCTTGATGCCATCAGAACCTCTAACTCACAGGGTGCGGTAAATGGCAGTACCTACATTCTTTGGTGGGGTCATGGGCGACTTCACCGTGGCCATGGATAGCGGCTATGTCATTCGCTTCCTTGTCGGTCACAGGGGTGAAGATCCACAAAAGATCATTGCCGCTTACCTCAAAGAGCACCCACTTTATGACGGTGCGAGAGCGAACGAGGTTGGACTGTCGATCGCGTGGATTGAAAACTGGCCGCCACGCCCGGAATTGTGCGCAGACAAGCCCTCCGCTGACACAGCGGCAATTGCTCTAGCGCCCGAGCCCAATCTCACTGGCGAGTCATCGGAACCTAAACGTCGTAAGCGCGAAGGATTTTCTAAACGGCGTCTCAAGGCGATCAAGCGCAGAGAGGGTGAGTAGCAGCGACATCGGTTGCGCTAAACGGCCGCGCCAGCAGGATTTGTCCAAAGAGCGAGAACAAATCCGGCTAAAGGTGATCACCGCATCATTGCCCCCCGACATTGATGGGTTAGGGATCCAAGTTATCAGCGTGGAAATGCGCTGGCTATAACTATGCAGCCTTGCCCTTCTTGCGCCCTCTTCTTTTGTATTGGGCTTACCTCGCTCCCGCCTGATTCATTTCGCAGTATGTCCAGCTCCCTGCAGAGGGTGCATACAGAGAGGTCGCTTCCTCGATTTCTACGGGGGTAGAAGGGGGCGGCCTCTCCCCTTAAGTCGCATTGATCCCTAAGTGCATCACGCGCCATCATGGATTGGACGTTGGCAGAAGCCCGGAACGTTCGGCATCACCATGTCCGCACATCATGGAGCTCTCCGCCGGAGCGGTTGGCTCTACCGGACCCGCGAGACTAGCTCATGAGCGGAAATGAGAAGAGGCCAGGTCTGCTATGGCGATTGTTCGGCTTTGGAAGCCGGGAGGTACCTGAGAGGAAACCAGTGACACCCAGGCTAACTCAGAAGCCCGCGGCGTCAACGCCTTCACGAAAGAATTCGCCCAAACGACAAAAGGAGGGGTTAAAGAAAACGACGAGACCTCAACCAGCTAAGATAGAAGTTAAGCCTCCGGCTCCAACCGAGGAAGCGCACCAGATCGCACCCGCTCCTAAGATTGAAAAGGAGACGCCGGCATCCCCGCTCGGGCAAAGCCCCAAAAGACGAGCGTCAAACGCAGGCCTAAGGCCAGGCGTTTCCGCGGTTAAAGGTGCGCAGACTTTGGGGCTAACACCGGCGCACATCCAATTTGGCATGCTCGACGAGAACCCTGTGCGATTCACCGATCAGGAAGCCTGGTGGCTGGTCGAAGGTGTTTGGAAACAGATCCCGTTGGCTGAGGTTCTGGACAACGCCGTGGTACTCAGCGAAACGCGATACAGCGGGATGTTCGGAGATCTGCCTGCGCTACCCGGCGCCGCGTTCCAGCGCTAGACGCAAGACAACCCGATTCGGGCGGCTACGCCCATGAACACTCATTGGCCATTCAGAGTCTCTCCACTCGGCGGGAGACCAAGGGATCGTTGCTCAATTCTGGGCGCGCTCTTTCAAACCGAGCGTCGGCCTCGGCTTCGGCTGCGACTTGGCTGAGGGCGCTGATGGTGTAGCGCTGCAACTCGACACCATCCTTCGCATAGCAGATGGCGAAAGCGTGTTTCATGGGTGGGCGTCCCATTGCACTCGTACTCCATGCCTGTAAGTAAGCGTACAAGAACCCTCAATGCGGCCGATTTCAAGCCTAGACGATCCAATTGCTGCGTGGACTAACCCACGCCTTAATCGTCGTTGATGCTCCGGATGGTTGCGACCGAGCCGCCTCTCAAGTTCATGCGTGTCGTCGGCTCTTCTAGGTAAGAGAGAGGCAATGATGACCGAAGTAGAATTCCGGAAACGGTTTCAATGTCAGGGCCATGGGGCGTGGACCTGCACAAAGCCTATTAAGATTGACGCTCCTGAGGGTCCACTGATGATCAATCAAGGGGCGAGCTTCAGCCCAGGAACCCTCTTCATGGGAATCGATCTCGCGAAGGAGCTAGACCAGATTGCTTCGAAGGACCGCTCGGCTCCTATGGGGCTTCGAACACAGAGTGAGAACGAAGGATAAAACCCATGAACCTAATGCGATCAATTTGTTGCCTCTTCTCGAGGCGATGTGCCGACGAAAGTCGAGAAAGAAAAGGGGAGGGTGAAGCTGCTCCTCGGCAGAATGCTCGCCCCACTACGAATACCCAGGCTTCCGGAAGCGGCTCGGCGGGAGTTGGTGCGACGACGCCAAAGTCCTAAAACAACGTGGGTTCGCCTGCTTCGTGCCCGAACAAGCTCCGGGGCTGGCCCGAGAGCAAATTCGACTACAACTTATTCTCGGTTTTTAGAGCGGGGAGCCACTTTTGGCAGGCCACGGTGGCTCGTTGCCAAAGGAACTGTCCGCAATGACCGATGTGCGAGAGTTACTTCGAAGAACCCGATTGCAAGGCCCAGGCCACGGCCTGCATCGCATGAAGTAACGGCTCCGAATGAAGAGGCCACTACCTACCGGAGCCGCTTTTAGCCCGCCAGTGACTTGCTCCGAGTCACCTGAAGGTTTGCATAGTAGCGTGCGGTTGAAAAACGAAAGGGGCCGGCTTGTGACCGGCCCCTGTTGCGGCGATGATCTTCCCCAGGGGATGGACCCGTTTGGGGAAAGGTTTGTACCTAGAAGAAGATCACGCCACCAAGCATGAACATGTCGAGGTCTTCGTAGCTGCCCTTGATCTTCGTTCCCGCTGATGGGCAAGCATTCTCGTTGCTGCACACGCCCAAGCTGACTGCATTGATGTCGAGATTGAGGTGCTGCCAGTTAAACCAGACATGCATGGCTGCGGAGTCGATCTCCTGCATGATGCCGGCGCCGTAGCGGTTGACAGTCGAGCCGGTGACTTCTGCCAGCGCCACGTTGGGGAAACCGTTGAAACCCTCGAAGTTGCTCGTTCCTCCCGTAGCGATCGGGGTGAGGCAAACTCCATGGGGGCCAGGCTGGCCGCAGAGCTTGTTGAACATGTTCTCATACTGACCGCCTTCACCCCAGATCACCGTGGCGCCGAGAGGCGTCCAGGTCCGCTTGATACCGGCCTTGACGAACCAGACGTCCGTCTGGTTGGCATTGGAATTGACAAGCCTGTCGATGGCAGTGCCATTGCTGTCAAACGGATTTGAAGTTGAGCTCCTTCCACTGCGTGCCGTTGTTGTCCTCCTGCTGCCACAGGCCATAAGCCCACAGACCGGAGGGAACATGCATGATCGAGGCGCCAACCTGCCAAACATCCGCATCGCGGCGGAAGCCCTGGAACGGTGCGCCACCACCACCTGCTAGCACGAGGTTGTTGCAAGAGCCACTGCCGGTGCAACCCTCGTCGGTGATGTTGCTGTAGCCGAAGGCAGCCGCGAACTTGATGCTGTTCCAATCAGCGGCGTATTTCACCGCAATGTCTTTCACCTTATCCTCGTAGACACCGCCCGAAACGCTGAAGCCGCCGAAGGTCGGGCTGTCGTAACGGACGCCGTTCTCAGGATAGCCGTTGCAGTCCGCCCCGATGCCGCCACCCGCCGATAGGCAGTTCACGACCGAGCCCCAGGTGAAGTCGCTGCCTATGCCCATGTCAGTAGAGTTCTTGGCGCCTTTGGGCCGGATGAAGAAGGCTTGCCCATCGAACAGCACCGCGTTCGACTCGATGATCGTGCCCGAGAGGTCAGGCAGCAGCGCCACGTTGTCCGTGGCCTGGGACAGCTGGCCCCAGTTCACCGTGCCCCATCTGTCGCTCTTGATCCACATATAGGAGAGCAACGCGCTGGTGTTGCCCAGAATGTCCAGGCTCGTGCCGTTGGCCGAGTTCTCGTTAAACTGATTGTCGTCGCCAACCGCGTTGCCGCCGCGCACCTCGACCGTCAGGTTGTAACCGCCGGTCCAGCCGGGAGCGATCGTCGCTTGGCCTGAAATGGTAAAGTGGCTCGACAGCGTCGTGTGCTTGTCACCCACATAGAAGTTGTTCTCGTGGCCGTCGTCCCAAAAAGCCCCGTATTTGACGACCCAACCCGATAGGGTCACCGAGACCTTCTTGTTGCCCTTGCGAACCGTCGTCGCCTCAAGCTCGGCGACCCGCTCCTCGAGATCGGCGCAGCAGTCGCCACCAAGATCCGCAGCTTTGGCGGGGTGAGCGCTCATGGCGAAACCGCCGAGCGTCATGCCAAGTGCGGCTGCGATGGCAATGCGGCTGGATGTTTTTGTCAGTCCCCCAAACATGCCTGTCCCCCTTAGACGAACGGCGATTCTGTAACAAAGCAGCAACAATATTTCAGAGACAGCATCCCGCGGGAAGGCGGTCCCCGACCCTTTAGGACGATTAGGGCAGCACTGTTGCATTTTTGCAAAAAGGGCTCGAAACATGGAGCCAGTGCTTACTATGTGCTTACTAGGCGTCTCAGGCAGAAACAGCACGAACGCCAAGCAATTGATTTACCTCAAATAAAGTGCTCATGCTTAGGACCCATACTCAAATTTTAACTTTTCGCCCCTAGTCTCCGGGTACGGAGCTTAGGCTCCCAAGGAGCAAACCGCCAAGAGCTCCGAGTTCAGGGCGTCAAACGATGGCAAAAGCCAAGTTTCACAAGGCGCAGCGCGTCTTCGTTAAGCCGGTCGGCACCTGGGCTTATGTCGAGTCCGTCGTGCCTAAATGGATCCGGGGCTGCGACGAGCCAATCAAAATCGCCTATGACTGCGGCATGGGGCGTGAATTCGCCCAAGAGGAGCTGGAGGAAGAATTGCTCGCCCTCCATAACGGCACGCAAGGATCGCCGAACGGCCAGTGGCGCGTGCTGCGCGGCCAGAATCGCTGGAAAAGCTCCGAGCAATGCGGCCACCACCCGTACCCTGGCACCCACCCCATGGTCGTGACCACCGAGCATGACTGGGGCGGCTGGCGGGTCCCGGGAGCCGAATATGACCTCGACCCCTACCGCATCGAGCAGCAGGCACAGGTGATCGTGCGGGCGCCCGTGTTCCTGAAGCTGATCGAGGAATTCGTCCAGCATGCCGAGCAGGAGCCCGAAAACCTGGGCGACGACCTGACCAAGCTCGCCCAGATCGCCAGACGCATCCTGAGCGAAGTCTCCGACTAACCCAATACCGATTGCCCCTGCCCTCCTGTCCCTTGCGGTCAGGCCTTGGCTTTGCCCGCGCGGAAGCCTAAGAGCCGAGGGGCCGAAAGGGATGATTGTCGATCTATGACCGACCGAGCATCCTGTTTCAGATCTGACAAATGTCCTAGCGGCTAACGGAACCCACAAGCGGGAGCGGAGTTATCATCACAGAACCGGTACCCTCCGCAAAGGCTTCATCAGCCGGTTCAGTTGCATGGGATCAAGTAGAGAAGCCCCGGTGTCCTCAAGCGCCGGGGTTGTCTTTTTGGAACGAAGCGTGAGGCCATCAATTCTGCTATCGGGCGGTCCCGGCTCTGCTACACCCCTGGGGACGCCAAAAAAGATACCCATAATGAAGAACCTTGTTTCGGTCGTAGGCCGCTGACTGATCTTTCTCGTTGCCATCAACCAATATGCTGATCCAACGAGCCCGCCACAGCTTAAGTGCCCGCTGCAACTGTTCTAGCTTGCGCTGGATGATACCCATGCAGTGGTTACGCGGCTTTGCGCCACCGCATCAGGCTTGCCCGATGGCTTTCGCATTTCGATTGCACGTTACGCATGGTTCCCCGCCGCCTTTATGGCGACCCTGCGCTTATGCGCTTTCTCCGACGCATCAGGCCGAGGCCAAACAGACCGGTGCCGAGGAGCAATAGGGTCGCTGGTTCGGGAACGATCTGTGTGTTCAGAGCCTCCGCAGAGTTTTGTGGGAATCCGTTGCTGGTGCCTTCCGCAGTATCGAATGAGGAAAGGTTCCACGCGTTCCCGGAAATCCCGAGGGCACTGAGCAGCGAGGCGTCCAGCGCACTCGTTGTGTCGAAGGATACGGTTGGGCAGAGATCCAAGGTTATGATCGTGCAATTGGGGGCGGTGACCACGATGTTGCTAAACAGACCTGTTCCCGTCAAAAGTGTCGTGCCGCCCTTGGGTCTGCCCCTGGCTTAAATCGCGTATCCTGCTTTTTGCCTGTTGGATCAGGCGCCAATTTTGGTTCGATCATCATTCACTCACTTTCGTCAGTTACAGAGCGTTACACTGTAAGAGCTTGTATCGGTCCCCCAATTCGCTTGATCTTTGTGTTAGGCGTGATTCTCACAACGGAGGGGAGTCATGGACTTTACGCTCGGACTTCTGGCGGCTGTCGCATTGATCATTATGACCGCAGTTGTAGTGACGGTCTGGGAACTCTTCGAGAGATGGGAAGGGGGGCTCAACAAAGGGACGACAACCCGTTTTCCTGAGAGCAGCGATTAGAGCTGCACCCAGTACTCGGCGTCATCCTTGCTGGCCCGTTGGTAGTCGTCCTTCATGGAACGATGCTGGCCCTTGCGGGTTTCCATGTGGGGCTGACGAACCAATGGGAACAAGACATGCTATGGCTCGGCTTCGTACTCAGCATTGTTGCGACGGTCATAGGCGTAGCCGTGTGGATCGGTAACGCTGGGGATGACGACGCTCGCAGCATAGGCCGATAGCTTTCCGTCCGTGCCAAGGACAGGGTTCTTGCGGGCTGCGAGAACTGCATTCTGTTGAGCTTGATTTACTCCCTGCTGATAAGCGTCAGGGAGATTGCCCAGCCAGGAGAAATCAATTGGCTTTGGGGTGGCGAGGCCCCATTGAATTGCATCGGCCATAACTGAAATTTCCTTTGAGTGATTGAATTGTTATTTGGAACGCGCGGTCAGTCAGAATCGTTGGTACGTAAGCCGCCGCGTCGAAATTGCACCTTCCCTGCGGTGGTTAGGCCGGCGCGCGACAACACCTCCCGTCGGGCCGCTTACCTCTTCCTCCGGTAAGTCTCGGCTCATTCAGATTTGAGTAAAATTTTATCCTTAGCCTCTTCGGCTTGGGTTGGGGTCGATATGGGGGGATGTTCTTCGACCCCTCTCGGCGGCTTCGGTGAGCTAGCTCCTGCCAGTTGGCACCGGAGCCGCTCGTTTCTCGCGAGCGAGGGTTGCTGTGCGTACAAGTCTTGTTCTTGCTGTCGTCGTCACCTTGTCGTTGGGTGGCTGCACGACAACCCAGGAGGCCATCGGTGGAGGCGCGGCAGGCGGTGTAGCCGGCTTCGCTCTCGCCGGTCCCATTGGCGGCGTCGCTGGTGCAACGGCAGGCGCGGTTGCGACCCCAATGGCGGGTTGGGGCATCAATTGAGCGTAATGGGATGAAAGGCGTCCGAGCCATTCTCGTTGTCGTGGCTCTGGCTGTCACGCTTTCGGCTTGCGTCACCAGTCAGCATCCGGTTCCAACCAACGGGACCGGCACCATCGCTAAGACGAAATCTGTGATGGCCCTTGGGCCCGAGTAACCGCCAGCTATCCGCCGCGCGCAATACGCAGGAACCGGAGGCCGTCCTACTTCCAAAAAAAGAAGTCGAGCCTTGAGCTAGAAGCCCTGTGACGTAAACCAATCGTCGATTTCTCGCCGGGCCTGATCCTTGGCTATGCCGTAACGCTCTTGGATCTTGCCTTCGAGCTGCTCACGGCGGCCATTGATGGCAGTTAGGTCATCGTCGGTGAGCTTGCCCCACTTCGCCTTGACCTTGCCTTCGAACTGCTTCCAGTTTCCTTGAACACGATTCCAGTCCATGACCGACTCCTTCGCAAATTTGATGGGTTGATGGTGGCAGAACGTTGTTGCGACCTCAAAGTTCCCCACGCATAGTGTTAGCGCATGCTCTTCGTTTCGGTCGTCAGGTAGAGCTAGCTACCGTCGAGTTGGAAACCCTGGGCGGTGGTTAGGCTCGGCGGCTTCCCTGGTCGGTTACCGTCGGGCCACTTTTCTGGGGGTGGCCCATGTCATTGATAAGCAGAGCATGACTTTAGATAGTTCATGGGGTGCGGCGAGAGCGATCGATATGCTCTCCTCGCAAGCCGTAAAAATGCGACGCTGTTAAAATGCAAAAACTAGGAGCCAACGACCCACCGTCGCGGCCCGCCGATCCACCGCAAGTTCCCGTCAAAGATCTCCCCCTTCCACTTTTCCCCACCGGCCTCGCGCTAATGGGTTGGCTGGCGTGGCGCAAGAAGTCGGCCCTTCTCTGATTTGTCGGTGCGCTCACCCCGGATGTACGAGCACAAGACAACTGATGAGCTTCACCGCCTGCAAAAGGAATGCTTTGATCAACTCACAAGGCAGGAAAGCTTATGGAAGCCCGCGTACTTCATCCTAGGACTGTTGAGCGCGATGGGCGGCGCTCTGCTTATCATTGTCCATGGGGTCCACGCTTTTGGTGGACTTCTTTTGGCCGGGGGACTGCCTGCGATCTGGATGGCGCGACAGGATGAGCGCAAGCGTGCCGTGATCGAAAGTCTCTACAAACAAATGAACGCTGAGCTTGCCAAGCGGAGAGCGCCATGACCGAGCGCCGCTTCCCGCCGCCATGGACCGTACAGCAGTTACCGGGCGTGCCTGACCCCGACCAGCACCGGTTGAAGGCTGACATGGCGGTCTCCTAAATCAGCACTGGCGCGGGCGCATTTCCTTGCGCAGACGTTCAGTTCGCCTTGCCCAGCTCATCCACGCCGCGTTTCACCTGCTCCTTGAGCGGCTCGCCCGCGTCGGCCGTCACCTTGGTCGACAGCGCGCGGACTTCCGCAGCTTGAGCTGTCAGTGCGCTGAACAGCTTCTGCCAATAGGCTGCCTGCAACTCCATGACATGGGCAAGATTCTTGGCGCCCGCCAAGCTCTTGGCCAGGTCGAAGCCGGAATTTACATTCCGCTGGGCGATATCGATGATTTTGCGGTTGAACGCCGCAGCGCCTTGGCCGGCAGCATCGAAGGTTCTCTCAAGCGTCGAGAGCGATGCGTCGAGCGCATCCCTGGAGCGATCATAGAATTCGCGGGTCTGAGCTACGGACTTCTCGGCCATGACTCGCACGACCTCCGGCACAGCTATGTCGGCGGTGACATCGCGATAATTTTTGCGGGCTTGCTCGGCGGCAGTTTGGGGATTGGGGGTAGTAGTCATGATCGTGCCTGTTGGGTTACGTTCTTTCGATTTTTCCGAGGCACGGACCGTGGGGCTCGGAGGCCTAATAGCGCTCTACTGCGCCGCGCGGACCTCAAGCCCCTAGGGCACTCGACTGCTGAGAATTTCCGGAAAGGGGGCGTGCACAAAGTCGGCACGGTAGTCTTACCGTCAGCGCCCAGTTCGGCGTGCCAGTAGAAGGGACATGGGCCTTGACGAGCGGTATTACAAGCTCCGCGCGCTAAATCGTCATCGTACTAGCAAAAGTTGAAGCCGTTACGGAGATATTGATCAGGCAGCGGCTTCTTAGTGCCCACTGGACGTCCACCAAATTTTGCGGGTCATGCACCCCTTGCGCCGTTTGCAACACAATTCCAGTCGGGGGTAGTGAGTCAGCTTGACTCAAGATACGGCAGCATAACGGCAAGCGATTGGGAAAGGGCGGCTATACCGGCACACGCCGCCCCGGCTGCGCTCCATCGTGACTGGCTCTTTAGCGCGTCTGGTAATGGGCCAGTCCCATCCCGTCTGGGGTTCTCGGTTAGGTTGGGCAACGTCGTTGTTGCTGACTGCAGCCAGAACCCTGCGGCAAGGATTGAAAACACGCAGACACTAAATTGTAAAAGATTATAGAGGTTCATTGCGCGCGCCCCCATTCTTCAACGACGGCGACAATCTCGCCAATCTTCCAAAGCCGATCAGTCACGCCAGCAGCCATTGCTGGTTACCTCAGCATCCCTCGATGCGCTTGCAGGGTCAGGTTGAGGAGAGGCTTGTGTTGGGGTGACCGAATTGCCATCTGTGAGGGACGCGCCATTGTTGACCGATGCCAATACATGAAGCGCACCGTGGGGCGGACCATGTAGCGTGTGACGCCCATTAAACCACCGTCCGCCCCACTCTCTATTGCTCACCGACCGAGTGGGTTGGTGTGAGTAAGGTGCATCGGGGCGGACCACAAAGTTATGGATATGAGCGACATCGTCGCCGCGAACATACAGTCCGGTCCAACAGCAGAGAACGTCAGTGGACTAAGCTCTCTACGGTGAGCTGCCGAAGCCGAGCAGGATCGGTCACTCCATCGGCCACTAGGTTCAGAAGCTTTTGGCCGACGGCAATTCTAAGGTCGCAATCATTCGCATAGTCGCCAACCGGGCCACGAACGGCCGCCCAAATAGAGGCGAACGCCTGGTCCATCACTGCAAGCGTCTTAGGATCGTATACGTCGAGTTGGGGGTTTTGAGAGGCCATTGGCTCCCTCCGCATTTGTTGCAGGCGGGAGTCTTTGTGCTCTCAGCCACCGGTGCCCGTTGTTGCTCTTACCGGTGATTCCCCAGCATGCGCCTTTCAGATGACTATAGCGAGCTAATACGCCGCAATATGCACAGCCTCGGTTGCTGAAAGTTCGTCGTTATGGCGGGAACAGGCGTGCCGGAAGCGCGAAGCTCTCGGATCTGCTCAACCGTCTCAGGTAGTACCCACGAACCACCTCGACTTTATCCATCAAACCTCGATGGCCCGCTGCGAAGCCCAAGTCAAGACCGTGGATTTCAAACGGACCCACTACCCGATTTTGAGAGTTGTTGTCTGGCTATGAGTCTCGCTGAAGCGGAGTGCCTCGCTGCACTACGTAGGACTTAGCGACCTGACTTCGACAAGCGCCGTTTATTAGATCTGACACGCGACCGGTAGCGTCGTATGACGGTTTCCGCTGAGCCGCCCCGAGCGAGGGTCATCGTCGCTTCTGCCAAGGCGGCTGGTTTTTCTGAAAACATGCGCAATGCCTCGGCCCGGGCAGCAGGCCCTCCAGCAGATAGCTTCATCAGCCTCATTCCGATGACTCGCTGAGTCTCGACCCCCAGCAGAGCTGCATCGAAGGCCAACCGCATCCAGTTTCTCGACATAAGCTCTCCGGTGTGCCGGTGTTAAGCTGAAAGAACTGTGGGAATCGGAGCAGGCTCATTCAACTTGTCCGGCGCTGCGTTCATAATCAAAGGCTCAAGTTAGAGCTGCCCCGTTTTGCGTAGTTTAGCGATGAGTTCGACGATCCGAACCACGCCATACATCAAAAGGAAGAAGGCCAGCGGAAAGGCTATCCCAATGGCAAGGATTTCAGCGAGCGTGTATCGCCAGCCCATGGGCTGCGCTCCAGCGGTCAGTGCGGAATGAGGTCATGAAGCGATGGGTGGGAAGTCAGGACTTGGGCCAGATCCTTTGCATCTTGCGCGTCGCTCTTGCTGAGGGACTTTAGAAGTGCCCTCAAGTGCTTGCCATCATCGGCCCGAAGGGCGTCGAGGATGGCTCGCAGATATCGCTCGTCTTCCTCGGTCACCGCTTTCTCCCCCGGCTTTCCTGGGAAGTTATGCACCGAAACACCGTTAAGTTGTAGCCCCCCCCTTCCTCTCACTCAAGGCAATGAGGCGGTCGCCATGTGAAGCGTCATTTGGCGGTAGGGCGAGAGGCCGCCCCCTTCTACCCCCGTAGAAATTTAGGAAGCGACCTCTCTGTGTGCGCCGCCGCCGTCGAGGCGCGGCCTAGATACCGTGCGCTGTGAATTGGGCAAGCATCCAGCCGAGAACAAAAAAAGAAGAAGCCCCGCACGGGGGAGAGCGGGGCTTCGGGTCCTTTGCGGCTGCGATGGGAGGGAGCCCATCACACTTGCGAGATAGGGGCTCAAAATACAGGAAACAACCCCACTGACGCTTTGTCGCGCCTTCTCATCCTTCTCTTGCCTTCGGTAGTCAGTGGCCTCTCTATCGGAGCCGCACCTCTGTGTGCCGCAGACCACGGCCTTGTTTTGATTTGCCCCGGGAGTAGGCTGCCCTTTGCGGAGGGCCATGCCATGCGGCAAGTCCTGCTAGGCGCAGCCATCATGGTCGCAATAACCCTTTTCGCCTTGTACTGGTACGACCCCAACGACTTTCACTACGTGGTTGGCCCGCTCGATCAGTTCGTGTTCGCTCGCTAGCCGGTTGGGAACGTGGCGCAGCCGGCCGCTTTCCAGGAGGACGGTAGTCACCCGTTTGCTACCAGCTTGCGCCCTTGCCGTCGCCGGTGACGAACGTCACGATCGCCTTCTCCAGCTTGACATACTCCTCGCAGGAATCCCCGCAGCGGTCCGCGATCTCCATGAGCTGCTCCTTGGCCTTTTCCAAGTCGCGCTTCTGCAAATATCCCTCGCCCAGATATTCCCGTGCGAGCAGGTAGTTTGGATCGAGCGCAAGAGCCTCGTGGTAATATTCAAGGCCTTTGTCGACGTCGCCGAGCTTGCGCGTGGTGTAGCCGATATAGTTTAGCACCCGAGGCTGTTCCTGTTTCTTGATGCGATGCAGGAGATCGCGCGCCGCGGCGAAATAGCCTTCATCGACAAGCGCACGTGCCTCATCGTAGAAATCCTGATCGGTCAGTGCGGCGGAATGGCTGTCGATGCAGGCCTGCTGCTCACCGCTCCAGACCCGATCAGTGCCGCAACTGACTTTGGCGCAGCCCTTCCTCTTGGCGCTGTATTTGTAGCCGGCCGGGCATTTGCCCTTGGCGGCCTTGGGCGGCTCGGAATCCCCGCAATCCGCGTCGGCCAGCGCGCGGCCGCCGACAATGGCAACGCCGAGGAGCAAGAGCACCGCGCCAAGCCCCATGGATCGAACAATGCTTGCTGGAGCCAATCCCCGATGTTCTCTCATGCTCTCCAATCTCACCTCGCTCGTTGGGTCGCGCCCCATGGTGTAAGGGCATGCGAACCGCCGTTCGATGTCGCTGAAAACGGGCGTCGCTTCTGGGGCGAGCCCATGACTATCACGCGGATTTGAATGCTTCGCTTCTCTTTAAGCGGGTCTAGGCCACGGCGATGGGGAGGGACTCCCATCACGCAATGTCACTACTTTCCTGGCCCTTTGGATCCGTCATTTTGTCTCATCACTCGGCAAAGGTTGGTCGTGCTTGGACAGTCTGCTTAAACCTTGGCTGTGGGTATCGTTATGGTTGTCACGAAAGCTCCAATAAGGTTTGCGACCATAGTCAGCCTTGCCTGGCGATTACCCTGATATCTGGCTAGCCATTCACCGGGGGTGACGTTGATTACCCACGCCACAGCCTTCGTAGTCCGATAGCCACCCCAGAACCCAAGACGAGCGGGCACGTTTGACCCCTCTCCATCAGTCAGCTTCCAAGTGACTTCGTTCACTCGCTCAAAGCGGAGGGGTTTTCTTTTGGAGAAGTCATTTTGGGGCTGTTTTTTGTTAGCTAAATCAATGCTTTGAAAATCAACTTTTGCCTCCCCGCTACCTGAGTGCGAGGAGGCCCTATTTTGGCTTTCCAATATCTTGGTTCCTCAGTGTCATTGAAGTGCAATCTGGGCTTGGTTGAATGCGATTGCGTGGCTCCATCTCCGAGCGGGCACACGCGCCCCGGGGCCCCAGATTCCTTGACAGCGCGTCTGGGGCCTCACCTTATGCAAATTTGTGGTTCTGTTACCTGTAGGTTACCGCGAAATGGGTTTGGCTTATATATGCTATTGAATACGCGCAATTTATTCTATTTTTTCCGGTGACTTAGTATCAGTGAACTGCGTCTTCAGCCCGCGCGAGCGTAATTACGCGCCCGATTTTGCGTCATGGCGCCCAACCCATAGGTCGGTCCTCAACAAGCGCCATTACGTATTGGCCCCAGGCCCTGAGCGCCCCACGCTTCTCATCGGCATAGTTATGCCTCTGGTAGATGCCCACCACACCGGAGCGAGAGCCTGAGATATGCCCGAGAATGGCCTCTACCACTTGCAAACTCAGACCGAGTTTCTGAAGGCCGGTGGCTACGGTGCGCCTCAGGTCGTGGATACGCCAAGGCTCTATGGGAACTAACGCGTCCAGTTGGACCTTCGTTCGCGTCCAACTCTTTACGGTTTTGATTCCGCCCAGAGTAAATACGACGTCGCTGCCCGCGATGCGCGGGGCATTTGCAAGCACGGCCAGGGCTGGCGGGGATAGAGGAATGAAGTGTCCCTCCCCGCTTTTCGTTCGATCTCCTTTGAGTGCTATCTGAGCGAGTTCGAGATCAACCTCGCTCCAGCGCAACGCGCTAATTTCCTCGCGCCTCGCACCTGTCAAAATGAGCAGTTGAATGCGTGGACCATATGGCCAGCCCAGCTGCTCAGCGCCGCGCCACACTGCAACCAACTCCTTATCGGAAAGCACTCGATCACGCCGAGTCTCGCTTCCGGGCTTGGGCAAATCCGTCATTGGATTTACAGCAAGGATGCCTCGACCCACTGACCACCGGAAGAGACGGTGCAGGTAAGCGTGAACGCGACGCGCCATGATCGGGCTACCGCGATCTACAATGCCATCAATGAGGTCGAGTATATCGCGTCGCCCGAGGTCGGCAATGTTGCGCTGGCCCCAGAGCGGTAGCACGTCCCTTTCGAGTGCCCGAGTCACCAGGTGAAGCGATCGGTTCTTTCCTTGATCCCGCCGCAGCCAGTCTTCGGCCACGGTCCTAAAGTCGGTAGCTCCCTTTTTGCTCCTGCGCCACAATGCAGGGTCGCGACCAAGTTGCACCTCCTGGCGAGCTTCGCGCCACGCTTCTCTAGCCTCGGCAAGACCGACGGCTGGAAACGTACCCAGGCTCATGCGGCGAAGGCGCCCACCCACTCGGTAAAAGAACGCCCAGCTCTTACCTCCTCCGTACGAGACACGAAGGGCCAAACCCGGAAAGCCCTTGTCGAAGTGTTCGACTTGGCCCTTACTGGGCGGCTTGATGCGTTCTACGGACGCGGCTGTAAGAGCACGTCTCGGCAAAGGGTCGGCTCCCTGCGGTAACACCCGGTAACGAATCAGATAGGTTTTGACCCGTTACCTACAGTTAGGTACGTTAGAAGATTGGACAGATGGCAAGGCTTTCAACGGTTATGCGCTTTGTTTGTGATTTGATTTGTTACGCAGTGAAATCTGATCTGCGGTGATTGTCGATCATGGATCAGTCGGGCGCCGGCCGAAGCTGCTGAAAGACTATGCGCCGCCGCCTTATCTCGTGGAGGAGGTCGATCTCGATTTCGCGCTCGCCCCGCATGTCACGCGCGTCCGCTCCAAGCTCCGTATCCGCCCCAATCCGAAAATCTCGACCGGAGGCCTGCCGCTAAAGCTCGACGGCGAAGGGCTCACGCTTGAGAGCCTCGCCCTTGACGGCCGGCCGGTCTCACCTGAGGCCTATGCGGTCGACGAAAAGTCCCTCACCCTTTGGGCGGTGCCGGGGCATCCACTCACGCTGGACGTGGTGACGCTTTGCGACCCGGACGCCAACACGGCCCTATCCGGCCTCTACCGCTCACGCGGCACCTATTGCACGCAGTGCGAGCCGGAAGGGTTTCGCCGCATCACATATTTTCCCGACCGGCCGGACGTGCTCGCCGTCTTTACCGTCCGCATCGAGGCCCCGCGCGAGGGAACTCCGGTACTGCTCTCGAACGGCAATCCGATCGCCGCGGGCGACGTGCCCGGCACGAACCGTCACTTCGCTGTCTGGCACGATCCCTTTCCCAAACCTTCTTATCTGTTCGCGCTCGTGGGCGGCGATCTCGCTTACATAGCCGATAGCTTCACCACCGCGTCGGGGCGCGACGTGGAGCTCGGCATCTATGTCGAGCGCGGCAAAGAGGACCGCTGCGCCTGGGCCATGCAGTCCTTGAAGCGCGCCATGCGCTTCGACGAGGAGCGCTTCGGCCGCGAATATGATCTCGACGTGTTCAACATCGTCGCGGTGAGCGACTTCAATATGGGGGCGATGGAGAACAAGGGGCTCAACATCTTCAATGACAAGCTCGTGCTGGCGCGACCGGACACAGCGAGCGATGCCGACTATGGCGCCATCGAAGCCGTGATTGCCCATGAATATTTCCACAACTGGACCGGCGACCGCGTCACTTGCCGCGACTGGTTCCAGCTTTGCCTGAAGGAAGGCCTGACCGTGTTTCGCGATCAGGAGTTCACCGCCGCACTGCGTGCGGGTCCGGTCAAGCGCATCCTCGACGTGCGCATGTTGAAGACAAACCAGTTTCCGGAAGACGCTGGACCCCTCTCCCACCCCGTGCGGCCCGCCTCCTATGTCGAGATCAACAACTTCTACACGGCGACCGTTTATCAGAAAGGCGCTGAGCTCTGCCGCATGTTGCAGACCCTGCTTGGCCGCGACGGTTTCCGCAAAGGCCTCGATCTTTATTTCGAGCGCCATGACGGCCAAGCCGCTACGGTCGAGGATTTCGTCGAGGCCATGGCGGACGCGTCGGGCCGCGACCTCTCCCAATTCATGCTCTGGTACAATCAGGCCGGCACGCCCGAGCTTGCCTGCTCGCTTGAATATGACGGGCGCGCCAAGACGGCGCTGCTCTCCGTGAGCCAGGTGGTGCCTGCCACCCCGGGCCAGACCAAAAAGGAGCCGATGCTCATCCCGCTCAGAGTCGGGCTGCTCGGCCAGAACGGCGACGACCTTCCGCTCATCCTCGAAGACGGATTGGTGGCGCCTGACGGATTGCTTGAGGTCAGCGGCCGCGAGCACGTGTTCCGCTTTCGCGATGTCCCTGCCGCACCGGTGCCCTCTCTGCTGCGTGGCTTCTCCGCGCCGGTGAGGCTCACCCTCAGCCTCGACCTCGAGCAGATCGAGTTCCTGATGCTGCACGACTCCGATCCGTTCAACCGCTGGCAAGCCGCGCAGACCTATGCCACGAACCTGCTTACAGCCGCTGCACGCGACAGCGGGGGGGTTGGCGCCCGCGTCGAGGGCAAGGAAGCAGCACATCTTGCCCAGGCGCTCGGCACCACCGCGCTGACGGAGTTCTTGCCCGCCGCCTATCGCGCCGAATTTTTGAAGCTTCCAAGCGAGTCCGACATCGCACGCGAGCTTGCCCACGACGTCGATACCGACGCCGTGCATCACGCGCGCGAAGCCCTGCGCACCACGATCGGCCGCAAAATCAAAGCTACGCTCCGTGAGCTCTATGACCAGAACGCCACGCCGGGGCCTTACTCACCGGAGGCTGAAAGCTCTGGCCGGCGCGCCTTGCGCGGTACGGCGCTCGACCTCCTGGTCGGTACGGGCGAGAAGGACGAAATGCTGCGCGCGGTGCGCCATTATCGCGAAGCCTCGAACATGACCGACGCCATCACGGCCCTCTCCATTCTCGCCCCGCTCGGCGGGGACGTGGGTGATGAGGCCCTGGCCCATTTCTACGCACGCTGGCAGGACGAGCCCCTCGTGCTCGACAAATGGTTCGCGGTGCAGGCACGAACCGCACGACCCGATTCGGTCGAGACCGTGCGCGCGTTGCTCTCCCATCCGAAATTCTCGCTGAAGAATCCGAACCGCGTCCGCGCCTTGATCAGCAGCTTCGTCCACGCCAATCCCACCGGGTTCAACCGTACCGACGGGACCGGATACGAGCTGCTTGCCGAGACCGCGCTTACGATCGACCGCTTCAATCCGCATGTGGCGGCCCGCCTACTGGGCGCCTTCGAGAGTTGGCGTATCCTCGAGCCCGTCCGCCAGGCACACGCCAGGGCGACGCTGCAGCGTCTGGCGACGGAAAAGCTTTCGACCGACAGCTACGAGATCGTGACGAAGACCTTGGGGCCGATCTAGATTCGCTTTCTGTCAACAAGTTATTAACTTATTTTCCACAGTTTTTATCTGGACAGTCGAAAACGACGCGACTCAAATAGTTGGGCGATTCGGAGATGCGGCAGTTCTCCGATTCAAGCAGGAGAGCTCTTTAAAGGGGGACCGAATGCCGCGGAGCCGTTCCGCGCGTGAGGAGTTGTTTGCGCTCGCGGAGCCCCAATGGGGGGACCTTCGCGCCAGCGTTCGCCATTACCTTCCCCAAGCGGATCGGCTTCGCCGCATCGTACCCATACTGATTGCGACTTTCGTCGCCCTTGCAGCCACGGGTCTTGCAACTCAGTTGATGCATGGCAAACGCACGGCCCTCGCGACGGCAGAAACGCAGCTGGCCCTCCTCGCCGATATCACGGCAAAACAGCTTGAGGGCCAGTCGCTCACCTCGGGCAGCACTTGGCAGAGCGCGCTCGCCGCGAGCCTACCGAGAGGCGCCACCGCCGACGGCCGCATTGCGCTGCTCGCCGACGCCACTGGCGACATCCAGGCCAGGGCGCCGTTCGGGGCAACGCCCCGTGGCAACCTACTCACCATCATCGGACCCGAGCAGCCGCTGACCACCTTCGGCGCCGATGCGGGCGTGCTGCGCCTTACCCTCACCGACGGCACCGACGCCATCGTCACCGTCCGCGACGTCGCCAAGACCGACGTACAAGTCGCCTTCATGCAAGAGGTGGGCGCAGCGCTTGCCGACTGGCGCCGCGATGCCCGTATCGAGATCACCATCCTCATCTGCGGAGGTCTGGTGCTGGCGTTACTCGGCGCTGGTCTCTGGTATCTCGCCGATGGAAGCGCACGCGAGAATGACGCATTGGGGGGTGAGATCACCGAGGCGCTGCCCGGCTGCGGCGTCTGGCGGTGGAACCTGGCCCGCGGCCATGTCTATTGGTCTGAGCCCATGTACCGGCTCCTCGGGCAGGAGCCGCGCGCCGGTGCCATGGCGTTCCGTGAGATTGCCTTGGCCCTGCATCCCGAGGACGATCTGTGCGGCGAGGTGGAGCGCAAACTCCGATCCGGCGACCGGCAGTTCGACCAGGGCTTTCGCCTGCGCCATGTCAACGGCGGCTGGAAGCGGTTCAGGCTGCGCGGCCACATCACGCGAGCCGCGCAGAGCGAAGAGCCTTACCTGACGGCAATAGCCGTCGCTACCGACCAGGACTTGGTGCTGGAATTGGCGGACGCCAACGCCCGGTTGCGCGACGCGGTGGAGACTATCTCGGAAGCCTTCGTGCTGTGGGACAACCAGAACTGTCTGGTCATGTGCAACTCGAAATATCAGCAGTTCCATGGCCTGCCAGATGAGGTCATCCGTCCGGGCACCGCCTATGACGACGTGATTGCGGCCGCGTCAGAGCCGATCGTGCGCAAGCGCATCGCGGTCGAGGGCAAGAACGACGACGATTCCCGCACCTACGAGGCGCAGCTTGAAGATGGCCGCTGGCTGCATATCAACGAGCGCCGCACCCGCGACGGCGGATATGTCAGCGTCGGCACCGACGTCACCGTGCTGAAGGAGAGCCAGCAACGGCTGGCCGACAGCGAGCAGCAACTGCGATCAAGCGTCACAGATCTCAGGTTGTCGCGCCGGGAGCTCGAGCAGCAAAAGCAGCAGCTCGTGGACTTAGCCGAAAAATACGCGTTAGAGAAAAATCGGGCCGAGGCCGCCAACCGCGCGAAATCAGAGTTCCTCGCCAATATCAGCCATGAGCTCCGCACGCCGCTCAACGCCGTAATCGGCTTCTCCGAAGTGATGCAACGGGCGCTGTTCGGTCCCCTCGGCCATGCCAAATATCAGGAATATGCACGCGACATCCATGCGAGCGGTGCCTTCCTCTTGGAGGTGATCAACGACATCCTCGATATGTCGAAGATCGAGGCGGGTCGTCTCAGCCTCGACACCAGTACCGTCGATGTTGGCGACATCATCGAGGACAGCATGAAGGTGGTGAGTCAGGCCGCGGCCGAGCGCAACATCACGCTCGCCCGTCACGGCCCGTCGCGTCTGATGCTGGAGGCTGACCGCCGCGCGCTGAAGCAGGTGTTCCTCAATCTTCTCGCCAATGCGGTGAAGTTCACCCGCGACGGCGGCAGCGTGGACGTGCATCTGTCACGGTCGCGGGGCAACGTGCGTATCGCCATCAAGGACACCGGCATCGGTATTCCAGAAGCCGATATTGTCAAGCTCGGCCGGCCCTTCGAGCAGGTGGAGAACCAGTTCTCCAAGAGCCATCAGGGGAGCGGGCTCGGGCTCGCCATCTCCCGCGCGCTCATCGAGCTGCATGGGGGAACCTTGCGCATCTCAAGCCGCGAGGGCCAAGGCACCACCGTCACCTGCACTCTGCCGGTGAAGGCGCAAACCCCCGAGAGCGAAGCGGAAGAACCCGCCGCGGCAACGGCCTGAAATCACGTCACGATCCGGTCGAACGCCTCCTTCACCGCCACGAGCGTCTCCTTCAGCATGGCTTCGAGCGTGGCGAAGTCGGGCATGTCGGCCGCGCGGGCGAGCAGGTCCTTCAACGCGCGCGGCGCCTCATCGGGCACGAAGATCTTGTCGAGGCAAAGGCGCAAGCATTGGGTGAGCGCATGGTAGAGCTCGACGGCGGGGACGAGGCGCTCGGCTTCGGCAAGAGCGATCACCCTGGCGTCGACGAGCTTGGACAGTGCTCTCGCGGTATTCTGGTCGAGCACCTCGGGATGGGTTGCAGCACTTACCACCTGCAGGAACTGCGCTAAAAACTCGGCGTCGACCAGCCCACCCGGCACCAGCTTGAGGTCCCAGATATCCTGCGTGCCCTTCTCCGCCTCGATCTTGGCCCGCATGGCGCGCACTTCCGCCGCCACGGCCGCCTGGTCGAGCGGACGCGCGAGCACTTCCCGGATCGTGTCCCCGATCGCCCGGCGCAAAGCCGGCGGCCCAGCGATGACCCGCGCGCGCGTCAGCGCAAGATGCTCCCAGGTCCACGCCGACTCGCGCTGATAATCGATGAAGCTCGACAGTTTGGTCGCGACCGGGCCTTGGTTGCCGGAGGGTCTGAGCCGCATGTCTACCTGATAGAGGGAGCCCTCTGCCGTGGGAGCGGAGAGCGCGCTGATCAGCCGCTGCGTGAAGCGTGCGTAATACTGGCTGCCGGACAGGCTCTTCGGCCCGTCCGATTGCGCCCCCTCGGCAAAGTCGTAGACCACGATCAGGTCGAGGTCGGAGGTAGCGGTCATCTCCCGCCCTCCGAGCTTGCCCATGGCCAGCACGGCCGCCTGCCCTCCGGGCACGCGCCCATGTTGCCGCACGAGCTCGGCCTCGACCGTGGCGGCGACCGCCTCGATCAACGTCTCGGCAAGCGCCGCATAGACCGCCCCCGCCTGTCCTGGCGACATCGTGCCCGAGAGCACGCGCACGCCGATGAGGAACGCCTGCTCGCGGCCAACGATGCGCGCCCGGTCGAGCGCGTCAGGATAGTCGCCTGCCTGGTCGAGTGCTGCCTTCGCCAGCTCCCTGAGTTTGGCCGGCGTCGGCACCACGCCAAAAAATCCGGGATCGAGCACCACATCGAGCAGGCGGGGTCTGCGGCCCATGATCTGCGCGAGCCGCGGCGCCGTGCCCATGATATCGGCGATTAGCCGCAGCAGGCTTGGATTGGCGGCAAGCAGCGAAAAAAGCTGCACGCCCGCGGGCATCTCGGCGATCACGCGGTCGAAGGTGGCGAGCGCGAGGTCGGGCTCGGAAGTGCGCCCGAAGGCATCAAGCAGGAATGGCAAGAATTCGGTCAGGCGCTCGCGCGCCGATGCGCTGCGCGTGGCGGGATAGCGCCCCGACTGCCAGGCTCTGATCGCGGCCATCGCCTCCGGCGGGTTGTGGAAGCCAAGCCCCCGCAGGACCGCAAGCGCATTGGGATCGGCCTCATCGCCCTGGAACACGATAGCGGGCGCCGGCGCCGGGGCCTGAGGCAGCTTCTCGAACAGGGCCCCATAATGGGTCTCTACGCAGGCGAACTCCTTGACCAGGACATCAGCGAAAGCGTCGGGGTCGGCAAAACCAGTAAGCGTGGCGACGCGACGGAACTCCTCAGGGTCCGCTGGCAGGAGATGCGTCTGCTGATCGGCGATCATCTGTAACCGGTTCTCGACGCGGCGCAAGAACCGGTAAGCGCGCGAAAGATCCTGCACCGCCTGCGTGCTGATCCAGCCGCCCTCGGCCAGCCGCTCAAGCGTCTCGACCGTCCCTTTAGTCCTGAGCTCGGGATGCCGGCCGCCCGCGATGAGCTGGTGGGTTTGGGCAAAGAACTCGATGTCGCGGATGCCGCCCCGCCCAAGCTTGATGTCGTGGCCCGCGACCGCAATCGCGCCATGGCCCTTGAAGGCGTGCACGCGCCGCTTCATGGCATGGATGTCGGCGATGGCCGCGAAGTCGAGATATTTGCGCCAGACGAAGGGCGCAAGCTCGCGCAAAAACGCTCCTCCCGCCTCGACGTCGCCCGCGACGACGCGGGCCTTGATGAGAGCCGCGCGCTCCCAATTCTGACCGAAGCTCTCGTAATAGGTGAGGGCGGCATCCTTCGAAAGTGCGATCTGGGTCGCCCCTGGATCGGGTCGGAGCCTGAGATCCGTGCGGAAGGCGTAGCCATCGGCGGTGTGCTCTTGCAGCAGCCGCACGAGATCGCGGGTAAGACGGACGAAGAAAGCTTGCGCCTCAATGCCGGGCGCGAGACCTGCGCGCGCGGCGTCGAAGACGACGATGATGTCGATGTCGCTGGAATAATTGAGCTCGAAGCCACCGAGCTTGCCCATGCCGATGACGAAATAACCGTGCGTGGCCGAAGCGTCGGTGGTGGGGAGGAGTTGGCCCCCCTCGCGTGCCTGACGCAAGAGAAAGCGTACCCCCTCGACTACGACCGCCTGGGCGCCGCGGCTCATGGCGGCGAGCGTTGCGTCCGTCGACCAGACATGGCCGAGATCGGCGAGACCGACGAGCAGCGCCAGGCGCCGCTTGAAGCGGCGTAAGAGCGAAAGCGCCTCCTTCAGGCTAGAACTCGCCTCCATGGAGGAGGCAAGCTCCGCACATGCCTGGGCCAGATGCGTGTCGGGATCGCGGGAGAGACAGTCGGCAAGGAGGGGGGGATCGCGTAAAGCGAGCGCGGCGAGGTAATGGGAGCCGGAGAAAGCGCCCGCGAGCAATGCACGGACACGCTCATCGCAAGCGATAAGTTTAGCCGCGACAGCGAAGCGCTGATCTTCGCCAAATGCCTTGGCCAGGCTGGCGAGCACATCCGCGGCGCGAGACTCGTCATAAACGAGCGGGTAGGCTTCGATGCGTTCGAAGAACGGCGTCACGCCCAGCCGCGCTCGGCCCCCGGCGCCGTGTGGGCTTGTACGCCGTTGTGGCTGGCGTTGCCCCCCGCCGGTAGCGACAGGACGACACGAAGCCCGGGATGGTTGTCCTCGAGCTGCAAGCGCCCGCCGTGCAGCCGCGCCACGGCAGAGACCAGACTGAGGCCGAGCCCACTCCCGGGCTCCGAGCGGCTCGCTTCGAGCCGCACGAAGCGCTCTAGCACGCGCTCGCGCTCGGCGAGAGGAACACCCGGGCCCCGATCGGTCACGACGATCTCTGCCATGCTCCCCTTCGTCTCTGCCTCAACGGCGATCTCGGGCTTCGCTCCATGGCTGTCCCGCTCGGCCGCAGGCGCTCCATATTTTATGGCATTATCAATGAGATTGGCGATGGCTTGACCAAGCAATTGGCGATCGGCGCGGATCAAGATGGGTTTGGCCGCAGCAGCCCTTAGCACGAGCCCACGTTCCTCCGCCACCGGCTCGTACAGCTCGGCCAGCTCGCGCAAGAGAGCCGCCACGTCGAGCGTCTCCCGGTTCTCGCCGCCCGCGCCCGCCTCGAGCCTCGCGATAGAGAGCAGCGCGTTGAAGGTCTTGATGAGGCCGTCCGCCTCCTCGATGGTGCGTTCCAGCGCCTCGCGATACACGGGCTCCCCATAGGGCTCGCGCAAGGCCGCCTCGACGCGGTTGCGCAAACGGTTGAGCGGTGTCTTGAGATCGTGGGCGATGTTGTCGGACACCTCGCGCAAGCCAGCCATGAGCTGCTCAATGCGCACGAGCATGAGGTTTAGGCTCTCCGACAAGCGGTCTAGCTCGTCGCCCGAACCGTTGACCGGGAGCCGGCCCGTAAGATCCCCCTCCATGATGGTGCGGGTGGTGGCGGCGACCGCGTCGATCCTGGCCAGGAGGTTGCGGCTCACGAGAAAGCCGCCGCCGAGGCCGAACAGGGCCATGACGCCGAGCCCCCACAGCATGGCCGAGCGAACGACCCGGGCCAATTCGCGCCGCTCCTCGATGTCGCGGCCGACGATCAGGCGGTAGTCGCCGGGCAGCCGGAACACATTGGCAAAAGCGAGCCTCGCCTCGGTCCCCCCCGGCGCCGCACGGCTGTAGACGAACTCGACCGGTCCAACGCTATTCCATAGCTCGGGCGAGACGGCGCTGAGATTGCCTGCAACGCGCTTCCCTTCCGCGTCGGCCACCAGATAGAGACTGTTGCCCGGGGTTTGGCTCCGCTCGGCCACGGTACGCACGAGCTGGTCTTGTCCACCCGCCTTGTACTGCTCGGCGAGACCCTTGAGCTCGGCGTCGATGGTCTGGTGGAGCTGCCGCGTCAAAAGGACGGTGGTGTTCCAGTAGATGTAGAATATGGCAACGACCGCTGCGGCGCCGAAAAGCGCTACATAGGTCAGCGACAGGCGGAAGGTGGTGGTGCGGAAAAGCTTAGTGAGCGCTGTCACGGATGCTGTAGCCGGCGCCGCGCACCGTGTGCAGGAGAGGATTGCCGAAATTCTTGTCGATCTTCGACCTAAGCCGCGAGATGTGCACGTCGATGACGTTCGTCTGCGGGTCGAAATGATAGTCCCAGACACTTTCGAGCAACATAGTGCGGGTTACCACTTGGCCCGCATGCTTCATCAGATATTCGAGCAGGCGGAACTCACGCGGCTGCAAGATAATGGGTTCGCCCGCGCGCGTCACCTTGTGTGAAAGGCGGTCGAGCACGAGGTCGCCGACCACGAAGCGCGTGCTCCCCTCTTCGGGAGAGGAGCGCCGCGCCAGCGCCTCGATACGGGCGAGCAGCTCGCTGAATGCGTAGGGTTTGGTAAGATAGTCGTCGCCGCCCGCGCGCAGGCCCTTGACGCGATCGTCGACCTCGCCGAGTGCACTCAGGATCAGGGCGGGCGTTCTGTTCTCCTCGGCGCGAAGGGTACCGATGACGGCGAGACCGTCGCATTTCGGCAGCATGCGATCGACGATGAGCACATCGAAGGTGTTGCCTCTTGCCAACTCAAGCCCGGTCTGTCCGTCGGCCGCGTACTCGGCGACATGGCCCGACTCCTTCAGCGCCCGCCTAAGGAAGCTCGCGGTTTCCTGGTCGTCCTCGATCACCAGCACGCGCATGTATGGAGTTATCTCCTAAGGCAGGCTGCCTCGATCGATGCGAGGCGAAGAAGCTGTGCCGCCCTTCAGAAAAGAGGTGGGCGGCGCGGTCGGGGGGGGAAACCGCGCCGCCCTCCGGCTAGAAGACGAGTTTACGCCTTCTTCAGGGATAGCGCGACGAAGCGCTGCTGATCGCCGGACTTAACCTTGACCAGGACATTGACCTTGTCCTTGTCCTTGGCCTTGTCGATTGCCTTCTGCACGCCCTTGGCGACGTCGCCGGGCTGCGACACAACCTCTCCAGCGACCTCGAGGATAACGTCGCCCGCCTTGAGTCCCTTGTCGGCGGCATCGCTGTTGGGCGCGACCTCGGTGATCACCACACCCTCTTCTCCGGCGCCGGGAATCTTGACAGCAGGTGCCAGCGAGAGTCCGAGATTCTTCATCTCCTCGCCCGCCTCGGGCTTGTCCTCCTCCTCCAGCGAGGCCAGCTTCTTGCCGCTGGGGAAGGCGCCGAGCTTCATGTCTACGGTGTGCTTCTCGCCATAACGCATGATGGAAAGCTTGACGTCGGTGTTGGGATGCAGCTCGGCGATCTTGCGCGCGAGGTCGCGGGAATCGTCGATCGCCTCGCCGTTCACCTCGACGATCACGTCGCCGGACTTCACGTCCTGCTTGGCCGCTGGGCCGTCCTCGGCCACCTTGGTGATCATGGCGCCTTTAGGTTCCTTCAAGCCCACCGAGTTGGCGATGTCGTCGGTCACGTTCTGAATGACGACGCCAAGCCAGCCGCGATCGACCGTGCCGTGCTCCTGCAGCTGCTGTACGACCTCCTTGACGAGCGCTGCCGGCACCGCGAAGGCGATTCCGACGTTGCCGCCGCTAGGTGAGAAGATCGCGGTATTCATACCAACGACCTTGCCATCGAGATTGAAGGACGGACCGCCCGAGTTGCCGCGGTTCACCGCGGCGTCGATCTGCAGGTAGTCGTAAGGACCGGAGCCGATGTCGCGGTTATGGGCTGAGATAATGCCGGCTGTCACCGTGCCGCCGAGGCCGAAGGGGTTGCCGACGGCAAGCACCCAGTCGCCGACGCGCGGATCCTTCTCAGAGAAGTCGACGAAAGGAAACTTCTTGCCGTCCGCCTTGACCTTGATCAGGGCCACGTCGGTGCGCGCATCGGCGCCCACCAGGGTGGCCGGAAACTTGTCGCCGTTCTCGAGCGTCACCGAGATGTCCTCGGCATCCTCGACCACGTGGTTATTGGTGACCACAAAGCCATCGGGCGAGATGAAGAAGCCCGAGCCCTGCGCCAGCGTCGGGTGCGGCTGGGCAGGCGCTTCGCCGCCCTTCGGCTGCCCCTGACGGAAATGCTTGAAGAAGTCATAGAGCGGGCTGTCCTCGGGAATGTCGGGCATGCCCGGGATTTGCAGGTCATTGTCGGCGACCTTGCTGTCGCCCTTTACGTTGATGCTGACCACCGCCGGGCTCACCTTCTGCACGAGATCGGCAAAGCTCAAAGGTGCGCGGCCATAGGGGGTATCGATCGTCTGCGGGGTTTCGGCGGCGGCGTAAGGTACGATGTTGCCAAGCGTAAGCCCCAACGCGCTCGTAGCGATCAGGGCGGCAGCTGCGACGAGTACGGGCCTGCCAGCGATGATTCGACGGCGCGGGCTCGTCGTCGCAGCCGGGCTCCGGTCGGAATGGGTCATGTGTCACCTCAGATGGATGCGGAAATCCGTGAAAACTCGAGCCGGGGATCCCTCCAAGGACCGAGGCTTCAAGGCCCAACATATAAGCGTTTGCCAATTACCCGGCAGTTTCAAGGGCATTAAATTTCGGTAAGGTTGTTCCCTGTGGGCCAGCCTGCAGGAGGTGGTGCCGGCCTCAGGACTGGTCGAGGATGCGCTTGAGCCGGCGCGCTTCCGCAGCGCTCAAAGGCTCAGGCGCGGCGACGCGCCCTCGCCGCCGGTAGGCGAGGACAATGGTAAACAGGGCCACGAGGAACAGGACCGGCGTTGCAAGCCACAGTACCAGAGTATGCGGCGCAAAGCGGGGTTTCAGCAGCACGAATTCGCCATAGCGCGCGGCGATGAAGTCGATGACCTCCTGATCGCTATCGCCGGCTTTCAGCCGGTCGCGGACGAGCAGGCGGAGGTCCTTGGCGAGCGGCGCCTCCGAATCGTCAATCGACTGATTCTGACAGACGAGGCAGCGCAAGCCTTCCGATATGTGGCGGGCACGCGTCTCGAGGCCCGCATCCGGCAATATCTCGTCGGGCTCCACCGCTCTCGCCGGACTGACCAGTAGCGAAACCAGAATGGGGAGAAAGAGCGCGAGGAGCCGGGGGCGGAGCATGAGCTACTTCGCAGCAGCGAGTCGCCGCGCCTTCGCCACCGAGCGCTTCGGCGCGCCGATGCGCAAGCGCCGGTCCGACAGCGAGACGGCACCGCCAAAGAACATGATGAGGGCTCCGAGCCAGATCAGCCGCACGAGCGGATTGAAATAAACTCGCACGCTATAGGCACCGTCCTTCAGCTGGTCGCCGAGGACAACGTAAAGATCGCCGCGCCAGCTCGGATGGATGCCGGCCTCCGTGGTGGTATTGCGCTCAACGGCGAACTCGCGCTTCGACGGGTTGAGTTCGGTGATCTCCTCGGTCCCGCGCGCGACCTTGAACAGTCCAACGCGCTCCTGATAGTTCGGCCCCTGGCGCGGCGTGACCCCATCAAAAGTAAGATGGTAGCCGGCGATATCCACCCCCTGCCCCGGCGCCAACGCCACGATGCGCTCCTCGCGCCACGCCGTGGTAGCAACGATGCCAATCACCGCAAGACCGAGGCCCGCATGCGCAAGCGCGGTCCCATAGGCCGAACGCGGCAAGCTGCCAAGCCTACGGCGGATCTCCCCAATAGACACCTCGAACAGCCTGACGCGATAGACGATCTCCGAAAGAGCGCCGGCGATGAGCCAGACACCCAGCGCAATGCCGAACGGCGCAAGCCACGGCCCACGCTGTGCGAAGGCTAACAGCGCGACGGCAACGATCAATGCCAACGCAGCCGCCGCCGTAAGGCGCTGAGCCGCCGCCAGGGCATCGCCCCGCTTCCAGGCCAGCAGCGGTCCGAACGGGACCACGAGCAGTAGCGGCACGATCAAAGGTACGAATGTGTAATTGAAGAAGGGGGGTCCAACCGAAATCTTGTCTTGCGAGATCGATTCGAGTGCAAGCGGGTAGAGCGTGCCGACGAAGACCGCGGCGCAGGCGGTCGTTAGGAGCAAATTGTTGAGGACGAGGGCGCCTTCGCGGCTAATAGGCGCGAACAGACCGCCTTGAGCGAGCAGCGGCGCCCGGACGGCAAACAAGGTGAGTGCGCCGCCAATAAACAGACCCATGATGGCGAGGATGAAGATGCCGCGGGCCGGATCGACGGCGAAGGCATGCACCGACGTGAGCACGCCCGACCGGACAAGGAAGGTCCCCATCAGGCTTAAGGAGAACGTGATGATGGCAAGCAGGATGGTCCAGACCTTGAGCGCATCGCGCTTCTCCATGACGAGCGCCGAATGGAGCAGCGCGGTACCGGCAAGCCACGGCATGAAGGAGGCATTCTCCACCGGGTCCCAGAACCAGAAGCCGCCCCAGCCAAGTTCGTAATAGGCCCACCACGAGCCCATGGCGATGCCGAGAGTGAGAAACATCCAGGCGGCAAGAGTCCACGGTCTGACCCAGCGCGCCCAGGCGGCGTCGACCCGTCCGTCGATCAGGGCGGCGATAGCAAAGGAGAAGGCCATCGAGAAGCCGACATAGCCCGTATAGAGAAACGGCGGGTGGAAGGCGAGCGCCGGGTCCTGCAGGACCGGGTTCAGCCCGCTGCCGTCGAACGGCGCGGGGTCGAGCCGCACGAAAGGATTCGACGTGGTGATGATAAAGAGCAGGAAGGCGACCCCTATCGAGCCCTGCACCGCCAGCACATTGGCGCGCAACTCGGGCGGTAGGTTGGATCCGAAGCTCGCGACCGCGGCGCCAAACAGAGCGAGGATCAGCACCCAAAGCACCATGGAGCCTTCGTGGTTCCCCCATACGCCGGCGATCTTGTAGATGAGCGGTTTCGACGAATGGGAGTTGGCCCAGACATTCATGACAGAGAAGTCGGAGGTAACGTGGGCGGTCACGAGCGCCGTGAAGGCGAGTGCGATCAAAAGCAGCTGCATCTGCGCGGCGGGGACGGCGATGGCCATAAGCTGACGATCATGGCGTCGCGCGCCCCAGAACGGCAGCACGGTCTGCACGATGGCAACGCCAAGGGCGAGGATCAGGGCGTAGTGACCGAGCTCTGCGATCATGGGACTAATTCACCCTGGCCGGCGCCTGGGGCGCACCGGCCTGAGCATCGCCACGCCACAGACCTTGGCTCTTCAGCTTCTGGGCCACCTCGGGCGGCATGTACTTCTCATCATGCTTGGCGAGTACGCTGTCGGCATGGAATACACCATCCGCTTGCAGCGTGCCTTCAGCGACGACGCCTTGGCCTTCGCGGAAGAGGTCGGGCAGCACGCCCGTGTAGGTCACGGGCAACGTCTTGGCCCGATCAGTGACAACGAAGCGGACGGTCGTGCCCTCGTCCCGCTTGAGGCTGCCATCTTCGACCAGGCCGCCGAGGCGGAAACGCTGTGCGGGGCCGGGACGTATCTCTGCCACCTCGCTTGGGCTATAGAAAAACACGATCGAGTCGCGCAAAGCGACCAGCACGAGACCGACAGCGAGCGCGAGCACGGCGAGGCAGGTTCCGATCAGGACGCCTCTCCGCTGCTTGCGTGTCATGTCCTCATGCCCTCCTGCGGCCGTTATGATTTGAGCCCGAGCTCGGCCGCGAGCGCATCGAGCTGCTGTAGCGCTTGGGAGTCGCCGCCGAACTGGACCCTGGCCTTGGCCAATGCCTTTACCGCGTCATCCTTGCGGTCGAGCACGCTATAGGCTCTGACGAGTTTGAGCCAGCCGCCAAGATCGTTGCCCTCGCGGTCGAGCCGGGCTGCGAGTCCTTGCACCATCTGTTCGATCATAGCCTGCCGCTCGGCTGGGCTCATAGACTGAGCGGCGGCGATATCGCTCGCGCTAGGCGCATCCTGCCCTTGCGGGCCCGCTCCCGCCGTAGCGGGCCCCTCGATTCCGGCGACAGGCTTACCAGTGAGATGCGCTTCGTCAACGGCTACCCGCTTCTCCACCATCTTGCGCCAAGGCGCATCGCCTTCGCTCTTGCCGAGAAGACCGCGCCAATCCTCGATCGCCTCTGCGAACTTGCCGTCCTGCTCCTTGGCGATGGCGAGCAGGATACGCGGCTCGACCAGATTGGGATCGAGCGCCACTGCCCGCTCCAGCGCCCGGCGAGCTTCCTCGCTCACCACTCCGTCATTGGCGAGCACCAGCGCCTGGCCGTACCCCGACAACCGCTTCGGCGATTCGCCAAGCAGGCGAACCGCGCGGCCATAGGCCTCCGTCGCGTCGGTATAGCGGCGCCAGGCCATGTAGATGGGTGCGATGACCTCCCACCCGTCGCCCTCTTCCGGATGCTCGCGGAGCCGGGCCTCAACCCGGGCGACAAGCGCCTCAAGATTCTGATCGCTCGCGGGATCTTGCAACCGGGCCGCAAGCGGCTGGTCTGGCAGACGGGGAGAACCATAGGTGAGGTAGAGCCCGAATGCGAGCGCCGGGAGCACCGCGGCCACCGCGATCATGATCACCCACGCCGGCGCACGGGCTTCCTCGCGCCTTGGCGAGGCGCCGACCCCGTCGGTGGCGAGCAGACGGCGCCCGATCTCGACGCGCGCGGAGTCCGCTTCCGGCTCGGCGATGAGCCCGCGCTCGCGGTCGCTCTCCACCTCGCCCAGCTGATCACGATAGACGGCGGCGTTGAACGCCTCGCGCTCCGCATCGCTGCCCTTCGTGACCACGAGCGGCCGCAACAAGACGAGCAGCACGATGGCCGTCAGGCACGCAAAAAGCACCCAGAGCACCAGAACTCTCCTCCGCATTTCTCAGGCTGCGCTAGCCATAGGCGAAAGGCGTGAGCGGGGGCAAGGTTTGGGAAGGGGGGAAAGATTAATTCGAAGCGGGGAGGAGGTTGATCGCGGAGGGCGGAGGCGGAGATCGCGCGGGCGCGGTACGCCTAATTGGCCGCTTTCGAATAGGATTCGCCCGGAGCGATCGGGCCGCGGCGGCTGGTGCTTTAGTCATATCCGAGGGCTTGCGGGACAGGGGGCAATGAGGCGGGAATTGAGCCATTGACCCAGGCACAAAAAAGAAGCCGCCCCGAAGGGCGGCTTCCGTTCCGATCGCTCCATTTGGTTGGTCTAGAAGAAGATCACGCCACCGAGCATGAACATGTCGAGATCCTGGTAGCTCTGACCACCAATCTTCTTGCCGAACTTTTGCGTGCAGTTGCCAGTTTCATCGAACTCTGAGCCGCACGCACTGACGGCGTCGAGGTTCAGCTCAAGGTGCTGCCAGTTGAACCAGACATGCATGGCTGCGGAGTCGATCTCCTGCATCACCCCGAGACCCCAACGGTTGACTTCCGAGCCGGTGACGAAGGCGGTCTGCGTTACAGCCTCGCCATCCTTGAAAAACTTGCCAGTCGGAAGGTTCACAACGCAGAAGGTGTTGTCGGCACCGCTGACGCCCTTAGCATCGCCCGGAGCACCGCACAGCCCGTTGTACATATTGTGGTACTGGCCAGCTTCGCCCCACAGCACTGTGGCACCCAGTGGCGTCCAGGTCCGCTTGATACCAGCCTTGGCGAACCAAACGTCCGTCGTATTGGCATTGGAGTCGCGGGATTCCAGATTTCCATGACTGTCAAACGGATGATCGAAGTTGAGCTCCTTCCATTGCGTGCCGTTGTTGTCCTCTTCCTGCCACAGGCCATAGGCCCACAGACCGGAAGGAACGTGCATGATCGAGGCGCCCACCTGCCACACATCCGCATCGCGGCGGAAGCCTTGGAATGGCACGCCACCACCACCTTGCAGAACCAAGCCGCCACCGTTGCCCTCGTCGGTGATGTTGCTGAAGCCGAAGGCAGCCGCGAACTTGATGCTGTTCCAATCGGCGGCGTATTTCACCGCAATGTCTTTCACCTTATCCTCGTAGACACCGCCCGAAACGCTGAAGCCGCTGAAGGTCGGGCTGTCGTAACGGACACCGTTCTCAGGATAGCCGTTGCAGTCCGCCCCGATGCCGCCACCCGCCGATAGGCAGTTCACGACCGAGCCCCAGGTGAAGTCGGTGGTCATGTCGTTCGAATTCTTGGCGCCTTTGGGCCGGATGAAGAAGGCCTGCCCATCGAACAGCACCGCGTTCGACTCGATGATCGTGCCCGAGAGGTCAGGCAGCAGCGCCACGTTGTCCGTGGCCTGGGACAGCTGGCCCCAGTTCACCGTGCCCCATCTGTCGCTCTTGATCCACATATAGGACAGCAGCGCGCTGGTGTTGCCCAGAATGTCCAGGCTCACGCCGTTGGCCGAGTTCTCGTTAAACTGATTGTCGTCGCCAACCGCGTTGCCGCCGCGCACCTCGACCGTCAGGTTGTAACCGCCGGTCCAGCCGGGAGCGATCGTCGCTTGGCCTGAAATGGTAAAGTGGCTCGACAGCGTCGTGTGCTTGTCACCCACATAGAAGTTGTTCTCGTGGCCGTCGTCCCAAAAAGCCCCGTATTTGACGACCCAACCCGATAGGGTCACCGAGACCTTCTTGTTGCCCTTGCGAACCGTCGTCGCCTCAAGCTCGGCGACCCGCTCCTCGAGATCGGCGCAGCAGTCGCCACCAAGATCCGCAGCTTTGGCGGGGTGAGCGCTCATGGCGAAACCGCCGAGCGTCATGCCAAGTGCGGCTGTGATGGCAATGCGGCTGGATGTTTTTGTCAGTCCCCCAAACATGTCCGTCTCCCCTGGATGCACGGTGCTTCTCCGAAATAAAGTCGCAACCTTCTCCTTACTTATACGGGACGAACACGCTCCAAGTGGAGGGCATTTTCGGCAGTCCCGGGCGATTTGGAGTCCGCTGTGACATTTCTGCCAAATTCCCAATTCCCAGCGCTGTCCATCGGCCCCAATGCCTCCCTAGACCCTGCGCTACAGGCGCCAAGTTATTGAAAAATAGGGCCTCAGGATTGGTCGACGGCCCCCAAAACAAAGCCGCCCCGAAAGGCAGCATGCAGCCCGGCTTGGTTTCGACCTCACGGATCCAACCCCTTGCGACGGCGCGGTGGGTAAGCGTCCGCGTGCTAGTGCCGAAGGCCTCGGCGATGCGCTTGAGCGACAGTCGCCTTTGACATAGGCCTCTTGGATGCCCTCCCATTCGGGTGGGTCATGCGCGTCCATTGCCATGCCGATGGTGAGGAAGCTGTCTCTATATAGAGCTGCAGGAGCTGTAGGGTTTGGCGGCCGGCCATGAAAAAGGCGCCTGCCTCTTCCAAGACGGCGCCAACGGTGTCAGGGCATTTATCCCCATTGCCTTCAGGTTGGGTGCGGGAGGAGGAGCCGCAGATTACTCAGCAGGCGCCGCACGTTCCCCATCGTCATAGCCAAGCGCGATGCGGTGATTGAAGCGGAAGTCGTACTCCGCAAGGCAGCGGTGAAGCTCCTTTGCACCTTCTATGTGCGATGCTAATTTATGGCCATGCGCACTCTGCTGATCGCTCTCGCTGCAAGTCTGATCGCCTGTGCGTCCGCTGGGGCAGAGACTCCGGTTTCGCCGTCACCCTCGGAGCTGACCGCCGCTGCGACGGCGATCTATCAGACCCTCAAGGACGCACCCGCCCAGAAGAGCTTTCTCGACACACGCGGCTACTACCGGCTTTGTCAGAAGGTTTTAGGAGGCGAGTTGCCGACTCTCGACCTGCCAAACATGCCCCGCGACTACAACTACGACTACGTCACCAAGGCGGAACAAAAGGTTGTTCAGGACCCGCCCATGAAGGGCATCGCAGCGCAAATCGACGCCTCGTCACCCAAGCGTTAGCCATCACGAAAGCCCCCATACCTCGACGTCGAACGCAACGGAGGGATGCATGCCCGCCCGAAGCTTGATCCTGTTGCCCGTGGTCGGCGCGCTCTTGGCCCTCTCGTCCGCACCGGTCCTCGCCGGCGATATCGACACCTGCCTCGATACGGCGGACAAGGCGAAGGCCCAAGGCTCGCTCGCAGAGGACGTGAAGCGTGGAGCGCATGAAGCGTGTCAGCGCGCTTTGGCCAACTCGTCCAACATCATGAACAAGTACCTCATACAAGAGGCCGATTTCGACATTATAGGCCGCCCGCACTGACCTCGCGGGATCTGGCTGACCAGATACGCCGAGGGCGCGCTTGGCGGGCCCTCGGTCCCTAGGCTTGGACGCCTTCAGCAATCAGTGGCGCGCTAGCCGTGACGCTTGCCGTAATAAGCCTCGGCCTCAGTGAGATTGGCCTCGGGATCGTTCATGAATTCGCCCTTGGCCTGCTGATTGCCGAAGCAGTAGGTCTTGCCCTTGTAGGCAGCGTTCACGGAGCAGTCGGTCTTGATCTGCTTGTGCAGGGCAAGGCCCTCCGCGCACATATTGTGAACTCACCGGTCACGGCATAAGCCGCCGTAGCAAGCCCCAACAGGAGCGCGCCCGCGACAGCGGACGTCACAGCGGTCCTCATCATGGTCATTCCTTTTCTGTGGATCGCCTCTCTGGCGGCAAACCCAAACCTCGATCGCGCGGTTCCGTGCCTCGGTACGACAGAGCTGCCGGCGGTCAATCCCGCGCGGACCATCGTCGTCATGGACGGCCCCGCCTAACGGGTCGCCCGATGCGACCAGGCGCGTCAGACCTTACTGGTAGGGCTTGGAGAGCATCCAGGTCTGCGCCGGCACCTTGGCGCACGAATTGGCAAACACGTCGGTAAGGTTGTTGGGGGAATTGGGACCTGGATTGTCGAGACAGCGTGGAAAGAGGCGCATGTCCTCGTTGCGTAGGGCGACGCGGTCATTCCATTTCAGAACGTCGGTCATGTTGGCTTTCGCCCCCACCTCTTGCGTCAGGCTGTTGAGCTTGGCTTCCAGCGCGCTCACGGCCTGGTTGAGGCACGCGATGCGCTCGTCGCTCGCGCCTTGGGTGCAATCGGCTGCGAGCGCCGTGCCCAAAGACAGCGCCTGCACGCTGCAAATGGCACCCAGGTTTAGAAACAACAATGCGCGAATTCGCATCTGAATAGCCTCCTTCCAGAGTCGGTACGGATCGATCAACCGCAACGCATTGATGCTAAGGGGGGCGCCCATGTTTGACGAGTCTCATCGAGCACGATCCGAAGAAGTACGTGCCGGTTTCCCGAAAGATCATGCTCCGACAGAACCCCAGCGCTGACGCGCTTCAATTTAACGCGATAGCTTAGGCCCGCGCCATAGTCCGATTTCTCCAACCCCATGACACCCCCTCCGATGCCGATCTCGTGCGGAAGCTCATCACCCGCACGTTGCTGTCGCTCGCCTTCGTCGGCCTCCTTGTGGCGCTGGAGAACGGCTATGCCGGCCCCGTGGTCAGGATTCAGAAGGAGCACGGCCACAAGGTCGTCACCACCGACACCCGAGGTATGCCGCCGCTTTGCTTTTCGTGTTCGGTGCACCGTTGCCGTTGGGCTCCTGAATGAGATGCTCCTGTCCCTCCGCATGATCGTCATGCTGGCGATCCGCGCCGTGCTGGAGGAACGGACGCTCACCGCAGAGCTCGAGGGCTACGCCGCCTACGCCAACCACGTGCGCTATCGACTCGTGCCGCGTCTTTGGTAGAGCTCTCGCCGCCGGGAACCAAGCCTTCATCTTTCGGCCCCAACTTTCGCCCATGTCTGCCCGAGGGCCTTGCACCGGGCGCAAGGGGGCAAGCTGCGACGAGGGTGACCTAGGCGCTCCGGCCCCAACTTGCGATACTGGCCGTGGGAGCCGATTTCGAGCTGGTGTCGATGTCGAAAATGCGGGGAGCAGCATGGGCCGCATGCCTGGTTGGGCTTTTGCTCGCGGGGTGCAGCCGCCCCGTGCCTCCCTCCCCGGCCTTGACGACCGCCGCACCAGACACCTGCACAACTAAACAAGAGGCCGACAAGGCAACAGATAATGATGCTGACAAGGCAAATCGCCGCTCCGCCAAGGGAAAGGCTAAAAAGGCCAACCCAGATACAAATTTGGCGTATGCGACCGCCGTCAACGAATGCCGCCAACAGGCAACCCACACGACCATGGGGTCCGTCCTCAGCATCTTCACCCGTCTTCGGCCCGGCGCCTATGACGCCGCGTACAAGGCCTGCATGAAGAGCCACGGTTGCGATGTCGGCGAGTGAGCGCGCACGGCCACGCCGCCGCTTTCCGCCGCACGCCTAAACTTTTCGGCAAATCCTCGGAACCCGGCGAGCGGTGTTTTTGCACTTCTCTGGCAGCGTTCTCGAACTCACTGGACCTCAAAGCTTGTCGAGGCAGCATGGACACGCTCAACACCCCACCCCTCGTCCTGATAGAATGGGTCGACAGCGGACAGCCCATGTCGGCCTGGCAGTGGCTCGATCAGATCCGGAACCACCGACCGCACCGCTGCGTCTCGGTCGGGTTCCTCGTCCAGGACGATGTGCAGGCCAAGGTTATCGCGCCCAATCTCGGCGCCAGCGACGGCAGCGGAGACTTCGACCAGGCGTCGGGACTGACCACCATCCCCACCGCCGCTGTTCAACGCGTGTTGCGGCTCAGCGCGAGCGAGGCTTCGGTTTACGCGCCGGCTTCGCCTTCGCCGCTAGTTTCGGACGATCCGGACGCTGCGTCAGCACCGATGCGGCAAGCGTCTTGATCTCCACCTCGCTTAGCGAGCCGGGATCGCGCAGCGCCTTCGATGCAATCTTTCCCGCCGCATCCCCTGATCTCTCGTTCTTCGCCATGCCAATCCTCCCCCTCTTCAGCGTACCGACGATACGCAGAATTGGGGCGGCGCGGAATTGGTAGCCGGAGGCCGAAACGCCGAGGTCCCTCGCCCCCCACTTTGGCTCTTGCGTAGCGCGCCCGATTCTCTACAAAACGCCTCAATCTCGATGTAGATTGCGGCAGCCTTTCCGCCCGTTTTTGGGCGTTACGTTGAGGCACGCGGGAGCTCCCATTGGCGCTCTGCACGCGTAAGGAACGGCCAAAGTGCGCGACTTCCTACACGGCAATCGGCGACGCAAGCTGATCGATTGGCTCGCCATCGATTCCTGGATCGATTCCGGCCTGTACGGCGTCTGGACCCGCCTCAAGGATTGGTGGAGCGCCTATTCGAGCTTCTTCGGCCGCTTCGAGATTAAGGGCTTTCCGCGCGCCCTGAACGAGCTTGCCTGCGAAGCGCTGACGCTTGGCACCGGCGCCATGGCCATCGTAGTGACCTTTGCCATCCCATCTTTCGAGATCGCCCAGGGCAAGATGAATCTTGCTGACGACTACAGCGTCACCTTCCTCGACCGTTTCAACAACGAGATCGGCAAGCGCGGCCTCCTGCGCGACGATTCGGTGCCGCTCGACGAGATCCCGGACTTTATGATCAAGGCGACGCTCGCCACCGAGGACCGGCGCTTCTACGAGCATTTCGGCGTCGATGTCATGGGCACGTTCCGAGCGCTGGCGGCAAACGCCCATGCCAATAACGTGGTGCAAGGCGGCAGCTCGCTGACCCAGCAGCTTGCCAAGAATATGTTTCTTTCGCCCGAGCGGTCGCTCGGACGCAAGATCAAAGAGGCCTTCATCGCCGTCTACCTCGAGACCCACTACACCAAGCCCGAGATCCTCAAGCTCTATTTCGACCGCGCCTATCTCGGCGGCGGCTCCTATGGCGTTGAGGCCGCGGCCCAGTTCTATTTCGGCAAGTCGATCCGCGACGTGACGCTGCCCGAGGCTGCCATGCTCGCCGGCATGTTCAAGGCTCCGACGCGCTACGCCCCGCATGTCAATCTCGCCGCTTCACGCGCGCGCGCCAACGAGGTACTGACCAACATGGTGGAGGCCGGATACCTCACCGAGGGCCAGGTCTTTGGCGCCCGCATGAACCCGGCCAAGATCGTCGAGCGCGGCGACTACTACAGCCCGGACTGGTTCCTCGATTGGGCCTTCGAAGAGGTGCAGCGGATCATGAAGGGCAAGCAGGATCACATCCTGCTCGCCAAGACGACCGTCGACGTTCCCTTGCAGAAGGCCGCCGAGCAATCGCTGCAGCAGACCATCGCGACGTCCGGACGCAGCCGCTCCTTCAGCCAGGGGGCCATGGTGGTGATGGAGAACGACGGCGCCGTGCGGGGGCTCGTCGGCGGCAAGGACTATGGCGAGAGCCAGTTCAACCGGGCAACGCATGCCTTTCGTCAGCCCGGTTCCTCCTTCAAGCCCTACGTCTATCTGACTGCGCTCGAGAATGGCTACAAGCCGACGACCGTGGTCAGCGGCGGCGGCGCCGTCTGCGGACATTGGTCCCCCAAGAACTTTTCCGCCGGCGAGGGCGGCGCCATGATGCTAAAGGACGCTTTGGCGCACTCGATCAACACCATCGCCGTGAAAGTCTCCCTCGACGTCGGTCGGGAGAAGGTGATGGCGAACATGGTCAAGCTGGGTATTACTCACCTGAAGAAGACCTGCTCGCTGGCGCTCGGCGACCAGGGTTTGACCCCGCTCGAACACACTAACAACTATGCGGTCTTCGCCAGTGGCGGCATGGAGGTCCACGCCTACGCAATCGACGAGATTCGCACGCTGCAAGGCGATCTGCGTTACGCTCGTGATCGCGATGAGCCGGCACGCAAGCAGCTTTTCGACCGCAAGGTGGTTGAGACGCTGAACACCATGCTGCAGGGCGTGGTCCTGAACGGCACCGGACGCGCGGCGCAGCTCGACTTCACTTACTCCGTGGGCAAGACGGGTACGAGTTCGAGCTTCCGCGACGCGTGGTTCATGGGCTTCACGGGCCAATATGTCACGGGCGTTTGGCTTGGCAATGACGACTTCTCGCCCATGGCGCGGGTGACGGGCGGCAGCTTCCCGGCGCAGACTTGGCACAATTTCATGGTGCAGGCGCATGACACCGACAATATTCCCCAGATCCCGGGCATAGCGGTCCACCCCGTACAGCAGGCCGAGCAGGAGCGCATTGCTGCGGCGCAGCAGGCCAATCCAACGGCGGAGATCCCGGCGCCCACCCCCGAAAGCGTCAAGGACATGTCCCAAGCGACCCGGCAGATCCTGGAAAAGATTGGCACCCTCTTGAAGGACGCGCGCCCCCTCGCCCCCAGCGAGACGCCGCGGCCGGATCGCGCCGAAGCGCCTGCTCCGCAACCCACCGACGGCAAGCCCCAGCCCAGTCTCGCCTCGGCGTCGGTCAGAAACAGCGCAACGCCGCCCGAACCGGCAAGTGCCGCAGAGCCGGCCAAGCCGCGTGGCTTACAAAGCGCCGGAACGGAGCAAGGCGCGCCGGTGCAGCGCTAGAGCACGGTCGCTACCATTTTTGCCCGCCGAGACCGCGCGACCGCTTGACAAGCGTGTCGTCTACCCTTCCGCTGGCGCGGGTCACGGCGAGGGGTTAGCGGCGGTTTCGGGGCCAGCTTTTTTATGCGCACTTTTCTAAATGTGGTCGCGACCTTTGCGGTCGCCCTCCTGCTCGGCATCGGCTCGGCCTGGTTCATGATCGAGCATGGCTCGCCCCTTACCACCGGACGCATCGGACCCTGGGCAAGCTGGGTGAGTGAGGGCAACCCCGTCTCGGACCCCTACACGAAGGCACACCTGGCGCGAAGCGGACGGCTCCCGCTGACCTCGACGATCGCCCGCTATTTCGTTGCAAACAGCGACAGCGAAGGACGCAGGCTCACCTCGGCCTGCGACTATTCGATCGAGGGCTCTGCCATCAACGCCCGCTGGTGGTCGTTGGCGGTTTACGACGACCATGGCTCGCTGATCGACAATCCATCGAAGCGCTTCAGCTTCAATAGCGAAGAGGCGATCCGACACAGTGACGGCACCTACCGCATCAATCTCGCCCGGAGCGCTCGGCCCGAAAATTGGCTGCCGAGCGGGGATGGACCGGAGCGCAACCTCGTGCTGATGTTGCGCGTCTACGGTCCGCGCGAGACCGACGCTTTCGGCACAGGACGGGTGCCTGAGGAGCGCCTACCCAAGATCGAGCGCCAGACATGCGAGTAAGGGTCCCAATCATCTATGTCCTGTTCGCCGTCGTACTCGCGGGGTTGATCCACATTGTCGCCGTGCTGACGCTTCCCATGCTGGCGCCCAAGAATGCATGGGCACGTCTCGTTCCATTGGGACCCGCCAACTCGATGATCATGCTGCCACCGCCCAGCCCGGGACAGCAGGTCATGCCGATGATGGCGCCCGACGTCCGCTATGCCTTTTGCCGCTTCGATCTAACCAACGGGCCGGTGCGGCTCCGCGCAACCATACCCGACGATCTCTGGCTTATCGCCTTCTACACGCAGCAAGGCGACAACTTCTACACGGTGGCCGGCACCGACATGCAACGCGGCCAAATTGATCTCGTCATTGCCCAGGCCGATCAGCCGGTGGCGGAAGCGGGCGTCGACGCGCCCGAGGAATCCGACGAGGTCGTCGTGGTGAAATCGCCGGTGACGGAGGGGATCGCCATGATCCGGGCGCCTCTGGCAGGAGTTAGCCGGACGACCCGGGCTGAGGAGGCCCTAAAGGCCACCTCTTGCGGCCCACACACGCGATGACCGCCTCGCTGCTGGTTTGATGGGAAGCATTCCCGCCGCGGCTACTTCTTGCGGCCCCGCTGCACGCGCTTGCCCGTTGATGAACCGGCTCCTCTCGGCGTGCCCTCCGAAGCCCGGCGCTCAATTCGGACACCCGGGAAGATGATGATCTCGCCGAGCGCGGCCTCGGCAGGCTTCGCAGCCTGTGCCGCACCACCCTCCGGCCGACGGAATTGCAGGATGATCGCCATTCCCCTCTCCATGGCCCCGCATCCTGCGAGACCGTTGCCCAACTAGCGCCTAAGGGGCGCCTGCCGTCATTAGGGCGCCGGTAAGGTTAACGGAGTCCTAACCTACGCGTGATGAAGCCGCGGCGTCACTCCTCCAGGGCAGCATCACCTAGGAAGTGCCGGCCTTGTTTGTCCTCCACCTCGATGACCCAGATGTCAGGATCAAAATCCGCCTCACGCCTAAGGTAGGTGTCGGCCTCCTCGCGATTTACCGGCTTCGCGCTGAGCGAGCTCACCCATCGCCGCTCGGTCTCGCTGCCCTCCAGCCCTGCCGGCGCCGGAGCGAAGAGGTGCACGCTGCCGTCGAGCAGATCGATTGCGATGAAAATCGCACCGGCTGACTCATCGCCGCGCCTAGCGATCACGGCCGGGACGCCCGCAGCCTGGCAATAGTGCAAATAGGCCCTGACCCAGAGTCCGCTCTTGAGGCGCATGGCGATGATGCTGGCCCCGCTAGCGAGGCGCAGCACTGGCCTCCGCGAGGTCGCGTCCTGTGACACGCTTGATCTCGCCCAGCAGCTCGGGGGAGATGCGCCCGCTCACCACGATCTTCCGGTCGCGCTGAAAGGCACTGATCGCGCGCTCCGTGGCGCTTCCGACGGCGCCGTCGATCGGTCCCGGCGCATAGCCGAGATCGGCCAGGATTTGCTGCACCGCCCTCACCGTGGCGCTGCCCTTGGTCGACGCGGCGTCGGGATCTTGCGGAGCGAACGTGCCGGTGGCAGCCCCCGACTTGACCGCATCGCCAAGCAGAATCTCGCGCAGTAGATCGTCTGCGGGCATGCCGGTCACCGTGAGGCCATGGTCCTTCTCGAAGGACGAGATGGCGCTCCTCGTCTCGTCGCGCAACTTTCCGTCAGGCGGTCCCGCATTGTAGCCACGAGCGTCAAGCTCCCGCTGTACGGCCTTCACGAGCTGCTCCGGCACCTGCTGCTCGCGCGGAGTCGCCAAGTCCGTTCTGACCGGCGGGAGAGCGGGCGCTCCAGCAAGCGCCGGTCCTTGACTGGCGGCGCCTTGCGGCGCGGCGTCATTGTTGAGTTCGTGCGGCGCCGGCTGACTTGCAGCCTCCGGCGTGACAATAGCTGACGGCCCGGCCATGTTATGCAGGTCCTGGAGGTAGAGCGCGTTGTAAATAATGCCGCCGGTCAGGCCGATAAAGGCCAGAAACACGAGCCGTGCCGGAAATAAGCTCATCACTCACGGTCAACTCAATGGGCCGCTGGGCATTGCAAGGACGTTGGGAGGCATTCCCCTCACCCATCTTGGCTGCCGAAGCTAAAGAGTTGTTAAACGGACCTGCCTTGCCCAGCAGTGACGTCGGCTAGGCCGCCGAAACCCTGGCCACGCGCTCCTGGGACTCGACCGATTCGCTTCCGCCCTCCAGCGGCAGGATGATACTCGCGGTAGTACCCTCTCCGAGGGTGCTCGCGATCTCGAGCCTGCCGCCATGCAGCCGCGCCAAGCCCTTCACTACCGAGAGGCCGAGACCCGCGCCGTCATAACTTCGGTCATAGGAGTTGTCCGCCTGCACGAAAGGCGTGCCGAGCTTCGGCAGGTCGCCCTCGGCGATGCCGATACCGTTGTCGGTGACGGTCAGCGCAATGGCGTCCTTCTCGGCTCGCGCCGAGACGCGTACGCAACCGCCAGTGTCGGTGAACTTGATGGCGTTCGACAGCACGTTGAGCAACATCTGCTTACAAGAACGCTTGTCTGCAGCAAGCTCCGGCAGCCCCGGCGTGACGTCGGTCACGAGCGTGATGCCTTTCTTATCAGCCGCGTGCCGCATGATCTCGCTGCAGGAGGTAACGAGGGAGGCGACCTCGAACGGCTCCTTGACGATCTTGAACTTGCCCGCCTCGATTTTCGACATGTCGAGAATATCGTTCACGACATTGAGGAGGTGCTCGCCGCTTTCATGGATCAGGCGGGCATAGTCTCGATAGCGCGGCTCGCCAAGATTTCCGAACAGCTCGCGGCTGAGAATCTCCGAGAAGCCGATCACGGCATTGAGTGGCGTGCGCAGCTCATGGCTCATATTGGCGAGGAAAAGTGTCTTGGCGCGGCTCGAGCTCTCGGCCTCGTCCCGGGTGCGCATGAGCTCAGCTTCCTGCGCCTTGCGGTCGGAGATTTCTCGGGTGACGGCGACGATGCCGGGGCGGGAAGGTCGATCGCCCTGCGCGCCCTCAGACCGCATGGGCCGGCACCGCATCTCCACCCAGACATAGCGCGCCTGGTGGGCGACACCCGCCCGGCGCAGCCTGAACTCGACGGCGATTGACTCATTGTTGGCGTCGCAGCGTGACAGCGCGGTGAGATAGGCCGGCCGGTCCGCAACATGCACCTGCTCGAACAATCCGTCGCCATACAGCTTCGCTGCCGGCGTCCCTAGGAGCTGCTGCGACGCGAAGGAAGCGAACATCACGCGGCCCCTCCCGTCATGACGCGTGATCATGTCGGTCGCGTTCTCGGCGAGCAGACGATAGCGCTCCTCACCGACTTGGACGGCGTCCTCAGAACTGTGTTGCACGAGCTGCACGGAGATCGCGAGCCCCGTGGCGTAGGCAGTGGCAGGCAGGGCACCAAAGCCGGCCAGCAGCATAGGTGAGAGCGGCACCGTTGCCGGAGCTGCGACATAGCCGAGCGACCCAGCCACGACCAGCACCATCAGGCCAAGGCACGCAGTTCCTGCTGCCCAGGCTACGACGCCCCGGTCGGTCGACAGCGCCGCTTCCAAGGGAACAATTACCATCCAGGGGATGAGATAGGATTGGATGCCGCCGGTGAGCCAGGCGGAACAGGTGACGAGCCCGGCAAAATTTGCCGCAGAGATGAAATGCGCCACCCCGAACCTGCCCGTGCGCGACAGGAAGACGGCAATAGCAATGGGTGACAGCAACCAAAGAAAGGCGGCGGCACCGAGCAGCGACGGCTTGCCGCTCAAAACGAGATAGACGGGAAAGGCGCAAAGTGCGAGCAGGCCGCCCAAGAGATGCGAGGCGATGAAGGATCGATGGCGCGTCGCGGCTACGATGTCGCACCGAGCGGATTCGTGCACCAGCGAGCCGAAATAGGCGGCAAGCCCACGCACACTCTCACGACCGATCACGCGCATTTCGGAGCGGGATGTTCGCCGCTACGCCCCCGATTGTCTTGTCCGCGAATTATTAAGGGCCCCGCTTAAGGAAGCATAAAGTCGGCCGAGGAGCCGGCGCCCCCAAGCGAAAACCAGGAAAAACTGCGGGGCACATTGTCGGGAGCCGGCTTTCCCTAAATTTTTATCCAATTTTGCTGCTCTCTAGTAACAAATCGAGACAGTCTCGCTAAGGCTCGGCCTGCCAAACTCCATTAAAATTTGAGTTATTATGACGGCAAATTTGTCCGAGGGAGGTCAATCTCCCTTATTTTCTCTGCGCTATGGTGCCCTCATCTCTGGAAAGCACGGCTAGAGCGGGCACCCGCCGGCCAGAGGAGAAGGGCAAGATGATGTTTCTGGTTAGGATGGCCTTTTGGCTCATGATTCTTATTCTGCTGCTCCCAACGGACCAGCAGCAACAAAGCGACGTCTACGGGACAGCGGAAGCGGCTGTCAAAGACGTGTCGGGCTTCTGCGGCCGCAACCCAGGGGTTTGCGAGAAGGGCGAGGATGCCTTCGGCGTGTTCCTGCACAAGGCCCAGTTCGGCGCGCAGATGCTGATGGGCTTCATCAAGGGACAGACCGGCACGAGCGTCACCAGCGAGACTGCGGCGCCGGATCCCGAGCCGCGTCCCGCGCCTGCCACGACAAGTTGGGAGGAAGCGCCGTCGCAAGCCCCCGCGAGCCCCGTGAGCTCCCAGGACACGCTCAATCCCGACGACTTGGCACCCGCCTGGGGCCAGCCTCGCCACGCCGGCACGTGAGCGGAAGCGAATCGACGGGCCTCGTCCGGGGCGGCTCTCTAGCTTTCACGAGGACGGGTGGCACCGGACCATTCAGTTTAAGGCAGCCCCCGCCTGCCAAGGGCGCGCATCTTGAGACGGGTTTCTGCCCTTTCCCGCCTCAAATGCGCGCCCGAACCTTTTCCACCAGGGATCGTACCCAACTCCGATCCCGCCTATATTCCTTCCATGGAACATGGACAGCCGGCGCCCGTTGACGCCACGCGCCAAGCCGCGACCTTCGAGGACATCCTCGCCGATTTCGAGCTTCTCGACGATTGGGAGGACCGCTATCGCTACGTCATCGAGCTTGGCCGTGCGCTCCCGCCCCTGCCCGAGCCGGAACGCAATGCCACGAACAAGGTGCAAGGCTGCGCGAGCCAAGTCTGGCTCGCGACCATGGTCAATCCCGACAACGGCGTGCCGCGTCTTACCTTTCATGGCGACAGTGACGCCCATATCGTCCGCGGTTTAATCGCCATCCTGTTTGCGCTCTATTCGGGCAACCGGGCGGATGCGATCCTGGGCATCGATGCGAACGAGATGCTCGAGCGCCTGCATTTGAAGGAGCACCTGACGCAGCAGCGCTCAAACGGCCTCATGGCCATGGTACGGCGGATCCGCAGCGACGCGAGCGAAGCGATGGCCAACGCGGCCAGGCTTCACTGATCACCTGACCACGCATCGAGCGTCGGCCGGTAGTCCTCGCTCCCCCAATGACGCAAGCCCCTGTCGGGGCGCTCCTGCCTTGCCTCGGTGCCGATCAGCCCGTAATGCCGGGCAAGACGCGTGAGCGCGAACTGCAGCACGACCTTGTCCGCCCGTTGTGGCCAGCCTTGCGCCTTCTCGGCCACTTCCAGGCCATGCAGCTCGCAGCACACATCGACCAGGACCCCGGCGAGCTCCGGCCCCACGGCTCGGAGCGCACGCACGACCCGTTCCTTGGCAGCGATGACGTTGTTGCTGAAAGCGGCGGGATCACGCAGGCCCGAGCAGCGCGAGCGGTCCCTGGGCACGAGGGCCGACCAGTTCGCCTTGACGTGGGGGGTCATGCGGGCGAACCAATAGTCCGCACTAGCCGTATTGCACCCGGCGCGGCAAAGCCCGGAGTTGCGGCTGAATAGCCGGATAGCGAAGAACGCTCGGCTCGCTGCTCACCCTCTCGTTCTCGATCGGAGCCGCCATATCGTGCGTCAGGATGCGATCGACGCGACCGCCGCCCTCCGACAGAGGCAACCGCAGCCAGAACAGCACCACATGGTCCCGGCCCTGCACGGGGCCGCGCACCACGCCTTGGCAGGGCAAGCCGGTCTCGACCACGCTCGCATGCACACGGCGCCAATAGTCCGCTGCCGGACCCGAAAAAATCTGGTCGACACGTTTGCCCGTGATCTCCTCGCCATAGATGTCGTGCAGACGGGTCCCGGCCAGCCTGAACCAGGCATCAGCCAGTCCGCGCGCCACATCGATCAAGCCGATGCAAGGCAAGAGCTTCGGAACACTTCTTAAAGGATCGAGATCGGACCGCGCCGGCATGGGTCGCGAGCCCGCACAATAGAGCCAATAATCGTAGAGTTCACGCTGTCCCTGCGTCACCAACTGGGCCCGAAAGCCTCGTGTGGACAGCATCGGCCTCCCCCTCATCACGATTCGCGAGTGGTGTCGCGAATCGCCGCATCGGAGAGACTATGTGGAGTTCGGCACCCCCATGCAAGCCTTTGAAGGCAGATTCCTCAAGAATCACAATAGCTTGTGGTCACAGTTGCCGCGTCCTACCCGATCTGGTCGGGATGAAGAGCCCGCTCGAGGGCATCAGCGCGACAGTAAAACGCCGCGCTCATACAGGAGTCGCTATCGGCGACGCTGGCCGAGGCCCATGCGCTTCGCCAGATCCGAGCGTGCCGCCGCATAGTTGGGCGCGACCATCGGATAGTCATGCGGCAATCCCCACTTCTCCCGATACTCTTCCGGGGACAAGTCGTAGTGGGTGCGCAGGTGGCGTTTGAGTGACTTAAACTTCTTCCCATCCTCAAGGCAGATAATATATTCGGGCGTCACGGACTTCTTCAGCGGCACCGCAGGCCTCAACTCCTCACGCGCCGGCTGGCCGGAGGTGGAGGACGCCTTGCTCAAAGCGTCGAAAACGTTGTGGATCACACCAGCAAGGTCGGTGGCAACCACCGTATTGTTACTGACATAAGCCGAGACAATCTCAGCCGTAAGCTCAACAAGCTCGTTTTTCTCCAGAATCTCTTCCATTAAGCCGCTCCTTTGATCCTGCATATTCGCTGATCCCGCCTGCTCTTGCGAATGAATGGTTGTTTCCCGGACCCGTTCAACTCTTGAGTCACCAGATTATGCCGTTTTTGTGACGCGAAGCTTCACTATTTTCACAACTAGAGAATGTGCTTCATAGCGAGCAACGAACTTATAGGCTCCCTATACCACCTTTTCATAAAATCGCAATGATCGTTGCTCATGAAGACTACAAACAGACCAAATAGGACGAACAAATCGCAAATCACACTAGGGGGGCACTGTCGCTGAGCACAATTTACGACGGACCTAACCCTGGGACATTTGCTGCCCCATCTGCCAAACTAATTCGGCAACGATTCCACACTTCAAATCAAGCCTGTGTGAAGCGGCGGCCCGCATCCCTAGGGGAATGAGTTTCCGATGCTATATTTAGGGCCGTGCAGCGATGAAAAAGGCGGAACAACTGAGCAATGCGCAAGTCCACCGAGGTCGAGAAGGGCAAGTCCAGTCGAGTCACCAAGTCCGATGCGGAATGGCGCCAGTCACTGACGCCTGAGCAGTTCCACGTCACGCGCGAGCATGGAACCGAGCGCGCCTTCAGTCATCCCTATTCCAAGGAGAAACGCGAAGGCATGTATCGGTGCGTCTGCTGCGGCGCGCCGCTATTCAGCTCGGATGCGAAGTTTGACTCAGGCACAGGTTGGCCAAGTTTCACCGACGCTAAAGGCTCGGTGATCACCCACGAGGACACCTCGCACGGCATGCGGCGCATTGAGGTCCGATGCGCCAATTGCGACGCGCATCTCGGCCACGTCTTTCCCGATGGTCCCGGCCCAACCGGCATGCGCTACTGCATCAACGGTTGCTCACTAAATCTCGACGCCGACAAGAACGACGGCAAGAGCGGCACGTAATTACCCCGGCATGGATGCCAAATCTTCCCAGGCGCCGCAGGCAGGCGTAACTCCACCGAGCGCCGCGCGCCGCTCCTTTACCACCTCGCACCACGGCATCGCCCGGGTCGATGATTACGCATGGCTGCGCGCGTCCAACTGGCAAGCGGTGATGCGCGATCCAGCGCTGCTCGATCCTAAGATCCGCGCCCATCTCGAAGCCGAGAACGCTTACACGGCAACAATGATGGCCGAGACGGACGAGCTGCAGCGAAAGTTGTTCGCCGAGATGAGGGATCGCATTAAGGAGGACGATGCGAGCGTGCCCGCCCCCGACGGGGCCTTCGCCTACTACACTCAATTCATGACCGGCGGCCAGCAGCCCCTTTTCTGCCGCCAGCCCCGCGCGGGCGGCGAAGAGCTGGTACTCATCGACGGCAACGCGCTCGCGCGGGATCATGCTTATTTCCGTATCGCCGGCGCTTCGCACAGTCCCGACCATGTGCTAATGGCCTATGCCGTGGACACCAAGGGCTCGGAATTTTTCACCGTCCATGTCATCGAGGCGGCGACAGGCCAGCTTGTGGACTCCCGCGTGGTCGACAACAACGGCAGCTTTGAATGGGTGGCCGACAGCCGCACGCTGCTCTATGTTTGGCTCGACGACGAGCACCGCCCCCGCCGTGTGCTGCATCATCCCGTCGGGTCAGAGAGTGCCGACCGGGTCCTGCACGAGCAGCCGGACCCCGCCTTTTTTCTTGGGCTCGGCGCCACCCAAAGCCGCCGCTTCCTGCTGCTCAACGTGCATGACCATGAAACCGCGGAAGTGAGTTTGATCGATGCGGCGGACCCTTTGGCGCCGCCTCGCCTGGTCGCCCCGCGCGAGCCCGAGCACGATTATTCCGTCGAGCATCATGGCGACCGGCTCATCATCCTCACCAATTCGGAAGACGCAGAGGATTACCGCATCGTCCAGGCGCCGCTTGACAGCCCGGGCCGCGAGCATTGGCGCGAGATCGAGCCGCACCGGCCGGGCCGGCTTATCCTCGACGTGGTCGCGTTCAAGCACCATCTCGTGCGTCTCGAGCGTAAGGACGGCTTGCCACGCGTCGTCATCCACCGCCTTGCCGATGGCGCGGAGCACGCCATTGCCTTCGACGAGGAAGCCTATTCGCTCGGCATCTCGCCCGGCTTCGAATTTGACACCACGTGTTTGCGCTACACGTATTCCTCCATGACCACACCCGCGCAGGTATTCGACTACGACATGGAGACCCGCGCGCGAGAGCTTCGCAAAACGCAGGAAGTGCCGAGCGGCCATGACCCCGAGGCCTATGTCACCCGCCGAGTGATGGCGCCCGCACCGGATGGGGAGACTGTTCCCGTCTCGCTGCTCTACCGCCAGGGCACGGCCCTCGACGGTACGGCACCGCTCCTGCTTTACGGCTACGGTGCCTATGGCATGGCGATCCCGGCCGCGTTCTATACCAACGCGCTCAGCCTCGTTGATCGCGGCTTCGTCTATGCCATCGCCCATGTCCGGGGCGGCAAGGACAAGGGCTATCGCTGGTACCGCGAGGGCAAACGCGAGAAGAAGACGAATACCTTCACCGACTTCATTGCCGCGGGCGAATATCTGGCGCGCGAAGGCTTCACGCGACGCGGCCGCATCGTCGCCCAAGGCGGCAGCGCGGGCGGGATGCTCATGGGCGCCGTGGCCAACCTGGCGCCCGAGCTATTTCTGGGAATCATCGCCGAGGTACCCTTCGTCGACGTCCTCACCACCATGCTCGATGCGAGCCTGCCTTTGACCCCGCCTGAATGGCCCGAATGGGGCAATCCTATTGAGAGAGAAGCGGACTACCGCACCATCGCCGCCTACTCGCCCTACGACAACGTCAGCGCTCAAACCTACCCGCATATCCTCGCTCTTGCCGGTCTTACCGATCCCCGCGTCACCTATTGGGAGCCCGCCAAATGGGTGGCGAAGCTCCGCACGCTCAAGACCAATGCCAATCTGCTTCACCTGCGCACCAATATGGAGGCGGGCCATGCCGGTGCTTCCGGCCGCTTCGAGCGGCTGAAGGAAGTAGCGCTCTCCTACGCCTTCGCGCTCAAGATCGCCGCGCCCCTCTAGGCCGCGCCACTCCAGATATGCAACAGTGGTTTCGCAGTTGCAGGTCAAACCACCATGCTCCTAGCCCGCGATAAGTCGCAGCTCCTCATCATCGACGTCCAGGACAAGCTGCTGGCAGCCATGTCCGGCCAGGACCGCTTGCTTGAGCGCTGTGTGCGCCTCGTGCGCGCGGCCAATGTGCTCGGCGTTCCAGTCACGGTCTCAGAGCAATATCCGGCGGGTCTGGGATCCGTTGCCGAGCCGATTCGCGAGGCGCTCGGCAATGCCGGGCCGATCCTCGACAAGATCGAGTTCTCCTGCCTGAGGAACGAGGCCTTGCGCGATCGGCTGCACGACATAAGGCGCCGAGGCAGGCCGCAAATCGTCATTGGCGGCATCGAGGCCCATGTCTGCGTGACGCAGACAGCGATCGATCTCGAGGAGCAAGGCTTCGAGGCCTACGTCGTCGCCGACGCGGTCGCCTCGCGCAGCAAGACGAGCCGCAGGCTCGCCCTCGCCCGCCTGACCAAGGCCGGCGCCGACGTCGTCGACAGCGAGATGGTGATATTTGAGTGGCTCGAACGCGCCGGCACGCCGGCGTTCAAGGAACTGCAGGCGCTGTTGAAATGACACCCCGCCCGCTGTGGTTAAGGGGGTACACCGAAATCATCGCACTGGTGTTCCCCTTTGGCGCAAGCTGGACGCGGAGTTCATGGCCGCCGCCTCCTCTTCATTTGAGTTTCATCAGCGCTTCATGCCCCTTTCATGGGGCCTGCGCGAAACTTATCTCGCACGCCCAAACCTTCCTGCTACCGAGCGCGGAGGCTTCTCAAGCCTTCGCGCTCTTCACTTTTCCCTCCTCTGAGCCCGACTTGCCTCGACCCGTTGGAACCTTTAGGTTCCGGTGAGCTTTTTTCCGTGACATCAAGCCGGAGAACGCACGTGGCCTTCGAACTCCCCCCGCTTCCTTATGCCTATGAAGCCTTGCAACCCTCCATGTCCGCAGAGACGCTGCATTTTCACCACGACAAGCACCACCAAGCTTATGTGGACATGCTCAACAAGCTTTTGCCTGGGTCGGGCTTCGAGGGCATGAGCCTCGAGGAGATCGTCAAGGCGAGCTACGGCAAGAACCCAGGCGTCTTCAACAATGCCGGACAGCACTTCAACCACACCCATTTCTGGCCGTGGATGAAGGCGGGCGGCGGCGGCAAGAAGCTTCCGGGCAAGCTGCAGGCCATGGTCAATCGCGACCTCGGCGGCTACGACAAATTCCGCAACGATTTCATCGAGGCGGGCAAGACCCAATTCGGCTCGGGCTGGTGCTGGCTCACGCTCAAGAGTGGCAAGCTCGAAATCACCAAGACGCCGAATGGCGAGAACCCCCTCGTGCATGGCGGTTGGCCGCTGCTTGGCTGCGATGTGTGGGAGCACTCCTATTACATCGACTACCGCAACCTGCGGCCCAAATATCTCGAGACGTGGTTCGACACGCTGGTGAACTGGGAGCACGTCGAGGAGATGCTCGACAAGGCGCCGAAATAGCCATCGGCCACGACAACTCTTGATTTGAGGTCGGCCAGCACGCCGCTCATTGTTTTCAGGCGTGCGCGCGACCGCCTCGGTTCACTCAGCCGATCCCGGTAAAGCCGCCCCCGCCGCCCCCGGGCTTTTTCCCTCCAAAGGCGCCGCGCTTGATGGCGTTCTCCAAGATCCGCGTACCGGCGGGAACGGCCGACTTGATGATCGTCTTGCCAAGCGTCGTCCAGAATCCGTCGCTGCGCGATCCGGCGGACTTTTTTTTCGATATGGCATTGCCGCCGACGATATCCGCGTCGGCGTGGTCGGACGTCCGCTTCTGCCGCTGGATCGAGCCGACCGACGCCTTCGTGATGTTGCCGTATTTCGTGGTGAGATCGCCGCCCGCGCCGCCAAGTTCTCAAGCAGCGCCTGCAAGTCCTTGAGCACACCCTCCTGCACCTCGCTTAGATTCATCAGCCGCGAGAGCAGTGGACCCATCTCCGAGATCGTGGCGCGGATCGGAGTACCCTGTTCGCCGAACAGCCATAAATCAATGAAAATAAACGCTTCCGTGGCTTTCGGGTAGCAGGTGGGGTAACAAGCTTCACTGCTGCAATGAACCCTCAACGCCAGTAGGAGTTATGACATCGAACCGGCGCGCCCCCTCCCCACGCGGGCGCCCCATCCTAACCCGGTTCAATGCGGCGACAGTGAAGCCCCGGTGTCCTCAAGCGCCGGGGTTTCCTCGTTTTGGCTGTCCATGTTAGGGTTGGTCCCTAGGTTATAGGGGGACTCAAACATGCAAACGATCGATTTCACTAAGCTGCTCGGCTTCGACGCCGTAAGCGACAAACTGTCGGATGGGATCGATTTTCAAGACGACGCGTTCGAGGCCAAACTGGGCGCGAAGGTTGGTGCCGAGACGTTGATCACAAGCAAGCTCTTCGAGATACCAAAAGAGTAGCTGGCTTCGTCGCACACTGATTTTTCAGATAAGCACCTAAGCGGCGTCGGCTTCGGCCGGCGCCCTTTCGTTACCTCTCTCAACAGGAGCCGATGTACGCTTACGAAGAGCAAAGGCGTACCAGAGAGGTAAGGACTATGACGCAGGTGGCGATATTGGAGAGCACGCGGATGGCTCTGGTAAAGCAACGGCGGGTTGATGCTAGAGGCTTGCAGGACGACCATTCATAAAGTCAGATTTAGCAATAGTCCGTACAATGAATACCACGCGATCTTTCTCGCGTTCAGTGATCTTCTGCCCACTAGGCGATCAAGCTCGGCAGGCATGCGAGCCAAGACCTCGGCTTCATCGCCGGTATATCCGATAGTCCGAACAGAGGCTGGCGCTGATCCCTGCCAGCCTGAGCCAATTGCTTCTCTAGCTTGTCTAGCTTGGCCTGTAGTCCGGTAGCCACTAGTTAGCTTTCCTCAACGGCACAATATTGCTCGGGTTGAGTTGTGCCTCAATCTCAGCAATGCGTCGCTCCACGTCAGAGGAGTACTTGCGTTTGAGCAAAGCGGCTCTGTAGCGCGAGCCTACTGAGAGGTTCGGTTATGCGGCCTTCCGCCTCTACGCAACAGTCCGAGAGCAAGCAGGCCTGTACCGAGGAGCAATAGGGCGCAGTGGGGGCGGCTCTTATCCACGGCCAAATATCGCTATATCCCCAGCCGACTGCAACATAGCCAAGCTGCCCGCGTAGCTTGGGGAAGGTTGAGAGGTACGCCACCCTCATCGGTTTAGGCATTGCCGCCAATTCAACTCCCGGTTAGTTTTATCTTTGGGTATGACTACTCTCCTTGTCGTGGGCAGAGAGGGTCCAATTCGGAGTGCTTCCTCTCCTCGGCGCAATCTGAAGCCAATGCGCGTTTTCGCATCCTGATTTTGTCTTCACTCTCGCGAGCAAGAGCTCTTCCAGCTTCGCTCGCCTCACGGATTGCCTGGCCATCACTGTGTCCTCTGAGTCGGGAAGAAATGGCATCTCGTCCGGGATTGCCTGCGCTTGTTTGAATGCCGCTTCAGTATCGACTACAACCATCCATCTGCCGCTCATGCGATCCGCTACCCCTCGGTATTCGTAACCGTTACGGGGCCGGATTCAGTCACAAACGACTCTAGCTTTGCGAGCCTAACCTTGGCGCGCTCAACCGACCCGGCGGTGGTATCTACCCACCCCGACCCTTGGTTCTCACCGGTCTGCACCTTGCCGGACTCCATGAGTTCAAGTTGCTGCTGGATGCTCGCTTGCTCCTGCTTGCACCAAGCAATGAAACGATCATCGGGGGCCGCCATGGTGCGGGTTCCCAAATAGCCCCCTTGGAGACTTTGGGATGAGAGTTGCTCACGTTTGACTGATGTGCGGTCCCTCGGTTGATGGGATCCTCAGGGCTGTCGTTTTGGCGCGACAAACGGATTGGTTTCTACCGCGCGACTGTTCTTATCGAAACACGCATCAAGGCGCGCTAAAGCCAGGCTACTCTTATCCAAAGGTATTGGGACGGTCGCACCGGCCCCCTCCACACTAAGCGTGTTGGCAAGGCGAAGAGCTTCGCTGAATCGTTTATCGGAAATGGGAACTGAAACGGAGTTAGACTCTGCGGCTACTTCAGTGTCCCACCTCGCTGACCCTGCCTTCATAAGGACCGAATAATGCTTTCCTCGCTCCAATTTCCAATTTGGAGATTCCAGTACGAGGCTTAAGCCGTCATTTGTCCGCACAAAACGCGCTGAAACGTCATCGAAAGTGCGGCTGATTGCACAGTGATCGAATTTGTCTGATTTGAAGGTGGCTTCGATTTCCCAAGGACCAATTTCGTCCGTCTTGCTGTCCTCAGCTCGTTGAGCGAAGGCCGGCGTCGATAAGACGAAGACGGACGCCAGGATTGCAGCTGTAGACCGTAGCATGTGAATAAAAGCAACGAATAGACGGAAGGGTTCCGCAGCTCTGCCGCTTATTTGGTGGGAACCATAGTCGCTTCTTTAGCTGATGATGCGGTCAATCTATAGCGACGCAAACGTTCGTCAGGACCAGCGAGAGAGAGTTCGAGCGTCAGAGTACCACGTGGCTTTGGCAAAAATAACCAAGCCGCAATTTGCGATTGGCAATCGACTGCAGCAGCTCCTTCACGATCTTGATGCGGCCCGATCATCACATGAAGGGGAATTGTCTTCGTCGGCCTGTCGATTGCAGGGTCCGACCAGACTTGGAAGTCGCCTTGCTCGGTGCTGACCGAGTTGATCGGAGCTAGCATCCTTAGCGAGCGTGGCCTCACGCGACGCAGTAATACTGCGGTGAAGGCGTGGGGAGCCTTATTGGTGACGGAAATGGTGACTTGGTACCAACCCTTCTGCAACTCGTTTAGAGTTGCACTTACGATCGGTTCCCTGCCGCTTTGTCTCGTCCGCCACGCGGACGCGATCCACCCAGAAATTGCGAAGGTAAGCACCGCCACAATTAAAAATCCAATCATTTGGCGCGTCCTTTACCGTTCACTTCCGCCCGCGATCCAATCAGAAAGCTAAGGTCGGGAAAAAGGCGAAGCACTCCTAAGCAAGCGAAGAGAGCGCTGAAACCGGAACCAAATGATCCGGCCACGCGACCGGCCGATCCCACGCCTGCCCCGAGGCAAGGACACTCCGCAGCCAAAGGCTGCGCGCGCCAAGCCACAAACTAAGCAACGGCCGAGCCGCACGACACACTGAGTGTCGCACTCGCTTAGTTCGGCCTCACCCGTCCTCTCAGCGTCGCGATGTCTGCCTCGTCCAATTGCTTTGGAACCTCGTCCTCGCCCACCCACCAATTGCATACGATGCAACCAATCAGAAGCTCACCGTAATGATCAAACTCGATGAGCGGTTCCTCACATTGGGGGCAGCGCTTATCCATTTCACTTCCAAGGCTGCACCCGCGCGGACTAAACCAAACCGAAATAGTGTGCCAGGAGTACGAACGCTGCGATGATGCCGGTGAGGCCAAACGCAAGAACGTAGCGTACGTGATGCCCGGTGGCGCCCGCTCGCGCTTCATTTTTCGATCTGGTGATCGGCATGGCTTTTCTCCGATCAGGTTGCGAGAAGAAGCCCCGGCCCGATGGAGCGAAACCGGAGCTTCTCCCGCTCACTAAAGGGTCGTTTGCCTCCCTATAGGAGCATCGACGGCCTTGGGACTTGGGGGGACTAGGCCGCCGAATAAGTAAAACCAATCACGTGGAGTGTGGTTCCGGGTAAATCGGCCTGCGGCTATCAGCCAACACTCTCGTCTTTTGACGCAGGATAACAATCCTGCCAGGGCGTCGTTTCACCGCTTCCAAGAATGTAGCCATTGCAACGTGGTGATCGCCACCAAAGCCATCAGCTCCTCCACCCGGCTATCTATGTCATCCCATGCGTGGATTATCCCAACCCAGGTGTTGCCGCGGGTAGGCGTGAGCGCCACCGCAATAAGGAACACGGATGCAAAAAAGCCCAGTCATGCCTGATCGGCTGGCCTGTTGGCCAAGGCATGGTGCCGGTCAAGTGGGATCGACAGTCGCACCCAGAGTCCGCTTTCACTAAATTCCCGTTCAATGGTTCCACCCCACGCCGCCAACGTTGTATCGATTAGCGTTGTCCCATAACCGGAAGATTTCCTCTCACTGTGGGGGCGCCCGATTTCTCGCCAGTTGAGCCGAAGCAGTTTAGTTTCGGGAGGGCTTTCATCTTGATGCCAGGATACTGTGAGCAACCCGCTCTTCTCTCTGAACGCCCCGTGCTTGGCGGCATTCGTGGCGAGCTCATGCAATACCATCGTCAATGACAGCACCATAGACGCCGGTACCCTTATGTTGTCCCCGGAGAACCGGCAATCACTGAGGTCTTCGGCACAGTAGGGTTGGACGGCAGCATGGACCAAGTCACGGACCCGTGCCGAGTGCCACGTGCTTTCACTAAGCAATTTGTGCGTAGCAGCCAAATTCATCAATCGACCTTCAAACGCGAGTTCGAGTTCCTTCATGCTGCTCGCATGTTGCACCGATCGGCGGAAGACTGATTGTAAGACTGCTAGTGTATTACCCACACGGTGACTCAACTCACTCAACAGCAGGTGCTCTTGATCTCGCGCCCTTTGTTGCTCCGCTACTTCAGTGCTCAGGGCTAGTGAAGGAACGGCAGTGCTGATCATGAACATGAGGAGAAGCAAGAATAAGTCATTCAATGTCGAGCCGGCAAATGGACCCACGTTCTCTTCAGTTCCCCAGATCGCGAATAGGCAAAGAATGAAGGCCACTGTCGCCGTATCCCGAGGACCAAGGTAAAGCCCAGCCCAAAGGAGCGGTAGAATTGACAGAAACCCAAGCGGATTTCGAACCCACATTTGGGGGATCAGAGGACTGAAGGCGACTATCCCAACGGCTACCGCAGCGAAAAGAGTCAAACCTGTTATCATAGCGTTCTTTCTGTCCGGAGCTGCGCTTTGGATCCAAAGCACAATCACAGGCGCGACGACAAGCGCCCCGGCTAGATCGCCCAGCCACCATGTGAGCCAGACAAAAGCCAACTCGTGCGCTGCCGCGTAACCTGCCCACGTCAGGCTACCTGCACCCATCGTTGCACTGATCAACGTAGAAGCGGCGCTAAAGACGGCAAATTTGGCTACGCCTGTGGGTGTACTAAAAACCTGCGTCCCACCTCCCCAACGATTCGTCAGGTACGCCGCAGTAATGGCTTCGAGGATGTTTCCGAGTGCGATGCTTGTTGAAGTGAAGATTGAACCGGCGGTGATTAGATTTACGATGAAGGCGGCGACAAAAACAGCCGGCGTGACGCGATAGCCCCAGAGTATGACAGCTGCGATAGCAAAACCCGTGGGAGGCCAAATTGGTGTGGCACTTGGATTGATCGACGCAAGCTGGAGCCCGAGCTTGGCAAGAACAAAGTAAATGGTTCCTACCAGCAAAAGTCGCAGAGCTTGTAAGGCTTGTGGATTGGACGCGAGCCCGGACCGACTGCGCGAGGAAGACAATTGCCCACTCATTTGGCTCGGCTCCCACTACCTCGAGGCCCCAACTGCCGATCCCGCAGACGGCCATGCTTCCGGTCGTCGGGTCGCCGCGCTGCTCGCGGCCCGCGCTAACAAACAGTTTAGCGGGTAAATCGAGGTCTAGCGGCCGGGGTTTTTCTCTTTTTGGACTCGCTAATCGCAGCTCAGAGGCGCAAGCTCAATCATCATCGGTAGGTGGCCACAGGCTCCGGTGGCTGAGAGCGCCAAGACTCCCGCCTGCGATGCTAGGATGGGAGCCATGCCCGGTGATCCCAACGAATGTCGTCGTCACGCGCTGAATTGTGCGAAGCTAGGAGAAAAAGCAGTTTCGGCATCTGACCGTGAGCACCTCCTCAATTTGGCGAACACTTGGCGTCGACTAGCTGATGAGCTGGAAGCTACCCAATACCTTTTTGATGCAATCAACGGAATGGGCCCGCGCCCAGAGAAGGCAGAGCTCGACTGAGCTGCCAATCCAAGAAAGGCCCCAAGCGGGCAAGCGCCAGGGGCCAAGTCTTGGTCAAGTTGGAGACTTGCAGGATGACTCGAATCACCCTCGCGGCTCCGAATGTAACAGCCGTTTAGCGTCTCGACTGACAGCTATGGGCCATCACTCTCGTTTTCTGACGGAGAGTGACAATTCGGCCAGACCGGCGCCCCCCAGGGTTGAGACCGAGGCGCTCGCGCTTGCCGAGGCCAGGCAACGGATAGACTTACTGCTCGGGGCATAAACTTTTGGCGTCGGCTATCTCATAGGAGCCTTTTCCCGGTTCGTGAGTTGCTCCCGTATGTCTCAACGCGATGCCGTTTATCGAGGTTACACGATCCATGCTGAGCCGAGAGGCCACTACTGGGATGTAAGCGTTTCTCCGATACGGCCTGACCTTCCGATTATCTTCAAGCAATCATTCACGGCGGCCATCTCCGACTGGGAGAACGTAATTGGCGAGGCTGTGCGCCGGATAGATAGAGTCCTTTCAAGTTAGCTGCCTGACTCGCCGAAGGGGCACTCGGCAGGCGTATCACCGTCCTCGACCCAACCCCGTACCGATGACCAGGTGGGGCTTGCTTCCTCCGTGTTAACTCAAATTTTCCAGGAACTTCCTGAAGGGAATTGAGTTTTTTTATAACTCGAGGGGTCACCAATAGCTCTTGGAAGCAGGAGGTTGCCGTGACTTACGCTCTCGTCGGACTCGGCATTTTCGCCTATGCGTTCGCGGAAACCCTTTTCGAGCTACGCCGTGATCAGAAGCTGGGAAAAGGATCGGGCCCGTTCTCCGACCCGACACTAGAGTCGTAGCGAACCAGCCCTAATAGTCCTCCCCCTCCAGGTCGGTCTATCGACTGGTGGTGAAGGCTGGCGCAGGAAGCGGAAGGCTGAGGTTGAAGCCTTGGCCGCTCAATCCGTCCGCTTCGACAGGGCCATCAAACCGATGCCGGAGGCGAAGAGCAAACAGCTCTCGCGAGGAACGCCATTGGCGCCGACGTTTCCGGAGCAAGCCAAATCTTCGCTCCATGGATACGCTCACAGTGCGGGCAATAGAGTTCCAGCCATGTCTTGGAGAACCGGCAAAAGCTGATTGGCTCGGTTTCGACACCAGTCGACACTGCACTTCCCGTCTTAGGGCATTCGAAGAGGATAGTACCCATGTCCTTCTCCTGCTCGACGTGCATCTGAACCTGCATCGTCAGGTGGCATGGTTAACAAATGGTTATCGAAACCGCCTTCTGTTCGCACTGTGCACGAGCGAAATGCGCTAGTCGTTCTCCGCACTTCGATTGTTGATGAACAACCAGGGGAGCGCTGGCGCAGAAGGAGCCGGGTTGTCCAGCCACGCTTCGCTCGTCGGCCAGATATGGTCGACGTTGCAAATGGGGCACTTTATTCGCGAGCGAATGTCGGGGAGCTGTTCAAACGTTGCAGCATCCATTTCGATGCCTGTTGAAAGTTCGCGACCCATCTTAGGGCATCTGAACATTAAGACCTTCGCATGATCCATTGGGCTTCTTTTCATCAATCCCGCTTGCGCCAAAAGCGAATTGTCACTGCCTCAGTGGCGGCGAAACTCACCAGGTTCCCAGCAAACAAAAAAACTTGGTGCTAGGCCTTCATTTGCTCCCGGCGCACGTCACGCGGGCTTGGCAGTAAAGAGTTGGCACCATCCGCTGGCACCGATCGGATCCTCCACCACCTTGCATGAAGCAGGCGCCACGAACTGGACGCAGTTCGAGCATTGCTGCCCATTATTTGGATGGTCCTGGTATTTGGCGGTCTCATGAGAGACCTTCGTTTGTGCGAAAGCGCTGTACGGGATCGCACTCGCCGAGATGATTGCACCGGCAAGAATCGGTACGTTCTTCAACAGCGACCGGCGACAAAAGCTGTGTTTCGCCTCGGGAAAACGATGTGTCATAGAGTTCCTCCTTGTAATGCGGAGAAATTGCAAAAACCATCGGAGGCGGAAAAAGTTCCCTGAGCTTCAGCGCAGTTGTTCCCGGCCGACACCGCGTCTCGTTATGTCTCGCCCCTAAAGAGTAGTTGCCGCAGGCTTGGGGCATTCTTTGGGAGCAATTTCACAAGGAGACGCTCGACCTTCGCTGCGCCGCTGTAGTACCAGGCGTTACGATTTCCTTTGGGAGCGTCTGGCGACTTGCCGCCATGCATCCGGCAGCGTCCGTTTGGCATGGCCGGTGATTGGCAGTGGCTCCTGCGACGGGTACGGGCTCCACATCTCGGTGACTGATGTATCGGCATTTGCATGGGGTTGTTCCTCTCAATCGCAGCGTCCCCCCCCCCGATCGGCTTTCAGTCAGCTCTTGAGCGACAAGCCCCACGGCGAATCTCGGTCACTGAAGTGCGCCCCCATTCCAGCGGCTTGTTCCGGGCTCCAGCCTTCGTCAATCATTGCGTCAATAAAGCGAGTCATTCGATTATTCCTTGTGTTGTCTATTCAGCCATCGAGCGAAATGTAAAAGTTTGTATCGGTCCCCAAATTCGTTCCGCCTTGTGTTAGGTGTGAATTCTCGCCACGGAGGGAATCATGGACCTTACGTTCGGACTTCTGTCGGCTATCGCATTGATTTTCACGACTGCCGTTGTAGTGACGGTCTGGGAACTCTTCGAGAGATGGGAAGAGCGGCCCGATGACAGCCATTTTCCGGAAGGCGTCGATTAGAGATGCATCTAATGATCTGGGTCGTCCTCGGCGGCATATCGGTAGCGATGGTCGTCCTTGTATGGCTTGCCGCGAACGCCATCGTCCGCGCGCACTACAGCAGATGTGGAAGGATTAGCGACTATTGCTATAGCGTCGTTTCATTACGCGCGCCGGATGACCGCCGTGAACACCGCGGGGATGGTTCCATCGGCGCTGCCATCTGATGGAACCCGCCTGAAACAGCAGCCCGGTCGTCAGCCCGCGAGCCGGAGCTTCCAGCCCTTCGGGATGATGCGGCTCGCCTGCTCGCATAACGATGTCTGGGGATCACGCCTACCGGCGCCGGCCTTCATTCCGTAGCAAGATACGAAGCGGGAACGTCGCCTTCGGCCGGCGCCCTTTTACTCGCTTGGGGAACAATGCGCGCTCGCCCAGCGTTTTTCACATAGGAGGGGCAACCCCAACGAGGGAGATTGCCATGATCAGAATTGCGAACACCGTTCCAGTAAGGACGCGTTTGCCGTTGGCAGCTTGGGTAGGCGCTGGAATTGCCACCCTGCTCTCAATGGTGTCCTCCCTTGTGCAGTTCAGTAGCTCAGGCGGCGTTACAGCGATGGCTGAGCACGCTCACTATGCAAGTGTAACCGAACTGCTCGGCTTTTTGCGCGCCCTCTAAGCGGGTGATTTAAGGGCGCTGGCTTCGGCTGACGCGCCGCAGGATTCTGCTTCGTTGCGTGTTCTGGAATTCGGAGAGCAGTGCTCTCCAATCGGCTCACCATCTCGCTCGTGGTTGAGCAAACTCTTCAACCATCGAGGCCCCCCAGCCTCCGGTTGAAGTGGCACTTCGTGTCAGAGAGGGCGTCGGCTTCGGCCGGCGCCTTTTTCATGTGCGAGCAGGCTTTGAAGGTTCCGTGGAAACCAACAAAGAGCACCAAGCCCTAAGGAGCCTGGCCTAACCATCTCATCATTAGGCTATGCCGCCGCTCGGCACCGTCGAGCAAGCAGAGCAATATCCGCATACGTTCGGGCAACGGTCCCTGCGAGCCGTAGAACGCATCGTATTTGACCTCATGAAGGAGGCGGCTTTTTCCCTCATCTATGACCATCACGGGTTTTGGATTGCGCGTCCTGGCAAAGGGTCTTTGCTTAGGACGCAGCGAAGGATCTGCCTGCTTCCCATGGAGTTCCCCGAGTCTTGTGTTACTCCCGCCGAACTGCTCTTCGTTGCGATTGCGGTCGCGGGCGATGCTGCGGAGCGCAGCCGTAAAGAAGGCCAGGGCGCAGGCCGACCCGACGAGAAACCAATGCAAAGTGCTCATTCCGCTGCCTCCATTTCGCGCTTGAAATGTAAGACGCCCGGGGATGGGGACACCGGGTTCGGACTCGTTTTACTGAGCTGATGAACGCCAGACGGGGAGCTGAGACGGGCTCTCCCGACCATTAATGAAGGCTAACGTGACCCCCGTGTTGAGGGTTCCGCTCGGAGGAGCCAAAATCGCTTCTCGCTTGGGGCCGCGCCCACAGATGACTCCACAAAAGGCACGCTTTCTGTTTCTTTGACTAGATGCGAACAATTGTCTGCTGGGCCCTATTTGCGGTGCTCATTCTGTTGGCGCTGCCACTCCTTCAGGATGTTGCGGTGCAATTCGCCCAACAGCATCATTCTTACGACAATCCGATAAGGATCGTTTCTACGCTGGCGGATTTTGCCAGGAGAATTGGCGACATCCCAAGCCTCGCATATGTGCTCGCCTTTGTCGGTGGAATGACGTTTGCCGCGTTGATAGATGCGTTTTTGAGAAGGATCGAACAGCGTCAATCTAAGAACTACGCCTTGCTAGGCGACAAAGCTATTCACCTAGGCCAATTGATCGAGAGCGAATTGGGAAGTGCCCACCGGCGACGCGACCACCCGCCACCGTCCTTGCTGGCCGAGGTCAACTCTTTGATGGTTGATCTAAAGAGAGTTGGCATACCTGTTCCTGTCCCACCAAAGGGCACTGAAGTGGACAAATGGCTAGAGATGGCCGGGGTTTACTATGGCCACGTAGGACCGCTGCTACGAGATGGCCACATTAAAGAGACCGAGGACATAGCGCGACTTGTCCAAATGAGGCTCAGCTCATCCTGACCGGGCGACGCAGATTGAGGTTGCACCAGCCCGCCGATTTAGTCCGCTTGGTACCTTGAGCGGACATTGGCGATACCGCTGGTCCGGGCGATGCAATAAGACCTCCACGCCGTCACCTGAAATGACGGGGAAGCGAGTTGTCCACAACTTGCGTGGCACAAACGCTTGCTTGACGCGTTAGCTCAATAAGGGCACCGCCAGAAAGTGAGTGGACATGTCGTCACCACACCAAAGGAGTGCCTTGATCGTCGAGGATGAAATTTTGATAGCACTCGATTTAGAAGCCACCATGAGCGGGCTTGGATTTGAAGTTTGCGGTCTTGCGCCAAGCGCCAGGGAAGCCCGTGCCCTTGCCATAAGCAATCAGCCTGATGTCGTCGTAATGGATGTCTACCTAGACGGATGCCGCGACGGGATAGAAGCTGGCAGGTGGCTTCGCGAAGTGTGCGAGGTACCGGTTGTATTCGTCACTTCTTACAGTGATAGGGCCACTGTGGAGCGCATTCACGAACAGGTACCTGGAGCGCCGGTGCTGCAAAAGCCAGTCTATCGTGAGCGCCTTGCCGAAGCGATATCGCAGGTAGGCGCGGGTCAGCTATGACCGACGTTCGTATGTCAGCGTTGTTGAGCGGTTAAGCTGCGAGGAGAGAGGTCGAATGGTCTTTAAGCCTGGAACTCTCAAATCCTTGCCACGTTATCGTATCAGCGTGTCGGAGAACGCGTTCCAGCTCCCCCCGTCTGGAGTTCCCGGCATCGTTTAGGGAGACTCAGTAAACGAGTTCCCGGAAGCCCGGCGTACCCTGCACGTCGGGCTTCTTCTTTTTCAGAACTGACTTAGAGGAAGACCAATGTCTGGTTATCACGAGGCGCTGCAAGGCTTCCTACGCCATCATCCTTTGCTGGCGCAGCGGACCAAATTCGCCGCATTGCTCGTGGCCGTGACAGCTTCCGGTGGTTTGTAGGGCCATGAAGCCGACTAGTTCGCTGCACCATCGATGCGCTTCGCACGCCGGTGCCGCGCGGGAAGTGTGGAGCGCGGCGCGAGAGTAGCACCGGGCGGCTAGGGAACGTTCCGGATCGTACCCATCCTTCACAGGTTGCGCGAGCTGCCATGTCCGCTTTGGGTCAAAAGCCGACCTGACGCAGGCTCACCCGAATGTCTGCTCAGGGTCCATTAGCGGACACCCGCTGATCATGCTTTTGCACGTTGTCTAGCGATACGCGCGCTTCGGCCCTTGCATCTCTCCAGCCTGCGGGGGCCGAAGCTCACCCAGAACAACAACGGCCAAACCACAAACACGCAGGCCAAGTCGGACAAGATGACGGCTGAACCGTCCATGCCCCTATAGCAGCGGAGGCCGCGACGCCTAATTCCCTCCAGGCGACTCAGAGAGAGTCACTGGCGGGCGGAGCCTTTCGGGCAGGCCCGGGATCGCCACAATAAGCAATGAGCCCCCCGCGACTCTCAGATGGAGCCTCAGGACTTCTGGGCGCCCCTCTTCTAATTGGCTCAAGTGCCGAACCGTTCGCCCTTTCAGACGTTCGACCTACAAGCGAACAGCTGAGGGAATTCAAATGAACACTCGTATGTTGCCGCTTGCGGCGATTCTTATGTTTGGCGCGAGCCCCGCGTTTGCCGATCAGGTACAAGCGACTTGGTACGGCAACGAACTCAAAGGACATCGCACCGCTTCAGGAGACGTCTTCAATCCCGATGGTCTCACCGCGGCCCACCGGAGCCTCCCCTTTGGCACATGCCTCGTTGTACAAAATCCAAAAACCGGGAAAAGCGTACGCGTCACCGTAAATGATCGGGGACCGTTCACTCCCGGCATGGTCTTGGATATTTCATGGGGCGCGGCAAAAGCGATCGGTATGCTCTCCTCGCAGGCCGTAGAAATGCGACGCTGCTAGGGATCTCCGGGAACAAGACCTTACCCAAGCGGTTGCCATATTAGCCATCTGCGGACCTCCGGACCTGGGTGGTTAGGCTCGACGGAAATAAGTCCTCCGTCGGGCCGTTCTTATCTCGACATTGAGGGGGACTAACAATGAAGGCCGAAATCTTGCTCTCGCTAGTTGCGATCTGTTGCGCTGTCGTCTCATCGCAGGCGGCTCCCATCACTGAGGGCGAAAAGCAGTCTTGCAAAGACGATTATAGGAAGTTCTGCGGGTCCTACGGACTAGATACCAATGCGCTAAGGAATTGCATGAACCGAGTTGGTCATAGCCTCTCGCATGATTGCGTTGAAGCGCTGATCGACGCCGGGGAAGTCTCCCGAAGCGAAGTTGAAAGTCGGAAGAAGAGCGGTAAATGAGAGAGAATCCTTTGTCTACAAGAGAAATCAGTCCAAGTTTACCTGTAATGTTAGGCCAAGTTGGTATAGGGTATTAGTTCGCCGAACAGGTCCCAGAAGATCACGCGGTAGGCGCGATACTCATTCTTGAAGCCGATTTCCTTGGCGCGCGCCGCAATCCATGGTTTCGGCTCGCCAGCCTCGGCAACGTCGGACAGATCGCTCTTCACGTCGGCACAGAACACCGGAACTCCCTGATCGGAAAAGCCCTCGGCCAAGCCTTGCAGCGTGACGGTCTTGCCCGTACCCGTGGCGCCGTGATCAAGCCGTGGCGATTGGCGAGCCTGAGACAAATGAATCCCGGCTTGGTGCTCTGCCCGAGATAGACGCTGACGGCGGAGGCCTTGCCATCGCCCCTCTCAATGCTCCGGCTTGTGCCCTGCCCCGCCGGCGCCTTGCGCTTGGCCATGGCCGTTCCTCCTCTTGACCGGCGAAACTCTAGCTTTAGCCAAGCGGTCTCGCAAAGAGGTCGCCCATCCCGGAACTGGTCTTTCCTTGGCGTCCCTGGCTTTCTCACGCCTTCGGCTTCGTGCTAGGAGGAGACTGGAAGGCGTAAGGTTCGAGCATCAATGGCTGAATCATCGTTGGAGGATGCCCGCGCGCGGGAAGCGGCCTGGCGGGCAATGGTCGCCGAGGCGCTGAAGGGCGCGCGCTTCGAGCGGCTTCGCTCGATGAGCTATGACGGCATCGTCATCGAGCCGCTCTATGCCCGCACCAAGACCGCAAGCGTCATTCCCAGTCACGCCGCCGGCCAAGCATGGGCGGCGATGCAGCGCATCGACCTACCCGATCCTGCGTCGGCCAACGCGCAGGTCCTCGGTGAGCTGAATAATGGGGCAACCGGACTCACCCTCGTGTTCCCCGGCTCCATTAGCGATTACGGCTTCGCGCTAGCCGCAACGGAAGCCACGATCGCGCGAACGCTGGAAGGTGTACATCTCAACGCCGGTGTCACTCTCGAGCTCGAGTTCGGCCCGCCCTCGCGTCAGGTGGCGGTTATGGCCTCCAGCTACGTCAAGGCTCATGGGCTCGACCCATCCGCGGTGGACATCCGCTTCGGCTTCGATCCGCTCGGCGCCATGGCGACCCGCGGCATCGCCCCCATGCCTTGGCACGAGCTCGCCCCCGTCGTCATGGGCCTCATCGCCGATCTCGCAAGCCAGGGCTTCAGGGGCCCGTTCGCCGTTGCCGACGGCAGGCCCGTGCACGCGGCCGGCGGTTCCGAGGCGCAGGAGCTTGCTTTTGTTCTGTCCAACGCCGTCGCTTACTTGCGCGCGATGGAGGCTCACGGCATCGCGCTCAACGACGCCCGCCGCTTCATCTTCTTCCGCCTTGCCGCGGATCGGGACCAGTTTCTGACCATGGCGAAATTCCGTGCGCTACGGAAACTTTGGGCGCGCATGGAGCAGGCTTGCGGGCTTACGCCACATCCGGCATTCATCGCTGCCGAAACCGCCTGGCGCATGATGACCAAGCGCGACCCCCATGGAAACATCGTGCGGACCACCATCGCTGGCTTAGCCGCGGCCCTTGGCGGCGCGGATGCAGTGACGGTTCTTCCCTACACCGCCGCGCTTGGACTGCCTGACGAGCTCGCCCGGCGGATTGCTCGCAACACGCAGACCATCCTCATCGAGGAAGCTAACCTCCATCGCGTCGCCGACCCCGCCGCGGGCTCGGGCGCCATCGGAGCCCTCACCGATGCGCTTTGCGCCCACGCTTGGACCCTATTCCAGAAGATCGATCGTGCCGGCGGCACTGCCGAAGCGCTGAAGTCAGGGTTGATCCAGCGCGAGGTGGCTAAGGTGCGCGCGATGCGTGAAGCCAATGTAGCGCGGCGCAAGGAATCCCTCATCGGCACGAGCGACTTCCCTGATCTCAATGAGGAATCAGCCACCGTGCTAAAGGCGGCCGAGGCTCCAAAGCGCGACGCGGCGGCCGGTCAGCAAATCGAGCCGCTAAGCCGCATCAGGCTCGCCGAGCCTTTCGAGCGCTTGCGCGACGCCAGCGACGCCTATCTCGCCAAGCACGGCGCGCGGCCCAAGATGTTCCTCGCTTGCCTTGGGCGCCCCGTGGACTTCAACGCGCGGGCAGGATTCGCCAAGAGCCTATTCGAGTCGGGCGGCATCGAGGCCATGGTGCCCGAAGGCGCCCAGACCCGCGACGACATGCTGAAGGCCTTCAAGTCCTCCGGCGCCGCACTCGCTTGCCTGTGCTCGTCAGACAGGATCTATGCGGAAAAGGCCGCCGACGCCGGCAAGGCGTTAATTCGGGGGGGCGCCAAGCAGGTTTATCTTGCCGGCAAGCCTGGCGACCAGGAAGCCACATATAAGGCCACCGGCATACAAAGCTTCGTTTACGCAGGCGGTGACATGCTCGCCTTGTTGCGCGATGCGCATGCTAAATTGGGGCTTGGAAAATACGCCTGATGGGCACCTTGCCGGGATCGCTCCCATGGCTGTTACGGATACGCAGGACGAGATCTGCCGAATCGAAAGCGCCTATCGCCATGAGCGCTGGATCGACCGTGCTTGCCGCTACGGCATCGCTCGCAACGAAGCGATGCTTGTCGAAGATATGGTCGCCAAACGCATGGCGCGGCTCGCCGAGTTGAAGGGAGAGCGGAAGTGACTGGAATTCCAAATTTCGGGAGCGTCGAATTCCAGGAGCCTCGCGTCGAGTCTTTCAATGCGGAGCCTGCCGCCGTTTGGCAGACGCCCGAAGGCATCGCGGTCAAGCCCGCCTATAACGCGGACGATCTCGCCGGCCTCGAATTCCTTGACACCTATCCCGGCGTGGCGCCGTACCTGCGCGGCCCCTACCCCACCATGTATGTGCAGCGGCCCTGGACCATCCGCCAATATGCGGGCTTCTCCACCGCCGAGGATTCCAACGCCTTCTATCGCCGCAATCTCGCCGGCGGACAGCAAGGCATCTCCATCGCCTTCGACCTCGCCACCCATCGCGGCTACGATTCCGATCATCCGCGCGTAACCGGCGATGTCGGCATGGCGGGCGTCGCCATCGATTCCATCTACGACATGCGAACCCTGTTCGACGGCATCCCGCTCGATCAGGTCTCCGTGTCCATGACCATGAACGGCGCCGTGCTGCCGGTGCTCGCGCTCTTCATCGTTGCCGGCGAGGAGCAGGGCGTGCCGCCGGCCGAGCTCTCGGGCACCATCCAGAATGACATCCTGAAAGAGTTCATGGTGCGGAATACCTACATCTATCCGCCCAGCACCTCCATGCGCATCGTCTCCGACATCTTCGGCTACACCAGCAGAAAGATGCCGAAGTTCAACTCGATCTCGATCTCCGGCTACCACATGCAAGAGGCAGGCGCGACCGCCGACCTCGAGCTCGCTTATACGCTCGCCGACGGCGTCGAATATGTGCGTGCGGGAATTGCCGCCGGGCTCGACGTCGACGCGTTCGCGCCGCGGCTCTCTTTCTTCTGGGCCGTTGGCATGAACTTCTTCATGGAGATCGCCAAGATGCGCGCAGCTCGCATGCTGTGGGCCGAGCTGATGCAGGAGTTCAAGCCCAAGGATCCGCGCTCGCTTGCGCTGCGCACCCATTGCCAGACGAGCGGCTGGAGCCTCGCCGCCCAGGACGTGTTCAACAATGTGGTGCGGACCTGCGTCGAAGCCATGGCGGCGACCCAAGGTCACACTCAATCTCTGCATACCAACGCGCTCGACGAGGCATTGGCGCTGCCGACCAATTTCTCGGCACGCATCGCCCGCAACACCCAGCTCATGTTGCAGTTGGAGTCCGGCACCACCCGCATCATTGATCCCTGGGGGGGCAGCTTCTATGTTGAGCGCCTCACCCACGATCTTGCCGCGCGCGCCATGCAGCATATCGCGGAGGTGGAGAAGTTGGGCGGCATGGCGAAAGCCATCGAGGCGGGGATCCCCAAGCGCATGATCGAGCGGGCGGCGACTGCAACGCAAGGGCGCATCAATTCCTGCCGCCAGACTATCGTCGGCGTAAACAAATACCGCCCCGAAAAGGAGGCCGAGATCGCCGTCCTCAAGGTGGATAACCGCGCCGTGCGCCAGAAGCAGCTCGAGAAGCTTAAGCGGCTCAAAAGGGATCGCGACGCGGCGGCGGTGCAAGCGACACTTGACGCGCTCACCCATTCCGCCGAGACAGGCACGGGCAACCTTCTCGAAGGCGCGGTCAAGGCCGCCCGCGCCAAGGCCACCGTAGGCGAAATCTCCTATGCGCTGGAGAAGGTGTACGGCCGGCACCGCGCGGACGTTTCCACGGTCACCGGCGTCTACAAGGCGGAGATCGCGCGCATGAGCGGAAGCCTTACCCGCATCAGGGAGCTGGTCGAAAGCTTCGAGACCGAGCACGGGCGCAGGCCCCGCATCCTCGTAGCCAAGATGGGCCAGGACGGCCACGACCGCGGCCAGAAGGTCATCGCTAGCGCCTTCGCCGATCTCGGCTTCGACGTGGATATCGGACCGCTGTTCCAGACGCCCGAGGAAGCCGCCCGCCAGGCCATCGAGAACGACGTGCATATCGTGGGCGTCTCCTCACTCGCCGCCGGCCACTTGACCCTCGTGCCGGCGTTGCGCGACGCGCTCGAGGCGCAAGGGCGCGGCGATATCATGATCGTGGTAGGCGGCGTGATCCCGCCCCAGGACTACAAGGAGCTTTATGCCTCCGGCGCCAAGGCGATCTTCGGCCCCGGCACCTCCATTGCCGACGCCGCCATCGACCTGCTCGGTAAGCTCGGCGCCAAGGCCGGAGCCAAGTCGAGCCAAGCGGCGGAATAGCGCGGCGCGCCCGGCTGCACATCCATCTTGCGCTTGGATAGGTTTACCCCTACGCCGCATTCCATGAGCGCTAAGCATCGATCCGGAACCGGCCTAGATGAGATGATCGCGAGCATCGAGGCCGGCGATCGTGTGGCACTGGCCCGCGCCATCACCCTGGTCGAAAGCGCCAAGCCCGAGGACCAGGCGCGCGCGCAAGAGCTGCTCGATCGCCTCTTGCCACGCACCGGCGATGCCATTCGCGTCGGCATCAGCGGCGTACCAGGCGCGGGCAAATCGACATTGATCGATCAGCTCGGGCTTAACCTCGTGGCGCAAGGGCATAAAGTGGCCGTGCTTGCGGTCGACCCCACCTCATCCCGAAGCGGCGGCTCGATCCTCGGCGACAAGACGCGCATGGGCCGACTTGCCACCGAGGCCGATGCCTTCATCCGCCCCTCTCCTGCGGGCGACAGCCTGGGCGGCGTGACCAAGACCACGCGCGAGACGATCGCGCTCGTGGAGGCGGCCGGCTACGGCCTGGTCCTGGTGGAAACCGTCGGCGTCGGCCAATCGGAGACGGCCGTGGCAAACATGGTCGACATCTTTGTGGTGGTGGCGCTGCCGGGCGCCGGCGACGAGTTGCAGGGCATCAAGCGGGGGCTGCTCGAACTCGCCGACATCATTGCTGTTAACAAGGCCGATGGCGACAATGTCCACCGCGCCGAGCGCGCCGCGATGGAATATCGAACGGCCTTGCATATTCTTGCCGCTGGCAACCCAGAATGGTCGCCAGTGGTGCTCACCGTCTCCGCGAAGGACAACACCGGCCTCGGCGAGCTGTGGGCCAAGATCGAGGAGCGGCAGGCGGCGTTCAAATCGTCCGGCGCGTTGACCAGACGCCGCAGCGATCAAGCCGTCGCCTGGATGCGCGAGCTGTTCGAACAGCGTCTGCTGGCCGCCTTCAAAGGCAGCAGGCGCGCGGCGCGGCATTGGAGCGAGATAGAAAAGAAGGTCCGCACCGGCGAGATGACCCCTGCGGGCGCCGCCGACGAGCTTGCCCGTCTGGCCGACATCGACCCATCGCGGGGCGGCTAGCCGAGGCGTCGAAATTCACTTCCCTCGCGCGAGCGGCGCGGCTAAGTGCAGACATGGCCCAACCGAGCATTCTCCTCACGGGCTTTGGCCCTTTTCCGGGCGCTCTTGCAAATCCGTCGGCGTGGCTCGTCGAGGCACTTGCGTCGGAAGCGCTTGCGTCATTGCCACGCGCCCATCTCTGCTACATGCACGCGGAAGTTCTGCCCACCGAATGGGCGGCAGTCTCGCTCCGTGCGCCGCGCCTCTTCCACGCGCTGAGTCCGCGCCTCAGTCTGCATTTCGGTCTTTCGCAGCGCGCCCGCGACTTCCGCATCGAGCGTTTTGCCCATAACCGGGTCATGGCACGGGCCGATGCGGCGGGTGCGCTGCCCAGCAGTAGCACCGTGCTCCCAGACGGCGATGACCGCGTCGCCTCTCCCCTCCCCGCGGGCAGCCTCGCCGCGCATCTGAGGAAGCAGGGCCTTGCTGCCACGCCCTCCCGCTCCGCCGGCGGCTATCTCTGCAATTTTCTTTACTATCTTTCGCTTGACTGGGCTGCGCGGCAGCAGTCGCCGTGCCACGCCATGTTCGTGCATATTCCAGCGGAGAAGGCTGAAGGTGGCCCGTTCGACAGAGCCGAGCTCTTACGTGGCGCCAGCGCGATCCTGCGCTTTGCCATCGCCTTTGCCGAAGCAGCCGACAAAACGGCGCCTGTTAGGGCCACTCCTACTGCAGAGCGAAAGGCCAGTTAACCGCTGAGGACGCTCAACCCATGACCGTTGGCCGCCGTCAAGTCATGCTCAGGTCCCTGGAGCTCGGCGTCGCCGTCGCAACCGGCCCGCGCATCGCGTCCGCCCGCGAAGCTGAGGTCCCGCAACCTTTCAGCACCTATGGGGCGTCGTGCCGGACGGCGCCATCGATCAAACAGCGACGCTGCAGGAAGCGGCCGACGCTGCAGCGAAGTCAGGCACGCCTCTTTTCCTTCCGGCCGGGGTTTAGGCGACGAGCCGCCTCCCCTCAAATCCGGCACCCACGTTCAAGACGTTGCGGGCAAGTCCATCCTCCGCTATCGCGACGATCCTGAGCGTCGATGCAGCCGAGGACGTGCGTCTCGATGGTCTCGTCCTCGATGGCGCGGGCAAAGCTCTCGGGGACGGTGGTGCGCTTCTCGTCGCGACGGCTTCCAAGCATCTCGACATTTCGGACTGGCGCCTTCTCTCAACCGGCGGCGACGGCGTTAGTGCTCCGGGGCGCGGCTGGGCGGATCAGCGACTGCGAGATCGGCGACATCGCCAAGGGCGGACTGTTCAGCGAGGACGCGGCAGGGCTTGAGATCGCCCACAATCATGTGCGCGACTGCGGCGACCGGCATACTCGTTTGGCGCTCCGAGCTCGGTGAGGACGGCACGATCGTCACCGGCAATCGCATCGAGCGCATCGCCGCCAAGAGCGGCGGCAGCTGCCAGAACGGCAACGGCGTGAACGTGTTTCGTGCCGGCGGAGTGCTCGTGAGCGGTAACCACATTGTCGACTGCGCCTTTTCCGCGATCCGCTCCAATTCCGGCTCCAACAGCCAGATGATCGGGAATTCCTGCGCGCGCCTCGGGGAAGTGGCGCTCTATGCCGAGTTTGCCCTTGAGGGCGCCGTGATCGCCAACAACCTCATCGACAAGGCGGCCATGGGCATCTCCGTCACCAACTTCAAACAGGGAGGCCGGCTTGCGGTCGTGCAAGTCAACCTCGTACGCAACCCGCAGGGACGTGGATTCACGCGGCATCGGCATCACGGTGGAGGCCGACAGCGTGGTGAGCGGCAATGTGATCGAAGGCGCCCATGCCTTCGATATCCTCATCGGCTGGGGCAGCTATCTGCGCGACGTTAGCGTCACGGATAATCTCATTCGTGATTCCCATATCGGCATCGGGGTCTCGTCCGCTCCCGCTGCGGGCACGGCGCTGATCACAGACAACCGATCACCGGCGCCAACGACGGCGCCATCCGCGCCATGGACGGGGCAAAGCCAGTTGGCCCGACCTCGCCAAGGCGAGCGCCGAGGCCTACCCCAACCTCGCGATCTACGCCAACGTCGCGCGTTAGCCTGCGCTAATACCTGCCAATCGGAAGCCGCTCGCGGATCATGGGTGGGGGGCCAACCACATAGACGAGATCGATGTCGGCGATTCCGCCAGCGACGTTGATACCCACCTCGCCGCTGACACTGAGGGGATTGAGCACCACCTTGTTGCCGCCAACAAGCGCGTTGGCGCCGGCGCCGACGCCCGCCACGACCGCCGCCGACGCCCCAACATAATTGCCGGAGAGCGAGCCCGGACCAAGCGTTAGTCCCGGCGACAGTACCGCCCAAACGATCACGCCTGCGGATTGAAAGCCGATGTCGACCCCGATCCTGTTGATCGATCCTTTGTAGAATTCGGGGGGACTGTCGGTCGGCGTGAAGACGCAATCGAGCCGCCGGCTCGAGCCGACGAAGAAGCTCACACCGCCTTCGACGTCGCATTTCAATTGGCCACCCGGAGGCGACATTGGCTGTGCCAAAGCCCTGTCAACACTGCCCGCCAACAGCGCAACCAAGGCCGTGACGACGGCCGTACTCAATCTTGTCAGGCGCATGATGGTTTTTCCTATTGTTTGCGCGCATAGACGGGCTCGGGACCGGCTGTGCGGGCGACGATGCTGAGACCCCGTGGCGCGCTCCCAACCCTTCGGATGCCCGACCGCCAATGCCAGATCAACGTAGCATTCGGTTCGGAACTAAATGATGGCGCCAGGCCAAAGCCGCGAGCGACTCCTCGAGCGTGGCTCCAGCCCGAATTCTTCCAATTTTGTGCCCGCGCCCATTGCGCAGGTCGCCCTCAAGAAGATCGGCAAGAACCGCGCGTGCTTTGGGCATCAAGGCGGCGAGCACATGCGCCATCGCCGTTTCGCCCCCCCGTTTGGCGCCATCGTCGATCTTGAGCGCAATGCCAATGCCGAGCTCCGGAAGGGCCGCGCAATGGACGCCTTCCGCGCCACCTTTGACGAATACGGACGGCGCGAGCCCGGTCATGGCAACGGTGTCGAAGCGCCCGTTGCCCGCAACCAGCACCGGCCCCGCGAAGCAGGCCTGCATGAGCCTCCGCGCCGCCACCTGATGCGGCGAGGCGAGGCGAGAAATCGCGCCAAGTCGAGCGAAGCCTTTGGCCAGCGCCTCGAGCGGCACCGCAAAGGTCGGCACCGAGCAGCCATCGACGCCCATCTGATCGGCTGCCAATCGGACTCCGCAAAGCTCTGATATTACACAGGAGATCTCGATTTGCACCGGGTGGTCGGGCTGTTCGTAGCCTTGCGGACGAATGCCAAGATGCATGGCTGTGGCCAGCATGCCGGCATGCTTGCCCGAGCAATTGTTGTGGATCGGCCGCGGATTGCTGCCGGCGCGCAGCAGCTCGCGTGCCGCGCCTTCGTCCAGCGGCCATTGCGCCCCGCAAGCAAGCAGCGTCTCGTCCACTGCGGCCTTGCTCAGCAGGCTCCGTACGGCTTCGATATGGATCGCGTCGCCGCTGTGGGACGCGCAAGCAATCGCGAGCTCCTCGTCGCCAAGGCAGAAGGCGTCTGCGGCCCCGCTTTCGATGAGCGGGATCGCCTGCAACACCTTTACCGCCGAGCGGGGAAACACCGGGCGCTCTACGTCGCCCCGTGCCAGCAGGCAGCGTCCATCCGCGTCCGCGACGGCGATGGCGCCGCGGTGCCAGCTCTCGACGAGCGCGCCGCGCATTACCTCGACGAGAACAGGATTATCGTTCGTCACCAAGTTCTTGGCGGGTGCGTCTTGCATGACCTATGAGAATGGGGCGCCCGCGATGGGAGTCAACTCGATCGGCACGCCAACCGCATGCTTGGAGGCGCGAATCACAAGCGAGGTCTTGACGCTCGCCACGTTCGGGGCCGCGGTGAGCTCATGGATGATGAACTCCTGGAACGCGCTCAAATCGGGCGCCACGCATTTCAGCATGAAATCAATCTCTCCCGAGAGCATGTAGCAGTCGCGCACGATCGCGGAGCCGCGCACCCGCTCCTCGAAGGCGATCAGGTCAGCCTCTGCCTGGCTGTGCAACCCTACCATGGCAAAGGCGGTGACGTCGAAGCCGAGCGCCTTGTCGTTCAAGAGCGCCGTATAGGCGCGGACGATTCCGGCCTCCTCCAGAGCACGCACGCGGCGCAAGCATGGCGGCGCCGAGATGCCGGCCTTGCGGGCGAGCTCGACATTGGTGATGCGGCCGTCGGCTTGCAGCTCGTGCAAGATCCGCCAATCGGTGGCGTCGAGACGGGCTGAGCGCATCCTCATCCTCCCTGGACGATCGTGGTGAGCACGGCTAGAAACGGCAGCGCCAAAGGTTTTGCTCGGTCAGCCAGCGGCAGCCTTGCGCAACTTTAGTTCATCTGACGGGAAGAATCGAAAAGAAATTGAGCGCACAACGTTCCGGAAGTTCCCGAAATCATGCGCAAATGCCGTCCCAAGGCGAGACGTGGATCATCACCGACGGTTCGGTAGGCATGGAGGCGCAAGGCATCGCCGTGGCTGAGGCTGTGGGCCTCCCCTTCAAGCTGAAGCGGGTGCGCGTCAATGGCGCGATGCGCTATCTGCCGGCGCGGCTGCAAATCCATGTGCCGCCTCGGCGGCTGCTGGGCTCCGTCACCTCCAACGAGCCGTTGACGCGCCCCTGGCCGCGGCTGCTGATTTCGATCGGCCGGAGAAGCGTGCCGATCGCGCTTGCCCTGAAACGCCTGGCGCAGGCCTTCGCCCTGCACATTCAGAATCCCAAGGTGCCACCGCGGCTCTTCGACCTTGTGGCGGCGCCGCTGCATGACGGCTTCAGCGGCGAGAATGTGATCACCACCTTCGGCGCGGTGCACAGCGTGACGGCGGCGCGCCTCGCCGAATCCTCCAAGCGCTTCGCGGGCGTCGTCGATCCGCTGCCCCACCCGCGCGTGACCGTGCTGCTCGGCGGCACGAGCCAAGCCTTCCGCTTTCCGGCTGGCGATGCCGCCGCCTTCGGCGCCGCGCTCGCGCGCCTTGCCGTCGACAGCGGAGGCTCGCTGCTGGTCACCCCGTCGCGGCGAACGGCGCCTGACGCGCTCGCCGCCCTCGCGGCCGCCATCGCTGACGTCCCCCATTACGTCTGGGACGGCACGGGGGAAAATCCCTATCACGCCTTCCTCGCCGCCGCCGACGCGGTCGTCGTCACCGGGGACTCGGTGAACATGGTCACGGAAGCGGCCGGCGCCGGCAAGCCAGTCTATGTCCAGCCGCTCAAGGGCAACTCCAAGCGCCTCGCGCGCTTCCATGCACTGATGCGGGAGGCGGGCGCGACGCGACCCTTCGAGGGGCGGCTCGAGTCCTGGACCTATACGCCGATCAACGATACCGAAAGCGTCGCCCGCAAGGTCAGACAAGCCCTTGGGCTCAAAGCGAGACCTTGACGCCTCGAGATCTGCGGGTTGCGCCAGACCCCCCCAACGCTTACCTGTTGAAGCCACGGATTCGGAGACAAATGCATGGCCAAGCGCCACGCCAAACTGATCATCATCGGCTCGGGCCCCGCCGGCTATACGGCCGGAATCTACGCCGCCCGCGCCATGCTCAAGCCGTTGCTGATCGAAGGCATCCAACCCGGCGGCCAGATGACCACCACCACCGATGTCGAGAATTATCCGGGCTTCGCCGAGGTGGTCCAAGGCCCCTGGCTCATGGATCAGATGCGCGTCCAGGCGCAGCATGTCGGCACCGACATCATCGCCGACCATATCGATGCCGTCGATCTGAAGCGGCAGCCCTTCTGGCTCAAGGGCGACAGCGGCACGGAATACACCGCCGACAGCCTCATCATCGCCACCGGCGCCCAGGCCCGCTGGCTCGGGCTCCCGTCGGAGGACCGTTTCAAGGGCTATGGCGTCTCGGCCTGCGCCACCTGCGACGGTTTCTTCTTCCGCGGCAAGTCCGTGATCGTGGTAGGCGGCGGCAACACCGCCGTGGAGGAGGCGCTGTACCTGGCCAACATCGCCGAGCGCGTCACGCTCGTGCACCGGCGCAGCTCGCTGCGCGCGGAGAAGATCCTGCAAGAGCGCCTGTTCGCCAACCCGAAGATCGAGGTGAGGTGGGACGCCGAGCTCGCCGAAGTCACGGGCCATGAGGATCCGCGCACCGTGACCGGGGCGAGACTCAAGAGCACGCTCAGCGGCGAGATGACCAGCATTCCGGTCGACGGCGTCTTCATCGCCATCGGCCACCTGCCCCAGACCCAACTGTTCAAGGGCCAGCTCGAGCTGAAGGGGTCGGGCTACATCGTGATCGCTCCCCATTCGACGGCGACCAGCGTGCCCGGTGTCTTCGCCGCCGGAGACGTGACCGATGAGGTCTATCGCCAGGCGGTGACCGCAGCTGGGCTCGGCTGCATGGCGGCGCTCGATGCGGAGAAGCATCTCGCCGGCCTTGATTCCCTCGCCGAAGCGGCGGAATAGCCATTGGCCGGTCGGCCCGAATCGGCGCGCTACATCGTCCGCCGCGCGGATCTCTTGCCGAAGCCGTCGGCCGCCTGGAACGACCCCGCCTGGTCCCGCGCCGAGACCCTCACCATCGCCCGCTTTCACGCACGCGGCACAAGCTCGCGTGGTGGCGACCACACACCGCTTACTCAGGCGCGGCTGCTGCACGACGAGCGCGCGCTCGCAGTCATCTTTCATGTCGAGGACCGGTACGTGCTGGCGCGCAACACCGCGTACCAGTCGCCGACGCACAAGGACTTCTTGCGTCGAGTTCTTCGTGCGCCCCCGCCCCGACCGCGGCTATTTCAACTTTGAATTCAACGCGCTCGGCACGCCGCTGCTGTGGTACGTCGAGAGGCCGAGACGGCCCGACGGCAGTTTCGAGCAATACACGGAGATCCCCGCAGACCTCGCATCCACTATCGCGGTGCGCGCGTCCCTGACGGAGCCCCTTCTCCAAGTGCATCCCGGTCCCCTGCTCTGGACCCTCTCTTATCGTATCCCGTTGGCGCTGCTCGAAGCCTTCGCCGGCCCCCTAGGTCCCTTGAGCGGCCAGACCTGGCGCGCGAATTTCTACAAATGCGCCGACGACTCCTCACACCCCCATTGGGGGAGTTGGGCCGACATCGGCGAGCGGCTCGACTTCCACCAGCCCGAGCGCTTCGGCGCGATCGTCTTCGAGTAACACCGATGCGGCGAACGGCTCAGTAGAGCAGATACGCCCGTCTCGCCTCCTCGAACTCCGCGATTCCGGGCCGCCAGCTCGCCGCGATCTCCTCGAGCGGGACCTGCTGCTCGATCTGCTCGCGCAATTCAGGCGAGCCCGCCAGAATGTCGATGGGCATCTTGTCGTGCTCATATTCGTAAGGCGGCTCGCGCCACGCAAACCGGTCCGGCGCGGAGCCGAAACATTCGCGCATCAGCGAGACGCCCGCCTTCACAGGCTCGAAGTCCTCCCGCGCCGTCACATGCATCTGGCACCCGCCGCAAGCCACCCGCGCGTGCTTCTGGAAGGTGGGCTCGAAACTTATCGCGCGGAAATGCACGCCGCCTAAGCCAACGCGGTTCATGCGCGCCGCCAACGCCTCGCCGTCAAGCCAAGGCGCGCCCGCAAGTTCGAAGGGCCGGGTCGTGCCGCGGCCTTCCGACAGCATGGTGCCTTCGAGCAGCACAGTACCCGGATAGACGATGGCCGTGTCGAGCGTCGGCATGTTCGGCGACGGCATGACCCAGGGCACACCGGTCGCGTCCCAATACATCTCCCGCGACCAGTCCTGCATGGGAACGATTTCGAGCTCGGCGCCTATGCCATGATGTTCGTTGAACAGGCGCGCGAGCTCTGCCACGGTCATCCCATGGCGCATGGGCATGCGAAACTGACCCACGAACGACTCATAGCCGGGTTCGAGCGTTGGTCCTTCCACCGCCACCCCGCCGATCGGATTGGGACGGTCGCACACGATGACCGGCAGCCCCGCCCGCGCCGCGGCGCGCAGGCAATTGGCCATGGTGTAGATGAAGGTATAGATGCGCGCGCCCACGTCCTGCAGGTCGATGACCAGCACGTCGATCAGGTCCAGCATCTCCGGCGTCGGCTCTCGTGTATCGCTGTAAAGCGAGAAGATCGGCACGCGCAGGCGCTTGTCCTTGGCGTGAGGCGTCTCGATCATGTTGTCTTGCAGGGTCGACCGGTAGCCGTGCTGCGGGCCGAAAATGGCGGCGAGCGTGCGATCCGTCGCTTGGCCGAGCCGGTCCACCACGTGGCCGAAGCCATGGTCGATCGAGGCCGGATTGGCCAAGACGCCCACGCGCAAGCCCTTCAGGCGGGGCGAGGCGATCAGTCGTTCGGAGCCGAGCAGCATGGCGTCTCTTTGCGTACAGAATCATTGTGGCCCGCCGGGCCGCGCGCAACTTACCACTTCAATTGCCCACGATGACAAGCCTGCAAGACATGCCAAATCCCCTCGCCGCTTGCCCAAGCGCGAGTCATGAGGGAAGCGCGGAGCGCCGAAAGGCCGCGTCCACGTCGACGAGATGGGCAGCCCATCGGCGCCGCGCGCGGCATCGCTTCCGCCCTCTTCCCCGCTTTCGCTTCGTTCCGCGGGCCCTCGAATGGTTCCGGCAGAGATAGACCTCAAGCCTTCCAGCCGAGCGGGGAGAACAAGCGGCCCGTGGTGGTCCGTTACCCCGGCCGCGCGGGCGGTAACCACCCTTTATCAGGCGAGGCCCCATGCCGTTGCGGTTATCCTCAGGCGCCGCACCCTCCCCCACGTGGCGGGACGGTCCCGGTCACGCATCCCTCATGGGGAAGAGATGGGGTGGAGTGTAAGGGAGTATTGGACACCGAGGATAACTCGGGCAGAGCGACTTCACCGTCGCCAAGGTCTAGCGTGATGCGTTAGCCTCAACTCCCCTTAGACTGAATCCCAAGGCGGTCCGATGCTCCTCTCCGACATCATCAAACGTTTCTGCGTCCGCAAAGGCGACGACTTCCACCTCGCCAAGATCGATCCCACCGACACATGTGGGATCGACATCGAGAAGGCCGAGGCCAAGACGATGCTCGCCGAAGGCGTCAAGCGTCTCGCCGCCTTGCAGGATCGGCTCTATGCCGATCACACTTACGCGATCCTCCTCGTCCTGCAGGGGCTCGATACGTCCGGAAAGGACGGCGTGATCAAACACGTGATGTCCGGCGTCAATCCGCAAGGCTGCGAGGTGCATGACTTCAAGGCGCCAAGCCAGATCGAGCTCGATCACCATTTCCTGTGGCGCGCGAGCGTAGCACTGCCACGACGCGGGCATATCGGCATCTTCAACCGCTCCTATTACGAGGAGGTACTGGTGGTGCGCCTACATCCGGAGCTGCTTGCGCGCCAGAGCCTGCCGCCCAAGCTCATCACCAATACCATCTGGAACGAGCGCTTCGAGGACATCAACGCCTTCGAGCGCCATCTTGCCCGCAACGGCATCGTGCCGATCAAGGTCTACCTGCACATCTCGAAAAAGGAACAGCGCAAGCGCTTGGTTACGCGGATCGACGATCCGGACAAGCGGTGGAAGTTCAACGCCGGCGATCTGGAGGAGCGCAAGCTGTGGGATCCCTACATCGAGGCCTATGACGACCTGATCCGCGCGACCGCGACGGAAGAGGCACCATGGTATGTCGTGCCCGCCGACCATAAATGGTTCACCCGCCTCGTCGTCGCCGCGGCGATGGTTGAACATTTGGAGGCGATCGATCCCAAATACCCGACCCTCGACGAAGGCGCGCTTCGCGACCTGAACGCCGTCCGCGCCGCGCTGACAGAAGGGTAACCGCGAGAGCGGTGGGACCGGGGCGCCGCTCCCTCCCCCGTGCGAGGACCGTCACGCATGCCTCGTGGAGAGGGATGGGGTTTAATGGACGTTGGTGGGGTGGGGATAAGTTGAGCGAGTAATTTCGGGCTTTATGCGACAAGCGGACTCCGCAGCCTTAGCTGCGGAAGTTCCAGTGAGACGAGGAATCACTGGGCATGCTAGGGGGATCATCGAGGACCTTTCGAAAGGGGGATGCGCCATGATGACGATCCGACGAGCCTTCTGCGTGGCCGTGATCGCGGCCGCAGCTTCCGTCCTGTGGGCTCCAAGCCGCGCAGAGGCTTCCGTCGCCAAGATCAACGCCGACGTCCGCGCCACCCCTGACCAATTCTTTGCGCGCACGCCAGGTGCCAGGGAGCTGGCCAACAAGGCCGCCGGCGTCTTGGTGTTCCCGACGGTCGTCAAGGCAGGCTTCGGCATCGGCGGGGAATATGCCCAGGCGCGCACCGTCATCATCATGTTCATGACCGGCGGCGCGCTTCAGAGCTTCGATCGCACGTCCGGCTGGAAGGTCGGCGTCGACGGTTCGGTGACCTTGATCACGCTGGGCGCCGGCGCCTCGATCGACACCAACCAGATCACAAGCCCCGTCATCGGCTTCGTGCTCGATCCCACGGGGCTGATGTACAACCTGACCCTCGAAGGCTCGAAGATCAGCCGCATCCATCCCTGACGGTTCGCCTCAGGCGGCCTTGGCCGCGCGAGTGGCCAGCACCTGGTCGGCGATCTTGCCGGTGAGCTCGGCGAGATGATCGAATTTCGCGTTGAAGGTGCCGACGCCTGAGGTGGCCGACCGCAGCTCCACGATCAGGTTCTGAATCTCGGCCTCGGGGATATGCGCCTCCACCAGGTCCCAGCCGGGCCAGCCGGGGCGCGCGTCGAAGCCGAGGATCTGCCCGCGCCGCGAGGAGATGATGCCGTTGATCCTGGCCGTGGCTTCGGACGGCACCGCGATCTCCACCGCCATGACGGGCTCGAGCAGCACCGGCGAGCATTGCGGCATGCCCTCGGTCATGGCGATGCGGCCCGCTTGGCGGAAGGCCATGTCCGAGGAATCCACCGAGTGGTAGGAGCCGTCGATCAGGCAGACGGCCACGTCCACCACCCGAAAGCCGAGCGGCCCGGAATGCAGATAGTCGCGCACCCCAATCTCGACCGACGGGATGTAATTCTTCGGCACCACGCCGCCAGTGATCTCGTCACTGAACTCGAAGCCGGCGCCGCGCGGCTGCGGCTTGATGGTCACCACCACGTCGCCGAACTGGCCATGGCCGCCCGACTGCTTCTTATGGCGGCCGCGCACCTCCGTGCTCTTGCGGATGGTTTCCTTATAAGGGATCGCCCTTGGGCGCGTGTCGGCCTCGATGCCGTATTTGCGCACAAGCTTCTCCAGCGCCACGCGCAAATGCATCTCGCCCTGCCCCCACAGCACCATCTCTCCCATGTCCTGGCTGTGGGTGAGCGAGATGGAGGGATCCTCCTCGATGATCTTGGCGATGGCGGCGGTGAGCTTCACCTCGTCCTTCTTCTCGCGTGCGGCGATGGCCACGCCGAACACCGGCGGCGCGATGGCAGGCTTCTCGATGGCGCGGGCCTTGCCCTTCTCCTCCGTCAGCGTGTCCCCCGTCTTGGTGCTGTCGAGGCGCCCCAGCGCCACCGTGTCGCCGGGCTCAGCCTCCCCGCGCTTACTTGGCTCCTGACCGAGCAGCGCGAAGATGCCGGAGATGCGCTCGTCGTCCGCGCCGCCATGCACCGTCGTGCCGTCGGCGAAACCACCCCGGAGCACGCGGGCGAGCGAGAGCTTACCGCCGTGCGCCGTATGGAAGGTTTTCAGCACATAGGCGCATGACGGCGCCCCCGACGTGCCCAGTCGTTTGGCGGTCACCTCCACGAAGGGCGCCTCGTGGCGGAGCGCCTTCAGCAACCGCAAGATGCCATGGCCGTTCTCCGCCGAGCCAAGCAGTACGGGACAGATGAGCCCGTCGCGCAGCTCCTTGGAGAGATCGTCGAAGATCTTGTCGCGCGGCGGCGGCACGTCCTCCAACAACTGCTCCATCAGCACGTCGTCATAGTCGGCGAGCTTCTCCAGCATGGAGAACCGCGCTTCCTTCTCGCGGTCGGCGAGCTTGTCGGGAATTGCGATCACCTCGCTCGGCGCATGCTCGCGATAGACAAAGGCGCGCTCGAGTGCGAGGTCGATGAAGCCGGTGACGATGTCGTTCTCCCAGATCGGCACTTGGCGCAAGACCAGCGGCGTGGTGCTCGCCGGCTGCAGCATCGGCACGATATCGCGCACGAGCGCCTCGGCCTTGTCGATCTTGTTGATGAACAGCAGATGCGGAATCTTGCGATCCTCGAGCTGCTTCAAGATCAGTTGTAGCGCTGGCACTTTCTTCTCGTCGAGCTCGCACACAACCACGGCGGCGTCGCAAGCCGTCAGCGCGTTCAAGGCATCGGCCTGGAATTCGATGGAGCCGGGGCAATCCAGGAAGGTGAAGCTGTCGCCGAGAAATTCGACCATGGCCACGTTGAGCTCGACGCTCATGCCGTGATGCCTTGCCTCTTCGGAGGCGTCGCCGATGGTGTTCTGGGCGGCCACGCTGCCCTGCCGGCTGATGGCACCCGTCCGCGCTAGAATAGCTTCGAGAAGTGTCGTCTTACCGCTGAGATAGGGGCCAACCAGTGCGATGCAGCGGGCGCTGCGGGCTGGTTGGCCCTGCGCTTGGCCCATGTACTCCTCCCTTGGCGGTTGTTCCCGCGGGAAGGCATTGGAGCGCCCCCGCGCAGCCTTGAGGGCCTATCGTGTCAAGCGAATGGCCCGCTGGCAAGGGGCCCGATTTGGGACACTGAGCCCCGGCCAGCCCTTGGCGAGCGGACCGACCTGCTAGAGGCCGCCTCACCCGGCTGTTTTGATCCGGCTCCTATGTCATTATGTTAGTGACTTCAATCGGACGGAGTTTCCATGCGCCTGCTTTGCGCCTTTGTGCTGGCGTCTTCTCTTTGGGCACTACCCTTGGCTCTCGGCGGCGACGGAGCGGCGGCCGTCGCGCAGTTCAACCGGGCGCCATCCGTGTCTGAACGGCAACTTGTGCTCGAAGCCAAGATCCTCTGCGGAATGTTCGATGGAAAGTTCGGATGCCAACAGGCTCCCGGAGTGGTGGAGTATGGGAAAACTGCCATCCCGGGCACCAACAAGACTCCGGTCAATTCACCCGAAGGCACAACGGGCGGGCAAGACACGACAGGTCCGGCCGCAGGCACGAATGGCGCCGGTAATACAGGTCAAGGCGCCCAAAGCGGCCTCGCGGAACAAGAGGCGGTCAAGCCGGGCGAGCACGCATGCCCTCCCGGCTACAGGGTTCTCGCGGTCCCGACCAAATCTGGCTATTGCGAACCGCCGGCCGGAACGGCTGATGCGGCTAAAACGACCTGCCGACACGGAATGGTAGGCACGCCACCCACCAACTGCCACTGCCCGACAAATTCAGAACTATTGGGCGGCAATTGCGTTCATTACAGCGCGACGTGTCGTAGCGGACTGCCCGCTGATTCCACCCCTCAACCCTGCCAGGGAACCGACGAAAAGCTCAATTGCAAAATGCGTCAAGATGGATTGAAGGACTGTTGCTGTTTGACCTACGACAAGCTGTAGGCATCGAACTGTCGGTTAGCCGTCAGCGCCGGTGCGGGCCGGTCAAAGAGCCGCCTCACCTGGCTGTTCTAAACCTTGAGGCCAAAAGCCGTCTACGCTGTCGCCCCGACCGTCGCCTTGCGCTCGAGCTTGCCCCAGCCGACGAGCGGCCCGATTGCAGCGGCCAGCACCGCCTTGACCACGATGTAATACATGAGCTGGCGGTAGCCGAAGCGCTGCAGCGCGAGCCACGGCACCAAGCTCCACTTCTCCTTCTTCTCCATCGCCAAGGCGATCGTCGCGCTGACCAGATCGACCACGAGGAAGGCAAAATAGTAGAGCAGGACTTTTTGCAAAGTGTCGCTGTCGAACTGATCGGGGTGTTGCAGCACGTCGTAGCCCGACATGGCGAGCCGCCAGATAAGAGTTCGCGTCCACCAACGGCGCGAGCAGCGAAAACAGGAACTGGAATAGCCAGGTCTGCGGCACCGCAACGAGGCCGAGCATGCCGTAGCGCGGCTTCAGCGTCACGCCGCGATGCTTCCATAGGCACTGCAGGGTACCGTAGGCCCAGCGGAAGCGCTGCTTGACGAGGCCGTTCAACGTATCGGGCGCCTCAGTCCAACCGATCGCCGTGGAGTCATACAGCACCTTATATCCGGCCTTGAGCAGCGCGATGGTGAGGTCCTGGTCCTCGGCCAGCGTGTCCAACGGGAAGCCACCCAAGCGCTCCAGCGCCTCGCGCTTCCAAGCGCCGATGGCGCCTGGCACCACGGTGATGCAACCGAGCGCCGCCAGCTCGCGCCGTTCCAGATTCTGGCTCGTCACATATTCGAGCGCCTGCCAGCGCGTGATGACGTTGATGCGGTTGCCCACTTTGGCGTTGCCGGCAACGGCACCCACTTCGGGGTCCGCGAACCAGCGGGCAAGCTTGGAGACCGCATCGGGCTCGAAGTGAGTATCGGCATCGAGCGCCACCACCACGCTTCCCCGTGCGCGGCGCAAGCCACAATTAAGCGCCCTGGCCTTACCGCCATTGGGGACAGTGAGCAGCGTGACGCGCGGATCGTCGGCAAAATGTTGCCGCACCCGGTCCGAGGTGCCGTCGGAGGAGCCATCGTCGATGACGATGATCTCCAGATTGGGATAGTCGCTCGCCAAGATGTGGCGGACCGACTGCACGATGACCTTCGCCTCATTGAAGGCCGGCATCAACACGGTCTGCAGCGGCGGGGGCTCGGGCAAAGGCGGCGCCACGCGGTGAGCTTCCACATAGCGATTGCGCAAGCCGATACCGCATAGGAACACCACCCGCGCCACACCGAGCCAGATGGCCAGGAAGAAGAGATTGGTGACGAGATAGCCGAGCCAGCTCAGCGTCATGAACACGGGCAGCCCGACGAGCCGCCCCAGCGACCTAGGAGGGACGGGAGGCATCGCCTGGTCGCGGGCGAGGCCCGCGAGCTCCGACACCGTCACGAACTCATAGCCCTTGGCCCGCAGCGCATCGATCAGCTTGGGCAACGCTTCGATGGTCTGCGACCGGTCGCCACCTGAATCGTGCAATAGGATGACATGGCCCCTGATGTCGGGGTTCGGGTCGCTGACCTGCTCGATCGCTCGCTGAACGATGACGTCGGCGGGTGGCCGCTGCCAATCATCGGGATCGACATGCAGGCCGACGGTGGTATAGCCCATGGATTGCGCGATCTGGATCGGCACGATCTCGTCGGCCGTGGTCGGCTCAGCGTCGCCAAAATAAGGGGCGCGGAAGAGCCGCATGGATCGCCCGGTCAGCGCCTCGAACAGGCGTTGGGTGGCGTTTATCTCCAACGTCACGAGCGCCTCGGGCATCTCGCCGAGATTTGGATGGGTGAAAGTGTGGTTGCCGACGTCATGCCCCTCGGCAAGGACGCGCTGCACGAGGTCCGGATAGGCTTGCGCGTTGTTGCCGATGATGAAGAAGCTCGCATGGACGCCCTTCTCCTTGAGGATGTCGAGGATCTTCGGCGTCCAGTCGGGATCGGGGCCATCGTCGAAGGTGAGCGCAAGCTTGCCCGCCTTGTCCCCGGTCCGCTCGATGACATAGGGCGTGGGGATCGTCGTATAGGTCTGGTCGTTGATGTCGCCCGTGTCCTTGTCGAGCTCGAAGGTCCGCGCGCCGGGTGCGGGTTGCTCGGCCACGCGCAGGATCTCGCCCTCCCCTTCGAAATCGATGTCCTCGCTCGTCCCGATCACCTTTAGGGCATCGGGCGCGGGCGCATCATAGGGACGCCCGAGCACCGACCAGATCGATGGGTCTTCGGCGCCAAGCCGCCACAACGCATAGCCCGCCGGCCGGTACGTGTCGGCGGCGTGCACCTCGTTGAACGCGGTGACGCCGTCCAGGAACCAAACGTCGTGCCGCTGGCCGTTGTCTTCGATGAAGGAGAAATGCGGGTTCTCGGTCTCCGGGTCGAACTCGATATCGGCCTCTGAATCGCGGGCTGAGAGCACCGCTTCCTCGAAGGTGAGGTCCTCGGCAGGCTTGCCTTTCACCCAGTCATAGCCGTAGCCGCCGATGGCGATGATGGTGCGCGCCGGGTCGAGGTCCTTCATGCGCTTGTCGAGGGTATCCTCGAACCAGCTCTGGCCGGCAATGCTTCCGGCGGCCCCCTCCTCCCAGTGCTCGTCATACCCCATGAGCAGCATGAAATCGGCGATGCCGGCATAGGCCGCATAGGGCCAGTGGTCGTCGTCGAACGGCACCGCCAGCACGATGACGTAGCCATGCGTGGCGAAGGAAGCGGCCATTTCGGTAAGAAAGAGCTGCAGATTCTTCTGCGCTGCCGGCGGGACGTCCTCGAAGTCGATTGTCACCCCCTGGAACTTGTTCTTGTCCAGGAGCGCCACGATGTCCTGGATGCGTGCGTCCCGTGCCGCGGGATCGGCTAGCATCCGCGCTAGCCCCTTGCCGTCCCATTGCCCCTCTACCGCGTTCTGAATCATGGGCAGGATGGCGACATTGGGCTTCGTTGCCTGGATGTAGCTCAATACGCGACCATCGACGTCTGATTTCAAATCCATGCTCGCGCCTTCGAGGCTGAGCCAGCCCGGGACGACCCAGTCGAGATGGGGCAGCGCCCGCTTCAAGGCGGGGTAGCTGTTGTCGTCCCAGTTCACATAGAAACCGATGCTCAACGCCCTGTCCGCGGGGCTCGCGAGCGAAGCGGGCAGAGGACGGCGGTCCAACACCTCGGCTTCGGGATGGCGGTTCCTCAAGCCCCTCTCTTTATCGCGCAAGTCGGCGGCGAGCTTGACCGCGGCCTTGAGCAGTTCCGGATCGGCAGCCGTCGTGGTGGTGAGCGCATGCGTAGCCGAGCAGGTCGGCGCCCAGGCGCAGCGGATCGAGGCATGGGTGCCCGAATCCGTGACCGCTGGTCGATGCACGACCATCAGAGTGGCAAGGAAGAGGACGGTGACGAGCGCGCTGAGCGTGCCAACCGCCCAGGCAAGCCGACCCAGGACGCGCCCGCGCCGACCCGTTGGGTCGAAGAAGATTGGTTTACCGGTCATCGGAGGTTGCGCCGCAAAGAATTCCGTCTGAATCCGCCGTCATACCCCCATAGAGATGGGGATATAACGCTGCTTCGGGTACCGAACCCCAGCGCCACAATGCCGCAGTCAAGGGACACAATCCCGTGAAAAGAACGCGGGCTGCCCAAGCTTCGGAAGTGAGAAGGGGACTACTGACAACTGGCGCCCGACGAGACTGACCTCATGCCTGAAGGCGTTAATAACGCATTAATATAGTACGACATGGTCGGAAATATGCCCTCGAGCGCCTGGCCATTGACTGAATTGCGGGATGAGTGCTCGGAATTCCGGGCACCTAGCCGCGCATCGCCGCGGCAACGGCGTCGAGCACCAAACCGAATTGGCCGAACACCCAATAGTGGCCCGCGCCATGGATGACATCCAGCCGGCAATTGGGAAGTGTGCGACCGAGCCAATAGGCGGCCTCCGGGGGCACGATGCTGTCGTCACTGCCCTGCCACAAGACCGCGGACGCATAGACACGAGCGAGCGGCAAGCCCCACGGCGCGCAAAATAGCGTTACATCCTGCACGGCGACCTCGATACCGGGCCGCAATCCCTCGAACACGGCCGCGCGCAGGCTCGCTTTGACGTCGTCGCGCGCTAGGATGGCCCGGTCCGACTGGGACACCCGAGCCATCAATCCGCGATAGGCAAGCTCGGGCGCGAGGTGCAGAAGGTTGCGCAAGCCGAAAAAGATGGCGCGCAAGGCGACCGGCAATCGCACCAAATTCCCGAACAGCAGGCGGCGGCCGCGCGACATGCGGATTTGGCGGCCGTGGTCGGCGATAGGGCCGACCAGCGCGAGCAGCGTGACGCGCCGAGGCAGTGCAGCGGCGACCGCCACGGCATAGGGGCCACCACCGGAAACGCCGATGATCGCGAATCGCTCGAACCCCAATGCCTCGGCGAGGGTCGCAATATCCCGGGCGTGATCAAACAGCGTCGCGGAATGGCGGTAATCCGACAAGCCATATCCCGGTCGCTCAGGCGCGATGAGGCGAAGACCCCGGTCGCGCGCGGCATGGTCGGAAAGTGCGAACATCAGCCGCGAGCCGGGCGTCCCGTGCAAGGCGAAGACCGGCAGTCCTTTAAGGTCGCCGTACTCGACGCGCCTGCCGCAAGAGAGCACGTGGACGCGCGACAACCGATCCGCCGCGACGGGCGCTGCGCTGGGAATCATGGTGTCCATTGCGCTCATCGCTTAGGTAGCTCAAGGCGGTTCGATGGCGTGGACCCAGCCTCGGTCGGCTATCTGCAAGCAATAATGATGTCGCCGGGGTTGATGACCAGCGTCACGTTCTTGCCTTCGTAAAGGCCGAGCGCCTCCGTGGCGGCGACGGTAATGCTGGTCTCGATCATCTGGTCACCGGCGATCTGGACGTAGACGATGGTCGTCACCGCCCCTTTGCGGATCTCCATCACCTTGCCGCTGATCTGATTGCGCGCGCTAAGCTTCATTGCTGGCCCCCGAACAAGTTTGCGAAGCGATTATAGCCCGGCCGTTCGTCAGCTGAGACTCGCGCAGAAGCGCTGGATGCGCCGGCACGCCTCCTCCAGCGCCTTTTGCCCGGTCGCATAGGAAATGCGGAAGAAGGGTGACAGGCCGAACGCCGCGCCATGCACCACCGCCACGCCCTCCTCTTGCAAGAGTGCGGTTGCGAAGTCCTCGTCGGACCCAATCATCTGGCCCTTGGGCGTCGTTTTTCCGATGCAGCCGGCGCAGGACGGATAGACGTAGAACGCCCCTTCGGGCTTCGGGCAGGTGAGGCCCTTGGCTTGGTTCAGCATGGCGACGACGAGATCGCGCCGCTCTTGGAAGGAGGCGACCCAGCGCGGCAGGAAGTCTTGCGGTCCGTTCAGCGCCTCCACCGCCGCCCACTGGCTGATCGAGCAGGGGTTCGAGGTCGATTGGGATTGCAGCGTGGCCATGGCCTTGATCAGCGGCTCCGGGGCGCCGGCATAACCGATGCGCCAGCCGGTCATGGAATAGGCCTTAGACACGCCGTTCAGCGTGAGCGTCCGACCCTTCAGCTTAGGTTCGACCGCCGCCGGGGTGGTGAACTGAAAGCCCTCATAGACGAGATGCTCATAGATATCGTCGGTAAGGATCCACACCTGCTCGTGCTTGAGCAGCACTTCGGTGAGCGCCTTGATCTCGTCGCGCGTATAGGCGGCACCCGTCGGATTCGACGGCGAATTAAAGATGAACCATTTCGTGCGCGGGGTAATGGCGGCAGCCAGGGCCTTGGGGCTAAGCTTGAAGCCGTCCTCTAGCTTCGTGTCGACGATGACCGGTGTGCCCCCCGCAAGCAGCACGATATCGGGATAGCTGACCCAATAGGGCGACGGCACGATCACTTCGTCGCCCGGATTGAGCGTCGCGAGCAAGGCGTTATAGAGCACCTGCTTGCCGCCGCTACCGACACTGATCTCGGACGGCTTGTAGCTGAGCCCGTTCTCGCGCGCGAACTTCTTGACGATGGCGGCCTTGAGCTCGGGGATGCCGTCCACGGCGGTATATTTGGTTTCACCGCGCCGGATCGCCTCGATCGCCGCCTGCTTGATGTTGTCGGGCGTGTCAAAATCGGGCTCCCCGGCCCCGAGCCCGATGACATCGTGGCCGGCGGCTTTCAGCTCGCGCGCTTTGCTGGTGATCGCCATGGTCGGCGATGGCTTGACCCTTTCAAGCGCGTGGGCGACGAACCCCATGCTGATCTCCTGGGAAAAAGGTGGACGAGGCGGCCTCGCGGCCGAAGCCGCATAGCAAGCGGCCGCCCCCTAACTAAGCGTGGGCGCTAACCCCCGCAAGCCTCATGGCGCGAAAAACGAGGTGCCCAAACGCGGCCATTATGCGCACCCCGATGCCACTCGTGTTGGGCCGGAGGCTGCGCGCTTAGGCGCAGTGGACTGGGCGAAGGGCGCCCTTACAATGGAGACATTATGGCGCGATTGCCTCAGTCAGCGCGTCGGCGCGCCACATTACGGTTAAAGCGCCGCCCTAATGGCGTGATTTCGTTGCACCGTACCGGAGGATCATGAGGGACTAGTCGATGCTGACGCGACACCAAGCTCTCCGCTTACGGGAGCCGGCCTTCCCCCTGCTTCTCCTGATTTTCTCCTTTTTTTTGGCGGCGCCGCTCGCCGTTCCCGCGCGGCAGATCGAGGTCTTCATGCTGCTCCTCGCCTTCCTAAGCGCGGTGACGCTTGTCGTGTGGCGTTACCATCGCCGCGACTATGCCTCCCCGCGGCGGATTGGGAGGAGGATCTGATGCCGAAACGGGGGTCGGTGCAGCTCCTCCTCCTCTTCTTCCGCGCGCAACGCCGGTGGATCGGAGCAGTCCTTGGCGGCCTGGTGCTGCTCGGCCTTTTGCACGGCGAGGGTCCCGGCCTCAAATCCGGCATCGCCCAGTCGTTGCGCCAAAGCGCTTGGAAGCACGCCCTTGCCGGCGAGCCGGTGCAGCAATCGTGGCCGTGGGACACCACCGCGCCGAGGGCGCAGTCGCTCGTGCCCCGGCTCGGCCTCAGTGCCGCGGTGCTCGCCAACGCCGATTGGAGGCTACCTCCGAAAGTCACCCATAGCTCGGCGGCAGACGGCCGCGACTCCCATCTCGATCTTGGTGACGTGGCGATCGGGGACAGCATCGCCGTCACCGGGGCCGACGGGCTGACGCAAATCTACCGAGTGACCAGAAGGCACGTCGTCGATCCGGTCCAAACGACCGTGGACGGGTTGCCATCCGAGGCCGACCCGCACCTGCTCTCCTGCTCGCCGCTCGATCCCTCCGTGGCCAGCGCGCTCCGCCTCATCATCGACGCAGTGCGCGTCGATCCGCGGGCAACCGCCGCGCCGAACCCCGAGCAGAAGCTCTAGCTAACACCACTTGCGGCGCTGAGCGGACAATCAGTCCTCACTGATGCGGCTTCGGTTTCTTCGGAGGCTGAGGCTTGGGCGCTGCGGCGGGAGGAGCCGGGGTGCTTGCGGTCTGCGGCGGGCCCGCAGGCTGCTCGGCCTGGGTCGATGAGCTTGCCGCCGGGGTCCCTTCCGCCACCGGCACGGTCGTCGAAGGAGGCACGGCCGCGCCCGCCGCGGGTGCGGCCGTGGGTTGCCGCTCGGCCTCGATGCGATCCTTGAGCTTGGCAAGACCGTCGCGATACTCGGTGCCGACGATGCGATCGAGCATCAATCCCTGCCACCTGCGAAATGGGTTGCCACCCATATCGACGCCGAAGCCCCAGGTGACCTTGCTCCCCGAGCCCGACGGCGCCACCTCGTAGTAGCTCGTGCCGTCCATGCCGTTGAAGCTGACGACGAGGTCCAGATGGCGGTTGGGATCGCTGCCGGTGATTTCCATGCTGCCAGCGCCCACCGAGCGCTTTTCGCTCGTCCATTCGGTGTGCGCGCCCTTGCCTTCCTCAGGCCCCGCATAGGTGACGCGCAATTGTGGATCCCGGGCCGCCCAGGGCGACCAGTCGACGAAGCGGTGCAGATTGTTGAGGTAAGGAAACACGACCCCCTCGGGGGCATTGATCACCACCGAACGGTAGACTGTGACGTGGCTGGGCAGCGCAAAGGCGACCCCGATCAGGATCACGACTAGAGCGCCAAGCCCAAGCACCAACCGCATCATGGGACGCATCGCTCGCCTTCTCCTCCAAAGGTTCCCCGGCCCTGCCGCAAGATTAGGGCTGTACGCAGCGAAAGCAAACCGCTCGCTTTCCCACAGAAACCGATTACATTTCGCCCGTCAACAAATAGGGAGGGGTGGAGATGAACCTCAGCGCACCGACGACGGTAATCTTCGTCATCTCGCTGATTCTGGCCGTGCTGGCGGTACTCGCGACCTTTGTCGCTATTCCTGTGATCAGCCCCAATGCATTTTGGGTGGCAATTATCGCTTGGATCGTACTCGCGGCCGGCAACCTCATGAAAGGCATTTAGCTCGTTGAGCTGCCTCCGGACGGCGCCACGCCATCCGGAGCGCTGAAGCGCAGGTGCCGCCCGGTGCCATGCGCCGCTGACCAAATCCCCTCAGGACTGGCCTTTAAAGACGAGCACCGCGCCCAGAGCGATCAGCGAAAACCCAACACCTTGGATGAGCGTCAGCGGTTCCTTGAAATAGATGGCGGTGAATCCCGCAAACACGATCAAAGTGACCACCTCCTGTAAGCTCTTGAGTTCGGCTGGCAAATAGACGGCATTGCCGATCCGGTTTGCAGGCACCGCAAAGCAATATTCGACAAAGGCGATCCCCCAGCTCACCAAGATGGCGAAGGCCATTGGCCACGCCTTGAACTTGAGGTGGCCATACCAGGCGAACGTCATGAAGATGTTCGAGCAGCCAAGCAGGAGGATCGGGGTAAGGTAGGGCCAAAGGCCGGGCGGAGTTGGAGCAAGGGCATGAGCCTCGATAGGACAAGGATGCGGACACGATGACGGCACATATCCTGTTTGCACAGGTGCGCGCAAACCGCCTCGCCACCGGGTCGTCGGCATCGCTACGCTGAAGTCGTCGTGACAATACTTTCTGGGGGGAAGCTCTGATGTTCTGGCTCACGCCGCCGGCGATGGCGACCGTCATCATTTCGGTCGTTCTCGCGATCCTCGCATTGCTCGTGCAATATGCCCATGCTGCTCTCCCCCTGGTGGCCGGTCACGGGTTCGAGACGCTATTGATCGCCTATCTCGTGCTCTTGATTGGCAACCTGTTCCGCGGCATCTAAAAGTGCTCGCGTGGCCCTGCAACGCAGCGGACGACAGGGCGCGGCCGGCATCGTCGGCGACGCGACATGCGACCCAGATTCACATGACGCGACGTGCATGGCTCTGAGTTAGGCGAGACGAGAGGGCCGGCTCTGCACCGGCCCTCCCTTGTGACTAAGCTCGGCCTAGAGCTCGTCCTTCTCGTCGTCTCTTGCCCAGGACGGCCGGTAGGGCTGCGCGCTCGGGCTTGCGCCCGGCGAGCCGCTCGGCATTCCTGGACGTGGTGCGGCCGGCGAGGTGCTCATGCCGCCGGCCATCGGGCTTGCGGGCCGCGGCGTCATGCCGCCACCCATGCCGCCCAGAGGTTGACCCATGGGCCGTGCCGCCATCGGTTGCGGAGCGGACATAGGCCTTGGCGCTGCCGGGGTCGCCGGCTTCACTACTGCCGCGGCCGCTGACTTCTTCGCGGCAGCGGCTTTCTTCGGCACCGCGCGTTTCGCTGGTCGCGCGGCCTTCCGCTTTCGTGCCGGAGCCTTGCGTGCGCTGGTCTTGCGCGCAGTCTTGCGCGCCGTCGACTTCCGCGCCGAGCCCCGTCTCGCGCTCGCCTTGCGCGTCGTTGCTCTCCTGGCGGGGCTCCGCCGTGGCGAGGTCTTTCTCGCGACCCGGCGCGCCGATGTCCTAGCTGCAGTCTTGCGCGCGCCCGTCTTCCGAGCCGTCTTGCGCGCTGTCTTCCTCGCACTCATCTTCCGCACGCCCGCTCGTCTCACGCCTGCGCGCTTGGTGGTCTTACGTCCCGTTGTGCGCTTCTTCCCACTCGTTTTCGTAGCCATGATCTCTGCTCCAGTTCTGTTCGCGTGCCGCACTCGACCGTTTCATCGGACGATGCGTGCACGAATCACGCTAACTGGTCCAACCTTGCCGTCCCACATGGCGAGTCAATTGTTTTTTTTCATTATACGCTGATCGCAAGCGAAAATGGCAATTGCCAGGCAAATCTTCTGAATTGTTTCGATAACAAATTCCTGCTCGCTAAACCTCTGCGCACGCATTCTCTGCGCCTGTCGGCATTCCCGTTAAGCACTCCACCTCATGGCACCGGTGAACCGGAGCGATGTCGTGCGCTTACTCTTGGGCATCATCCTCGGCGCCCTGCTCACGGTCGGGGCGCCCTTTGTCGCCGACTCTATGACGTCGGGCGACAGTGCCAGCAGCGCCGAGCGCCACAGCATCGTGAATTGGGACGTCGCCGAGGAGCGGTTTCACGCTCTCGTCACCTATACGCGAGAGGAATGGGTCAAGCTCGCCTACTGACCGCATCCCGGCACACTCCGGACCATCACTTGCGCGGCGTAATGAACCCGCCATCCGGCTAGGACGAGGGAGCGGCCACTAGCCAAGGCCCTGCCCCGCAGCCATATTCGGGCCATGGTGCATCGCGTTGCCAAGACCTTCGGCTCCCGTGCCGAACCGCGCCCCGTGACGGGTGAGGCCGCGGGCGGGCCCTCCGGCCAGCCACTGATCTTCGACCGCACGCCCGGCTTCGGCGAGGCGCCGCAGCCGCTGATGCAGAACCATCCCCTGGTGGCAGGCGTGGGCGCCCCCGCCTTCACGCCGCACCGGCCGCCGCGCCCCGACAAGACCGAGGGCGGCGTGCCTCTGCGCTTCCGGTCGGAGTTCGAGCCCAAGGGCGACCAGCCCTCGGCCATTGCCGAGCTCGTGGCCCAAGTGAACGCTGCTGAGCGGGAGCAGGTGCTGCTCGGCGTCACGGGCTCGGGCAAGACCTTCACCATGGCCAAGGTGATCGAGGCCACCCAGCGCCCGGCGCTGATCCTCGCACCCAACAAGACGCTGGCGGCCCAGCTCTATGGCGAATTTCAAAATTTCTTCCCGGACAACGCGGTCCACTATTTTGTGTCGTATTACGACTACTACCAGCCCGAGGCCTATATCCCGCGCACCGACACCTATATCGAGAAGGACTCATCCATCAACGAGCAGATCGACCGTATGCGCCATGCGGCGACGCGCGCGCTGATCGAGCGCGACGATGTGATCATCGTGGCCTCCGTGTCCTGCATCTACGGCATCGGCTCGGTCGAAACCTACACGGCCATGACCTTCAGCCTGAAGCGCGGCGACGAGATCGAGCAACGCCGCCTGATCGCCGACCTGGTGGCCCTGCATTACCGGCGCAACGACGTCAACTTCGCGCGCGGCTCCTTCCGCGTGCGCGGCGACACCATCGAGCTGTGGCCCGCGCATCTGGAGGATCGAGCCTGGCGCATCTCCCTGTTCGGTGACGAGGTGGAGAGCCTGACCGAGTTTGATCCCCTGACCGGCGCCAAGACCGACGAATTCGGCCTAGTGAAGATCTACGCCAACTCCCATTATGTGACGCCGAAGCCGACGCTGAAGCAGGCCATCCGGGGCATCAAGGAGGAGTTGAAGCAAAGGCTCGACGAGCTCCACCCCGCCGGACGCCTGCTCGAGGCGCAGCGGTTGGAGCAACGCACCCTGTTCGACCTGGAGATGATCGAGGCGACCGGCTCCTGCGCCGGGATCGAGAACTATTCGCGCTATCTCACCGGGCGTAAAGCCGGCGAGCCGCCGCCGACCCTGTTCGAATATCTCCCCGAGAACGCCCTCGTCTTTGTCGATGAGAGCCATGTCACCGTACCGCAGATCGGCGGCATGTTCCGCGGCGACTACCGGCGTAAATCCACCCTCGCCGAATATGGCTTCCGCCTGCCCTCCTGCATGGACAACCGGCCGCTGCGCTTCGAGGAGTGGGACGCCATGCGGCCGCAGACCGTATTCGTCTCGGCCACGCCCGGCGGCTGGGAGCTGGAGCAGACCGGTGGCGTCTTCGCCGAGCAGGTAATCCGGCCGACCGGTCTGGTCGACCCTCCGGTGCTGATCCGTCCCGCCTCCACGCAAGTTGACGACTTGATCGACGAGACCCGGAAGGTCGTGGCCCAAGGCTATCGCGTGCTCGTCACCACCCTCACCAAGCGCATGGCGGAGGACCTGACCGAATATATGCACGAGCAGGGCATCCGCGTGCGCTACATGCATTCCGACGTGGAGACGCTCGAGCGCATCGAGATTATCCGCGATCTCCGCCTGGGCGCTTTCGACGTACTGGTGGGCATCAACCTGTTGCGCGAAGGTTTGGACATTCCGGAATGCGCCCTGGTGGCCATTCTCGACGCCGACAAGGAGGGCTTCCTGCGCTCGGAGACATCGCTGATCCAGACCATCGGCCGGGCGGCGCGCAACGTGGATGGTCGCGTCATCCTCTATGCCGACGGCATTACCGGCTCGATGGAGCGAGCCATGGCCGAGACGGCGCGCCGGCGTGAGAAGCAGGTCGCCTGGAACGAGGCAAACGGCATCACGCCGGAAAGCGTGAAAACGCGCATCGCCGATATCATGGCGAGCGTCTATGAGCGCGATCATGTACTGGTGGACGCGGGTCCGGGCTTCGACGAGGGCGAGCAGGCGCTGATCGGGCACAATCTCGAAGGCGTCATCGCCGATATGCAGAAGCGCATGCGGGCGGCGGCGGCCGATCTCGAATTCGAGGAAGCGGCGCGTTTACGCGACGAGATCAAGCGCCTGCGCCAGATGCAGCTCGCCATCGCCGACGATCCCCTCGCCCGCCAGAGTGAGCTCGACCGCGCGGCGGCGAACGAGGAGTTTTTGCCCTCCACCCGCCCGCACAAGCCGACGCTCGATGAGATGGGCCCGCACAACCGCGAGATCCCGCTCACCGCGTTCGACAAGCGCCGTGGCCGCTCCAAGGCTGGCAAGCCTGGCACCCACGCCTTCAAAGGCAAAAGCAGGTAACCCTCCGCAAAGGGGGAATGATCGACAGAGCTGAGCTGCTGCCGCGTTGTCCTACTTCTTCATCATGGCGTTGCGGAGGAAGCGGATGACGGCCATGACCACCGCGCTGCCGATACCGCTGCCGACGATGTCCTTGACGACGCTCGCCACGTCCATGCCGCCCACGTCACCGCCGCCAGCCGCGGCGCCGCCCATCACGGCGGCGAGGATCTGACCGACCACGCCACCGCCGATGGCGCCCGAGATGGCGTCGCCGGGCTTGCCGAGGCTCAAATCCTTGAGCGCCGCGCCGGCCGCGGTCCCGCCCGCGGCGCGGCAATCAATTGCACGACGACATCCTCAGTGTGCCATGCATGACTTTTCCCCCATGTTCAGGGCGACGTCGCCCTTGCCCGCGGCCTCTTTGACCGCCGGACCACAGTCTAGCACAGTCGAACCGGGAGTGCCGCCCCTCCGCGCGCTCCGGGGTTCCACGAAATGTCAGTGCGGACGGGTGCGCGCGGATGCTCCGGCGCGGCTCTCGTGCTAGGGTTATTGCGAGCGGAGGAGTGCGATCATGACCAAGACAGCGGGCCCTTGGCGACATCTATGATGCCTGGCGGGCGCAGGACCTTGAGTGGCTGGCAAGCTATCTGCCCGACGATTTCTGCCATGTGACCCACGTTCCGACCACGATCCATCCCCTGGAAGGGGCGCGCAACGGGAAAAAGTTGGCATTCGAGCGCTGGCACCTGATCCTGGAGTGCTACGAGATCGAGTATTTCGACGCGAGCGATCTGATGATCGACAGGAATCGCGCCGCCGTCGAGATCCCGTTCATCTACCGGCATAAAGAGACCGGCGCGCCGCTCGAGACCGTCAAGGCCAATTTCTGAACCCTCGAGGAAGGCTGGCCCGTGCGGCTCACCGAACATTACGATGTCGCCCACCTCCAGAGCTTCTTTGGACCGGTGGTGCCACACGCCCAGGCGTGATCGGGCCGACCGCGAGCGTAAGAAGGGCTTGGGCGACGGCGGGCGGGTGAGCTAACCTCACCCGCCCCGCAGGCGTGCCACCAGCTCGGCGGTAGGATAGGAGTCCGCGGGCAGGCCGAATTTCACCTGTAACTGCCGCACCGCCTCGCGCGTCCCCTCCCCGATCACCCCGTCGATCTTGCCCACGTCGAAGCCGCGCTTGGCGAGCAGCTGCTGCAACTCCTTCACCTGCGCTTGGGTCAAGGTCTCGAGCGTCCCGTTGCCGCGTGACAGCGCCGGCGCGCCGGCAAGGCGCGTGGCGTAATAGGCGGCGGTAGTAGAATAGACGAGGCTCTGATTCCACTGGAGATACACGTCGAAATTTGGATAAGCGAGGAAGGCGGGGCCGTTCCGCCCCATGGGCAGCAGCAGCGCGGTGGGAACATTGTCGGCTGGCAGCGCTTTGCCGCCCGGATAGGTGACGCCGCTCTTCGCCCAATAGGCGCGCGGCTTCTTGATGGTGAGTTCGGCTTGGCTCCAATCCATGTCGGCCGGTACGCGCACCTCTTCGAGCCAAGGCTGACCCGCCTTCCAGCCGAGGCCGTTGAGATAGTTTGCCGCCGAAGCAAGTGCATCCGGCGTGTTCGTAATGAGGTCGCGCTTGCCGCTGCCGTCGAAGTCGACGGCATATTTGTAATAGACGGTCGGGACGAATTGGAACTGGCCCATCTCTCCCGCCCACGGCCCGTGCATCTCCGGCGGGCTCAAATCGCCGCGCTGAATCACCCGAAGGGCATCAAGGAGCTGTGCTTTGAACTCGTCGGGCCGGCGGCAATCGAAGGCCAGGGTAGCCAGCGAGCGCAGCGTCTGCATATTGCCCATCACCTTGCCGAAGTCGGTCTCGAGTCCCCAGAAGCCGACGAGGACCGGACCCGGCACGCCATATTTCTGCTGAATCTTGGCGAAGGTGTCGGCGTTCTTTTTCAGGAGGCCCGACCCGATCTGCAAGCGGTTGCCGTTGACCATGCGATCGGAGAATTGCAGGAAGCTCTGCGTGAACACCGACTGACCCCGATCCTTGGCAATGACGGCCGGGTCGTAGGTCAGCCCGTCGAGCGCCGCGGCAATGACCCCTGGGGAGATGCCCTGCGCCGCCGCCTGCTGCTTGAAGCCTTGCAGCCATGCCTCGAAACCTGCGGGTCCGTTCCCGCAAGACGCGGCGAAGAGGGGAGTTGAGGTTCCGATCAGCACCGCCGCGACTAAGCCGGCGAGCACTGCTGTTTGCATTCTGCTTGTGGGGAAGCGTCTAGCCATGGACGGCAGTTGAAGTGGTGACGGGGCGTCCGTCAAGAGACGACGGCCGCCGCCAAAGAGTTTTACCGGTCGCCCTTCTGAAACGTGCCGATCAGCTCGGCCTTGGCCAGCACATGTCCCTGCATTGCTGCTTGGAGCACCGTCTTGGTCGGCGTCTTGAGGTCAAGCGTGGTGTCGAGCGCATAGAGCGTGTGGAAATAGCGGTGCCGGCCGATCGGTGGGCATGGCCCGTCATAGCCCTCATGCTTGGAGTCGTTGACCCCTGTCGCGGCGCCCTGGGGAAGCCCCGCCTTGCCGGCGCCTTCGGCGAGTCCATGAGCATCTGGCGGAATGTTGTAGACTACCCAATGCACCCAAACGCGCTTTGGCGCGGCTGGGTCTGGCGCATCGGGATCATCGAGGATCAGCGCCAGGCTCTTGGCGCCTTGCGGTATGCCGTCGAAGTTGAGCGGCGGCGAGACATCGTCTCCCTCGCAAGTGTATTTGGCGGGGATCTGGCTTTGTGGTTTGAAGGCGGGAGAGGTGAGTGTCAGAGCCATCGCGGTGCCCCACGCATCGGCCATGCAAAATGCCGCCAAGAACAAGGCCGCGCTCAACTTCGCGAGCGCCTCGCGCGACAGCATCATCGCCACCGTCTCCCAACGAGCATCGGGAAGACGGGTCCGACGCCTAGTCCGTGTGGGGGGGCAAGGCGCCGAGTCTAAGCTTCTCCATCAGCGCATAGATGCGCCGTTCGGCTTCGCTCCTGCTCAAACCCTCGTTGAAAGCGCCGGGTTCCCGCACTTCCTCGCACAATGTCTTCAGATGGGAGGCCTGCGCGCCGGTCATCGGTTCTCGCCCCTCCCTCACCCTTGTGGACAGGTCGCTGCTCATCTCTTGCTGAACCTGCGTCTGTGCAGTCTTCTTATTCGGTGTCATTACGTTAGTCCCAACCCTTCCTTGGTGTGTTTCGACTCCGTAACCCCTAATGAGATAACGCTAATGCTTGAAAAGGGCAATGATTAGGCGAGCAGTGATGAAGATTCGAGCGAGTTGGTTGGAAGCATAAACTTGAGGCATCCGGCCGGAAGCCGCTCGCTCATTGCTGGTACAACAGGTCGATCCCATATGACCGGGTGACCGCAGCGATCCCCGGGGCCTGCCACTTCGAAGGAGATGATCATGCCCGCACGCTTAATAGCCAGTCTCTGCGGTTGGGCCGCCCTAGCCCTGCTGGCCACCGCATCGGCCACGCCCGCCACCGCGCGCATACGCTGCGACGGGCCCTTTATGATTACGAGCCAAGGCCCCATCGCCACGCCCTATTGCGAGGAGCAAACGATCGCAACCGTGGCCCAGAGCTACGGGTGGAAGGTGACCGCCGCCGAGATTGGCAATAAGCCGCTGACAAAGGTCTATATTTGCCAGGTCCTCGGTAGCGATATCCGGCTCAAGGGCTCCTGCGCTGGCTACGGCCCCGACCAGTACGTGCCAGGCCGCTAACGCCGCTCATCGCCCAATTACGCTGCTTAAGGGGCCGGTCCTAAACGGATCAGGCGCCTTAAACATGCTTGGGCCGGTGAGGGCCGCAGGCCAGGGGAACCGGCCCCTCGGCGCTGCCCCTCCCGTTAGCCTTATGGGGACCCTGCATCCGCCCCTAAATTGCCCCTCAATGACCCCGCACAAGCCGATTTTCTGCCTTGTTGCCCCGTAACTTACCGCAGTGCACCAACGCGTGCATTCCCGGCTTGATTCGTCGCCGGTCCTTTCCTCCCAAAACAATCGAATAGGAGCCCCACGCATGTCTTCAATGCGAGCACGAATCATTCTCCTCGGCCTTTGCAGCGTCGGGGCGATATTACCTCTCGACTTCGCCATGGCCGATCAGGTCGGCCGCGCCTCCTGGTATGTCGACACTGCAACCGCGAGCGGCGAACCCTTCGACGCCAGCGCCATGACGGCGGCTCACCGCTCATTGCCATTCGGCACCAAGGTGCTGGTTGAGAATTTGAGCAACGGCCGTTCGGTGGTCGTCAGGATCAACGACCGCGGTCCATACATAGACGGCAGGATCATTGATCTCTCGAAGGGCGCCGCCTCGACACTTGGAATGTTGGAGTCGGGCGTCGTCCAGGTCAGGGTCAGCACGCCGGGCGCCGAGACTGCGGCTCCCGCCAACGCTTCGCCCTCCGCGTCCACCCAAAGCGGCGCAACGGCGCTGAGGGGCGGCCTCCTCCGGGCGGTCAAGGACGTACAGCAAGTCGCAGCACGTCAGCAAAACCGCAAAGACGTGGCCACGGCGTCGAAGAAGCCCACACGCATGGCGAGCCGCCATGGCCGTGCTGCGGCGTGATCGTCGCCGGGTCCTTTCCTCCCAAAACAAATCGAATAGGAGCACAACGCATGTCTTCAATGCGAGTAAGCATGATTGTCCTTGGCCTTTCCATCGCCGGGGCGACGTTACCTCTCGACTTCGCCATGGCCGACCAGGTCGGTCACGCGTCTTGGTATGCCCTTCATTCGCGTACCGCGAGCGGCGAGCAGATGGACCCCGGCGCCCTGACGGCAGCCCATCCCTCATTGCCGTTCGGCACCAGGGTACTGGTCGAGAATCTGAGCAACGGCCACTCGGTCGTAGTGCGGATCAATGATCGGGGGCCCTTCGTGGCCGGCAGGATCATCGACGTATCGAAGGCCGCGGCCTCGACACTTGGCATGTTGGGATCGGGCACGGCCAATGTCCGAGTCAGCACGGCCGGCAGCGGCCAGACCGGCCGGGCCTTGGCCAGCGCCGTGCAGGGCGGCTTGTTACGGTCGGCCCGGAACGTGACGCAGGTCGCGACGCGCCAGCGGTCCCGCGGCAACTTAACCCTGGCATCAGCCCGGCACTCGCGCGGCGAGACACGCTACGATCGAGGCACGACCGTCGCGCTCGCGTCCGCTGGCAACCCCTATGGCGGTGTCCTCGGTAGCGCACCGGGCTTTATGAAAGTGAGCGATAAGGAGCGTGGTCGTGGCTCTCGCCCTAGCACCACACGCCTCGCCGCCAACGACTGAGGCGCGTTCTGACCATCGACGCAACATCCTGAGATCTTCCGGTCCGGAGGCCGCTTAGCTTCCGGGCCGGGCACACTGGCCCCCCGCGCCTCCGAAATGCGGCCGGCTTAGACCCCCTCAAGAGCCGATTAGCGGACGCCGGGCGTCCCGGCAAATCGGCGCGCTTATACGTCGAAACACCGCGTCCGCATGATGCTCATACGTCGAAACACCGCGTCCGCATGATAAAGAGGGTGTGCCCCCCTTCAAATCGCAGAAAAACACGAAAAATTGAGGGCAATAGAAAAATGCCAGTGTTGCAAGGAACGCCTAGGCAGAGTGCCCCAAAGATAGCATATTCTGGGCAGGCGGGCTGCTTCCGCCAAACAAACTAATGGGGGGACTGCAATGATTCGTAAGCTACTGGTTGCGAGCGCCGTCGTTGCCGCCATCGCCGCCTACACCGCCGTGACCGTGCCCGCCCAGGCTGCTTACACCGTCGTATCGGCTAAAGCGCGCGGCCTCACCCAAGCTGGCGCCACCACTCGTTCGGTGAAGAAGCTCAATCACCGCATCAGCCACTGGGCGCACAAGAAGGGTCTGAAGGCCGTGCGTGTGGGCCATGTGGCAACCGCCTGCAAGAAGGGCCCGCTGTTCGTGTGCACGAGCTCTGCGAAGGTGGCTCCATAGCCTGACATTCGCTTAAGACTTGCGAAGGCGCGGCGACGCGTTCGTTAACCCGTAAGGCGCTAGCATTACGGTTGATTCGAAACCAAAAGGCCCCTATCGGGATTTGAATATCATGCTCAAGCGTCCCGCCCTTCGCAAGCTTATTGCCCTCACCGTGCTGTCGACGGCCGTGGTCATCTTCACTCTGCCCGCCCACGATGCTCTCGCCGGCGACCTCGGGGTCGGCGCCAGCCCGCCGGCGGAAAGCGCTCCCCCCCGCGCCAATCCGAACCATACCGGCCCCGCTTACGGCGGCTATTCGATGACCTTGAGCGATGTCTGGGGTCCGGCCCAGATGCCGCCGGCTCCGAAGGATTTCGGGCCGCATTACGACTGGCAGCCCGAGCCGCTGAGCGGCGGCCTGAGTCACGATCCCTATCCCAACTAGGCGCATTTTCGCCGTCGCTCGCCGCCGCTCCGGACTGAGATGGGGTCTTGCCGAGGGCCCGTTTGCAATCCTAAAGTGAAGCGGTTTGCGGGCAGACTGCGAACGCGGGTGGAGGTTGGCCACGTGCGGTTCTTGGGAGCGGTCGTGGTTTCTTTCCCCGATTTCTAGACTTGCCTGATGCGGTCCAAGGGCCGTTTGGTCGATTGGACCATTTGCAAAGGGGAGCATTCGATGCGACAGACCGGGACGATCAAGTTTTTCAATCATTCTCGGGGCTTCGGTTTCATTACGCCGGACGATGGCGGTAAGGACGTCTTTCTGCATATCTCGGCTTTGCAGCACTCAGGTCTTTCGGCCCCCGACGAAGGCGCGCGGGTGTCGTTCGAGACCGAACCGGACCGTCGCGGCAAGGGTCCACAGGCTGTCAACGTCCAGCTCGGCGAATAGCTCCCCTCCCCACATTCATCCCTCCTGCTCCAGCGCATCGATCATCCGCGTCCGAGTGCGGTGACGCATGGGCATGAGCCAACCAAGTGCCGCCGACCGAGCGCTCACAAGCGTGCTTGACCACCTGGACGCAGGACGGGAGGCAGCGCTCGATAGACTGTTCCGGCTGCTCTCCATACCGAGCGTCTCGACCGATCCGGCCTTTCATTCCGATTGCCTCGCCGCGGCGGAATGGTGCGCCGGCACTTTGCGGGAGATCGGCTTCGAGGCGGAGGTCCGGCCAACGCCCGGTAAACCGATGGTGGTCGGTCATTGGCGCGAGGCCGGCGCGAAGCACCGTCCGCGCGTGCTGTTCTATGGCCACTACGACGTGCAGCCCCCGGATCCATTGGACGCATGGAGCGCGCCGCCCTTCGCGCCGCGTCTTGCCGAAGACCCACGCTATGGCCCGATCATCGTTGCCCGCGGCGCCTCCGACGACAAGGGCCAATTGATGACCTTCGTCGAGGGTTGCCGCGCTTGGGTCGCCATCCTTGGACGCCTGCCGGTCGACGTCACCGTACTCTTGGAGGGCGAGGAGGAATCGGGCAGCCTGTCGCTGGCGCCGTTCCTCGAGCAACACGCCGAGGAGCTCAAGGCCGACATCACCCTCGTTTGCGACACGGGGCAATGGGACGAGCGCACCCCGGCCATCACCGCCTTTCTGCGCGGGCTTGCCTTCTCCGAGATCACCATCACCGGCCCCAGCCGCGACCTGCATTCGGGGCTCTATGGCGGGCCAGCGCGCAACCCGATCCGGGTTCTGACCAGGTTATTGTCGGAGCTGCACGACGCAAATGGCCACGTCACGCTTCCCGGCTTCTATGACGGCGTGCTCGACCCCACCCCCGCGCAACTCGCGGAGTGGCGGGCCCTCGGCTTTGACGCGGGCGCTTTCTTGGGCGCGGTCGGCTTGAGCGAGGCGGCGGGAGAAACGGGTTTCAGCGTGATGGAGCAGCTCTGGTCGCGGCCCACGGCGGAGATCAACGGCATTTTGGGCGGCTATACGGGGCCTGGCACAAAGACGGTGATCCCGTCGCACGCGATCGCCAAGCTGTCATTCCGCCTCGTGCCCGACCAGGACCCGCGCAAGATCTTGCAAGCGCTGCGCCGCTTCGTAGAGCAGAGGTTACCCTCCGACTGCCGCGCCTCCTTCGCCGGCGAGGGCGGGTCGCCTGCGGTTGGCTTCGACATGTCCGCGCCGGCCTTCAAGGCCGCTGCCAAGGCGCTTGAGCAGGAATGGGGTACCGCTCCGGTGACGATCGGTTGTGGCGCGTCCATCCCGATCGTGGAATCGTTCCGGTCTCGGCTTGGCATGCAGGCCCTCCTGATCGGCTTCGCGCTCGATGACGACCGCATCCATTCCCCAGATGAGAAGTACAATCTGACGAGTTTCACCAAGGGCGCCCGCAGTTGGGCGCGCATCTTGGGCGAGCTTGGATCGATCCATGCGAACGGACCTCGTTAAGCTCCTCCTCCTGCTGATAGTCCTTGCGGTGGTGGTGGTGGTCCTGGCGGGCTATTTTGGCGGGGGCGAACGAACGCCTGGAGGGTTCGACCATAACCCGCAAGGAGCGCCAAGCCACAACGCGCCAGGAGAGTCGGACCGTGGCCCGCAAGAAGAGTCCGGCCGCAACCCTCCGGGACGTTTCGACTACTACCTGCTCGTGCTCGGCTGGTCGCCCACTTATTGCGCAAGTGAACGCCACGATCGGAGCGACCAGCAATGCGAGACGCGGCATCCCCGCAGTTTCGTGCTGCACGGGCTATGGCCGCAATACGAGCGGGGCTGGCCGAAGGGCTGTGCCACCGGCGCTCGGCCTTGGGTGCCTCGCCCGGTCATCGACAAAATGCTCGACGTGATGCCGAGCACCCGCCTGATCATTCATGAATATCAGACCCATGGAACCTGCTCGGGCCTCGGGCCGACGGAGTATTTCAGCGCCGCGCGCGAACTCTATGACCGCGTGAGGATCCCATCCCGCTACGCCGACCCCGCGACGCGGCTCGAGGCCTCACCCGATGAGATCGAACGGGATTTCGTCGCGGCCAATCCGTGGCTTAAGCCCGACATGATGGCGGTCGCCTGCCGCGGTGAGGACCTGCTCGACGTCCGTTTCTGCTTCGGCCGCGATCTCGCGCCAAGACCCTGCGGCGCCAATGAGGACGAGAAGCGCCTCTGCCGCCAGGACACGGTTTCGCTCCGTCCCGCCGAAGCAGGACGCTGACCTTCCTGCCAGAGGCAAAAGTGGCGGTCAGAAGTGGTAGATGAATGAGCCGCGATAGGTGCTGAGGTCGGGGTCGTATTTAACGTTGCCGCCGGGATAGGACACCGAATCGGAATTGAAATCCGTGAACTGGTAGTCGAAGCGCGCGCTCCAATTCTGGTTCAACGCAACCTCGGCGCCGCCGCCGACGCTCCAGCCGAAAAACGTGCCGTCGCGCGAGGCGCCGCCTGGACCCGTGATGGGCAGGTTGGCATCGGCCCAGGCGCCACCCGCGGTGGCGAACAGCAGCAGATTCGGTGTGACCGCGACGCCAGCTCGCAAGCGGAGATCGGCCATGGTGTCGATACTCGGATTGGCGCTGTTCGCGCCGGCATTGAAATGACGGCCGCCGTTGATGTCGGCCGCGACCACGTCGCCCTCAAGGCCGATGACGACGGGACCGTTCTGCCAGTTCCAACCGCCAATGCCACCGCCAAGGATCCCACTCCCTGCGATGTTGCCGCTGGCATCGGAAAAATCGATGGTTGAAGTGCCGCCGCCGAGCGTCGCGCCGAGCCACCACCCTGCAAAGAGCTGCGTTGGTGGAGGCGGTCCCTCGGCATAGACGGGAGGCGGACCACCCGGCAGCATATCGGCGCTGAGCACCGGGCTTGAGGCCGTGTCGCCGGCCGTCAACACCGCAGCAAGAGCCACGACCTGATGAAATCGCGTACGCATAACAAACTCCCTCGATTGGAGGCCCGGCCCTGCGCCGCGCCGGCACGACTCTGCGCTGCACTCAAACGCGCTCGCGGGCTCAAGGTACTGTTCTGCCCTTACCGACGGTTAACGATAGAGAAGGGCAAAACTGGGCACGGTTAGCGGCGGGTTAATGACGATCCCAAGGCAGCACGCGGCGCTCCTGAAACCCGCTTTAGTTCGGGGTCGCTGGCTTTTGCGCCACGGGCGCAACGCGCCAGATCACGCCGCCGAAATCGTCAGAGATGAAGATCGTGCCGTCCGGCGCCTCGACGATATCCACCGGTCGCCCCGACACCCTGCCGTCCTTGAGGAAACCGGTCAGGAACGGCGCTTCGCCGATGACCCCGTCACGCCAAGTAAGGGCCACCACTTGATAGCCATCCTTGGCGGACCGATTCCAGCTTCCATGCTCCGATACGAGTGCCGCGCCGGCCAGGCCCGGGGCGTGGCGCAGGAACAAGATTGAGAGCGGCGCCACATGGGCGGGAAGCTCGTAGGCGGGTGCGATCGCCGTCTTGACCCGCTCGCCCCCCTTGGCGCCGAGGTCTGGATCGGGCACGTTATCGCCGTTGAGGTAGGGCCAGCCGTAGAAGCCGTCCTCGATGAGGCGGTTCACCTTCTCTGGCGGAAAGTTGTCCCCGAGCCAATCGCGGCCATTGTCCACGCCGTAGAGATCGCCAGTCCCGGGCTGCCAGTCGAAGCCCACGGTGTTGCGCAAGCCGCTTGCGTAGAGCGCTGGCTCCTCACCGGGTTTGAAGCGGATCATGCTTGCGCGCCAGGCATCCGTCTCAATGCACGCATTGCAATCAGAGCCGATGCTCACATAGAAAAAACCGTCCGGAGCCTTCTTGATCGTGCGCGTCCAGTGCATGCCCCCGCCCGGCAAGGAAAGGACCAATTCAGCCGGTCCGGTGACTTGTCCCGCCCCAGCATCGAAGCCGACGCGCAGCACCCGCGTGTCCTCGGCGACATAGAGCTGATCGCCATCGAGGAAGAGCCCACTCGCATTGTGGAGACCATCGAGCAGCGTGCTCACGCCATCGCTGTAACCGTCGCCATCGCTATCCGCCTTGACCAGAAGCAGCCGGTCGGGCGGCACGGTCAAGATGATGTCGCCCTTCGGCGTAAGGGCCATAGTCCGCGCGTGGTCGAGCCCCGTGGCATAGGCGTCGACCGTATAGCCCGCGGGTGGCTTGAGGATCACCGCCATGTGAATTATCTCGTCAGCCGACCGCGCTTTCTTGGGGGGCAGCGCAATGTTGATCGGCATTGCGCGCCAGGCGAGATAAAGGAGCGCGGCCAAAAGCAACGTAAGCGCAAGCGCATCGCGCCCGCGTGTGATCAGCCTCGGCTTCGATGCCCGGGACTCCATACTCCAATCTCACTAGGTCAAGTCGCGCGGAATTAGGCGACACAGCCATGTCTCGATCTCGACCGCGGCGAATCGCTGCTCAAGAACTCCTGGTCAGGCCAGCAAGGTCGTCCTCGCGATTGTTGAACACGCCCCTGCCATTATAGAGCGCAAGCAGGGCCCGCGCGGCTCCATTGGGCACGATGCCGCGCCCAAGGATGGTGGCACCGAACAGCACCGCGCGCGGCCGCATCAACCCCCGCAGACGGTCGATGACGCCGAGCTTCTCCGTCATGGCGCCAGGCAGGCAGTGCAGCACATAGGTGAGGCCGATGGAATCGAACGGGGCGATGCCGCGCCCACTCGGACCGGCCCCGAGCTCGAACGGGTTAGTTTGCCACGGCACGGGCGCAAACCGTGCCAGCCGCTTTGCCGCGACCGCCAGGCAATTCTCGTTGATGTCGAGCACAACGAGCCGGTCGAAGGCAGCGTGCCCCGCGCGGTCGATGAACAAGCCGGTCCCGACCCGCGCCTCGAGATGATTGGCCGAGAAATTTGCCTGATAGAGCTGCGTCAGCCTCTTCGTAGGACAGCGCCAGGCAAACCGGTTCGAGAGCCCGTGGACGACGAGATCGTAAACGGAGAGCAGGCGCGGCATGTAGATCGCGGCGCCTTGGCGATCGCCTCGTCGCCAGGCTTCGCGCGTCTTGGCCGAAGTGCATCATCCATGGCCCCCGGATATGACACCGCCCTAAAGCAAAAAGAGGGCGCCGGAAGGGCGCCCTCTTGAGTTGGGAAATGTGTTTAGGGAAGGTGGTTAGAAAGAGGCTTTGAGCGTGCCAACCACGCGCTGGTCGCACGAGAAGAAACCGGTGTTCTGGCAAAACGACGCGTCCGTATCCCAGTAGCGCACGTCCACTGTCATGGCCGGTTTGTCCCAGAAGGCCAATGTCAGACCAGCGTTCCAATAGTCGTAGCTGACGCCACCTTGATTCTCATCCGCCCACTGATGGCCATATACGCCGCTGATAGTCGGGGTGAAGTACCACACCTTTTTGAAGGTCCAACCGGCGCCGAATTCGAGGACATCATTGGGGCCAACCGAACCAGTGTTGTTGTCCGACCAATAATTGGTGAGGCTGACCGCCAGGTGGCTATCGAAGAAGCTGCGCGACACGCCCGTCTTGATTTCGTTGTAGGGGACGTGGGCCGAGTTGAGAGAGTTCGGATAGCTGTAGTAGATGTCACCAATATCGAAGGTGAACCCCTGCCACGTCGGCCGGATACCGCCGTACCAGTCGATCTCGAGATTGGCGATGTCCTCGAAGACCGTCGGGTTCCCTGTCGGGGCGGTACCGAAGTTCAAGCTCGAGGCCCAAAAGCCTACATAGAACATGTTGTAGGTGAGGTCCATCTCGCCCTGAATTGCAGGGTTCTGGTCCGTCTGCGATTGGCCGCGGAACACATAGTCGGTGGTCAAGTCCACATTGCCCGAGATTACAAGCTTATGCGTCGGGGCCGCCGCCTCTACCGGCGCGGGTCCGAGATCCGCCGCATAGGCTGGAAAGGCAAATGCAAGCAATGCCGTCCCCAAGACACTTGACCTCATCCTCCCCGCTGTCTTGCTTTGCCGAGCCATCTCTTCAGTCCCCCGGTTATGTCCTGACCCTGTTATTGAAACCGTTTCCGGTGAGGCCAACGCCGCCAGCAACTCGCCGCCGCGACGCACCCCTGTTTCCCCGCTAAAATAACCAGCCGGTCTTCGGAAGCAACGAAAAAGCCCTTGATTCTCAAAACATTTGGATCGGTGTGACACATCTGCAATGGGTGCGAGCGAATTGACGATTGGTTGGGCTTTGGCCCTTCTCCGCGCCGTACAATTACTCAAGCAACGTGCCCAATATATTGGCATTTGCCCAAAGAGAGGGCGACGAATGAAGCCGATGTCATTTCAAAGACTCGCTGCTTCCATCTGAGGCCGCCCTGCAGCCGGCGCAGGATGGGTTGTTCGCGCAACCCCCCTCGCCTAGAGTGACCCGATCGGCGACAGGGCCCGGGAGCGGCACTGAAGCGATCGGCCCCCGCCACCGGCAATCTTAAGGCATGACTCAAGACAACGCCCCCCGAACGGTGCTCGTGACCGGCGCGGCACGTCGGCTTGGCCGCGAAATCGTTCTGCATCTGGCGCGCCAAGGCTGGCGGGTCGGCGTGCACTATCACCATTCCGAGAGCAAAGCCGTGGCCCTGGTCGAGGCGGTCAAGGCCTTCGGCGGCAAAGCCCTGGCATTCAAGGCCGATCTTGCCCAAGTGGATGCGCTCGAGCCTCTGATCGCGAGCTGCGCCGAGCGGCTCGGCATCCCCACCTGCCTCGTCAACAACGCCGCCTGCTTCGAGTGGGACGACATCGCCACCCTCGATCCGGCTGGCTGGCAGGCCCATCTCGACATCGATCTCCGCGCGCCCGTCTTTCTCACCCAGGCCTTCGCCAGGATCTTACCGCGGCAGGAGCGAGGCTCCGTGATCAACATGATCGATCAGCGGGTCTGGCGTCTCACCCCGGAGTTTCTCTCCTATACCATCGCCAAATCGGCCCTTTGGACCGCCACGCGGACGCTGGCGCAGGCGCTGTGCCCCCGCATCCGCGTCAACGCCATCGGCCCTGGACCGGTGCTGCCGAGCCGGAAGCAAAGCCTGTCCGACTTCGAGCGGGAGTGCCGGGCAACGCCACTTGAACGGGGTGCCACGCCGGCAGAGGTCTGCGCCGCGATCGGCTTCCTCCTCGCCACCCCCTCGGTCACGGGGCAGATGATCGCGCTTGACGGTGGACAGCACCTGGCTTGGAGCTAATGAAGCCTTGGCCTCGGGGGCTTGCAGCCGGTCGCGCTTAGACCTTACCTTTACCTCTATCGAGGCGCATTGCGTTTAGCGCGCTAAGTTCGCGCGCCCATTAGGATTTCCATGCCGCTAGAGAACCGGGACAGCGCCAGGGTGTCGCTCGTTTCGCTCGCGCGCAAAACGCTGCACGGTGGGGAGACCGGTGCGCCCGTCATCGCCCGTTACGCCAAGACCGCGCCCGCGGGGCCCGGCGTCTACCGCATGATCGATGCCGGCGGCCAGGTCCTCTACGTGGGCAAGGCCCGACACCTCAAGAAGCGCGTGCAAAGCTATGCGCGGGCCGGAAACCACAACAACCGCATTGCCCGCATGATCGCCGATACCGCCAGCATGGAGTTCGTCACCACGGCGACGGAGATCGAGGCGCTGCTGCTCGAGGCCAATCTGATCAAGCGGCTGAAGCCCCGCTTCAATGTGGTGCTCCGGGACGACAAGTCCTTCCCCTTCATCCTGATCGCCCGCGACCACAAGGTCTCGCAACTCCTCAAGCATCGTGGCGCACGCAACCGCAAAGGCGACTATTTCGGCCCCTTCGCGTCGGCCGGCGCGGTCGGTCGCACCATCAACACCCTGCAACGCGCCTTTCTGCTCCGGTCCTGCTCGGACTCCTATTACGAGAGCCGGCTGCGTCCCTGCCTGCTCTATCAGATCAAGCGCTGCAGTGCGCCCTGCACCGGCGAGATCTCCGAAGCCAGCTACGCCGCGCTGGTCGGCGAGGCACTGAAGTTTCTCACCGGCGAGAGCGACGAGGTGAAGCGAAGGCTGCACGCGCTCATGGACGAGGCGAGCCTTGCCCAAGACTATGAGCGCGCGGCGAGCTTCCGCGATCGCATGACGGCGCTCGCCCACATTCAGTCGCGCCAGGGTATCAACCCGCAAAACGTGAAGGAAGCGGATGTCTTCGCCGCGCATCAGGAGGCGGGGCAGACCTGCATTCAGGTGTTCTTCTTTCGCAACGGCAACAACTGGGGCAACCGCGCCTATTACCCCCGTGCCGACAAGAGCCTGCCCGTGGAGGAGGTGCTGGAGTCCTTCGTCGCTCAGTTCTATGACGACAAGCCACCGCCAAGGCTCGTGCTGCTCTCCCACGCGATCCAAGGCCGTCGGCTGCTTGCTGAGGCATTGTCATTGCGCGCCGGCCGCAAGATCGGCGTGTCGGTACCGGAACGCGGTGAGAAACGCGAGCTCGTGACCCATGCGCTGACCAACGCGCGCGAGGCCTTGGCGCGGCGCCTGGCCGAGTCGTCCTCTCAGTCCGCGATCTTCGCGCGGCTGGGCGAGCTGTTCGAGCTCGACGAGACGCCGGAGCGCATCGAGGTTTTCGACAACAGCCATATCTCCGGATCCAATCCCGTCGGCGCCATGATCGTTGCGGGCGTAGAGGGCTTCATCAAGAGCCAATACCGAAAATTCAATATCCGCTCGGAGGACCTCGCTCCCGGGGACGACTACGCCATGATGCGCGAGATGTTGACGCGGCGCTTCAGCAAGATCGCCAAGAACCCCGTGGAAGGCTGGGCCGCGCCTGATCTCGTATTGATCGACGGCGGGGCCGGACAACTCTCGGCCGCGCATGCGGTGTTGGACGAGCTCGGCCTCACCGACATCAAGGTCGCAGCCATCGCCAAGGGGCCCGACCGCAATGCGGGCCGCGAGCGCATCTATCAGCGTGGGCAGGAGCCCCTGATTTTGGAGCCGCGCGATCCCGTGCTTTACTGCCTGCAGGCGCTCCGCGACGAGGCACATCGCTTTGCCGTGGGTGCCCACCGCGCGCGGCGCAAGAAAGGTATCAGCACCTCGCCGCTGGATGAGGTGCCAGGTATCGGCCCCTCGCGCAAGCGGGCGCTGTTACAGCATTTCGGTTCGGCCAAAGCCGTGAGCCGCGCTGGCATCGCCGACCTCGCGAGCGTCGGCGGCATCAGCGCACAGATGGCGAAGGCCATTTATGATCATTTTCACGAGCGCGGGTAGCTCACATTGGATGATTTGACGAACATGGTGCAGCCAAGCGGAGTGGCGCCATCGCGGCGAGCGGGCCGCGGCCGCTTTGCAAGCCTGCCGAACTTGCTCACTTATGGCCGCATCCTGGCCATCCCGGCGCTGGTCGCCTGCTTTTTCGTCAGGAGCGATTGGGGACACTGGGTTGCCATGTGGATCTTCATCGCCGCGGGCGTCAGCGATTTCCTCGATGGCTATCTCGCGCGGGCCTGGGAGCAGCAGAGCGCGATCGGTCGCATGCTCGATCCTATCGCCGACAAGCTGATCGTGGCGGCAGCGCTTTTGATGCTCGCCGCCGACCAGACCATCGCCGGCTGGTCGCTTTGGGCGGGCGTGATCATCCTCTGCCGCGAGATCCTGGTCTCCGGCTTACGCGAGTTCTTGGGCACCCTCGCCGTAAGCGTGCCGGTGACGCGGCTCGCGAAATGGAAGACCGTGCTGCAGATGGTAGCCATTGGGTTCCTGCTCGCCGGCAGCGCCGGCGACAAGATCTGGCCTTACACCACTTTGTTTGGGCTGACGCTGTTGTGGGTCGCCGCAATCCTCACCCTCTACACGGGCTATGACTACCTCCGCGCCGCCTGGGGCCATGTCATGACCGACGAGGTTTGAGCCGCCATGCGCCTTCTCTATTTCGCCTGGGTCAGGGAAAAGACGGGTGTCGCCGCCGAGGACATCGATCTGCCAGCGGGCATCGCAACTGTTGGTGACCTAATGGCCTGGCTCAAAACGCGCGGGGAAGGATTTGCCGACGCCTTCGCGCGCACGGATGTGGTCCGCGCGGCGATCGACCAGACCCATGCGCGGCATGACGCAAAGCTCGCCGGCGCGCGCGAGATTGCCTTCTTCCCGCCGGTCACCGGGGGCTAGCCATGATCCGGGTGCAAGAAGCGGATTTCGACCTTGGCGCCGAGGTGGCAAAGCTGAAGGCTGGGCGTTCCGATATCGGCGCCATCGTGGTCTTCCTCGGGACCGTGCGCGATTGTGCGGGACGCGTGAAGGAAATGACCCTCGAGCACTACCCCGCCATGACCGAGGCCGAGCTTGCGCGCATCGAGACCGAGGCCAATGCGCGCTGGCCGCTGCAGGCAAGCCTGATCGTGCACCGCACCGGCCGACTTCTGCCCGGCGACAACATCGTGCTCGTGGCCACCGCATCGGAGCATCGCGACGCAGCCTTCGCCGCTGCGGAGTTTCTCATGGACTATCTCAAGACGAGCGCACCCTTCTGGAAGCGCGAGAGCGGACCGGAAGGCAGTCGTTGGGTCTCGGCTGATGCGCGTGACGCGAGCGCCCGTGCCCGCTGGAAGGCGGCCAAGGACGCCGCGGAGTAGCGCTCGCGACGAAACCGGTCAGCGGATCGGTACCCCGCGCGGGGCGAGTGGCAGATACGGTCCCCAGACGCAGACATCCGCCCATTCGCAGATGCCCCACTTGCATTTTTTTTGGTAGTCGCAGGAGCGGCAGCGATAGACAGGCCGGCAGCTGTTGCAGGGGGCCATCCGCTGGCAGTCCCGCCACACACGCACAGACTGCACCAGAGCCTTATGCTGAAAAGCGCTCGCTGTGTTCCCCGAGGTTGTAGGCCCCGCATGTGCCATCGCTAGCGTGCCGAGCGCCACCGCAAACAGGGACGCCAGAATCAGCCCAATGCGTGCTTTGTGCATATTCCCCCCGTGACGGCGTGGCCGTCCCAATACAGTGCCGCTTGAGCCGCCAACGATCAAGCCTAGTGCGCCATCCTCACCGATAGATCACGGCGGAGCCCGCCGGGCGGCGGCGCTCCCAACCTTCCTGCTGCAATACCGGCGTGTCCTGCTCCTCCGCGGGGTAGCCCACGCACAAATGGCCGATAAAGGCCCAGTCCTGCGGCACGTCCAGGATCTCGGCGACGCGCGTAGGGTCGAGGATCGATACCCAGCCGACCCCAAGCCCTTCCGCTCGCGCCGCAAGCCACAGCGTGTGCATGGCGATGGCCACCGAATAGTCCAGCGTCTGCGGCATGGTGAAGCGCCCGAGCCCGCTGCCCTGTGCCGTCGACCGGTCTGCGAACACGGAGATCTGACAGGGGGCATCGTTGAGACCGGCCAGCTTCAGCCGCGCATAAAGCGCGGCGCGATCCGGGGTCTGCGCCTCGAGCGCCGCCCGATTGCAGTTTTTGAAACAATCGCAAATGGCGGCCCGCCGGGCTGCATCCCCCACCAGAACGAAGCGCCACGGTTCGCTCAAGCCCACGGAAGGAGAAAGGCAGGCCACGTCGATCAGCCGCTCGATGGTCCCTGCCGGCAACGCCCTGCGCCTAAACTGCCGGACGTCCCGCCGCCAGCGCAGCAGCGCGTGCAAGCGCTCGCGGAAATCCGCATCGAATTGGGGGGATTGCCGACGCCAAGCCCGCTCGGGTTCCATGGTCCCGACCCTAGCACGGATCACCACCAAACCCGCGCCGGTTCGGGCGTAAAGCCTGGAGGCTAGCCCGCCGCGGCCACCACTTTGGCCGGGTGCACGAGCGCAGAATAGTCGCTCATCAGCATCCGGGTTATGTCGCCCACGCCGAAGCGATATTGGCCGACCTCGGCGACAGGCGTCACCTCCGCGGCGGTGCCGGTGATGAAGCACTCCGAGAAGGAGGCCAATTCCTCAGGCATGATCACCCGTTCGATCACCTTGAGGCCGCGCTGCTTGGCAAGCCCGATCACGGTGCGGCGCGTGATGCCGTCGAGGAAACAGTCGGGGATGGGTGTATGCAACACGCCGTCCTTGACGAAGAAGATGTTGGCGCCCGTGGCCTCGGCAACCTGGCCGCGCCAGTCGAGCATCAGCGCATCGGCGTAGCCCGCGCGCTCCGCTTTGTGCTTCTCGATGGTGCAGATCATGTAGAGGCCCGTCGCCTTGCTCTTGGCCGGCGCCGTGCGCGGGTCCGGGCGACGGTAGTGGGCAAAGGTGAGCCGCAAGCCGTTCTGCTTGGCGGCCGGGTCGAAATAGGAGCCCCAGTCCCAGGCGGCGATGGCGAGGTTGATCTTGGTCGCTTGCGCGGCGACACCCATCTGCTCGCTGCCGCGCCAGGCGATCGGCCGCACATAACCGTCGGTGAGCTTGTTGGCCCGCACCACCTCGCGACAGGCCTTGTCGATCTCGGTCACCGAAAAGGGAATTTCAAAGTCGAGAATCTTGGCCAACTCGTGCAGGCGCTGACTATGCTCATTGAGCTTGAAGATCTCGCCGTCGTAGGCGCGCATCCCCTCGAACACGGCGCTTCCGTAATGCAGGGCGTGGGTCAGCACGTGCACCTGAGCGTCCTGCCAGGGGCGCAGTTTGCCGTTCAGCCAGATGAAACCCTCGCGCTGGTCGTAAGGGGCGGTGGCCATGGGAACTCTTCCTCCAACGGCAGGGCCTTCCGGGCCGCGGGGGGCTTGGAGCTAGTGCCAAACCGTGCCTTCGGCGGCGCTGCATGAGAATTGCGCGAGCAGGCCCCGAGGAGTATCAATGGCCCGAAAATAAGTCAACATGACTGACATAAACGAGCCCCTAGTCCAACCTGCCGGCCACCCCCCCGAGATGCCCTCGGCCGGCAAAGCTACGCCCGCGCGTGAGGCGAGCCTGCTTGCCTTCGCCGAGCTACTTTTCTTCGCCTATCGCGATTTTACGCGCGATCCCGATGCGATCCTCAAGGATTTCGGCTTCGGCCGGGCGCATCATCGGGTGCTGCACTTCGTCAATCGCCATTCGGGGCTGCGCGTGGCCGACCTACTCGACATTCTCAACATCACCAAGCAGAGCCTGGGGCGGGTGCTGAAGCAGCTCATCGACCAGGGCTATATCGTGCAGGAAGCCGGAAGCGTGGACCGCCGCGAGCGCCGCCTCTACCCGACCGAAGACGGCCGCGCGCTTGCCGGGCGGCTCGCGGCCCCCCAGCTCGTGCGTCTGGCCGACGCCTTGCGGGCCGCTGGCCCCGGGGCCGAAGCGTCGCTGCGGCGCTTCCTGCAGGCGATGATCAATGCCGAAGAAAGGCCCAAAGTCTCCTCCATCATGGCCGCGTCGCCCGCGACCATCGAGGCGGACGGCCAGGGGGAAGCGTCATGACGATGCCAGCGCCGGTCAGGGTGCAACGTGGGCGGGGACCTGACGACTGCGCCCCACATATCCTCGTGGTCGACGACGACAGCCGCATTCGCGACCTGCTCGCCCGCTATCTGCAAGAGCATGGCTACCGCGTGACCTCGGCCGTCGACGCCGCTTCCGCGCGCGCCACCATGCGCGGGTTGACCTTCGATCTGCTCATTCTCGACGTGATGATGCCGCACGAGTCCGGCATCGACTTTGCCCGCTCGCTCAGGCGGGAATCGCAGGTGCCGATCCTCATGCTGACCGCGCGCGCCGAGCCCGACCAGCGCATCGAGGGACTGGAGACCGGCGTCGACGACTATCTCGCCAAGCCCTTTGATCCGCGCGAGCTCCTGCTCCGCGTGGTCAACGTGCTGCGCCGCAGGGCCACCGCCGCCTCATCGAGCGAGGTGCGCATGGGCAACTTCGTCTTCCATATCGCTCGCGGGGAGTTGAAGCGCGACGGCGAGACGGTCCGCCTCACCGAGCGGGAGCGCGAGCTGTTGCGCTATTTTGCCCAGCGCCCGGGCATGCCGGTCGCCCGCCATGAGTTGGCAAAGGATGGCGAAAACGGCGGCGAGCGCGCCATCGACGTGCAGATCAACCGTTTGCGGCGCAAGATCGAGAATGACCCTGCCAACCCCGTCTATCTGCAAACGGTGCGTGGCAAGGGTTACATTCTCTACTCCGAGTAATGGACGCTCTCCCCAACCGCAATCTCATCCCGCAGGAGCGTCGCTCGCTCTACCGGCGGATCATGGCTGGCATCGGCCATCGCCTGCCGAAGGGACTCTACGCGCGCGCGCTCATCATCATCATCGCGCCCATGGTCCTATTGCAATCGGTGCTCACCTTCGTGTTCCTGGAGCGTCACTGGGAAACGGTAACGCGGCGGCTGTCCACCGCCACGGTGCAGGACATCGCCGTGCTGATTGACATCTACCGCGCTTACCCACAAGACGCGAACGCCGAGACGCTGACCCGTCTCGCCGACGACGATCTTGGGCTTCGCGTGCAGATTGTTCCCAATGAGGAGCTGCCGCAGTCGAACTCCCGGCCCTTCTTCGACCTGCTCGACCGGACTCTGTCCGACGAGCTCACGCGGCAAATCGGCCGTCCGTTCTGGATCGACACGGTTGGCCGCTCCAATATCGTCGAAATCCGCATCAAGCTCGACAACGCCGTGATGCACGTGCTCGCCCGCCGCAGTCAGACTTATGCCTCCAACTCGCAGATCTTTCTCTTGTGGATGCTCGGCACCTCGCTCGTGCTGCTCACCGTGGCGATCCTGTTCCTGCGCAACCAGATCAAGCCGATCCTGCGCTTGTCGGAAGCCGCCGAGAGTTTCGGCAAGGGACACCGCGTGTCTCCCGACTTTCGCCCCCGCGGCGCACGCGAGGTACGCCAGGCCGCCCAAGCCTTCATCGAGATGCGCGACCGAATCGAGCGCCACGTCGAGCAGCGCACCACCATGCTTGCCGGCGTAAGCCACGACCTCCGCACCGTGCTCACCCGCTTCAAGTTGCAGCTCGCGATGTTCGAGGATAGCCCCGAGCTCGAAGCCATGCGCGTCGACGTCGACGAGATGCAGGCCATGCTCGAGGATTACCTGGCTTTCGCCAAAGGCGATGCCGGCGAGGACATCGTGCGCGCCGATGTCGGCGAGATCCTCGCCGAGGTGAAGACCCAGGCCCACGGCGCCAACACCGTCACGATCGACATCGAGGGCGCCCCGCTCGTCGTGCCGCTCAAACGCCACGCCTTCAAGCGCGCGGTGAGCCAATCTCGTCAACAACGCGGTGCGCTTCGCCGACCATGTGGAGGTGAGCGCGGGCCGTGAGGACGGCTCGCTTATCGTCAAAATCGAGGACGACGGTCCCGGCATCCCGGAAGGAGAGCGCGAGCACGTGTTCCGGCCCTTCTACCGCCTCGACCATGCGCGCAATCAGGATGCGGGTTCCACCGGCCTTGGGCTCGCCATCGCCCGTGACATCGCCCGCATCCATGGGGGCGACATCGCCCTCGGCCGGTCGCGGCTTGGTGGACTGAAAGCGGTTCTCAAGGTTCCCGTGTGAGGGCAGAATGATACGTTACCGAAACAGCCATTTGACGAGGGAGGGACTTGGATGAGGGGACTGATCCTAGGAGCGGCATTGATTGTCGCAGGCACATGGAGCGGGGCAGCCATGGCGCAAGACTCAGGCGACGCGCCCGACATCAGCCCCCCTGCCAACAATGTCGGGGACGGCCCAAGCATGCCCAATATCAGGCTCCCCGAGGGTTGGGCCAATCCGAGGATCGGCGGCGAAGGCGGGTATGTGAATAACGGCGTTCCCGCCGAGGACATGACAACGCCGCCGAGCGCCCCCGAGGACTCCAGCGGCTCGAGCGACGACGGCGATGAGGACGGCCACTAATTCTAAAAGCGAGGGCTTACCGTCACCTATAGGGAGGACAGACACGCGGAGACTTGCAGCCGGGTTAGCGGCGATCTTCGCTGGTGCCCTTGTTGGGACAACCGCGCTCGCGCAGTCCATTCAGAGCGAAATCCAGGATGAGGAGCAGCCAGGCTCCGAGATCCGGGTCCCGGTCCCGTTTGGCCGCATATTGGAGCCCGGTCCGGAGCCAGCACCGCCGCCGGAACAGTTAGGCGCGCCGCTGGCACCTTTTGATGGCTCCTTGAGCTCCTGCCGCCGGCTGAGGCCAATCCGGGCATTCCGAACGGCGAGGATGACGGTGCCAACATCGATGCTCCGGACGATCCCGACGCGCCTCCCGATGCGGGGGCTGCCGACGATACGTCAGGGCCCGACGACGACGATCCAGTCCCGAACGAGTGACGGCTCGCGTCAGGGCGTGGATGCAGCGCCAGACGGCGGCGGTTGAGTAGCGGCCTCGCCATCACGCCGCCCACTCCAGCCGCGCGGCATGAAACCGCAAGCAAAGCGGCAAAGGTCCTGGCAGGCGGACTCCATGCCGGCCACCATGCGCTCGCCCTTCCGCAGCTTGCGGTCGAGCATGGCCATGGTACGGTCGAGCCCGGGCGTGGCGTCATCGAGCCACACGCGAAACGTCTTGCCGTAGATCGCTCCGAGGCCGGTAACCCGCAAGGCGCCGCCGAGGCCCACGAGCTTGGCACCCGCCCCGGCCAGCATCCAATATTGCGAGGCGAGCGACGGGCAAAGGAGTGGCGCGGCTTCGTCCGGGCGGCAGCAGAGATCGGCAGAGATGCGCCGCAACGCCGGCTTGTAGGGCGTCATCACCTCGAAGCGGGACATGATGATGTCGAATAGGCGGTCGCGCGCGCCTTGCTCGGGTTCCCCCGAACGCATCTTGCCTAAAGTCTCGGCGTCGACTTCGGCCTGGAAGGCGCGGAGAATGTCGCTCTTACAGTCGAACTCCCGGCGAAGGTCGGCAAGGCTCAAGCCAGCGCGCTGACCGATTTCGGCGAGGGTGACATCATTCCAGCCGCGCTCCTGCGCAAGCTCCAGCGCCGCCTTGATCGCCTTGGTGCGTTTGGAGAAATCGTCGAGCATGGGCAATACTCCTTTGCCCCAACATAGGCGCTTTCTATAGCCGCTGAAAGGCGGGGATCGCCTAGGAAGACAGCTCACGCGAGCGCTTGGCCGCGGCGGCGACGGCGCGAAGGAGCAGCTTCTGGAGCCCGGGCTTGCCCATGAGCTCAGTAAGGGCCGCCGCCGTGGTGCCCTTGGGCGAGGTTACGTTCTTTCGCAGCTCAGACACCGTGAGGTCCGAACGGCGCAGCAGCTCACCCGCGCCGGACACGGTTGCCCGCGCCAAGCGGCTCGCCAGCTCATAATCGAGCCCTTCGGCGACGCCAGCCTCCGCCAAGCATTCGGCGAGCAGGAACACATAAGCCGGCCCGCTGCCCGAAACCGCCGTGACCGCGTCGAGCAGGACCTCATCCTCGATCCAAACCACCTCGCCGACCGCCTCGAGCAGCATATCGCAGCAAAGCGCCTGGTCGCGCGTCGCCGCGGCATTCGCGCACGCCACGGTGATGCTCCGGCCAACGGAGGCCGCCGTGTTCGGCATCGCCCGCACGATGCCCGTCCCTTTTGGCAGAGGCTTGGCAATACTCTTGAGCGTTCGCCCCGCCGCTACCGACAGCACGACCGTCTCCCGGCCGAGGAGCGGCCTCACCTCGCGGAGCACTGCATCCGTCGCTTGCGGCTTCACGGCGATCACGACCACGGAAGGCGCCCTTGGCAGCGCGGGTGGGCTGCCCGAGGCGATGCCGTGGCGCACCAGCAGCGCCGTCACGTCGGGCAGAGGCGCCGGATCCTGAACGAGCACAAGCGCCGGATCGAGCCCTTGCTCGAGCCACCCGGCAAGCAGAGCCCCGCCCATCTTCCCCGCCCCCACCAAGAGGAGCGGGCCAGCGAGGCGGAGCGTCATGCGTGCCCTTGCGTTTCGAGCATGATGGCCGCGAGCGCCTCCTCGGGCGTCTTGCCGGCCCACAGCACGAATTGGAAGGCCTGGTAATAGCGTTCGCAGGCCTCCAGCGCCGCCCTGAGCAGCGCCTCGCATTGACCGGCATGGGTCTCCGCTCCCGCGAGCAGCAAACCATGGCGGTAGAGCAGCATCCCGTCCTCCTTCCAAAGGTCGAAATGGCCGAGCCAAAGCTGCTCGTTGATGAGCGCGAGGAGCCGATAGGTCTCACCCAACCTAAGCTTGGTGACCTTGAAGTCGAAGGCGCAAGCAAGGTGCAGCGCCTCCAGATCGTCCCGCCAGGTCAAGGAGAGATGATAATCGCACCACGCGCCGCAAACCGAGAGCGTGAGCTCGTCTGGGGTGCTTCGTTCAAACGTCCAGTCGTGAATGGTCGCAATATGCTCGACCATGTCCACCGGATTGGCGAAATGGTCGTAGTTCATCTGTGTCGTAGACATGCGTGTCCTCTGTGGCCTCAGCAGAGTTCCGCGCACTCAAGACGCCGCCGCGAATCAGCTTGTGAATCAGTTATATAGGAGTTTGCGCCACGACCAACTGGGCTTCCGGCGCCTGGAAGCAAATACTGTGGACCATCTAAAGATAGTTGTGGATGACCGCCGGCCCCCTAGCGCTGGGCCCGACCGATTCGCGCCCTCGCCACGGCTGTTCCGGCAGTGCGACTGTCAAGCGCCGCGTTTCAGCCTTTTTCGCCGGATCGGACGAGGCGTCGTTGGGGGCAGATCGTCCGACGCGAACTCGATGACGACGGCCTCGAGCTCGACGATGCGCTCCTTCAGCCGGTCGTTCTCCTCGCGCGCTTTCTGCGCCATGGCCTTGACCGCCTCGAACTCCTCACGTTGCACGAGGTCGAGTTCGCGCAAGACCCGCTCGGCCTGGCCGCGGACGGCGCCCTCGACTTCCTTGCGCACGCCTTGGGCCGCGCCCGCGGCGTCGGTGATGAGCTTGCCGAGCTCGTCGAAGAACCGACCGGTGGTTTGCGTCATCTTACGAAAAACCTTCTGATCGCGCGGATACGAGCGCCTTTGGCACGACCTGCCAACTATGGGGTCCGCACCCGCCGCATTCAAGCCGCGCCACCGCCACGCGGCCAGGGGGCGCCTTGACAGGGAAGCACCCTCGGTCAAGGGTCGGCCGCCTCCCTTAGAGCGAACGGCCCACGCCCATGGACCTCCTGGTCATCCCATACCCCATCATCGATCCGGTGGCGCTCCAGATGGGGCCCGTCTCGATCCGGTGGTACGGGCTCGCTTATATGGCGGGCATCCTGCTCGGCTGGCTCTATGCGCGCCGGCTGGTGTCGCGAGCCGACCTATGGGGGGGCAAGTCTCCGATGACGGTCAGCCAAGCCGACGACTTCCTGCTGTGGATCACGCTCGGCATCGTCGTCGGGGGCCGGCTCGGCTTCGTCCTCTTCTACGAGCCGAGCTATTTCTGGGTGAACCCGATCGAGATCCCGGCGGTGTGGAACGGCGGCATGTCCTTTCATGGCGGACTGCTCGGCGTGGTCCTCGCCGTCTATCTCTTTGCACGGAGCAACGGCATCAACGCGCTATCGCTGGGCGATATTGCGTCCGCCGCGACCCCGTTTGGCCTGCTCTTCGGCCGCATTGCCAATTTCATCAATGCAGAAGTGGTCGGGCGCGTGAGCGACGTCCCCTGGGCGATGGTGTTTCCGGACGCCGGTGATGCCCCGCGCCATCCGAGCCAGCTGTACGAGGCGGCACTCGAAGGCGTCGTGCTCTTCATCATCCTGCGCATTGCCACCCATAGATATAAGGCACTCACCCGGCCCGGCACCGTGTTCGGCCTGTTCCTCGGGTTGTACGGGCTGTTCCGCAGCATGGTCGAACTCGTGCGCGAGCCGCATCCGGGACACCCGATGGATGTGGGCATTTTCACGCCGGGCATCGTCTATTCTCTGCCCATGATCATCGTCGGACTGTGGCTGATCTGGCGCGCGCGGGCGAGGCCCGCACTCGCGTGATGGGCGCGCAACGCCACCGCGTCGCCGCGGGGAGGCAATCGCTCACCGCGAGATTGCAAGCGCGCATCCGGCGCGACGGCCCGTTGAGCGTCGCCGACTATATGCAGGCCTGTTTGTCGGACCCGAACGAAGGCGCTTACGCCGCGCGTCAGCCGATCGGCAAAGCGGGCGACTTCATCACCGCGCCGGAGATCAGCCAGATCTTCGGCGAGTTGCTCGGCCTTTGGTGTGTCGCCGTTTGGCAGTCCATGGGAGAGCCCTCCGCTGTGACGGTTGCCGAGCTTGGACCTGGGCGCGGTACGCTCATGGCCGACGCGCTTCGCGCCTGGCGTTTAGTGCCCACATTCCTCGATAGTGTCTCCATCGCGTTGGTGGAGACGAGCCCCGTCCTGCGCGACACCCAACGGAAAACGCTGCACGCCTCGCCCGCACCGCTTCGCTGGTATCAAGACGCGCACGCGCTTCCCAAGGGGCCCTTAATCCTGCTCGCCAACGAGTTCATCGACGCACTCCCCATTCGCCAGCACATCCGCCGCGGCAGCGCCTGGCGTGAGCGTGGCGTCATCCTCGACGCCAGAGGGGAGTTCACCTTCGGCGAGGGTGATGCCGTCCACGACGCCGCCTTGCCGCCCGCTCCCGATGGCGCAATTCTCGAAACGCGGCCCGCGGTGATGGAGCTCCTCGCAGCGCTTGCCGTGCGCGCAGTACAAGCGCCAATCGCGGCACTCATCCTCGATTACGGCCATGACGAAAGCGGCTTCGGCGACACGCTGCAGGCCGTTACCGCCCATCGTTTCGCCGAGCCGCTCGCGGTTCCGGGCGAAGCGGACCTCTCGGCACATGTCGACTTCGCCGCGCTCGAGCGTGAAGCAGCGGCCCTCGGCCTCCACCCTTGCGGCCCGATGCCCCAAGGGGAGTTTCTCCTCAAACTCGGACTCGCCACCAGACGCGACCGCCTCCTCGATCACGCAAGACCCGAGCAACGGGCCGCGATCGCCTCAGGTGCCATGCGGCTCATCGATCCCCACCAGATGGGTGTGCTGTTCAAGGTGCTCGCGCTCATGGGTCGAGGGCTTCCCGCACCCCCACCGTTTCATTCCGACATTTGACTTTCGAACGTCGCCCAAGCGATGCTGCACCCCTTAAGACGGCTATGCTCAAATCCACGACCCTCGCGAGCCTCGACGGCGTGCGCCACGGCTTCTTCACGCGCCAGGGCGGCGTCTCGGGCGGCATCTATGCCTCGCTGAATTGCGGCCTCGGCTCGCGCGATGCCGCTGCCGACGTGAAAGAAAACCGCAGGCGCGTTGCCGATGCCCTCGGCGCGACGCCGGACCGGTTGGTCACGGCCTATCAGCAGCACAGCGTCAAAGCCGTGATCGCTGAGGCGTTTTGGGAGCCTGATCGGGCGCCGGAGGCAGATGCCATCGTCACCGCTAGGCCGGGCCTCGCCATCGGCGTGCTCACCGCCGATTGCGCCCCGGTCCTCTTTTGCGACGGCACCGCACGGGTCATCGGAGCCGCCCATGCCGGCTGGCGCGGCGCGCTTTCCGGCATCACTGACGCGACCCTCGCTGCCATGGAACAGCTGGGCGCCAAGCGCGAGCGCATCGTCGCCGTGATCGGCCCGGCAATCTCGCAAAAGGCCTATGAGGTCGGCGTGGATTATCGTGACAAATTTCTGGCCGAGGAACCGGAGAGCGCAGGGTTTTTTCAGGAGGACGAGAGCTCGGGCGAGTCACATTTCGATCTTCCAGGCTACGTCGCCGAGCGGTTGACGCGCGCCGGCATAGCCGCCCTCGCCGATCTCGGGCATTGCACCTATTGCGAAGAAACACGGCTCTTCAGCTACCGCCGGTCGCAACATCATGGCGAACCGGATTACGGGCGCCAAATTTCGGCCATCCTGCTCGCTTGATCCTCGTTCACCAAGGCTGACGAGACCCCTTCCGGCGACATCCTAGTTGTGGACGCGAGCGGAGAGAGGCAGGTACTCTGTTGTTTGGGAAAGAGTGTTGTGAGCCCCCGTCGCGCGGGCCAGGCCGTTGCGAGGGGCGCTGTGCGGCCAACGAGGGAGTGTTTTGTTGGGCGCGGATCCACGACGCGTGCGCTGCCAGTCTAGGCTTATTGCGGCCCTGGCGTTCGCCGCCATTGCGCTTGGGAGTGTCTGCACTTCCGGGGGAGGAGCCAGCGCTGGTTGGTTCAGCATTTTCGACAGCTCGACGCGCATGGCGCTCGCCCCCATCGTCGGCGCGCCGCCCAACATAGCAGAACAGCTGACGCAAGCCTTGGTCGAGGCGGGCAAGGACCGCAAGCTCACCCTGACTCCGGGCACCGCCCCCGCCCCCTACACACTGCGGGGCTATCTCGTGGCCTCGATCGAGAAGAAGGGCGCGAAAATCTCCTATATTTGGGACATAACCGATCCCAAGGGCGGCCGCGTCGGACGCGTCTCCGGCGACGAGACAATCCCGACCCGATCTGGCAGCGATCCTTGGAGCGGAGTCGACAGCGGGGTCCTGCACAGCATCGCGGGAAAAACCGCGTCCCAGGTCGCCGCGACGTTGGCGCAAGGTGGCGGTGGAACTCCCCCGCCAACCACGTCCGGGCCTCCGGCTGGCGGCAGCCCCGCTGCGGTCTCGTCCGGCCCCCCGGGGGGAGGTGCGCAATCGAGGCCGGCCAGGAATTCGACCGCGGTCGCCGACACGCCCGCCGGCGAAGTGCTCGTCCTCGTCACGCCCGTATCCGGGGCGCCGGGGGACGGCCAGACGTCGCTGACCGCGGCAATGAAGAAGCGCCTCTTCGCCGGTGGCGTGAAGCTCGCAACCGCGCCCTCCCGCAGCGTCTACACGGTGAAAGGCAGCGTCAGCCTGACCGACGCAGCCGGAGGCAAACAAAACATCCACATCGATTGGCTGGTGCTCGCTCCCGGCGGCAAACGGCTTGGCACGGTGTCGCAGCAGAACACCATTCCCAAGGGCTCCCTGAGCGGTCCCTGGGGGGCCATCGCCGACGCGGCAGCAGTGAAAGCCGCCTCCGATGTCATCAAGCTCCTGCCCCCCTCGCGCGGGTAGCCGGGGTACAGGTCCACAACGCCGTTGCGCGCGAGTTTACAGAAGCCATACGCGCTTGTTAAAAGCGCGCGGGGTCGTTTGCGATGGCAAGCGCCAGCGGAAGCTCGACGCCCCGAGGAGCGCGCCGCATGAAACTGGTTGCCGGCAATAGCAACCGCCCTCTCGCCGAGGCGATCGCCACGCACCTCAAGATCCCGCTCTCCAAATGCATCGTCCGCCGCTTCGCGGATATGGAGATCTTCGTCGAGGTGCAGGAGAACGTCCGCGGCGAGGACGTGTTCATCATCCAGTCGACCTCGGCTCCCGCCAACGACCATTTGATGGAGCTTCTGATCCTCATCGACGCGCTGCGCCGGGCCTCGGCCCGCCGCATCACCGCCGTCATTCCCTATTTCGGCTATGCGCGCCAGGACCGGAAGCCCGGCCCCCGCACCCCGATCTCCGCCAAGCTCGTCGCCAATATGATCGCGCGCGCCGGCGTCGACCGGGTGCTGACGCTGGATCTGCATGCCGGGCAGATCCAGGGCTTCTTCGACATCCCCACCGACAACCTGTTCGCCGCACCGGTGATGGTGCAGGACATGCGCCAAACGTTTGGAGCGGACAATTTGATCGTGGTCTCGCCTGACGTCGGCGGCGTGGTGCGGGCGCGTGGGCTCGCCAAGCGCATCGACGCGCCGCTGGCCATCGTCGACAAGCGCCGGGAGCGGCCAGGCGATTCCGAGGTGATGAACGTGATCGGCGACGTGCAGGGACGCACCTGCCTGCTCGTCGACGACATCGTCGACTCTGGCGGCACGCTGGTGAACGCCGCCGAGGCGTTACTCGACCATGGCGCCACGCTGGTGACGGGCTATATCAGCCATGGTGTGCTCTCCGGCGGAGCCGTGGCGCGCATCATGGCGTCGCGGCTGAAGGAGCTCGTCATCACCGACTCGATTCTACCGAGCGAGGCGGTGAGGAACGCCCACAACATCCGCGTGCTGCCGATCGCGCCGCTGCTCGGCGAGGCCATCGCCCGCACCGCCGAGGAAAAATCGGTGTCGAGCCTGTTCTATTGATCCGCCCGTGGCGCGCGCCCGCGGCTCAGTGTTGACCTTCATATTTGAACGAGACTTTGATCTTGGTCCGGTAGGCTTCGACCTTGCCCTCGGTAATGACGAGGTCTTGCGCCAATACCTCGGCCACGCGCAGGTCGCGCACGCTTTCCGCCACACGCTCGACCGCGTTCTTGGCCGCCTCGTCCCAGGACTTCGGGCTCGTGCCAATCACCTCGATGACTTTGTAGGTACTCTGCGGCATTGATGCCTCCTTCAGCTCGTGTGCTTTGTGATGTGGCCCGTCCTGGCGCTGCCCGGATCCGCTGCCGAAAGACCTCAGCTTACGCCGAATGTGACAGGCTGTCTGGCTCCGACGGCGCCAAACGCGAGATTGTCACGGCCTTGGCACTCGGGCTATAAGCCAGCCCAATCAACCGCGACGCTTCATGAGGCGCGCGTTCGACCTTTAGGGGCCGCTTCACGGCCCTTCATTATTTTGGGCTTCGGAGGCAGACATGGCTGAGGCATTGGAACTCAAGGGCTGGACGCGGGCCCGCACCGGCAAGGGCGGCGCACGCTCGCTTCGCCGCGACGGGCGCATTCCTGGCATTCTCTACGGCGACAAAGAGGCCCCGCAACCCATCGCCGTCGATTTTCGGACCATCTCGCTTAAGCTGCACACCGGCCACTTCCAGAGCACCGTGTTCACGCTCGACGTGGAGAGCACCAAGACCCGCGTGATCCCTCGCGACGTTCAGCTCGATCCCGTGCGCGACTTCCCGATCCACATCGATTTCATGCGCGTCGGCAAAGACGCCCTGGTCACCGTGGCGGTGCCGGTGCGCTTCCTGAACGAAGCCGCATCGCCGGGCATCAAGCGCGGCGGCATCTTGAACGTGGTGCGCCACGAGATCGAGGTGCGCTGCTCGGTCGATGCCATCCCGGAGCATTTCGACGTGGACCTGACTGGGCTCGAGATTGGCGACGCCGTGCACATCTCTGCCGTGGCGCTGCCGAAAGGGGTGAAACCCACCATCACCGAGCGGGACTTCACCGTGGCGACCATCGTCGGCCGCGCCGCCGAAGAGGCTGCGCCCGTTGCCGCCGCCGCCGTCGAGCCTGGTGCGGAGGCAGCTGCCACTCCGGCTGAGGGCGCTGAGGAGAAGAAGGAAGAGAAAGAGAAGAAGAAGGACGAGAAAGAGAAGAAGAGGTAATCCTTGGCTCGGGCTTAAGCTCGGCCCGGCCTCGGATAGCCCGGCCCGTTCGACCAGGATCACGCCATGAAGCTCTTTGTCGGCCTCGGCAATCCGGGGGCGGAACACGCCTTCAATCGTCACAATGTCGGCTTCATGGCAGTCGACGCGATCGCCGCAGCCCACGGCTTTTCCGCTTGGCGCAAACGCTTCCAGGGTGTCGCGACCGAAGGCCGCCTTGGGCGGGCGCAGGTCATGCTGCTGAAGCCTCTGACCTACATGAACGAGTCGGGCCGCGCGGTGGGCGACGCGGTACGCTTCTACAAGCTCGAGCTCGACGACGTGATCGTGTTCCATGACGAGCTCGATCTCGCCCCCGGCAAGGTTCGAGTGAAGACGAGCGGCGGCGTCGCCGGCCACAACGGGCTAAGATCCTTGGGCGCTCATGTCGGCAACGACTATGTGCGCGTGCGCATCGGCATCGGCCATCCCGGCGCCAAGGAGCTGGTGACGAGGCATGTGCTCAACGATTTCGCCAAGGCCGACCGCACCTGGCTCGAACCGCTGCTCGCGGCGATCGCCGACAATGCGCCCTACCTTGCCGACGACGACGCCGACAAATTCCAGTCCCGCGTGGCCCACGCGATGCAGACCGAAGAGGAGGCAGCCGAAGAGCCGCCGGCGCCTCGAACCCCGCGCAAGCGCGAGGCAAAGCCAAGCGCCACACCCGATGCGCCGTCTAAGGAAACGAGCCTGGGCAGCAAATTGCGCCGCTGGCTCGGCTCGTGATGGTTGAATAGCGATGGGCTTCAAATGTGGCATCGTCGGGCTGCCCAATGTGGGCAAGTCCACCCTCTTCAATGCGCTGACTGAGACGGCGGCCGCGGCCGCGGCCAACTATCCCTTCTGCACCATCGAGCCGAATATCGGTGAGGTTCCCGTGCCTGACGCCCGCCTCGACGCACTGGCCAAGATCGCCAAATCCGCCGAGGTGGTGCCCACGCGGCTCACCTTCGTCGACATCGCGGGGCTGGTGCGCGGCGCCTCCAAGGGCGAAGGGCTCGGCAACCAGTTCCTCGCCGTGATCCGCGAGGTGGACGCCATCGCCTATGTGCTCCGCTGCTTCGAGGACGACGACATCATCCATGTGGAGGGCCGAGTCGACCCAATCTCTGACGCCGAGACCATCGAGACCGAGCTGATGCTCGCCGATCTGGACAGCCTCGAGCGCCGCATCTCCACGCTCGAGCGGAAAGTGCGTGGTCAGGACAAGGAGGCGAAGAAGGCGCTTGAGCTGGTCGAGCGCGCGCTTCAGCTCCTGCGCGAAGGCAAGCCCGCGCGCCTCGGGCAAGTTTCCGACGAGGAACGCGCGGCGTTCAAGGCGCTCAACCTGCTCACCGCCAAGCCCGTGCTCTATGTGTGCAACGTGGACGAGGCTTCGGCCGCCACCGGCAACGCCCACTCCAAGCGCGTCGAGGAGCGGGCCAAGGCGGAAGGTGCGGGCTGCGTGATCATCTCAGCCAAGATCGAGGCGGAGCTGGCCGAACTCGACGAAGGCGAGCGGAAAACCTACCTCGCCGAGCTTGGGCTGCCGGAACCCGGCCTCAACCGCCTCATCCGCGAAGGCTACAAGCTGCTCGGCCTCATCACTTATTTCACCGCCGGCCCCAAGGAGGCGCGCGCCTGGACCGTGACGGAAGGCACGCGCGCCCCGCAAGCCGCGGGCGTCATCCATACGGATTTCGAGAAGGGCTTCATCCGCGCCGAGACCATCCCCTACGTCGACTATGTGGCGCTCGGCGGCGAGGCCGGCGCGCGCGACGCCGGCAAGCTCAGGCTCGAAGGCAAGGAATACGTCGTCAAGGACGGCGACGTGCTCCACTTCAGATTTGCGAATTGAGCGCGACTTGGCTGTCGAGGACACCGAGCGCACTGCTAAGGTCATTCAGCGAGCAGGTGGCAAGCGCCTCACCTGTCGGCGGACTGACGAAGCCAAGGTCGCCTAAGCAGAAGGCGAGGCGGTTTCTGCTCTGGCGTAAGCAAGGAGCCAAATAAAGGCTCCTTTGTCGCAGCCTTTTGCTCTACTTGCCGCAATTCCTGCACATCGAAGGGTGGCAAAGCCAATTGCCCCAACCTGTAACGTACGGCAAGGCGCGCGGCCTGCGATAACTTGTGTGCGGGTAAAAGTGCCCGGTGATCGGCGGTGGAGCGCTCTTGCGTGTCACGGTCAGGAGCTTTCGTTTGCCATGGATGAAAGGGCCGCGGATTAGCTCGCACGCTTGAAGCTGCCTTCGGTGGCCGCCACCTGGCGCAGGAAGCTCTCCACCGTGTGGCGCAGCTGCTCGGCTTGGCGGGAGAGGTCGCGCGAGACCTGCAGCATCTGCGTGGCCGACTGGCTCGTCTCGTCCACGGCCTTGGTAACGCCGGGCATGTGCGCCACCACGTCCTCGGTGCCGCGCGCGGCCTGGCGCACGCTGTGGGAGATCTCCGAGGTCGCCGCCGATTGCTGCTGCACGGCGCCGGCGATCTCCTGGGTGTGCTTGTTCACCTCGCCCATGGTGGTCACGATGCTCTGCATGGCCTCCACCGCGCCATGAGTCGAGTTCTGAATGGCGGCGATCTGCTGCTTGATTTCCTCGGTGGCCTTGGCGGTCTGGTCGGCCAAGGTCTTCACCTCGCTCGCCACCACGGCAAAGCCGCGGCCCGCCTCGCCCGCGCGCGCCGCCTCGATGGTGGCGTTGAGCGCGAGCAGATTGGTCTGGGCGGCAACGTCCTGGATCAGGCTCACCACGTCGCCGATGCGCTGGGCGGCGGTGGCGAGACCCTCGACCTTGAGATTGGCGGAGCGCGCATTCTCGGTGACCTGGCCAACGATGCGGCTCGCGGTGGCGACGCGGCCGCCGATCTCGCCCACGGACACGGCGAGCTCCTCGGCGGTGGCGGCGACGGTCTGCACATTGGCCGATGCCTCATCCGACGCCGACGCCACCACGCCCACGCGCTCATTGGTGTCGCTCGCCACGGTGGAAAGCGCCCGCGCCGTATCGTCCATCGTCCGCGCGCTGTCGCCGAAGGCGCCGAGGATGCCGGCGATCGCGCCGCGGAACTGGTGGATCAGCTCCTCGGTCCGCTGCTGCGAGGCAAGCCGCCCCTGCACCTGACTGTCCTGCTCGCTCTTGTGGCTCTCGCTCCACCGGATCGCGTCGGACTGGAAGCTCTTCAGCGCCTTGGCGACACCGCCCACCTCGTCCGCGCGTGCGGCATGGGGCACGACGCCGTCCATGTCCCATTTGATGAAGCTCAGGATCACGCCCTCGAGATCGCGCAATGCCCCCGCCAGCGCGCCCCCGAAGACATAGCCGAACCCGCCCGCGACCATCCCCGACAGGACCGCTGCGAGCAGCGCCGCCAGGGCCATGTTCGACATGTTGGCCGCAAGAGCAAAGGACAGCACGACGCCCATGAGCGCGGCGGCGACGAAGGCAAGGGTGATTTTCAGGCGCAGGGTCATGGGAGTCTCTCTGAGGGCGTGCGCAGCGAGCGAAGCCGCGCGAGCCAGAGTCTCCGGTTGTGGTTAAAACTCTATTAGGAACAGCGCTCCAAGGGGCGGCGGAGCGCTATAAATTTCCGCAACTTGCAGACGTGAACGCCTATCTCATCGCAAGGCGGCGGCGATGTTGCCCCCATCTACCGTCTCAATATGGCCGGTGGTCTTGCGCGCAAGCGCTAGCGCCACGAAGGCTTGCGCCACGTCCCCCGCCGTGACCTCGGCGTGGAGCAGGTTGCCGCTCATATAATCCTCCTCCGAGACCCCCCGCGCTTTGGCCCGCTCGGCGATCATGGCGTCGGTGAGGAGCCCACTACGGATGCGGTCGGCATTGACGCCGTTCGAACGGATGCCGTCCTGGCCGTAATCGAGCGCATATTGGCGCATGAGCAGCATGGTCGCGGCTTTGGGCAGGCCATAAGGGCCGAAATTGGCGCCGGGATTCACCGCCTGCTTCGACAGGTTGAAGAGCAGCACCCCGCCCGTGCCCTGCTTGAGCATGACGCGCACCGCCTCTTGCGCCACGGTCTGGTGGGCGAAGAAGTTGAGCTCGAAGCTCTTGCGCAAGATCTCGTCGGTGACCTCGCCGATGCGGCCCTGCCACGCGGCACCGGCATTGGACACGACGATGTCGACGCCGCCGAAGTGCTCCGCCACCGATGCAAAGGCGGCCTTGACCTGGTCGGGCATGGTGACGTCGCAGAGCATGCCCAGCCCCTTGATCTCGCTTGCGACTTTCGTGGCCAAATCACCATCGATATCGACGACCGCCACCGCCGCGCCTTGCATCGCAAGCGCCTTGGCCGTGGCGGCGCCGATGGCGCCGGCACCCGTCACCAACGCCACCTGCCCGGTCAGGAGCTTCACCACGGCGCCCTTCAACTTGGCCTGCTCGAGGCTCCAATATTCAAGCGCGAACAGGTCGCTTTCCGGCAGCGGCTCGTAGCGGCCGATGGCCTCCGCATCGGTGACGACGCGGACGGTGTTCTCGGCGAGATCGGCGGCCATGGCGGCATCTTTCGCCGTGCGCCCCAAGCCAAACAGGCCGACGCCCGGCACGAGCACCACCCGGGGAGTGGAATCGAGTCTGGTCTTCGTGTTGCCGGCACGCCCGTTCTCCCGCTCGAAATAGGCCTCGTAGCGGCCGGCAAACGCCGCAACCGCCGCGCGCGTTGCTTGCGCAAAGTCGTCGAGCTTGCCCTGGATCGGCGCACGGACAACGAGCGGCGTGTTCTTGGTGCGGATGATGTGGTCGGGCGTCACCACCCCGCGCTGGCTGTAGTCGGGCAACTCCGCCCCGTTAACGTAGGCAAGGATCTCCGGCCCAGTACGGAAGGTAGCGATGAAGCGCGTGGCCTCCGCGCCCTTCTGCTTGATCGCGGCGGCGCCGCGCAGGATCGGCGCGATCTCGGCGGCAGGAGCCACCGTCCGCGGCAGCTTGGCCGCCGGAAACACGACGGGACGGCCTTGGCGTAAGCGGCTCTCGGCCAGCGACACCATCTCGATCATGCGCTCATAGGCCCCGCGCGCCGTCTCGCCGAAGGTGAAGATGCCGTGCTTATGCAGGATCAGCCCCTCGACATGCGGGTCCTGCTCGAACACTTGGGCGGCAGCCTTGGCCAGCCAAAAGCCCGGAGCGATGTAGGGCACAACGCCCATGCGCCCGTCATAAACCTCGCGCACAAGCGCCTCGCCGTCGGGTTGATCGACAAGGCTGAGCACGGCGGCGGCATGGGTATGGTCCACAAATTTATGCGGCAGGAAGGCGTGCAGCAGCGTCTCTACCGATGGGTTGGGCGCGCCCGAGTCGAGCAGGTTGAGGCGCTGCACATTGACCATGGCCTCGTCGCTCAAGGCATCCCGCGCGCGCAGAGCCCGCAAGGGTTCGAGCTTCACCGCCGGCAGGCCGTGCGGCTCGATGTCGGCCATGTCGGAGCCGCTGCCCTTGACCGCGATGACCGCGTGCTCTTGCCCAAGATCGTCGCGCCCCTTCGTCTTTACCGAGGTGTTGCCGCCCCCATGCAGCACGAGCAGGGGGTCGCGCCCCAAAAGGCGGGTGGTGTAAACGCGGAGCGCCAGGTCCTCGCCGACCCCCTTGGCGCCATACAAGGCGACCATCTCGGCCGCCGCTTTGTCGTTCCATTGGCTTTGCATGGCGGGTGTTCTTGCAAAGAACCGCCGCTATCGCAAGCGGTCCTGCGCCCCCCGCCCGCGCCTCAGAAGGTGAAGCGCAAGCCGGCGCTCCCGCCTTGCACGGCACTGCCTCCATCAACAAGCCGCATCGGGCGCGCGGGCGCGTCCCCGCGACGCCGGCGGGTGTCCGGCTGTGCTGGCCTCCCCCCAACAAGGAGGGGAATGGCGCGCCGAAAAGCGCAAGTCCATTGGCTCGCATCCCTTGCAGGATACGCAGGCGACTTTTGGCGCGCCATGGCGGTGTTCGATCGGCTGACCGGGCCGCGGGAAGGCGTGGCGATCGGCTGTCGCAGATTTTGCCTTTGCAAAACTTGTCTCTGGTGTTACCCGAGCCCCCTGTGGAGCCCGCGCAGAAACGGACGGGAGACAGACAATGAGACTGCCGATTGCCCTGGCGCTTCTTGCTATAGTGGCGTTTGCCGCATCCCCCGCGGCCGCCGAGCGTGCTTGCCGTCCCAGCCTGTCCAATCTCTATCACTGCCCCGGCACGTCCGCCCCGGCGACGAGCACCCCGGCGGCAAAAACCGCACCGACGGCCAGCACATCGGGACGCGCCTGTAAGCCCAGCGTTTCCAATCTTTGGACATGCCCCGGCAGCTCTCAGTCACAGAGCAAAAGCGCGAGCAGCGGCCGTGCGTGCCGCCCCAGCCTTTCCAACGGATATTCCTGCCCGGGGACGTCCAGCGGGAGCGGAGGGTCCCTGGCTTCGAATAAGGCTTCGCCGCCGAAGCGCGCCTGCCGCCCGAGCCTGTCGAACGGCTACAATTGCGAAGGACAAGCCGGCGCCGACCAATATTCCACGGAAATGCTGGCATGGACGCATTGCCCCAACGACACGGTTGTCTGGGCCAACACCGCGTCCGATATCTACCACTTCCGTGGCACTGCGAATTACGGGACCACGAAGGCCGGAGCGTATATGTGCGAGCAGGAGTCGCGCAACGCAGGTATGCGCGCGGCGAAAAATGAAAAGCACCCTTGAGACCTCTGGCGGCCCTGTGGTGGCAGAGCAGCTGAGCTCAACTGTTCATTTGACTTAGGTGCCCCATTTCGTCCACCAGAAGGTGGCCTTCAATCGGGAACTAGGGAGGGGGATGCTATGAGTGGGCTACAGCCAGTCTTGATCGCCGCTGTCATCGTATTCGGGCTCAACGCGGCGGGGAGCTTTATCGAGTTCAACAACCGGTTCGTGAACGCGTTGGTCGACACAGTGCTCTTTGCCGTTGTCTTCGGCGCGCTTGTGCATCTTGGCTATTTGCACATGGACTTCGTAAGTGCCGCTCCGGCGGTTGCGCCTTAGACGCCCGTCCGACAGCAATTCGCGACACGCATCACTCGGCCTGCTTCTTCGCATGTTCCGGATAGAGCCGCGCGAGCCCATCGCGGCTGGCGGGCGTCACATTGAATCCGTGATGCGCGGCGGCGCTCCCCGTGACCCGTCATGCCCGAGGCGGTGACGCCAGGCCGAGGGCGGCACGCCGACCAGCTTCTTGAAGGCACGGCTGAACGCCGCCTCGGATCCGTAGCCGACTTCGGCGGCAACGGTTGCAATATTGGTGCTGCCGCCGCTCAGGAGCCCCCAAGCGATCTGCATCGAGGTCGGCAAAACGCTCCGCCAGCACCGAGCGCGATAGCCCCACCTCCTTGGCCAGCGCCTCGATCGTCCAGTTGCGTGCTGCGCTTGCGTGCATCAGCGACAATGCCTTGCCGACTAATGGGTCGCGCAGACCCGCGAGCCACCCCGCCTGTTCGGGCGGCAGGGTCTCCAGATACCGGCGCACCACCTCGATGAACATCAACTCGCTCAGCTTGGCCAATATGCTTTCGCCGCCGGCACGCTTGTCCGCCGATTCCATCATCGTCAGACGGATGAACTGGCCAAGCCAGCCTGCGTCGCCGCCTTTCGGGTCTCCCGCCTTGATCACCGGCGGCAAGTTCTCGAGCAGCGGATTGAACGGCTGGGCATCGCAGGCGAGGTAGCCGCAGACGAGCTTGGCCGAGACTGGCCCGTCGCCGCCATAGTTGATGAAGAAGGGCAATTGGCTTTCGGCGACAGCGTCGAGCGCGCTGGGTGCGCACGGATCGGCGCGCATGCCGGGACTGCTCGACAGGACATGCGGAGCGCTTTTGGTGAAGACGATGACTTCGCCGGCTTCGAGCGCGATCGGCTCTTCGCCGACGATAACCTTCGGTGATAACATGATACGCGATCAGCTGCTCGGCGCCCGGTAGGACTTTCGGCAGGATCATCTCCCGCGGCGGCAACTCGGCGACCCAAGGTGCCTTGGCCACGACGTCAAAGAAGGTCGCGCCGGTCAGCCGCACCGTTCTCAACACGTGAGATAGCGCGTCGGCGCTCATTTGGTCTCCGCCTGACACCAGGGCGTCCGATCAAGCGACGCAGGAATTCCCGACGCCCTATCAAGTATCACGGACGCCCGGTCATTCGCACTCTCCCCCACAATGCCTAGGTAAACCGCGTCACCCAAATAGGAAGGAAAGTCATGCATCTCTATGTCGTTCGCCGCCCGAGCGCATGGGCGAATTTGCAGGAGCTCGAAGCCGCTGCGGCCAGATCGGCCAAGGTCGGTAATGAGGAGATGGCCGACCGCGTCCGCTGGATCCGCAGCTATGTGGTGGAGGAGCCCGACGGCCGGATCGGGACAGTCTGCATCTACGAGGCGCGGGACCTTGAATCGATCCGCGAGCATGCCAGGCGCGCCGGCATCCCTGCCGACCCGATTTACCCAGTGATCAACACCGTCGTCATCCGCGACGACCCGGCCGAGGCAAGCGCCGCGGCTTGAGATCGTGCCGGCAAACCCCAAAAAAGCAAGGACTACAGCAATGAACATTCAAGCAGTCACCCCCGCCACCATTGATTTCGGCACGATCAAGGCCCGCCAGCAGATCGCCTGGGGCTCTGGCGACTACACCATCATCGGCACCACGGTGCAGATCGTCGGCGAAATGCTCTGTGAGGCCGTCGATCTGCGCAGTAACCAGCGCGTCCTCGATGTCGCCGCCGGCAACGGCAATGCGACGCTTGCCGCGGCCCGCCGCTTCGCCGACGTCGTGTCGACGGACTATGTCGGCGCGCTTCTCGAGCACCGTCGCGAACGTGCCAAAGCCGACCGCCTGCCCGTCACGTTCCAGGTCGCCGATGCGGAAGCTCTTCCGTTTGGAGATGCCAGCTTCGACGTCATCCTTTCGACCTTCGGCGTCATGTTCACGCCAAATCAGGAGCAGGCCGCAAACGAACTGAAGCGCGTCTGCCGCCCGGGCGGCAAGATCGGATTGGCCAACTGGACACCGGAGAGCTTCATCGGCACGCACCCGGCATGAACTCGCCGGCGCTCTGGGGCAGCAAAGCGCATCTCGACACCCTGTTCGGTTCGAACGCGACCGTCACGGCGCAGAGCAAGAGCTTTGTCTTCCGCTACAAGTCGCCCAAGCATTGGGTCGAAATTTTCCGCGGCCACTACGGTCCGGTTGTGAAGGCGTTCGCGGCGATCGACCCGAAGGCCCGCGAGGGGCTTAAGGCCGAGTTCTATGCTCTCCTCGACGAATTCAGCGTCGCCGAGGACGGCACGCTGGTCCTTCCCAGCGAATATCTCGAAGTGGTCATCACCAAAAGAAGCTGATCGGGCGGGAGCCGCTACCTGGTAGACTTCGCATGCTCCGGGTAGAGCCGCGCCAGCCCGTCGCGGCTGGCGGGGGTCACGCCCCGCTCGGTGATGAATCCGGTGATCAGCCGCACCGGCGTCACGTCGAAACCGTAATTCGCGGCCGCGCTCCCCGCCGGCGCGATCTCCACCGTGGCGATCGAGCCGTCCGGCAGCCGCCCCGTCATGCGCGTGACTTCGGCGGCGTCGCGCTCCTCGATGGGAATTGCGCTGCCGCCGTCCAGGCTCCAATCGATGCTCGTCCCGGGCAGCGCCACGAAGAAGGGCACGTTATTGTCGCGCGCGGCGAGCGCTTTGAGATAGGTCCCAATCTTGTTGGCGACGTCGCCATTAGCGGTGGTGCGGTCGGCGCCCACCAGGCAAAGGTCCACGCGCTTCTTCTGCATGAGATGCCCGCCCGCATTGTCGGCGATGAGCGTGAAGGGCACGCCATGGCTCCCGAGCTCAAAGGCGGTGAGCGAAGCGCCCTGATTGCGCGGCCGCGTCTCGTCCACCCAGACATGCAGGGGAAGCCCCGCATCATGCGCCTGGTAGATGGGGGCGAGCGCCGTGCCCCAATCGACGCATGCGAGCCAGCCCGCATTGCAATGGGTGAGGATGTTCACAGCCGCGCCCTTCTTGTGCTCGGCATGCGCCTGAATGAGCCCGAGCCCATGCTCGCCGATGCGGCGGTTGGTCTCCACGTCCTCATCGCAAATGGCGGCGGCGCGGGCGTAGGCGACCGCCACGCGGTTCTCGCGCTTCTGGTTGCGCACGGCCTTTTGCATCTCGTCGAGCGCCCAGCGGAGATTGATGGCGGTGGGCCGGGTGGCGGCGAGCGTGTCGCAAGCGCGGTCGAGCGCCTTGTCGGAGGCGTCGGTGCGGAGCGCGAGCGCGACGCCGTAGGCCGCGGTCGCCCCGATCAGCGGCGCGCCGCGCACCTGCATGGTGGAAATCGCGCGGGACGCATCCTCCAGGCTCGTGAGCTTCAGGGTCCCGAAGGCATGCGGCAGTCCGGTCTGGTCGATGATCTCGACCGTTACGCCGTCTTGATTGAGCCAGATGGTACGATAGGGGTTGCCATTGATGTTCATGGGGCACCTTGGGCCTCAGTCCCCTTCGAAGGCGATCAGCGTGTGGCATTCGACGCCGAGCTTGGCCAGCCGCGCCGCACCACCAAGGTCGGGCAAGTCGATGACGAAGGCGGCGCCGATCACCTCGGCCTTGAGCTTGCGCAACAGCTTGACCGCGGCCTCCGCCGTGCCGCCGGTGGCGATGAGGTCGTCGATGAGCAGGACAGGCTCGCCGACGCTGATGGCGTCCTCATGAATCTCGATGACGTCGATGCCGTATTCGAGCTCATAGTCCTGGCCGATGGCCTTACCCGGCAGCTTGCCCTTCTTGCGGATCGGCACGAAGCCGCAATGCAAGCGGTCGGCGACGGCGCCGCCGATAATAAAGCCGCGCGCCTCGATGCCTGCGACCGACTCGACCCGGCGATTGCGGAAGGGCTCGGCGAGCTGCTCGACGCAAGCCCGAAAGCCGCTGGGGTGGCCAAGGAGCGTGGTGATGTCGCGGAACATGATGCCGGGCTTGGGATAATCCGGGATCGTGCGCACGAGGCTCTTCAAATCCACTCCGGTGGTCACGTGCATGGGAGACCTCTTGCAAGAAGCAGCGCGCAAGTCCGCAATGGCGGCTCACCGTGCCTATAATAGAAGCCCACGCGGCTGGCTAGCGCTCCCGGTCACCCTTGTCCGAGCACCCGGCCGGCGACTGCGTCGAGCTTCTTCAACAGCTCCGGATCGCGGGCCTGCGGCGCGGTGATGATGGCGGTGTCGAGCGCGCGGTCCGACCCGATCGGACAGGGCTCGTGCTCGCGCGGGAAATCGCGGGCGAGCCGCGCCACGAGGCCTGCGGCCTTCTCGGCATTGGCCAGCAAAACCTTGATGATGTCGGTGACGGTGACGGCGTCGTGGTCGGGGTGCCAGCAGTCGAAGTCGGTGACCATGGCCACGGTCGCGTAGCAAATCTCGGCCTCCCGCGCGAGCTTGGCCTCCGGCAGATTGGTCATGCCGATCACCGAATAGCCGAGGTCCTTGTAGGTGAGACTCTCGGCGAGCGTCGAGAATTGCGGTCCTTCCATGCAGACATAGGTGCCGCCGCGCGCCACGCGAATGCCTTCGGCCTCCGCCGCCTCGGCGAGATGCAGGCGAAGCCGCGGCGAGACGGGATGCGCCATGGACACATGCGCCACGCAGCCGGTGCCGAAAAAGGAGCTGGCTCGGGCGAAGGTGCGGTCGACGAACTGATCCACCAATACGAAGGTGCCGGGCGGCAGCTCCTCCTTGAACGACCCGCAGGCCGAGAGCGACACGAGGTCGGTAACCCCTGCCCGCTTCATGACGTCGATATTGGCGCGGTAGTTGATGTCGCTCGGCGAAAGACGATGCCCCTTGTCGTGGCGCGACATGAACACGATGGGCAGCCCCACGATCTCGCCGATGCGCAGCGGCGCCGAGGGCTCGCCCCAAGGACTCCCGACCCGCTCCTCGCGCACCTTCTCCAGGCCGGGCAGGTCGTAAAGCCCCGAGCCGCCGATGATGCCGAGCACCGCGCGTGTCATGATCGTTACTCCCCGACCTTGATGAAGTATGTGGACCAGACCCAATGGCCCTCCTGCGTCGTGCTTGGCGCCTCGCCCAGCTTGCGGGTGTTCAGCAGCCAAACCGGACCCTGTTGCCCCAGCCCAAGCGGCACGCCGTCGGCGGCAAGCTCCACGATCCAATCCCCTGCCTCGATGTCTTCCGGGCTGAGCCACCCCGTATAGCCGTCAACGGCCACAATGCTCACCTTGGCGCGGGCAGCACCCACCGTAGCCAGCACCTCTTTCAGCAGCGAGCCGGTAAAGGTGGCGGGCTGACCGAGCTCCGCCGTCTGCGCCTTCACCGTGCCCTGCTTCAAGCCGAGCAGCATGGCGCGGTCGAAGGCGAAGGCACGGTCGAAACTGATCCCCTTAAGGGCGAACAGGCTGTCGCGCTTCGGGTCGAGCGGACCGCGATTGGTATTGGCGATCGCGCCGGCTACGGTCAGCATCACCATGTCCTTGGGCGCCGCGCTCTCTTCCACGGCCAGGGCAGAAACCGCGCCGAACGCGAAAAGGAGCAGGGCAAGTGCCGCGCGCGTCATGGCGCTATGCGTTCTCGAGGGGCGAGTGGAAACCCGTCAGGCCGATGCATGATTGCCATGCAGGCGCGCCCAGACCGCTCGCTTGGCAAGAAACATGATCACCGCAAAGACGATGAGAAAGATCATCACCCGAAGCCCTAGCTTGTGACGCTCCTCGAGCTTCGGCTCGGCCGTCCACATCAGATAGGCGGCCACGTCCTTGGCGTAGTTGTCGAGCGTGGGCTTGGTCCCATCGGTGTAGGTGACGATGCCGTCGAGCAAGGGAGGCGGCATGGCGATCTGATGGCCGGGAAAGGCGACGTTGTAGTGCATGCCCTGCGCCATCGGGAAACCCGCCGGCGCTTGGCGATAGCCGGTCAGGATCGCATAGATATAGTCGGGGCCGCCTTCCCGCGCCTTGGCCATAACCGAGAGGTCGGGCGGCAGCGCGCCATTGTTGGCGGCCCGCGCGGCTTGCGGGTTCGGAAAGGGCGAGCCGAACGAGTCCGAGGGGCGCCCAGGCCGCTTGAACATCTCGCCCTTGTCGTCGGGTCCGTCCGTCACTTCGGCCTGCGCCGCCAACGCCTCGACCGCGGCCGGCGAGAATTCGGGACCGCCCGGCTCGCCGAGATTGCGGTAGGAGAGCAGCCGCATGGAATGACAGCTCGAGCAGACATCGTGATAAACTTGGTAACCGCGCTGCAGCTGGGCCGGGTCGAAGGTACCGAACGGCCCGTTGAAGGACCAGCTCTGGGCAGCGATCTCCGGCTCGGCGTTCGGATTCGCTACGGCCTTCGGCGCCTCATCGGCACGGCTGGCACTTGCGTGCAGCGCGAGAGCCAGCAGGGCAGCGGCGGCAAAACAGGCGAAGCGAAGGATCGCCCTCATAGGACCTGCTCCACACGGTGCCGTCGCGCCGCGGGCGCGGGCGAAGGTGGCGTCTCATCCTCGCCCAGCACTGACTGGGTGATACTGCCCGGAAGCATGCGCGGTTTCTCGATGCGGCCCACCACCGGCATCACCACGAGGAAGAACAGGAAGTAATAAGCGGTGAAGAGGCGCCCGAAGATGAGATAGACCCCTTCCGGCGGCTGCGAGCCAAGATAGCCGAGCGCGAGGCCGGTGATCACGAACGCCCAGAAGAACCATCGGTAAAGTGGCCGGTAGCGCGTCGAGCGCACCGGCGAGGTGTCGAGCCAAGGCACGAAGAAGAGGACGACGATCGCACCCAACAGCCCGGCAACGCCGAGCAGCTTGTTCGGGATGGCCCGCAAGATTGCGTAGAAGGGCAGGAAGTACCACTCCGGCACGATATGCGGCGGCGTCTGCAGCGGGTTGGCCGGAACGTAGTTGTCCGGGTGACCGAGATAGTTCGGCGCATAGAACAGCAGCACAGCGAACAGTAATACGAACAGCACGAGCGCGAAGCCGTCCTTGATCGTGTAGTAAGGATGGAACGGCACGGTGTCCCTAGGGCCCTTGACGTCGATGCCTGTCGGATTGTTGTTGCCCGGCACGTGCAGCGCCCAGATATGCAGGACCACGACGCCCGCGATCAGAAACGGGAAGAGATAGTGCAAGGAGTAAAGCCGGTTCAGCGTTGGGCCGCCCACCGAGAATCCGCCCCAGATCCATTCCACGAGCCTGGACCCGAGCCCCGGGATCACCGCGTCGAGCGAGGAGAACAGGTTGGTGATCACCGTGACGGCCCAGAAGCTCATCTGCCCCCAGACGAGCGAATAGCCCATGAAGGCGGTGGCGATCATCAAGAGGAGGATGAGCACGCCGAGCATCCACAACACCTCGCGCGGCGACTTGTAGGAGCCGTAATAGAGGCCGCGGAGGGTGTGGATATAGGCCGCGAGGAAAAACATCGAGGCGCCGACAGCGTGGGAATAGCGCAGCAGCCAACCCCAATTCACGTCGCGCATGATATGCTCGACACTGTCGAAGGCCCCCTCTGCCGTCGGCGCGTAATGCATCGCGAGCACCACGCCGCTGGCGATCTGGACGCCAAGCATGAAGGTGAGGATGCCGCCGAAGGTCCACCAGTAGTTCAGGTTGCGCGGCGTGGGAAAGGAGAGGAACTGATCGTGCATGACCCGCGCCACGGGAAGCCGCGCGTCGAGCCATCGGCCGAATCGGCTCTTGGGTTCGTAGCTGGACGCGTGCGCCATGGGCCTTAGCCGATCTTGACCTTGGTGTCGGAGAGGAAGGCGTAGGGCGGGATCGCCATGTTCTGCGGCGCGGGTCCTTTGCGGATGCGCCCGGCGGTATCGTATTGCGAGCCGTGGCAGGGACAGAACCACCCGCCGAACTCGCCCTTGTTGTCGCCCGGCGCCTGCCCCTTGGGTATGCAGCCGAGATGGGTGCAGATGCCGATCATCACGAGCCAGCCTTCTTTGCCCTTGGTGGTGCGGTTCGCGTCGGTGGCGGGCGCATCGTCCGGCAGATTGGCGTTGCGGGCGAGCGGGTCAGGCAGATCATCGACGGGCTCCGTCTGGGCCGCCTTCATCTCTGCGTCGGTGCGGCGGCGGACGAAGATGGGCTTGCCGCGCCACATCACCGTGATGGCCTGCCCCACATCGACATGGGCGAGATCGATCTCGGTGGTGGCGAGCGAGAGCGCCGACTGGTCGGGGCTCATTTGATCGAGCAGCGGCCACAAGAGGGCTGCCGCCCCAACGGCGGCGAAGCCCGCCGCGCCCACCAGGATCACGTCGCGGCGCGTCGGCTCGTCGTCGGCAAGAAGGGAGGGTTGCGCGGGAGAGTGGTCGGTGTCGGCCACGGCGGCGGGGCTCCTAATCAGCGATCAGCGGTGGCGCGCCGCGGGTAACAAAAATCGCCTCCGGCGCCACGGCCGGCCCAGGAACGACGCGCCTTGAGTGTTGCCTCTCTCGATGCCGGACTTGACCGCGCCGGCTTGGGTGCGTTGCTTTCTTGCATCAGGCTCCCGGGTTGTCCAGGGGTTGCCCCATTGGGCAAATTGGCGCACAGGGCTAACTGTCCAAATGAAGACGCATCTTTAGGTCTCGCGAACCTTGATCCCCATCGAGGCCGGGGCATAGGCCAACGGCTCGCTTGGTCTGGACGGAGGCCAAGCGTCCGGGCATGACGGATGCGAACATATGCGAGAATGCGAGAAGGCATGGAAGTGCGAATCGCCAAAGGGTCAAAAGAGCCAAAAGAGCCACATGCCTCGGTCGCGACGCTCGATGACCGGAAAGCGCGCGCGCAAAGCTGGTTCGAGAGCTTGCGCGACGAGGTCTGCAGCGCGCTCGAGCAGATCGAGGACGAGGACGACGGCCTGCCCGGCTGCGAGGGACTTGGACCCGGCCGCTTCACCCGCACCCCCTGGACGCGCCAAGGCCCCGATGGCAGCGAAGGAGGCGACGGCCTCACCAGCCTGATGAGCGGGCGCGTATTCGAGAAGGTCGGCTGCCACACCTCCACGGTACATGGCACCTTCGCGCCGGAATTTGCGCATGCCATCCCCGGCGCCGAGGAAGACCCGCGCTTCTGGGCGTCGGGCATCTCCTTCATCGCCCATCCGGTGAATCCCAACGCCCCCACCGCCCATATGAACACGCGCATGGTGGTCACCAGCAAAGGCTGGTTCGGCGGCGGCGGCGACCTCACGCCCATGCTCATGCGCCGCCGCACCCAGGAAGACGCCGACGCGACCGACTTCCACGCCGCCATGCGCGGCGCCTGCGAAGGCCAGCCTTCCGCCGACTATCCGCGCTTCAAGACTTGGTGCGATGAGTATTTCTTCCTGCCCCATCGTGGCGAGATGCGCGGCATCGGCGGCATCTTCTACGACTATCTCGATACGGGGTTCTGGGAGGCGGACTTCGCCTTCACGCAAGCCGTCGGCCGCTCTTTCCTCGACATCTATCCCGAGATCGTGCGCCGGAACATAGGCCGCCCCTGGACCGAGGCAGACCGGGAGGAGCAGCTTATCCGCCGCGGCCGCTATGTGGAGTTCAACCTGCTCTACGACCGCGGCACCATTTTCGGCCTTAAAACGGGCGGCAATGTCGAAGCGATCCTGTCCTCATTGCCGCCTTTGGTGCGGTGGCCCTAACGAGGCGCCGCTGACGTCGCACCGGCCGCGACCCACGCTCCTCTCGGCTCGAAGCTCCAGGGCCCGGCAGCCCGAAGCGGCCCTGAGACGCCCATTCATCTGGCGTTTAAGATGTGACCGGGCCTGCATGAATCCCGCTTGCCAAACGCTCCGCCTTCCCTCATGTTTTGCGTACCGGGCGCCCAAGGCTTTGGGCGCGGACTTGGACGGACGGCAAGTGACTATCGCGCCTATCAAGAGCACGACCCTTTCCCGACATCTCAAGACGACGATGGGACCTACTTGGGCCCGCGGCCCGTTATGTGAAACTTCAATGGGGAAAGGATTTCCCAAATGGCTCGTGTCAACGGCACTGTAAAATTCTTCAATCACTCGCGTGGCTTCGGCTTCATCTCGCCCGATGACGGCGGCAAGGACGTGTTCGTCCACGCTTCCGCTCTCGAGCGCTCTGGGGTCCCTGCCCTGAACGAGGGGGACAAGGTTTCCTTCGAGATCGAGGACGACCGGCGTGGCCGCGGCAAGCAGGCCGCCAACGTCCAGCTCGCTTAAGACCGCGGACCGCGGCTTTAGCGGTGCGAAGATCCGCCGCCGGGCCTCGTGCCCGGCGGTTTTTTTGCGTCTTGCGTCCTGAGTTTGCTTAACAACTGATTCACTTTAGCGGCCCTATTTTGCCGCAAAGGCTTGGTTAAGCTCAGGGCTCCCGAAACCATTGGGCTTCGGGTCCAAAGCCTCAGGCTTTCGACCTCAAGCTCGTGCGGATCTCGCCCGCTCCCTGCTCACTCGTGGGCGATCAACGAAGGACTCGCTTCCTATGACGCAGACAACCTTGAAAGCCATCGCCGCTACGGCGCTGATCGGCCTCGCTACCCTGTCCCTGGCGGCACCGGCGGAGGCCGGGTGGGGCCGCGGCGGATGGGGACGTGGCGGATGGGGTTGGGGCCCGGGGATCGTCGGCTTCGGCGTCGGCGCCGTCGTCGGCAGCGCCCTCGTCGCTCCCAGAGTCTATGCGGCCCCGCCGCCCTATTACGGCCCAGTCGCCTATGGGCCAGAGCCTTGGTCGCCCGATTGGTACACCTATTGCGCCCAGAGATACCGCAGCTTCAACCCGCATACGGGCTATTTCGTCGGCCCTGACGGGCTGCCCTATTTCTGTCAGTAGCCCGCTGACGTAAGCCGCACGAGCCTGCCGGGCGGCTGCTTTCTCGGGCCGCGCCGGCAGGCTTTCGCTTGCCTCCCCTCGACCCCTCCAGGCCTGCATTTTTCGATGCCGTTTACCCTGCGGCATCAGGGCGGGCCCGACGCCGCCAATTGCGGCTTGAATGGGACCCGCACGCAGCGCAAATTGATGCCTTAGCCATCGGGCGCTTTAGGTTTGAACAGAAGAGCAGGTAAGGACTCTGGAAGCGATGACCATGGCGCCCGCGGCCGCGGCCGCAGCCCCCCGTGACGAGCCTAACGCCCCTGCCGATCGCCAGGCGCTTACGCTGGTGAAGCCCTATCAGGGCATGGTGGCATGGGGCACCGTGCTCGTTGCGCTGGCCATCGTCGCCGCCTTCGCCGCCGTCACCACGCTCGGCACCATGCGCATCATCCCGCTCTGGGTGGGCATGATCCTCAATTCCTTCATCCTCTATCTCGACCAGACGCCGCTGCATGAGGCCTGCCACGGCAACATCGCCGGCAAAGAGTCGAAATGGCTATGGCTGAACCATCTGGTTGGCTTCGTCTGCGGGGCACTGCTGCTGCATGAGTACAAAGCCTTCCGCTACATGCATCTCGCCCATCACCGCGACACCAACGATCCAGACATCGACCCGGATCATTGGGTGGCCGTGCAGAACCCGTTCCTGGTGTTCTTCCGCTGCTTCACCATCGTGTTCTGGTACCAACAGTACTTCTGGAAACACATCGCCTTCCACGCGCACATTCCGGGCATGCGCCCGCTCACGCTGCACATCGTGGCCATGTACGCGATCTTCTACTCGGTCGCCTTCTGGCTCTCGGTGTTCGGCTGGTGGCGCGAGGTGCTGATGCTCTGGATTGTGCCGCATTTCATCGCCTCGGCGATGATCATCTATTTCTTCGCCTATCTCACGCATAAGCCGCACGAGGTGCATGAGCGCTATCGCGACACCAATGTGTTCTGGGTGAAAGGCAAGATCATGGAGCCGATCGTGAACTGGCTCTACATGTTCCAGAATTTCCACCTCATCCATCACCTCTTCCCGCGCATCCCGTTCTACCTCTATCCCAAGGCGTTCCGGCAGCTGAAGCCGGTACTCGACCGCGAGAAGGCGCACGTCTACGAGTTCGGGCACTAGGTTCCGATCGCGGTCCAGCGAGCAACGCCGCTCAGTGCAGCCTGAGCTCGCCTTCGACGAAATTGAATTCTTGTGGCGCGATCAGCCGCCGGTGCGCCACGCGCACGCGATAGAGCGCGCCGTCGAGATTGGTGGTCCAGAACCCGAGGAAATCCGTGAGCTTGGGAAAGCGGGGAGCGAGGTCGTATTCCTGCCAAACATAGCTCTGCAGCAGCCGCGGATAGTCGGGCAGGCGGTAGAGGATCTCCGCCGTGGTAAGCGAGAAGCCTTCGAGCTGGCGAACCAGCGCGGCATCGGTCATGGCAACCCCTCGTCGGTCTTGGTTACCCCCCCATAGGTCTTAACTGCGCCCCTGCGTTGCGTCCAGACTAATAGCGGTGTCGAATCAATGCCTTGGCAGCAGATTAGCGAAGCTGCTAGCGGTTTTGGCACTCTCCCATTGAAAGTGCCAATCGCGTGCTTTACATAACTAGTGAATGAGCGAGCGCGTAAGAAGCGCTTTGCCTTGGGACCAGCAACAATCACTTGAGGAGGTTTGACCATGAAGTTTCGTCCATTGCACGACCGCGTCGTCGTGCGCCGCATTGAGGAGGACGAGCGGACCAAAGGCGGCATTATCATTCCCGACACCGCCAAGGAGAAGCCGCAGCAGGGCGAGGTCGTAGCCGTCGGCCCCGGCGCGCGCGACGAGAAGGGCGTGGTCCAGCCGCTAGAGGTGAAGGCCGGCGACCGCATCCTGTTCGGCAAATGGTCGGGCAGCGAGGTGAAGATCGACGGCGAGGAGCTCCTCATCATGAAGGAGAGCGACATCCTCGGCGTGCTCGAAGGCGCGGTGGCCAAGAAGAAGGCCGCCTAAAGCAATTCCCTCATCCTCAGGCTACGGCGCGCCGCGCCGGCCTCGCAGGATAACTTCCAATTGGAGAAAAAGACATGTCTGCGAAAGAAGTGAAGTTCGGCCAAGACGCCCGCGAGCGCATGCTGCACGGCGTCGATGTGTTGGCCAACGCCGTGAAGGTGACGCTCGGCCCCAAGGGTCGCAACGTCGTGCTGGAGAAGTCCTTCGGCGCGCCACGCATCACCAAGGACGGCGTGACGGTAGCGAAAGAGATCGAGCTCGAGGATAAGTTCGAGAATATGGGCGCCCAGATGGTGCGCGAGGTGGCATCCAAGACCTCCGATACCGCGGGCGACGGCACCACCACCGCGACCCTGCTCGCGCAGGCCATCGTGAAGGAGGGTGCCAAGTCGGTCGCCGCCGGCTCCAACCCCATGGATCTGAAGCGGGGTGTCGATCTTGCGGTCGCCGCCGTGATCGCCGAGCTGAAGAAAAAGGCGAAAAAGGTCACCTCCAGCGAGGAGATCGCGCAAGTCGGCACCATCTCTGCCAATGGCGACAAGGAAATTGGCCGCATCCTCGCCGAGGCCATGCAGAAGGTCGGCAATGACGGCGTCATCACCGTGGAGGAGGCTAAGTCGTTTGAGACCGAGCTCGAGGTGGTCGAGGGCATGCAGTTCGACCGCGGTTACATCTCCCCCTACTTCATCACCGACGCCGACAAGATGCGGGTCGATCTCGAGAGCCCGTACATTTTGATCTACGAGAAGAAGCTTTCCAATATGCAAGCGCTGCTCCCCGTGCTCGAGGCGATCGTTCAGTCGGGCAAGCCGATCCTGGTGATCGCCGAGGACGTCGAGGGCGAGGCTCTTGCCACGCTCGTGGTCAACAAACTGCGCGGGGGCTTGAAGGTTGCCGCCGTCAAGGCACCGGGCTTCGGTGACCGCCGCAAGGCCATGCTGCAGGACATTGCCGTCCTGACCGGTGGGCAGGTGATCTCCGACGACCTCGGCATCAAGCTCGAAAACGTCACTATCGACATGCTCGGCACCGCCAAGAAGGTGGTCATCACCAAGGACGACACCACGCTGGTGGACGGCGCCGGCAAGAAGGCCGACATCCAGGCTCGCGTGGCGCAGATCAAGCAGCAGATCGAGGACACGACCTCCGACTACGACAAGGAGAAGCTGCAGGAGCGGCTGGCCAAGCTCGCCGGCGGCGTTGCCGTAATCAAGGTCGGCGGCGTCACCGAGATGGAGGTTAAGGAGAAGAAGGACCGCGTCGACGACGCGCTGAACGCGACCCGCGCGGCGGTGGAGGAAGGCATTCTCCCCGGCGGCGGCGTGGCGCTCATGCGCACCCAAAGCGTGCTTGAGTCCCTGAAGCCCGCCAATGAGGACCAGAAGGTCGGCATCAACATCATACGCCGCGCGTTGCAGGCCCCGGCCCGGCAGATCGCCGAGAATGCGGGCGAGGATGGCGCCGTCGTCGCCGGCAAGATCCTCGACCATAAGGATTACGCCTTCGGCTACAACGCCGCGTCCGGCGAATATGGCGACCTCGTCAAGCAGGGTGTCATCGACCCCGCCAAGGTCGTGCGCACGGCGCTGCAGGATGCCGCCTCCGTGGCGGGCCTTCTCATTACCACCGAGGCCATGGTGGCCGAGAAACCGAAAAAGGGCGGTGCCCTGCAAATGCCAGGTGGTGGCGGCGGCATGGGCGGCATGGATTTTTAGTCCCTGTTGCGTCTGTAGCGTTTCGTCTAGTTCAGAGCCGCGCCCCCGGGCGCGGCTCTTTTATTTTGCCGAGCACGCGCCCTCACGCGTCGCTAAACTTCTCTCGGAATGGCGAAACAGAAGGAACATCCCAAAGCCGGTCTGCCGTCCGGGCGCGTGCGTGTCGGAATCGGCGGCTGGATCTATGCGCCCTGGCGCGGCACCTTCTACCCCAAGGGCCTCCCCCAATCTCAGGAGCTGAGCTTTGCCGGCACGAAGCTCACCTCCATCGAGATCAACGCCACCTTCTACCGCCTGCAAACCCCCGCGACGTTTCGCAAATGGGCAGCAGCGGTGCCTGACGGCTTCGTCTTCTCGCTGAAGGGGCCGCGCTTGATCACCAATCGCGGTGTGCTGGCGGAGAGCAGGGATTTCATGCAGCGCTATTTCGCCTCCGGACTGAGCGAACTCGGGCCCCGGCTCGGGCCGCTGCTGTGGCAATTCGCGCCGAGCAAGACCTTCGACGAGGCAGACTTCGGCAAATTCCTTGAGCTGCTCCCCGCGCAACTCGGCGGACGACGGCTCAACCACGTGGTCGAGGTCCGCCATGCGAGCTTCCGCAACCCGCGCTTCATTCAGCTGCTGCGCAAGTTCGGGGTTACCGTCGCCTTCACCGACGCCGCGGCGTGGCCGAGCATCGCCGACATGACCGGCGACATTGTCTATGCCCGGCTGCAGCGAGGAGACGACGCACTCGAAATGGCCTATCCGCCCACCGAGATCGATGCTTGGGCTACGCGCACGCAAGGCTGGGCCCAAGGACGAGCGCCTGACGATCTTCCGCTCCTTGCCCCCGCCCAAGCAGCGGACGCGAAGCCGCGCGACGTGTTCGTGTATTTCATTCACGAAGGAAAGCTGCGCGCTCCCGCCGCCGCCATGGCTCTCATTGAGCGGCTCAAAGCCGCTTAGATCTAATGCCGCGCTTTGGGGCGTGTCTTGGCGAGGAGCTGGTCGCGGTCGAGGGTGAATCCGCTTTCGATCCAGACCCGCTCCAGGCGGCTTAAGGCCTCGCCGATCTCCGGTCCCTTGAGCTCGCCGAGCGCGACGATGTCGGCCCCGCGCAAGGGGAAGGCCGGCGCCTTCCAGCTCTCGGTTAAGGCGAGCACTTTTCGCCACGCGGGATCAACGGGCGCTGCGCCCGAGCGCGCCCAGTCGATCTGGACTAACGACGCACAGTCCTTCGGCCCCAGCCGATAGAGCAAAACCTTCGCCTCAGCTTCATCGGGGGGGCGAGTGCCGTGCCTCGCCGCCAGCGCGAGCACCGTCTGCTCGGCATTGGAGAGCCGGAAACGTTGCGTCAACCGTGCCACGTCTTCCTCCACGAACACGGCGAGCACGGCGAGCCGTAAGCTAGGCTCCGGCGCGCGGCCAAGCGCGCTCTCGATCGCGATCAGCCGCACGAAATCCGCAAGCCGCGGCACGCCGCCAAGCAGGCCAGTGAGCAGCCCGTAATCGTAAAGCGCCTTGATGGCGCCTGCCGCTTGCGGCGCAATCAGGATACGGCGGAGCTCCGCCGCCACCCTTTCAGCAGAAAGCTGGTCGAGCCCGCCGCGCAAGCGGACCGCCGCGGCAAGCCCCGCGGGATCGAGCGGCCCCTTGCCGTAATAAGCGTGGAAGCGGAAAAAGCGCAGGATGCGGAGATAGTCTTCTTTGATACGTTCCTCTGCGTCGCCGATGAAGCGCACCTGGCCCGCGCGAAGATCGGCGTAACCACCGAGCGGATCGAACACCCGGCCATCGCGGTCGGCGTAAAGCGCGTTGAGAGTAAAATCGCGTCGCCGCGCGTCCTCCTCCCAGTCCTTCGTGTAGGCAATGCGCGCATGGCGCCCGAAGGTCTCAACGTCCCGGCGCAGCGTCGTGACCTCGAAGGGAACGCCCGAGGCCACGAGTGTGACCGTGCCATGGTCGATGCCAGTCGGCACCGCCTTCAGGCCCGCTTTCACCGCGAGCGCCATCACCTCTTCTGGCACCGCCGTGGTGGCAAGGTCGACCTCGGTCACGGTGAGCCCGAGCAGCGTATTGCGCACCGCCCCGCCCACGGCCCGCGTTTCGATGCCATGGGCCTGAAGCGCATCGAATACGGCCTGCGTCTCCTCTCGTTCAAGCCACGCGGCATCTTTGAGCGAGGGGAGTTCGAGCGTGCGCTCTCGGATCTGCTCGCCCATGGGCGTTGCCGTCAGTCGATCTCGCCCGGCTTGACGACCCCGTTCTGCAAACTCGGAGGGTGATAGGTGCCGCCGGGCTTGCCGCCGGAGAACGAGATCAGCGTCGCCATGGTGATAAGGAGAAGCGCGCCGCCCGCCGCGAGCAGCCAGAGGACCGGCGCACCCTGCCAGAGGCCTGCAGTCGCGGCGGTTCGTGCCGTGCCTCGCGTCGCGAGCACATACGCCCCATAGAGAAGGAAGGGCAGCGCGAACATGAGAATGTCAATCAGGGCGATGCGGAGCATCGGTTTGGCGACCTCATCGGGAAGCGGTGCAACGACCATAGCGGCGGACGGCGCACAAAGCGAGTGCGCCCATTTAGCCTTCGGAGGCAAGTGGGGACACCGGGAACGGAAAGTAGGCGCCTCCGCTCCAGACCCCAGGCACGCCGCCCGCATCGTCCGCCACCGCGATCAGCTCATAATAGACGGAGCGCGCAATCCGGGCGTTCAGCCTATCGCGGATGAGGACGAAGGGGGTGAAGCTCCCGTCCTTTTCGCCGCGGAAGCTCAAGGGGTGCGATGGGTCGGCAGTCACCACATCGTCAAGGCTGGTGCGAAAGCTGAGGCGCTGCTTCTTCCGGCCGTCCTCGATACTCATTGCCACGGCAAGAAAGGGCGCATCCTCGACCTCGATCGGTACCCTCTCGGCCGGGGTTACGAGGAAATAATGTTGGTCGTCCTCCTTGCGCAGCACCGAGGCGAACAGCTTGACCAGCGGCTTCCGCAGGATCGCACTCCCCTGGTAGTACCACGTGCCGTCGCGGCCGATCTTGAGCCCGATATCCCCGCAATTTTCCGCCGGCCCGATTGCGCCTGGTTTACCGCGGAGCGCTGCCAATGCTACGAGAACATTCTCCTGCTCAGGCTGGGTTTTCTCGCGTCCGGGCATCTTCGTCCGTTTCTTGCCAATCCTTAATCTTCGTTGGGGGCTTTGCCCTTGGCCGGGGCCCTTGGAACCCTCACTATATGGACCCGAAGCTCTGCGGAAAGTGTTTCCTCCCGCGTGGCGTTTATCGCCTATAGTTCCCCGTCCCACTCAAGAGCCAAACTGAAGCCATGACAACACTTGCCCCTACGGAAGCCCAGCTCATCGACCGCATCGAGGAGGTTGGCGCCAAGATCAAGAAGGTGCGCGACACCACCGCCTCGGTCATTTTCGGCCAGAATCGCGTCATCGAGCTTGCCCTCATTACCCTCTTGTCCGGCGGTCACGCCCTGTTGATCGGCGTGCCGGGATTGGCCAAGACGAGCCTGGTGGAAACGCTCGGCGCCGTGCTCGGGCTTGCCAACAAGCGCATCCAGTTCACGCCGGACCTCATGCCCTCGGACATCGTGGGCTCGGAGGTGCTGGAAGAGGACACCCACGGCCGGCGCAGCTTCCGCTTCATCCAGGGCCCTGTGTTCACCCAGCTGCTCATGGCCGACGAGATCAACCGGGCCAGTCCGAAGACCCAATCGGCGCTGTTGCAGGCGATGCAGGAGCACCATGTCACCGTGGCGGGCGTCCGCCACAACGTGCCGCAGCCCTTCCACGTGCTCGCGACCCAGAATCCGCTCGAGCAGGAGGGGACCTATCCCCTGCCCGAAGCCCAGCTCGACCGCTTCCTCATCCAGATCGACGTCTCCTATCCCGACGAGGCCGCCGAGCGGCGCATGCTGTTCGCCACCACCGGCGTCGAGAACCGCCAGCTCAAGACCATCCTCTCGGGCGAGGAGCTGATGGTGGCCCAGCGCCTGGTGCGCCAGTTGCCCGTCGGCGACCAGGTCGTCGACGCCATCCTCAAGCTCGTGCGCTCGGCGCGCCCCGGCACCGGCATCAATTCAGAGCTCGAGGACATGATCGCCTGGGGGCCCGGCCCCCGCGCGAGCCAGGCGCTGATGCTCGCCGTGCGCGCCAAGGCGATGATCGACGGAAGACTTGCTCCGTCGGTGGATGACGTGATCGAGCTGGCCGAGCCCGTGCTCAAGCATCGCATGGCGCTCACTTTTGCCGCCCGCGCGGAAGGCATGCAGATGAGCGACATGGTCTCGCGGCTCGTACAGCCGTTGGGGTGATCCAGACGTTGGCCAAATCACCGGAGAGACCGCTAGAACCTTTTCCCGCTGAGGAGCCCGAAGCCCATGCCTTGGCGGCGCGCATGCCCGCGCTCCTCGTCGAGGCCCAGCGCGTTGCCCACACCGTGACCCACGGCACCCATGGCCGCCGCCGCGCGGGGCCGGGCGAGACCTTCTGGCAGTTCCGCCATTTCGATCAATACGACTCCTATACCGGCATTGACTGGCGGCGCTCGGCGAGTTCCGACCATCTGTTCGTGCGCGAACGGGAATGGGAGGCCGCGCATACGGTGTGGCTCTGGGTCGATCTGTCGCCATCGATGCAGTTTCTCTCGGACCTGTCGAAGACGCCGAAGGACAGCCGCGCCGTCGTGCTCGCGTTGGCGATGAGCGAACTGCTGGCCCGTGCCGGCGAGCGGGTGGGCGTGCTCGGCAATCCTCCCTACACCGGCCGCAATGCCACCCGCCGCATCGCCGAGGTCCTGGTGCGCCATGCCGACGCCGCCACGAGCCTGCCGCCGCCGGCACGCTTGAACCGCTTTTCCGAGTGTCTCCTGTTCAGCGATTTTCTCGAGCCCGTAGAGGAGACGAGCGCCCGGCTGGAAGCGATCGCGGCTCAGGAGGTGCGCGGCCATCTCGTCCAGGTGCTCGATCCCGCCGAGGAGACGCTGCCCTATGCGGGGCGCACGGAGTTCACCGCCAGCGAAGGCAATGACCGGATGCTTGCCGGCCGCGCCGAAACCTTGCGCGAGCGGTATCAGGCGCGTCTCAAGAGCCACCGCGCCGACCTCGCGGCCATCGCCAAGCGCCTCAACTGGTCCTTCCTCGTCCACCACACTGACCGGCCGGCCGAGGAAGTGGTGCTTGCCCTGCACAACCGGCTTGCCGGGCTTGAGCGCGACTACCGCTACCGGGCACCGCGGGCCGTGGCCGACAGCATCGCGGAGCGGCAGCCATGATCGCGCTGGGCTCCCTTGGCTTTCTCTCACCCTGGCTGCTGGCGGGACTGGCGGCGCTGCCCGCCATCTGGTGGCTGTTGCGGCTAACGCCGCCGACGCCGCACCGGGTCGTGTTCCCGCCGACGCGGCTCTTAAAAGACTTGAAGACGACGGAGGAGACGCCGACTCATAGCCCCTGGTGGCTGACGGTGCTGCGCATGCTGCTTGCGGCCCTGCTCGTGCTGGCGCTCGCGCGCCCCGTGCTCAATCCCGACCGCCAGAGCTTTGCGGGCAAGGGCCCGCTCGTCCTCGTCATCGACAATGGCTGGGCGTCGGCCGCCCACTGGTCGGAGCGGCGCGAGGCGATCGAGGCTGCCATCGACCATGCCGGTGGCGATAACCGGACCGTGGTGCTGGCACCGTCGGCGCCTGGCGAGCCTGTGACCGGCCCCGTCAGCGCCAGCCAAGCGCGCGAGAGCGCCGCCGGATTGGTACCGCAGCCTTACGCGCCCGACCGCACCGCGCTCCTCAAGACGCTCGAGCGTGAGCTTGCCAATACCACCGATTACAGCGTGCTGTGGCTGTCCGACGGCCTCGACTACGGCGACGGTCAGGACTTCGCCGCGAGCCTCACCAAGCTCGCCGGGGCCACCGGCAATGTTATCGTGCTCCGGCCCCAAGGGGACGACGGGCCCTTGGGGCTCGATCAAGCTGTCGGCGATGGGAGCGAGCTTGCCGCGCGGGTGCTAAGCGGCACGGACGGTCCCCATTGGGGCGTGGTCAGGGCGTTGACCGGACGCGGCGAGCCTCTGGGCGAGACGGCCTTCACCATCCCGCCCGGCGCGCGCGAGGCCAAGACGGCATTCAACCTGCCGCTCGAGATCCGCAATCAGGTAGCGCGGATCGAGATCGCAGGCGAGCCCTCGGCCGGGGCCGTGCATCTCCTGGACGGCCGCTCGGAGTGGCACCGGGTCGGCATTGTCTCGGGCGAATCGCGCGAGGCCGCCCAGCCGCTGCTCTCCCCTCTCTATTATGTGCAGCGCGCACTCTCGCCTTACGCTGACGTAGTGGCGCCCAGCGAAGGCAATGTCGCCAACGCGGTGCACGAACTCATCGGCCAGAAAGTTTCCACCATCGTGCTCGCCGATATCGGCAAGCTCGGCGCCGGCACCGAGCAGGAGCTCGACGAGTGGCTGAAATCGGGCGGCGTGCTGATCCGCTTCGCCGGGCCAAGACTGGAGCAGGGCGGGGACGAACTGCTCCCGGCGGCGTTGCGCCGCGGCGGCCGCTCCCTCGGTGGATCGCTGTCCTGGAGCACGCCGCAGCCTCTTGCCACGTTCGAGGAAGCGAGTCCGTTTCGGGGCTTGAGCGTACCCGACGACGTGCGGGTGAGCCGGCAAGTACTGGCTGATCCCACCGTGGCCATGGACGCCCAGGTTTGGGCGCGGCTGGCGGACGGCACGCCGCTGGTCACCGCCGCCAAGCAAGGCCAAGGCTGGATCGTGCTCTTCCACGTGACCGCGAACTCCGACTGGTCGAACCTGCCCCTCTCGGGCCTGTTCGTGGAGATGCTTCGCCGTGTCGTCGCCATGGGGCCGAGCAAAGTCGGCGCCAGCACAGGCGATAAAGCGACCGTCGCGGAGGCCCCAAGCCCCGCCGAGGCAGGCCGCGCCTCCGCGAGCGCGCTGCCCCCGATCCAGACCCTTGACGGCTTCGGCCGGCTCTCGCCACCGCCGCCGCGTGCCGCCGCGCTCGCGCCGGACAAGCTCGACAGCACGGTCCCGGGTCCCGACCATCCGCCCGGTTATTATGGGCCCTCGGGCGCCGCGCGCGCGCTCAACCTGATCACCGCCAAGACGGTGCTCAAGCCCCTCGCCCAGATCGAAGGCATCAACCAGCTGAGCGGCTACACCTTGCGCCGCCCGGTCCCGCTCGAGCCTTGGCTCTATCTCGCCGCGCTCGCCCTCTTCACCGCCGACGTGCTCGCCATGCTGGTGCTGAGCGGAGGCCTCAGGCTGCGTCGCTCGCGCACCGCCGCGGCCGCGCTCGTGCTGGCGCTCGCGCTCCTCCCCCTACGCGGCGGACCGGTCAACGCACTAGCACCGGCAGACACCACAAGCAGCGACGAGTTTGCTCTCAAGGCCTCGCTCAAGACCCATCTCGGTTATGTCGTGACCGGCGATCCCCAGATCGACCAGGTGAGTGAGCAAGGTCTTGCGGGCTTGAGCAAAGTGCTGACCGCCCGCACCGCACTCGAGCCCGCCGATCCCATGGCCGTTGATATCGACAAGGACGAGCTCGCCTTCTTCCCGGTCCTGTATTGGCCCGTGCGCGAGGACGCCGAGCCGCTCTCCGACGCCACGCTGGCCAAGGTCGATGCCTTCATGAAGCAAGGCGGCCTCATCATTTTTGACACCCGCGACCAGGGGACGACGATCCCGGGCACGAGCTCCCAGAACAAGGGCCTGAGCCGGCTGATCGGTCAGCTCGACATCCCGCCCCTCGAGCCGGTGCCGGAAAACCACGTGCTCACCAAATCCTTCTATCTCATGCGCAGCTTCCCCGGCCGCTACGACGGCGGCACGCTCTGGGTCGAGGCTGAGCCCGAGAACGAGGCCGACCGCTCCGAGCGCTCCCGCCGCACCGACGGGGTGAGCTCGATCGTCGTCACCTCGAACGATTTCGCCAGCGCCTGGGCGCTGGACGACTCCAATCGTCCGCTCTATCCGGCCGTCCCCGGCGGCGAGGTGCAGCGGGAAATGGCGTTCCGGTCCGGGGTTAACATCGTCATGTATGCGCTCACCGGCAACTACAAGGCCGATCAGGTGCACCTGCCGGCGCTGCTCGAGCGTCTGGGTCAGTAGAGCACCATGAGCTGGTCCGTCGAATTCCTCCCCTTCGTGCCCTGGCCAGTGCTGTGGGCACTCACGGCCGCAGGCATCGTCCTGCTTGGGCTCCTGTTCTGGCGCGCGCGCCGCGGCGCGATCTTACGCGCGCTGAGCTTTGCGCTTCTCATGCTTGCCATCGCCAACCCTCACCTCAAGCGCGAGGACCGCGAGCCGCTGCACGACATCCTTGCCGTCGTTGTCGACGACAGCCAAAGCCAGACCATCGCCGGCCGCGGTCAGCGTACCGAAGCCATCCGCAAGAGCCTCGAGGAACGCCTCAAGACGTTTCCCGACCTCGACGTGCGCTTAGTGCATTCCTCCTCGACCTCGAGCGACAGCGACCGCGACGGCACCATGCTCTTCACCGACCTCGGCAAGGCGCTTGCCGATGTGCCCCCCGACCGGCTCGCCGGCGTCATCATGATCACCGACGGCGAGGTGCATGACGTGCCCGGCTCCGCTGCCGCGCTCGGCTTCAATGCACCCGTGCATGCGCTCATCACCGGCAAGTCGGGTGAGTTCGATCGCAGGCTCGAAGTGTTGCGCGCACCCCGCTTCGGCCTCGTCGGCGGCGAGCAACAGGTCGAGGTCAAGGTCACCGAGACGACTGGGAGCAATGCCGGCGCCGTCAAGCTCACCATCACCCATCAGGGCGAGGCCCCCACGACGCAAAGCGTGCGCGTGGGCGAGAAGGTCGAGATCCCGGTCAAGATCGACCACGCCGGTGCCAACATCGTCGAGATCGAGGCGGAAGCAGCGCCGGGCGAGCTCACCACCATCAATAACCGCGCAGTGCTGACCGTCGAAGGCGTGCGCGAGCACCTTCGCGTGCTGCTCGTCTCCGGCGAGCCCCACGCGGGCGAGCGCACCTGGCGCAACATGCTGAAATCCGACGCCTCGGTGGACCTAGTTCATTTCACCATCTTGCGGCCGCCCGAAAAGCAGGACGGTACGCCGATCAATCAGTTGTCGCTGATCGCCTTCCCCACCCGCGAGCTGTTCCAGGAGAAGCTGGACCAGTTCGACCTGATTATCTTCGACCGCTATCAGCGGCGCGGCGTGCTGCCGCTGGCCTATCTCGAAAACGTCGCCCATTATGTGGAGCGGGGCGGCGCCGTGCTGGTCTCGGCTGGTGACGACTATGCCTCGCCCTTGAGCCTGTACCGCACGCCGCTCGGCCAGGTGCTTCCCGCCGTGCCCACGGGCCGCGTGGTCGAGCAACCGTTCAAGGCAAAGCTCACGGAACTTGGCGAGAAGCATCCCGTCACTGCCGATCTCCCGGGCTCCAGCGGCGACGAGCCCACCTGGGGCCGCTGGTTCCGCACCGTCGATGCCGAACCACGCGACGCCGAGGTGTTGATGAAGGGCGCCGAGGACAAGCCCCTGCTCGTGATCGGGCAGCGCGGCAAGGGTCGCGTGGCGCTCTTGCTTTCCGATCACATTTGGCTCTGGGCGCGCGGCTATGAGGGCGGCGGCCCCTATACCGACCTGTTGCGGCGCCTCGCCCACTGGCTGATGAAGGAGCCCGACCTCGAGGAAGAGACGTTGAAGGCGACGAGCCGCGGCCAGACGCTCATCATCGAGCGCCACACCATCAAGGACGAGGTTGGGCCGGTGACCGTGACGGCGCCCTCAGGCGAGGAACAGACCATCACCCTCGACAAGGCCGAGCCCGGACTGTGGCGGAAGGCCATCACCGCCGACGAGCAGGGAGTCTACCGCGTGGGCGCCAACTCGCTCGCCAGTGTCGTCACTCTGGGCAACGCCAACGCCAAGGAGCTTGCCGCCGTCACCGCGACCGACACGCTGCTCGCCCCCCTCCTGACTGAGACCGGCGGCGGCAGCTTCTGGCTCGGCCGGACGGCAGACGAGGCGGCGGAGCTGCCCCGCATCGTCATGCTGCGCGGCGGTCACGTGATGCATGGCGGCGATTGGCTCGGACTTCACAGGCGCGATGCCTATCACGTGAAAGGCGTGCGGCTGTTCCCGCTCTTCACCGGCTTCCTAGCGCTTGGCCTCCTGCTCGGCATGATCGCCGTCACCTGGTTCCGCGAGGGCCACTAGCTCGGAGAAGCCCGCACTTGCCCCACGGCGCCGGCGAGCGCGCCGGGGCTGAGCTCCAGCACGAGCAGGCGCGCGGGATCCACGGGCCCCGGCAGCGTGATCTGTCCGGGCGGCACGGGCACAAAGCCGAAGCGGGCGTAATAGGGCATGTCGCCGACCAGTAGCACGAGCGCGAAGCCTTGGGCGCGGGCCCGGGTCAATCCTTCCTGCACCAGCGCCCGGCCATAGCCGTTGCCCTTGTAGGCGGGATCGACCACCAGCGGCCCAAGCAGAAGCGCGTTTCCCGCTTGCCCGATCCTCACCTCCGTGAAGCGGATGCCGCCGATAACCCGCGTATCGAGCCAGGCGGTCAGAGCCAGCGAGGCGACAGGCGGCACGCCCTCACGCACGCGGTAGGCCGTGCGCGCGAAGCGTCCCGGGCCAAAGGCTTGGGCGGAGAGCAGGGAGAGCGTCTGCGCGTCGCTCTCCTCTTCAAGTCGGATCTGGAGTTCTGCGGGCTGCATGGGGCGAGTATCCCGGAAAGGCTGATGGAGAAGGTCCCTTCAGCCGCGACGCGCGGGCTACCAAACACGATTCTGTGTGGTAATGGTGGGCGTTAGCGACGAAGAGTCACGGGCGGGTGGCCGCGCGTCCTCGTCGTCGCAAAAGACTGTAACCCTCAATTCGCATGCCCATGGCGTCTTGCCTGTATCATGCGCAATATCGGTCGGTCCAGCCCGTCACCCCCTTGTTCCAAAACGAAACGCTGCCACTTGCCAGTTGTTATCCCCTCTCGACACACCTTCGCATCTGCTGAATTATTAGACGGCGGGGAGGGACAGGCGAGTCCGGGCCCCTGGCAAAAAGGGGCAACGACACATGGCTGACACGGCGCGTCTGCTCGTTCTTTATCACAGCTCCTATGGACACATAGAGACTCTGGCATATGCGGTTGCCCACGGCGCGCGCGCGGTTGACGGCGTCCAGGTCAGCGTCAAGCGCGTGCCTGAGCTCGTGCCGGAGGAGGTGATGCGCAGTGCCGGCATGAAGGTGGACCAGCCGGCACCGATCGCCGATCCGCAGGAGCTGGCGAGCTACGATGCCATCATCTTCGGCACCCCGACGCGCTTCGGCAATATGAGCTCGCAGATGCGGAACTTCCTCGACCAGACCGGACCGCTCTGGGTGGAGGGCGCGCTGATCGGCAAGGTGGGCAGCGTCTTTACTTCGACCTCGACGGGCGGCGGCAACGAGACGACCATCGTCTCTTTCCATTGGACGCTGCTGCATCACGGCATGCTCATCGTGGGTCTTCCCTATTCGGCGCCGGATCTCGCCGACATCAGCGAGGTGAAAGGCGGCTCGCCTTATGGCGCGGGCACCATTTCCGCACCTGACGGCTCACGCCTTCCCTCGCAGAAGGAGCTCAACCTTGCGAGCTTCCAGGGCCATCACGTGGCCAAGATCGCCAAGCGGCTCACCGCAACACAATAGACGGGTTCACCAAGTCGGCCGAGCCGGCAGCATGTCGAAGATCTCGTCGAGCCGCGACCGCGTACCGGGATTGATCAGCTCGGGCAGCTTCCCCCACTCGAACATGGCCGCCTCCGCGATCTCGCCCCGCCTGCGGTAGTCCTCCGCGCGCTCGAACTGGCGGACGACGAAGACGGCAATGTGGTCGCCGGGGAAGCTCGCGAAATTGGCGAAGACGCCATGCAACAGGGGAGGTCCGGTGAGGCGCACGCCCACCTCCTCATCCAGCTCGCGCGCCAGCGCCGTTTCCAGCGTCTCGCCCCATTCCACGCCGCCGCCGGGAAACCACCAGCCCGGCCGGTAGCTGTGGCGGACGAGCAGGACACGGTCCTCAGCGTCGATGACCACGCCTTGCGCGCCAAGCGTCAGTCCCCGCCGCATGCGCCAGATGGGCCGGAACAGCGAATTCAGCGCGCGCGCCCCAAGCGCGCCTCGTTTCCCCCCTTGCTTCAGCCTTGCCTCCTTACGCGGGCACACGCTAAGGAACCCGTGTTTCCTGCAAATTGTTAATCCGCGGTTTCTAACCTAAAGGCCGCGCCTAAGCTGAACGACCGGCCGCCCTTGTTCAAGCTCGCACATCTCTCCGACATTCATTTGAGCCCGATGCCCCGGGCGCGCCGCCGCGACCTCATGGGTAAGCGCGTGCTCGGCTACGTCAATTGGCATCGCGGCCGCAAGCTCGTCCACCGCCGCGAGATGCTCGACCTCATCACCCGGGACATCGTCGAGCAGAAGCCAGACCACATCGCCGTGACCGGCGATCTCGTCAATCTCGGCCTGCCGGAGGAGTTCGTTCGCGCCGCTGAGTGGCTGCATCATCTGGGGCCCCCGTCCGAGGTAACGGCGATCCCCGGCAATCACGATGCCTATGTGCGGCTGCACCCCGAGCGCGGTACGGGACTTTGGCGCCCCTACATGCAGGCAAACGCTGAGGGCGAGGCCCTCTTCCCAACGCCGGGGGCTGGCTTTCCCTTCGTCCGCCGTTTTGGCGACGTGGCGCTGGTCGCGCTGTCCTCGGCCATTCCCACCATGGCGTTCGTTGCCGCCGGCAAGCTTGGGCGCCCGCAACGGTCTCTGCTCGCGTCCGCTCTGAAGACGCTGGGCGATGCGAACCTGTTTCGCATCGTATTGATCCATCACCCACCGCTTCCCGGCCAGGCCGGCTGGCGCCGAGGCCTGCGTGACGCGGGCAGGCTCTGCCGCATTCTGCAAGAAGCGGGCGCCGAGCTCGTGCTGCATGGCCATAATCACGAGCAGACGGTGGTCGAGTTCGACACGGTGAGCGGACGCGCCTACGCGGTCGGCGTGCCCTCCGCCTCCGAAGCTGTCGAGGGTCGCATCCCCGCGGCGCGCTACAATGAATTTGGCATCGCCCGCACGAACGCAGGCTGGGCTTGCGAGATGGTGGGCCGCTCGGTGGCGAGCGCGCCAGAGCATGTGTGGGAGTGCGAGCGGCGCATCCTCAGGGAATCATGACACTAGGGTACGGTGAGCCATACCGCGGCGAACAGGCCGGCGGCGCCAGTGAGCAAGCCGATCAGAAAGGCCGCGACGACAACGCCAGCGCCACCACCCGCGATCGCCTCCCCGTCCGCGGGCTGGTCCTCGCGTTGGACCGGCTCAAGCAGCGCCGCCTCTTGCCGCTCGCGCCGCACGATCTCGCGCGCGAGGTGGCTTGTGATACGGTCCGCCATCTCGCCGACATTGGTCGAGCTGAACAGGGTGCGCCGGCCACTCTCGCTGTTGCGGACGAAGAGATAGGCGCCAGTCCCCTCGTCGATGGCCGCATAGGTAAAGAGATCGATCCACAGCCGCGCGGGCTTGCTCGGCACGAGGGCGAGGCTGAACCGGTCGTCATTGGCGGGAATATCGGCGAACACGAATTCGAGCTCGGTCTTGAGCAGCTCGAGCCGCGCCATCTCGCTGTCGCGGCGGTCGGCGGTCTGATCCAGCCGCCCGGCTTCCTCCATCCGCGCCTTGCGGATCGCCTCGCGCAGCGACCGCGTGGCGGCCGGACGCGCTATGGCCTTGACGGTTTCATCCATCCCCGTAGCCTTTTGGCCTTAAGCGGGGAGAGCATACAACTATTTCCCGGCGAGTACGACGCTCGATCTGGCGTCGTCGAACCATTTATCGACGGCCGAATCCATACTGGCCTCGAGGTTCGACTTCCAGGCCGCAATGGTGGTATCCAGCGCCTGGTTATTGGCCGCCACGAAGCCGTCGCGGCTGAAGGCCTCGTTCGCCGCATTGCCGAGGTAGTCGACGGCGGCACCGATCGCCACGCCGATGGCGGCGCCAATCACCTGGCCGCCCATGGGCTGCACGAACGTACCCGCGACCGCCCCCTGTTCGGCGAGCGTCAGCCGCGTGCCGAGCGAGGTGACGAAACGCCGCGACAGCTGGCCGAAGCTTTGCGCGAGCATGCTGTTGAGCGCAGGCCCGAGCGCGAGCGCACCGACCGTACCGCCGGCGGCAGCCGCCCCGACGCCCGCAATGCCGTCGAAGGCGCGATCCTGCATGAGATAAATGGGCGCTTTCCATTTCTGCGCGTCCCAATCGAGCTTGACGCTGGTCGCCGGCATCGAGGCCGGCAAATCCTCTAGATGGCTCGTATGCTTGGCGAGAAACAGTTGGAGCCGCATGTCGCTATTGGCGATCACCCGCCGGTAGCTGTCATGGGCATGGCGAACCGCCTGCTCTACTCCTTGCGTGATGACGGGATCGCGCAACTCGGGTTTCAGCACCTGCTCCTTGTAGTTTTTGAGGAAGTAATCCTCCACGTCCGCCTCGATGGCCTCGGGGAGCGACTGATATGTGCCCGCCTCGAAGAAACGGGTGATGGCGGAGGTGATCGACTCCTTCAGCACCACATAAGAGCGCTTCCACTCGAAGAACCAGTCGGCGTAGGCGTTGATCGACGGCTCACGGTCCTGGAAGGCCAGCGCGAAGCTGCGGTCGAGATCCTCATGCACCGCCTGCTTGATGCGCGCCCGCTCATCGTCGAGCATGAGGATGGTGTCGTTGACGAACTGGTCGGTCTCCGACTTGCTCGCCACCACCTTGTGCACCGTGCCGTCCACGTCCTTGATCACGAGGTCGACGGGGTCGAACGGGAGACTCTGATCGCCGAAAAAGACGTCGAGGATGCTGCGGTCGGCATGCACCGCGGCGGTGTGGTCGAGATGGCTCTGGTAGCTCCGCCAGAAGGTGGTGCCGAGCGAGAGCAGCGCATAGGCCGACAGAATGAGTGCGAGCGAAACGCCGATCGGCTGCAACAGCATGCCGAGCGCGCTCTGCTTCACCACCTTCTCCCGCCGCCAGCCCCAGCCGCGCTTGATCTTGCCGCCCGCGCGTTTGGTCCTTGCGGGCGTCTTGCGCCCCGCCTCGCCAGCCTGGGCAAGTGCGTCTTCCGGCCGGGCAATGAGAGCGCCCCTTGTGGGTTTCGGCATATCGTCGAGCATGATGATGGGCTTTCGCGTTAAGCTTAGCAGGTCTTGAACCCGGCCGCCTCCATATGGGTTGCAAAGACGACACTTGTAAGCGTCCGGCGCGCAATCAGGCGCAAGAAGAGGTGACGTTTCCATGGCGGAGAAATGGCGCGAGGCCGAGCTTCCGCTCTTTTCCAAACAAGAGCGCGTCAACGACCCGGAGCGGGCGCTTGCACTGCTCGCCGCGGAAGCGAAGGCCTGCATGCGCTGCCCCCTCTACAAGAACGCGACCCAGACCGTATTCGGGGAAGGCCCTGCCCAGGCCTCGCTCGTGCTGGTGGGCGAACAGCCGGGCGACCAGGAGGACCTGACCGGGCGTCCCTTCGTCGGCCCCGCGGGCACGGTGCTCGACCACGCGCTGGAAAGCGCAGGCATTGACCGCGCAGACGTCTACGTCACCAATGCGGTGAAGCACTTCAAGCACGAGCCGCGCGGCAAGCGCCGCATTCACAAAAAGCCCGACACCAGCGAGATCGACGCCTGCCGCTGGTGGCTCGACCACGAGCTCGCCATCGTCCAGCCTCGCATCGCGGTGGCACTGGGCGCGACGGCGGCACGCGCACTGGTCCGGAAGACCTTGACCATCAACGCCAATCGTGGCCGCCTCATTGCGCTGCCCGATGGGCGGCAAGGCGTCATCACCCTTCACCCCTCCTACCTGCTCCGGCTCCAGGAGGAACGCGACAAGCGGCGCGAATTCGATCTTCTGGTCAAGGATCTTCGCTTCGCGGCCGAAGCCGCCAAGCAGTCACGCCTCCCCTAAACTTGGGCGTGGGAGATCTCCGCGACGATGAGGGACGCGCCCCATCCGATGATCAAGAACAGAGCGACGGCAGCGCCGAAATTGACGGCGCGGTTGAGGATGTGCGCGAGCCTCTTGTTCTCCAGGAAGCTGAACAGGTTGATGTACCACTGATCGGCGTAGGACAAGCAGTAGAGCAGGATCACAACAAGCGCGAAGGTGTGGAGGTAGAACAGGATCGTGCTGCCCGACTTCTCGGCAAAATATTTCAAGCCGCCGACGAGGACGAAATTGCGCAACAGGTCGAAGAACCACTGGGAGAAATTGCGTACCACAGCTAAAAGGGCAATCTCCCCTTCGGGCTGCACGAGAAGGTGCTGGCGGTAGCTGCTGAAGTTCACGGCTCGGACACTCTAGAGCGCGTCGGCCCCCATCTCGCCGGTGCGCACGCGCATGGCGCCTTCCAGCGGCAGCACGAAGATCTTGCCGTCGCCGATGCGGCCGCTCCGCGCCGCCTGGGCGATGACGTCAATCACCGCGTCGGCGATCGAACCGTCCACCGCGATTTCGAGCTTCACCTTGGGCACGTAATACATGGTGTATTCCGCACCGCGATAGATCTCGGTCTGGCCCTTCTGCCGCCCGAAGCCGCGCACCTCGCTAACCGTCAGGCCCTGCACGCCGATTCTCGAGAGCGCTTCGCGCACGGCATCGAGCCGGTCCGGCTGGATCACTGCAATGACGTATTTCATGACGTCTTTCCCCGATCACACATTGTAGTCGCGTCTGTCATGGGTCCTGGGATCGAGGCCCTGCTCCTGGGCTTGGGCACCCCTGCTTTGCCCCTAGTCCTAAGACAGGAACCGCAAGAGCGGCAACAGGCTTAATCGAACGCGATTACCGGCAATTGAGGCAGCCACGCCTAAGGGAGAAGCACCCACAATCCAGGGGTTCGACATGGTATAGTGACACCATGAGCAAGGCCTTCACCAAGGAGCCCGAGGCGGGCGAGGTCTACGATGACCTGCCCGACCGCCCGGTCTCGGCGCACAACCTCGTCACGGCCAAGGGACTGGAGCTGATCGAGGCGGAGTTGGCGCGACTGCATCACACTCATGCGGCGGCGCATGAGGCCGATGACCGACCGCGGCTCGCCAAGATCAACCGAGACTTGCGCTATTGGACCTCGCGCCGGGCGACTGCACAGGTTGTGGAGCCGCCCGAAGATGCGACCGAGGTGCGCTTCGGCTCGACGGTGACGATCCTGCGCGAGGACGGCCGCCGGCAGACCTACCGCATCGTGGGCGAAGACGAGGCCGACCCGGTGCAGGGCACCCTGTCCTATGCCTCTCCGGTGGCACAAGCACTCATGGGCAAGCAAGTGGGCGACACGGTGCAGGCGGGCACCGCCGAAGCCGAGATCGTCGAGATCGCTTAGGCGAAGCTCGGCATCACGCGGGCTTGGTCGGCGTGGTCGGCTTCTCCAGCATGAGCTGACCCTGTTTCTGCACGATGGCCTTGGCCGTGTTGGCGAGCAAGGCGAGCACCCAAGGGAGCTGCACTTCAAGCCGCACATGATCGTCGGCCACGTCCACGGTGCCATTTGTGGATTGGCCGAGCAGGCTCGCCTGAAAATCGAGATGATCGCCCGACCACTCGTCTTTCATCACGACGAATTTCTCGCCGAAGCTGGAGCGGACACTGCCGAAGCCGGCTTGTAGGCGGCGGACGGCCTCCTGCTTGCCGAGCTTGTGGGGGATGGTGACGACGACGGGATGTGCCATATACGGAGACTTCCTTGAATTTTGGAACGCCAAAGCTTGCCTCTCATGTAGGCGGAGGCGCGGCCCTCTACCAGGGCGCGCCGAAGGAGAGGCTCAAGCCGCCGGCAGCTTGGCGTCGCTATGGCCGAGATCCCGTTCGGGCGCCACGACATCGCGCACAATCTGCTTCAGCTCCTTCATCTCCGGGAAGCGGCCTTGGTCCTTCCTCGACCAGACGAGCCTATCGTCCACGCGCACCTCGAACACACCGCCCGTGGTGTCGGGGATGAGCGTCACCGAGCCGAGCTCGTCGGCGAAGGTGGTGAGCAGCTCCTGCGCCATCCAGCCCGCGCGGAGCAGCCAACCGCACAGCCTGCAATAAGTGATAGAAACGGACGGACCCGCCATGGGCTCACCCTACCACAAACACCGCCGCCTCCTTAAGGCCGCTGCGGCGCGGGCTCAAACCCTGGCGGCGGATGCCCTACGCGAACCAGTTGTAGTAGGCGAGCGACCCACTCTTTCCGTCAGGCATTCCCGTACGCTCATAGGGATCCAGACGGAGATTGACGAGGATGGGCCAATCGACCTTGTCGGTAGCGCCAAGCCATCCGTTTGGCTGGTTGGTAAAGCGGTACTTGAAGTCATCGATGCGGACCGCGCTTAGTGTGCTCTCGGTTAAGTAGAAGATCTCGTGCCGCTTCGATGGACCCTTGCCACCGAGGAGGTCTGTCTGGTCATAGCCGTCAAGGTGCACCTTGTAGGTTCGATCCCCGAACTGCTTGCCCTGCCTGAGTTCGTCGACGATGTTTTGGTCACCGGCCGCGGCATGAGCGGCCAAGGCCGCCTCTCCTTCTTCAATGGTTCACTGGGATGCCCTAGTTCACTGATGCCCTACCTCGCATAGGTTTCGTCAAGTCGATGAATTCCAGGAATTCCAATAATGCGTCATTTTTTGGTCGCGATTGCGCAGCGCTTGCGAGAGGGTTGGCATGTTGCGTCTGCTGTTGGATGATCCGACGATCCTCGCAATACTGGCGGCGATGACAGACGTCTCGAAAGAAACCCAAAGATGACGATTCGCATTAGTCGGCGCGCTTTCCTGGTGGCGACCCTCGCAGTCGGTCTCCTGACCGTAGCCAGCGCCCAAGGGCAACGGGGAATAGATCCCCTGCCCTCCTGGAGCGATGGCAAGGTCAAGCAGTCCATCATCGATTTCGTCGCGCGGGTGACCAAGGCGGGCGGTCCCGACTACGTGAAGCCTGCCGAACGCATCGCCACCATCGACAATGACGGCACGCTGTGGGTCGAGCAGCCGCTCTATACCCAATTCGTCTTCGCGCTCGATCGGGTAAAGGCGCTGGCGCCGAAGCACCCGGAATGGAAGACGACACAGCCCTTTCAGGCGGTCCTCGAAGGCGACACCAAGACCTTAGAGGCGTCGGGGGAGAAGGGGATCGTCGAGATTATTGCCGCGACCCATTCCGGCATCTCCACCGACGACTTCAACAAGATCGTCGCCGACTGGCTCGCCACCGCGAAGCATCCCCGCTTCAATCGGCTCTACACCGACCTCATCTATCAGCCGATGCTTGAACTGCTTAGCCTTTTGCGCGCCAATGATTTCAAGACCTTCATCGTCTCCGGCGGCGGCCAGGAGTTCATGCGCGTCTTTGCCGACAAGGCCTACGGCGTCCCTCCGGAGCAGGTGGTGGGCTCGACCGGCGCGACGCAATATCAAATGTGGGACGCAAGCCCGGTGCTGATGAAGCTGCCCAAGGTCGACTTCGTGGACGACGGGCCCGGCAAGCCCGTCGGCATCAACAAATTCATCGGACGCCGGCCCATCTTTGCCTTCGGCAATTCCGACGGCGACAAGGAAATGCTGGAATGGACGGCGGCGGGCCGGGGCGCGCGCTTCATGGGGCTCGTTCACCACACCGACGCCGCGCGTGAATATGCCTATGATCGGGACTCCAAGGTCGGCAAGCTCGACAAGGCGCTGGACGAGGCAGTCGCCAAGGGTTGGACCGTCGTCGACATGAAGAACGACTGGAAGACGATCTTCCCGAAGATCAAGGCCACGCCTTGAGCCTGGCGCTGAAGAAGGAGCTGCTCTCAAGATGAGCCGCGCGAGGATTAAGAGGGCCATGACCACCGCCTCAGCTGAGCGCGCCAGGACCGAGCAAGAACCCATCACCGGCATGGTCTTTGTTCCCGCCGGCGCGTTTCTCATGGGCTCCAACCGCCATTACCCCGAGGAGGGTCCTGTCCATCGCGTGGCGGTGGATGGCTTCTTTATGGATCAGCACCTCGTCACCAATGCCGCGTTCCGCCGCTTCGTCGAGGCAACGGGTCACGTGACCTTTGCCGAGATCGCGCCTAAACCCGCCGACTATCCGGGCGCGCTGCCCGAAATGCTGGTGCCGAGCTCGCTCGTCTTCGTGCAGCCAAAGACGCGCGTTGACATGCGCAACATCGGCAATTGGTGGGTGTTCATGCGCGGGGCAGACTGGCGTCATCCATACGGGCCGGAAAGTAACATCGACGGCAAGGACAACCATCCCGTGGTGCACGTCGCCTATAGCGACGCCGAGGCCTACGCGCGCTGGGCCGGCAAGGAGCTGCCTACCGAGGCCGAGTGGGAGTTCGCCGCCCGTAGCGGTCTAAACGGCACGGAGTTCGCCTGGGGCGATGAGGTCACGCCAGACGGCCACTACATGGCCAATTACTGGCAGGGGGAGTTTCCCTTCGAGAACCTCGCCAGCGACGGCTATGAGCGCACCTCGCCGGTCGGCGCCTTCCCGCCCAATGCCTTCGGCCTCTACGACATGATCGCCAACGCCTGGGAGTGGACCTGCGACTGGTATCGGGCGCGCCACCCGGAGGAGAAACAGAAGGCGTGCTGCGTGCCGCACAACCCGCGCGGCGGCAAAAAGCAGGACAGCTTCGACCCGGCCCAGCCCCGGATCAAGATCCCGCGCAAGGTCCTGAAGGGGGGCTCCCATCTCTGCGCCAAGAACTATTGCTACCGCTACCGGCCCGCGGCGCGCTACCCGCACCCGGTCGACACCTCGACCTCCCATATCGGCTTCCGCTGCATTGTCCGCGAAAGGAAGAACGAGTCATGATCTCAGCGCCACGGTCCCTGCGGGCCAAATTCACCGCGTTCTTGCTCGCAAGTCGCAAAAATGCTTTCAGCTACGACGACTGAACGAGGCCTAGAGGCGTTTTGACCTGAGCGGGACGGCCCTACGCCACCCGTATCATCCAAGGAGGATCGTGCCGTGACCCGAACCGCAATCGCGCTTTCGTTTGGACTCCTGCTCGCGACCTCGTTCGCCAGCGCCCCGATGGCGGAGCCCGCCGTCAACGCGGACGAGGCGCACGCGATCGGCGTCGATGCCTATCTCTACTTCTATCCGCTCATCACCATGGATGTGACGCGCAAGCAGCTCACCAATCAACAGAGCACGCCGGGGGGCATTGGCGGCCCAATGAACCGCTTTGCCAACGTCGCGGCGTTCCCCACCGCCGATATGCGGGTCGTCGTGCGGCCGAACTTCGACACGCTCTATTCCAGCGGCTGGCTCGATCTGACCAAGGAACCGGTGGTCGTCTCGGCGCCGAGCACGGAGGGTCGTTACTATCTCCTGCCCATGCTGGACATGTGGTCCGACGTATTCGCTTCACCGGGCTGGCGCACGACGGGCACGCAGGCCGTCAATTTCCTGGTAACACCGCCCGGCTGGCGCCAGGATCTGCGCGATGGCTTCGTGGAGGAATTCAAGCTCCCCGAAGGCACTCAGCGCATCGACGCACCGACGCCCTATGTGTGGGTCATCGGCCGCACCAAGACCGACGGCCCTGCCGACTACGACGCGGTGCATAAGATCCAGGACGGCTATACGATCACGCCCCTGTCGCAATGGGGCAAGGCGCCGGAGCCGATGACCGCAAAGATCGATCCCTCCATCGACATGAAGACGCCGCCCAAGACCCAGGTCGACACCATGCCCGCGGCCAAATATTTCGCCTATGCCGCCGAGCTGCTCAAGCTGCACCCGCCGCACATCACCGATGAGCCGATCATCGCGCGCCTAAAGCGGATCGGCTTTGAGCCCGGCAAGAGCTTCGATTTCGATAAGCTCGAGCCCGAGGTGAAGTCGGCGCTCGAAAGCGCGCCCGAGGATGCCCAGAAGTTGATTGCGTGGAAAGTTCCGACGCTGGCGAGGGTTGCCAACGGCTGGTCGATGAACACCGACACCATGGGCGTTTACGGCAACTATTATCTCAAGCGCGCCATCGTCACTCAAGTGGGCCTTGGCGCGAACCTGCCGGAAGATGCGATCTATCCTCTCAACCTCGCGGATGCGACCGGCAAGCCCCTCGATGGCGCCAACACCTACAGCATTCATTTTGACAAGGAGGCTACGCCGCCCGCAAGTGCTTTTTGGTCGATTACGCTCTATGACCCGCAAGGCTTCCAGGTCGCCAATGCGCTCAACCGCTTTGCGGTGTCGAGCTGGATGCCATTCAAATACAGCCCGGATGGTTCGCTCGACCTCTATTTCCAGAACCAAAGCCCCGGCGCGGACAAGGAGGCAAACTGGCTGCCGGCGCCGAAGGGGCCCTTCAATCTGACCATGCGCCTTTATGCCCCGAAGAGCGACGCCTTGACGGGCAAATGGAACCCGCCCCCGGTCGTCAAGTTGGAAACGAGCCCCGGCTTCGCCGCGCAGTAAGTCGGGCTGCGCAAGAGTCTTGCTCGAAGGCGCTACGACCTCGCAAAGGGTCGCCCGGCCTCAGCACAATCGTTGCAAGCGAAGGTACCGGAACTTCCATCTCCTTGGGAGAGTTGGAGGAGGTGATCGCTGTTGTCTTTAGCGGCGGTCTGTGGGGCTAGCAATTAGTCGGGGGGTGAGCAAAGCATGTCGGCAACATCCAAACAAGCCGGACAGAGACCCGGCTCAACGTCGCCAAAGATTTCGACAATTGGCGAGGACCTCTTGATCACTGGCAATGTGACGTCGAAGGGCGAGATACATTTTGATGGTGAGCTTCACGGCGATATCCACTGCGTCTCACTGGTTCTTGGTGAGAGTTCGCAACTCGAGGGCGGCGTGCTCGCCGAGGACGTCGTGGTCCGCGGCCGCCTCAAGGGCTCAGTCCGAGCGCTGCGCGTAACACTGCAATCCAAGTGCCATGTCGAAGGCGACCTCATTCATCAGAGTCTCGCAATCGAGCAAGGCGCATTCTTCGAGGGCAGTTCAAGTCGCTCCGAAGACCCGTTATTGCCCAGCCAAGAAGCTCTCAGAGAGCCTGTTTTCGCCAAGCCCGAACCAGTGGCCGAACAGACTGAAAAGCATAGCGACAAGTCGGCAGCAAAGTTTCGGAGAACCTTTTAAAGGGTGGGGGCGGCATTCGGCCGATCCCCCGTCATGCCCGAATATCCGAAAGCACATCCGCTATTGGGCATGTATGCTTGGTTGAGTGACGAGCCGTTGGATGCAGAGATGCTTAGCCGGCTATCCTGCGTTCTCATACAGGTGTAGGGACATGAAGACCCTTCGGGCACTGTTGCTGATCCTCATTGCGGTTCAGGCGATCGTCGCGGTACCTCCGCGGAGCGAAGCAGCTTCGGGAGTCGAGATCGACGCCAGCGCCAATGCGACACTTCATAGTTTTGTCCGCCAAAACGCCGGCGCTCAAGAACTTGGCAATAAAGCTGCCGGAGTTTTGGTCTTTCCCTCGCTCCTTAAGGCAGGATTTGGCTTCGGCGGGGAGTATGGCGAGGGACTTCTGCTTATTCATGGGAGGCCCGCTGGATACTATAACCTGGTATCGGCCTCATTCGGTTTTCAACTCGGTGTGCAAGAGCGGTCCGTGATTATCATGTTCATGAACAACGAGGCACTTGCTGGATTTGATCGCAGAGCGGGATGGAGAATCGGCGTCGATGGTTCGGTGGTGTTCGTCACGCTGGGTGTTGGCGGCTCAATCGACACGGATAAGATTACGAGTCCGATCATCGGCTTCGTTATTGATCCCAAGGGACTGATGTACAATTTAACCCTCGAGGGTTCCAAAATTAGTCGGATCTCTCGCTGACTTTCTGGTTGGCCGCACAGGAGGATTTGGAGACCAATGCTTTCCCTCCGCTCATTGTTGCCGTATCGGGCGCCCCGAGCCAAACCAAGCCAAGAAGTTGTGCCGGGCCGGTCTTTTCATTTCAGGCTCGCTTGACCCCCTGCCGCCTTTGAGGCGCCAATGACTTAGCCTGCTCGCCTAGGCGCACGAGCGTTCGCGGCGGACTGTTTCAGCTCATTGCCACAGACGCGTTCGAAAAGAACTTTTACGAGGTTGCCACGCTGCGGGCGCGACCGGGTCGCAATACCGTCATAGCCACCCCGTACACAAAGCGCTTCACAAGCGGAATGACACGGTGGAACTGGTTATGGAATTGTTCGGATCCCCTCGACGGAAATTGGACGCGCTCGATCTAGAATTCGACAGCGACCAAGGTCTGGAGGCGATCTTGCGCCGTGAGCTCATCGAAATCGTTTTCTCCAACGGCTTGAGCGATCCTGAACTCCTACGCTTGGTCTTGACGAATCTGTCGCAGATCCACCCAGAGGGATAACCCTTCCAATCCAGATGCGCTGCCGGAACAAGCTTTTACATATTTGCCTTGCCCTAGCTTCAATCGACGATCGCTCCTCGATCGATGAGTCGGAACGGCAGCACACGCCTACTAGCCCGCGGTCAATGGCCCCCCCCACCTTAGCGATTTCCTCGCTCGCAAAGCGAATTAGTCAAGTGGACTATTCATGAGCTCCTCTTTTTGCAGATCTTTAGCGCGGGGTTGCTGTGTCGGATCGCGACTGCATACCGTCATGGCATGGGTTAGCGGGCGAAATGAACCGCTCTGGCTTGGACGATCTTAGGATAAGTTGCCCCTGGGCCATCATTATGATAGTCAATAACTTAGGGATTTAGCTATAGTGCTCTGCGAAGTTAGTAATTAGTTGGGGTGCAATCATGTCGGCGGATAGCTCCGATCAATCCTATCGCGCACGGGATTCCAAAACGCACAGGGTCTCGACAATTAGCGAGCACCTGATCATCGCTGGCAATGTGACGTCCAACGGCGAGATTCATCTCGATGGTGAGATTCAAGGCGATATTCACTGCGCCTCACTGGTTCTCGGTGAGAACTCGCAACTTGCGGGTAGCGTGGTCGCCCAGGACGTCGATATACGCGGTCGCCTTATTGGCTCGGTTCAAGCGCTGCGCGTGACAGTTCAATCCAGTGGGCATGTCGAGGGCGACCTAATCCATAAGACTCTGGCCATCGAGCAAGGCGCATTTTTTGAGGGCGAGTCGCATCGCTCCGAGGATCCCTTGTCGCTCAGTCAAACGACGTTTTCCCAGGAAGTGTCAGCTAAACCGCAATTGGTCATCGACCGTTCCGAGAATCCCAGGGACAAGCCCGAGATAAAGTTTAAGCGATCACTATGAGCGTCCGACTGGCGCTTCTGCTTAACGCGGGCGAGAGGCATCCGGCGGCACGGGGACTCCTGCTGGCATATCGTCGACCGGCCAGCAACCCCAGCGCCCTTAAAGTTCTTTCGGATGCGAGTTCTGCCCCTAGCGTATTGGTCGCGTTTTCGGACGAGAGGATCCTTTGATACGATCCGCGAGGCTGCGCACGTCCCCTTCCTCGACGCCTTTGGGGGACGCTGCTAAAGGGGATCGGGTGTCTATCGCTGCAGCCGGTTGTTTTGCGGACTTCTTGCCCTTAGTCACCCCCGGTAGAATCTGCGTCCTGACTTTCGCTCCCACAATAGCCCCGGATGCAATCTCATTTGGTTGCCTAACGTCTGTCCCCGGAGCTTTTTTCCGGTGGCTCTGCGGCCGCAATAAAGCGCTGCTCAACCGCGCCTCTTCCTTCGCCTTCCTAGGCGGCTGTGCGCCGGTCGGCACATCTCTGGAGGGCCTCGACTTTAAGGCGGATTGCACATCTTCCGCAGTGGCCTTTCGACTTGCGGACTTCTCGCTGGGCATGATCTGAGGTGAAATTTGCGTCCTGACTTTAGCTCGAACGACCGCCGCAGCTGTGGGCTCGCTTGGCTTCCGCACCCCGCCAGTTTTGTCAATCATCTCCCGAGTTTGGCTCTGCGGACGCGATGAAGGTGGCGGTGCGTCTTCCGGTAGCTTCGCCTTTTTACGCGGTTGCGCACTTCGAGGGCGCACATTTCCAACTCGGGTATTTTCGGGCAGGGCCGAGGGATCTGGGGACTTCTCGCCTAGAGCCAAATTCTGCGCACCCACCTTTGCTCTAACAACGGCCGCAGGTCTTGATTGTTCTACCCCGGCACTAACAGCATCCGTCGCCGATGCGCTCTTCTCATGGATTTGCGACGGCTGTGGAGCGCTCATCAACCGCGCGTCCTCCATTGTCCTCGCCTCTTTGGGCGACTGTGCACTCCCATCAGGGGAAGTCGACGCATCGGCGTTCGCATTTGGCGAGTCTTGGGAAGGGCAAATGATTTGAAACGTGAGATCTCTGATGGCCTCGAGGTGTCCCGCGAGGGCGTTCATCTGCTTTCCCAAATGGTCGGCATAGAGCTCCATCGCCTGGCCAAGGTGCTTGCTCTCGGCAAGTTTGAGTGCCATCAAGAAACTGGCATCGGCATTAGCCCGGGTTATCTCCGTTACCTTTCCTTGGAGCGCGACCGCACTGTTGCGCGCAAGCTCGGAGCTCGCCGCAATGCTCCTGCGGGCGTCTTCGCTTGTCTTAATCCAGACCTCGAAGGCCCGATGGGCCTGTTCGATGCTCAGCTTGATGAGGTCACGGAATTTCCCGGGCAAGTCTAGCTGTGGGGAGGACTCAGATGCCATAGCTTTCTCCTGACACTGTCACTGGCAGAATACGCTTTCAGCCAATCTAGTCAAAGCCAGTCGAGTGATTCTCATTCCACTCAGAAACCCGTCAATAGGTACACCCCGGCGTCAATCGACTTAACCTAGCAAACAGCGGGTCAGTCGAACTTTATGCTTTCCGATGGAATGACCCATTGGCGTACGATCCGAGGAGACAAAGCCAGTCGCAAGGTCTCCTGCGGACACTGTGTATATCGGGGATAATTCGAAATTTTTCTTGGAATCGGCAGAGTGGAGGAGTGCACTTAAAGTGCGCAAATAGACCGACGGCAAGACTACCGTGCCGACTCTGTGCACCCCCCTTTCCGTCGAGCGCCCCTTAACGGCGTTACCGCGGCTTTCAATCGCGGAGCCGCGCATCCCAAGAGGTGCATCATGAACGTCGCCTTAAATCCTGAAGTTACCGCCGACAAGTCGCGTAAATCATTTCGCAAGACCAACGGCCAATTCGAAGTCGTGATTCTTGACGCCGAGTTCCCAGAAGCTGCGCGCGAACTTGCGGAGAAAACCGTAGCTCAAACGCGAGAAGCCTACGAGCGCTCCAAGGGCACTCTCGAAGCTGCACTGGAGACTATTGAGAGATCCTATGATGCTATGGGTCAGGGCGCCGCGGCGCTAAATCGCAAAATAATCGAGATTGCCCAGCGGAATCTGAATTCGGGTTTTGACTTGGCAAGGAGCCTGGCCACGGCCAAAACTCTCGCCGAGATGGTGGAGTTGCGGGCGTCTTATTGGCGCAAGCAGTTCAGCGCACTTGTGGCCCAAGCCGAAGAAGTCCGCGCGTTGTCCACCAAGGTGGCGGCCGAGATGTCCGAGCCAATGAAGGCGCATGTGAAGCGCAGCGTGGATGAGCTGCGCAAGGTGACGTGAGCCACACACATGCGAGGTTTCTAGCTCGATGCCGTGCCTATCGGCTGCGAGCCGAAAATGACACTCTTCGGCACCCTAGTTATTGATGTGCTGGGGGGCCGGGGTCAAAGTACGCAGTGACGTATCATGAGCCACGCAACTCTCCGCAGTTGCTGGCAAAATCGCTTCCGACCCGGGAGGATCCGCATGCCTCGATGACACAAGGAGAGTTTCTCACTCTCGCCTGGCGAGTGGCCAATGACAAAGCGAAAGCGATGGGCTGGATCGTATAGGAAAAGATCAAATTCGGCCACCAGTTGCATGGCGTTCAGAGCACAAGTAGGCTGAGCTTCGACAGGTGCACTCATGGCGTTGCCCCCTGGCATCCACAGTCAAGCCCAAGCCGCGAACTCATGGCGATCGGCCAGCCGGCGCAGATCTCTTCCTGCCGCGCGAAGCTCACCTGCCCATCGCTAGCTCTTGGCCCGGCATCCTGCGCGGTAAGCACTTTCGCCATGCGCTTACCAGCGCCACTCGCCTGTGGGGGTCCAACGGCTTCGACCGAAAAGGCGGTCGCCCAAACTGGTAATCTGCACAAACCCGTTTGCATTTGCACAGCGATGGTCAGGGTGCCATTTGCGGTCTTGTTCTCTCAGCTCGTTCGCATGCGCAAGAGTGCTCGTCTCCGCGAAATTGAGAAGGTGCAAGGGCTTCGTCGTGTCTGTGACCTCGCGCCGGTTCGTTACCACCTCTCGGTCAATGTCGCCTTGAATTACGCAAGGGATGCTCGCGTAGCTGTGCCGCTCGGTGTCGATGACGACCCCGGCATTGTCGGGGGCCATTTGCGTCTGCTTGCCAAACATGAAAGTCAGAAGGACTAACGCGATAAGGCCAGCAATGACCCCGACTGCCTTGCGCAGGGGATGCATGGGCGCATCATAGCACGGCGGGAAATTGGCGCGAGCCAGCGCCGGTCACACGACCTAGGACTTCACTGGCACGAGCTAGCCCAAACCTTTTTGAATCCGTCGCCGTTATCGTCGTTTTCCAGGTAGGCCGCGCCGTTTCCTGAATAGATGAAACGGCCATCGTACGCTCCGAGAGAGATGTAGCCCTTTACGTGCCCGCAGACCCCCTTGCCACTCTTGGAAAGGTGGATGTTATTGAAAGTGGCGCTACTCACGTCCTTCATCTGGGCGCGAACTGCCTGCTCACCCTCCTCAATCAACTGTTCTCTTGCTCTCACGTCATAGAACAATCGATCAAAATACAGCACCAGGCCGAGCCCGAGCAGCGTGAGGCAAGCCACGGCACTCCACTTCGCTGCCCTAGGCAAGTGTCGGCGGGCTGCTCCGGCATTGAACTCATAATCAAACGGCCGCCGCGCGGACCCGGTAGGCTGCGCGCGATGGATCGCCACGCTCACGGCGACAGGCACGCCCGACCTCCGACCAAACTCAGTTCGCATGTTGGATGCTCAATCGCTGCCCAAGCTCATCATCGGTGCCGAAACGGCGCCCGCTGTAGCCCCGGCAACAGCACCTATTGGACCTGCGAGAGCAAGCCCGGTGACGCCGCCAACGGCGCCTCCACTAACCGCCTTCTGGGTGGTCGTGCATCCCACAACGCCAGAGGCCAAGGCGACCACGACCGCAAGAATCGAACACATACGCATAACAATTTCCCTCGCGGAGAACTTAAAGCGGCCCCGGCACTGAGAGACTGAGCTTGCCGGAGCCGCCTAGGGGGAGTTGAGTTGAAAAGTCCCGCCCCATTCGACCCCCGACCCAATTAGGGAGGCTAACCCCAAAAATTTACTAGGGACTAAACGCGGAGAGGAACTAATGATCAAAATGATACGCCACGCCTCGCTACGCTTGTGGCTCGTAGTCCGAAGCTAGCGAGTCACCAGGTCATCCAAGGAACTGAATGCTCGCTACATCCGGAGCCGTCCCCCTACGAAGACCGGTAATCGGAAGCGGCATCCGAAAAAGGCAAACACAAAACTTGATTTACTATTGGGTATGGAGCTGGGCCGGACAGCCAAAACACGCAATTTCTTTCAGGTTGTGCGTTTTCGGCCACGCTACTCGGTGGGATTGACTCGTGCATACATCGTGAGGACCACGAGCCATCCCACCACAAAGGCAAACAGGGCTTGTTCCCATAATTTGACGCGCGCTCTTGACATGGCATAAGAATATAACGCGCTAGGCTACTAGGAAATAAGTGAATTATTAATAATATCCATCCGATGCAATTAGAGCACAAGGCTTGAAACCCTCAAAAAGGCCCTCGGCCTAGGCCTACCCTAAAGAGGCCTCGACTACACCTCCAGGGACTCCCTGGAGCCAGCCTTTATGGAGGTTGATCCGGGGGGTCCAGTCCAAGGTAGGCCAAAAGCGCCCAATCATAATGCGATCGGGCGCCCCCTTCCGCCAATTCATTTGCAGACACAATCGCTTAGAATCAGCGAGCATTCTGTACATGCCCTTGCCACCGAGACGGGATCCGACAGGCTCTCCTTTACTAGGAGAGCCGCGGACAACGTGTAGTGGCCCCAGATTTGATCTGATCACCGGGATTGGGTGCGATGAATGCGCGGCATCCCATCGAACTGCGAGGTCAGACACTAGTCGCCGGAGAAGCCCAGGGACCCCGCAACGTCGTTGCTGCGTGAGGTCCGCTTCGCGGGTACGGCCGTGGTTACCGGAGCACCGCTGGCTTGCTCGTCTGAACTCGGGGTAGGCGCCGGGAAGCTCACCGATTTGCCGAGGAGCGCTGTGCTAACCTTCTTGTCGAGCCCGTAGATGTCGGCAAAGGTCGTGACTTTGCCCTTCTCGTCCACCATGGCTGTGAAATAGGTCATGTGCACAGGCACCGGATGGTCCAGCGTCACCGGAGCGTTGTTGCCCTTGTCGAGCAGATCCTGGACTTGCGTTGACGACCATCCCTTGTCCTCAGCAAGCAGAAGCGCGGCAAGCTGGTCCGGATTGGCAACGCGGATGCAATTGTGGCCTTCCGCGCGCATGGACTGGTTGAATAGCTCGCGCTTGATGGTGTCGTGCATGTAGACGACGTGCTTGTTGGGAAAAAGGAACTTCAGCTTGCCGAGCACATTTGTGGGCCCGGGAGCCTGGGTGAAGCTGACCTTGGCCATGTTCACGTTGTTCCAGTCAATGCTGCCTGGATCCACCACGCGCCCGTTGTAATTCACCTGCAACCCATGCTCGTTGAGGATCGACGTGCTGCCACCGAACCAACCGCCGTGACGTAAGTTGGGCAGAAGATTCTCCCTCACGATCGTCTCCGGCACCGTCCATTCAGGATTGAAGACGATGGTCTGCATGTTGGCGGAAAAGATCGGCGTGGCATAAGCGAGCTTGCCGACGAGAGTTCTTATCCATGTGGATCGTCTTGCCGTCTTTTACGACGTAGAGCATGAACTCCGGCACGTTGTTCCAGACATAGAGGGCGCCGAGGTCTTCCGGCATCCAGCGCCAACGCTCCATGTTGACGAGGATTCGCTCGATCTCCAGCTCGTTGCGCGCAGGCTTGCCGCCTGTTCCTGCATCGTCACGCGCCTTGAGCAACGCCTGGCGCAGGCGCTCGAACTGCTCGTGCTTCGGATGCAGGGACTGGAGATAGGCATCGGGCGCGCTCGCGGTGGCGATCTCTGGCAAGACGGCCTTCGGATCGCGCAAGGGGGGCGCTTGGTCGAACAGGGCGCTGACCTCAGGGGGGTTCAGCCGACCGCCGCGGGCAAAGCGCGCATATTTCAGGATCGCAAGATCAAGCTTGATCTCGGCGACGGCTTGCGCCTCCGGGCTCGCCGGGAGCTCCCCTGCCGGAGGCAGTTCGAAGGCAGCGGCCGAAAGGCCCCAATCGTCCGCCTTCCCGATCTCGAACAGGGCCGCCTGTCCCCTGGCCGAGAAGCCCATCTCCGTCATCCACAGAGGCCCGCCCGTCCGCGTCCCATAAAAGGCCTCGAGCGCAGCAAGATCGTCGGGGTTGGCACCCTTGCGCAGCGAAGGATCGGCTAGCTTGCCACGAATGCTCTTCACGACGGCGTCTAATGGGGTCGCTGAATCTACGCTAGCACCTGGTGGAGTGCTCGGCGAAGCTGGTGGGGTGATCGAACCGCGTGGGATGGCGACCGAGGCGCGCTCGGCCCCATCTTGGGCGCGCGAAGAGCCACCGACGGTCAAGACTAGGACTTGAGCCGCGAAAAGAAGCGCCACGATTCTAAGGCGTCCGCGCATCCCCCATTCCTCCCACTTGGAGAGGTTAGCGCCATAAGGTACCTCCACCCAAGCGGTTCGAGATGATTTCCACTTATTGCAGTTCGGGTACTCCTGCGCAAAGCCCAAATAAACAGTGGAAAATGGGACGTTGGCCAAACTCCCCGAAGACGTTGTCGGGATATGGTCGGTTCTCTGATCAGCGTCTCGCTGAAACGCATCCGGCCAGCCGCCGATCAAAAAAGCTCACCGCGGTTAGCTCAAACCACTTTCGGTTGGCATTAGAAACTGGCGCCAAGCTGGAATTGGTCAGCTTGGTTCAGGGCTTGGAGCACGTCGTGCAAAGCCACCGATAGATCATTGGCTACCGCGATCGACAAGTCATCCGCGAACGAATAGTCCTCTAGAATCTCAAGTGCTCGCTCCCTGATGCAGACCGCCTCCTCATCCGTCTTGATGTGGCTCTTGGCGGAGAGTTCGTGCCAGGCGAGCAGTCGGGCGAGCTTGTTGTCCTCGCCATTGGCCTTACACTTCACCCGAGCTTGCAACCTCGTCAGCCGCTCGATGGCTCGCCTCTGGTTCTCGATATCAGCCCTGTATTGGGTGATATCTTTGCGGATCGTCTGCTCGATCAAGGCGCCTATGTCCATCAAAGTCACGTCTTGCTCCGCGTGAATGATCATTCCGAGCTTCCCCGCGAGGACCTCGAAAGCATTAACATCGAGGTTATCAGGAAGAGCAGGTTCTACTTGGCCAGTGGAGTTGTATCGCTCCCGGCGCGTTTTATCGGAAAGAGTGTCGTAGGCGGTGGCGAGTTTTTTGAATGCTTCAACGGACCCCCCACTGTCGGGGTGCGATATTTTGGCTCTGTGCCTATAGGCTCTATGGATCTCATCTTGCGTCGCATTACGTTCGACGCCCAGTACGCTATAAAGGTCACTCAACTGACGCCCCGCCCCTGCTCATACCCTCGTCAGCCTAACAAGACCGACCGCTAGGGTATAAACTAGGAGACAAACGGGAAGTTCCAGTCTGGACAGAGCAACGGCGCCGTGACCTATGAGGGCCCATCTTTGGCACCGCGCGCCAGTACTTCAGCGCAGTGGGTGGAAATTCAGAGGGTCCGGTATCAGCTTGAGGTAGCCAAGTAGGCTCGGGCGCTTACCACAATGACAAGGGCTGGCTCGCATGGGGCCGTCCTTTTGCGCTAATCTCGGCGAATGACCGATGCGCATAACCTTCAAGTGAACGTGCAAGGCAGCGACATCGTCGTCACTTTAGAGGGCACGAACTTCAAGGTCGTCTACCACAAGCCGCCAGGCTCGCCGCAACTGATGGCGAAGTGGTACTCCACGAAGGACAAATACGCTGGGGAAGCCAAGCGGGCAGCGTTTCTCACCGATGCCTGGAGAGCCGCCAAAGAGAAGGCACGGGAGCTAGGCTGGCTAGTGTAAGAACCGATGTTGTAATGATCCTATCTTGGTTCAGGAAGCCGAAGATTGTCACCGAGGTGGCTGGCAACGAGATTGTCGTCACACTGCCCGGCACAAACTTTAGGGTAATCTACACCCACATGGGTAAAGGGCAGCTCGTGGCCAACTCCTTTTCCTCAGCAAAGAGGGTGAGCGAAAAATCTACGATTACCTTTCCGAAATTTCTGGCACTCGCTTGGGCAGCCGCCAACGCCAAGGCGCGCGAGATAGGGTGGGTCGTCTAGCCACCAGGACTTTAATAGCGAACGTGGGACCCCGATCCGGGCCTCCGCGTGCAGCATCTGACGCCACGGAACGTTAGCCTAGCCGACGAGTTTATGGATCTGCGGGGTTATCGTTCTGTGTTCCCCGCCAGAACCCATCCTTTGCGGGTGAAGGGGCTCGCTGGAAAGGGCTTCGCTCTAACTTCGCAGCCAGCGCATCCTCCAGTTTGTTGTGTTAGTCAGAAGGAGGGAACCATGGTCAGCTTGCGTGTACGGTTCCATGAGCATTCGAGGAGGCAACGCCTCCAGCGACGGATCGATCTATTAGTGGCGAGCTCCACTCACCCTTACGGCAGGACAGCCATCCAAAGGACCTGGATCGATGCCTTCTTAGACGGCGAGGAAATGCAGGACGTCAATCCAATTGGTGATAGTGATCTGATCGAGGCGATTGCTGAAGCATTTCGAGGAGGGCAGAAGGTGGCTGACTCCGCTGGTTATCGCCGCGGTCGTTGATGGGTGGAATACCGCAATGGCGGGAGTGCCACGCAAAAAGGGAAACGCTTGATCAAGTCTTTCTGGCGGTCCGCAACGAAAGCTGTTACGGCCTTAGTTGCGCAAATACCACACTAGTCCCCTTAGCCGTGAGCCCATTGCGGCAACCCAATAATGGGTTTAGTGCCCAAATGCCACACCCAAACAACGATATTGCCTTGTACCATTTTGGGCCATCGACTCAGAACTGCAGCCAGCTACAATGCTCCCTGTGGGACGACGTAAACCGTTGGGGGGGCGGGATATGGATCATTTGCTCAACAAGATGGAGTTGATCGAGGCTGTCATTGCCCTGCGCCAGCAGGTCGAAGGCCAACTTCGCAAAAACGAGTACTACATGGCCTTAATGAAGCTTGATGAGGTTATGGCGGTCATAAAGCCGGCTGAAAGCATTGAGGACGAGACTCCAATACAAAGCGATTCCAACGTCGATACCTTCTCAATGGCGCGGTTGCTTCGCGGACAAGCGCAAGCGCACGGCTGAAGCCGGTATTCCCTCCGTGCGCACGCGGGTCACGGCCGCGTTAGGAACGTCAGGCGCCACGGACGCTGGCGCCACCCAGGAAAAATTCCCTAGCGGACAGCTTCCTTCGTCTTATCCTATTAATCGTGGAACGCGCTAAAGGGAGATGACAATGGCGCGTTTTTTGGCGGGTCTGGTCATAGGCATGTTTGCCGGCTCAACCACACTAGCGTTGGCAGTCAAAATTGAGGGGTCAGGCTACCTATACGGCTGGGTCGTTACCAGCGGCGGAAAGATCATTTGTACTGCCCCTACGCCTTCCACGCCCAAGAGATTAAGTGCGATTGATACCAGCGGCTTCTCCAGAGCTGAGTGAAGGTTGGCTTCGTCGCATTTTAACCTAGCCACCCCTCCTCTGTGCCGATCGAAGTGGCGCGAAAGCAAGAAACATCCCCGTACCGGAATGGACGCAACGCGGCAGACGAGCAATTGGTCGCTAAAAGTAATAACCCCCGACGGGGTGGGCATTAGTGTGCAGGTTTGGGGCGACGCCGGGGGGCCCGACATCTTATTCATTCACGGGATGCTGCAGAGCCATCTTTCATGGTCCCAGCAGATTCAGAGTCCGCTTGCTCGCAGATTTCGCCTGATTACCTACGATCTCAGAGGGCACGGCGGGTCGGACAAGCCTGCCGATCCAAGTCTTTACAACGATTCGGGCCGGTTCGCTGACGAGCTCAAGGCCGTGATGGACGCTGTGGGAGTGAAGCGCCCGACACTCGTTGGATGGTCGTTCGGAACGAGAATTGTTGCCGATTATCTGCTCAAGTTTGGAACGGGCCGCTTGGCGGGGATCAACTTTGTGGCTCCGGTAATCAGTTCAAACCCCGATCATTTTGGCCCCCACGTCGAGCACCTGGCTGAGGCCAGAGATGAGGACTTTGCGACTAGCATTCGCGGAACAAGGAAGTTTCTTCGCGCGTGCTTTTTGAGGGAGCCCGCAAGAGATCCATTCGAAACAATGCTTGTCGTCAGTGCCAGCGTGCCGCCGCAAATTCGACGCTCGTTTAAAAGACCGACAAGCGACGCGGAATCGTTGCAAGGCTTATTGCGCTCACTTACCCGGCCTGCGCTCATATCACACGGCCTTGAAGATCAAGTGGTCTTACCGGAGTTGAGCCGGTGGTTAGCAGCAATGATTCCCGCGGCTCAAGTATCCTTCTATCAAGCGAGCGCACACACGCCCTTCTTCGAGGAACCGGACAGATTTAATCGTGAACTAGAAGCTTTCGCCATCCATGCGAATCAAGTTTCGGACCACCGAGCGGATCACCAAGCGCGCTGAAGAGCGTATGCAAAAGTGCTTTGCGTCATGACAGATTTTCTGACCGTTGATTGGTCGACGATTCCGGCTCCCGTCGATGACGGGACCGCAAGGCATTTGACCACCAAATCAATTCCGTCGGTTTATCTCGCGGCTACCGACGGCCGCGGAGTCGATCTCTCAGGACTTTCGGGTAGGACCATAGTTTATGCCTACCCCATGACAGGTCGGCCAGGCGTCCCGCTGCCCGATGGGTGGGACAAGATGCCGGGCGCGCGCGGCTGCACACCGCAGTCCTGTTCGTTTCGCGACCATTTCGCAGAATTGAAGTCGTTGGGGATTGAAAACGTATTTGGACTCTCGTCGCAGACGACCGAGTATCAACAGGAAGCAGCCTCACGTCTCCGCCTGCCCTTTGCACTTTTGTCAGATCGCAGTTTTGCACTCACCGACGCCCTGCAATTGCCAACCTTCGAAATGGCTGGGATACGATTAATGAGGCGGTTGACGATGGTGATCTCAGATGGACGCATTGAGCATGTTTTTTATCCCGTCTTTCCGCCAGATCGCAGTGCGCTGCAGGTCGTTGACTGGCTACGTAGAGGCCGGCCTTGAGACGTCATCAAGCTGTCCGAATAATCTGATGAATTTTTGGCCGCAATCGGGGTCGCAATGCGCATACGAAACTTTTTCTTTTTGGCTGGTCTAATTGTCGTGACTACCTCGGCGGTTGCTGCTGCGGCATCTGGCCAAAATAACCCCCCTAACATCGTGATCTTCGTGGCCGATGGCTTGCGATCGGTCGTCGTCAATGAACAGACCGCGCCCAACATGGCAAAGCTAGCGCGCGAGGGGGTAAGCCTCGTGAACAGCCATTCTCTGTTTCCGACTCTAACCATGACGAACGCGTCGGCGATCGCCACCGGCCACGCCCTCGGCGACACGGGCACGTTCGGAAACAGCATCGATGTCGCCTTCGAGGTCCCGAGCGTTGGCAACACGGTCACGCCGTTCTTGGAAAACAATGCGGTTCTGGCCGATGTCGATGCGCACTTTGCCGGGAACTATCTGGGCGAGCCGAGTCTTTTCGAGCTCGCACGCGCCAAAGGCTACAGTACGGCCTCCATCGGCAAAGTCGGCCCGACCCTCCTGTTTGATCACACCGAGCGCAGTGGCTTACAGTCGATTATTGTCGACGATTATACCGGTACCCCTAGGGGTATCCCCCTTGCACCCGAAGTCACTGAACGCTTGACGACCATGGGACTTCCCCTTGTGACGCCATCCCGGGGCGCCAACGGAAAGTCCCCAACGCTGTTTGCCAACGTCGTGCAACAGGACTTCTTCGCAGCCGTTACCACTCGCGTCGTCTTGCCGCTCTTCGCATCGCGACGACAGCCGTTCATCCTTGTTTTCTGGTCACGCGATCCAGATGGGACTCAGCACTATCAAGGTGATAGTCTGCAGCAGCTCACACCGGGTATTAATGGGCCAACATCGCTTGCAGCGATTCGCAATGCCGATGACGATTTCGGCCACATCCTTGCTGCGCTGGACGAACTCGACCTCGCTCAGAATACCGATATCGTGGTCGTCTCCGACCACGGCTTCTCGACGATTTCCAAACAGAGCGTCACCAGCTCGGCCAGTAAGATGCACTTTGTCGATGTGCCGGCTGGTTTTTTGCCCCCGGGCTTCCTCGCGATCGACCTCGCCAAAGAATTGAACATGGGACTGATCGATCCGGACAATGGCTATGCTCCAGTTCCCGACGGGACTTATCCCAAATACGACAACGGGCTCATCGGCGGCGACCGCGACCATCCCAAACTGGTAGTTGCCGCAAACGGCGGATCGGACCTCATCTATATCCCCGACGGCGACCAGGAGATGGCCAAAAAGGCGGTGAAGATCCTGCTTGCGCAAGATTATGTCAGTGGAATTTTCGTCGACGAAAGGCTCGGCAAGTTCTCTGGCACGTTGCCATTGTCAGACATCATGCTCGATGGCTCCGCCGTCACGCCGACGCCGGCGATCGTGGTGAGCTTCCGGTCGTTCGATACGGTCTGCGGAGAGCCAGTGCGTTGCGCGGTGGAGGTAGCCGACACCAGCCTGCAACAGGGCCAGGGTATGCACGGCTCGTTCAGCCGCGCCGACACCTGGAATTTCATGGCGCTTGCCGGACCCGATTTCAAAACCAGCTTCGTGGACATGACTCCCGCAAGTAATGCCGATATCGCTCGGACCATCGCTGCCGTGATACGACTCGACAACAAGGACCGCGGCAGGCTCATCGGCCGCGTGCTTGACGAAGCAATGAGCGGTGGCGCGATCCCCGAAGTTCAGAGTGTCGTCCTTAGGTCCGAGCCGGCCGACAATGGCCTGCAAACCGTGGTAGACCTCCAGAAAGTTGGCGATGCTCGATATATCGACGCTGCAGGATTTCCAGGACGCACGGTCGGTCTCTCTACACGAGATATAACTCCCGGCGATCAGTCTGTCCCCTCGGTCCCCTCCCCGCCTTAATACTCCGACGTTAGCTGGGTTCCCGCTCCGCCATCACGGTTCTACTTCCTCCCAGTTAAACATGAATTTTAGAGAACCGTGGTTCACTTTAATGAACCGTGTTATGACCTCGCGCAGGTTGGAGACAATCGGGGCGCCGATCCCGGGAGTTCGAGTTATTACGACGATCCACGCTGCACCAACGATTGAGCCGGCAGCGCAAGTCGATGGCGCCGCGGCCGTTACCTTCTCGCCACTCGTCCTGGCCAAGCCCGGCTCAGGCGCCCCCCCATTCTTCTTAGTCCATGGCATACGCGGGAGTGTGGTGGAGCTGATGCAGCTGGGGAGGCTTATCGACTACGAGGGTCCCGTCTATGCCATACAGGCCCGCGGTCTGGACAGGATCGAGCCGCCCATTGATAACGTCGAGGAGATGGCGGACTATTATTTGCAGGCCATCTTTGAGATTCAGCCCCATGGGCCTTATTTGCTCGCAGGTTATTCCTTCGGTGGAATGGTCGCGCTCACTATGGCTCAGCGTCTGACGCAGGCATCCGAAAAAGTGGCGCTTCTGGCGTTTCTGGATAGTTACGCCACACCACTCACTTGGCCTTTGAGCATTAGACTGGAAGTTCAAGTGCGCAGGGCGCAGCATTGGCTGCGCTGGCTGCTCAAGGCGCCTCTTCGGGATAAGCTAGCTTTCGTCCGCTTCCATGTGAGCGGCCGCGACGGAAAAGCCGAGCGCCGTCTTGGCTCGCCCGTGAGGCAATGGTTGTCACCCAAAGAGTTGACCGTGGCCGAAGATATACAGGCCGTCCAAGATGGGCTTGTGGATGCCCTCGCCAAATATCGCTCGAGCTTCTATCCGGGAAAGATCACCTTTATACAGCCGACAAAGACGTTGCATGTCTTTCCGCGCAGTCCCCGATCCGTGTGGGGCCGGCACGCCGCAGAGATCGAAATTCGTTCAACGCCGGGCGATCACCGTACGCAGCTCGAGGAGCCGTTTGTTACCGCACTAGCCAACGTCCTCGCTCAATGCATTAAGGAATTGCTGTCGGCATCGACCGCTGAGCAAAGCCCCTAAGCCGCGAAACTTTGCCAAAATACTCTTGTGGAGGGTGAATTGATTGTGATTGAGGACGCAGCGTCGGCCACGCTTTTGCCGGCTCCAATTCCACCAGATTGGATCATTGCCGGTAAACCCGAAGCGCGAAACAAAACCTTGGCGACAACTCAGGATCGCACTTCATCGATCATGGTTTGGGAATGCACGGCTGGACGCTTCGAATGGCACTTCGAGCAAGGATGAGACGCTCATCGTCATTTCGGGTGAAATGTTCGTCACCACGGAGAGCGGCGAAGAAAAACGGCTTGGCTTAGGCGACGTGGGATTCTTCCCCGCAGGCTGCTCCTGCACAGCCCGCATCGATGATCACGTCAGGAAGATTGCTGTTCTCCGAACCGATCTACCGCTTCCGTTGAGTATCGGTGCACGGGCTTGGCACAGATTGCTGCTGATTGCGGGGCTAAGGGGTCAGAAGTAATTGGTGCGCCTTTCGGATACACGGGTGCTACTCCCACCATCTAAACGAATGTCATTTGGAGCCTCCATGCACGATCCCCTCATCCGATCCATTGCAGATACAGCGCGTTGGGTCGCCTATCACCGGGCGGAGGAGTCCGAACGTCCTGATGCTCTCTTCAGCGATCCTTACGCGCGCAAACTAGCCGGTGAGCGCGGCGAGCTGATCGGCAAGCAAATGAATAACGCAATGTACATTGCGATTCGGACCGTATTGTTCGACACGTTAATTCTTGAGCAGCTGGCACGCGCTCCGATTGACATGGTCGTAAATCTCGCAGCCGGCCTGGATTCACGCGCCTATCGTCTGAAGCTGCCACGGAACTTGCGATGGGTAGAAATCGACCTGCCAGAAATTGTCGACATCAAAAAGACCGCCCTCGCAGGAGAACAGACCAGTTGCACGCTCAATGTCGTTGCTCTGGACTTGGCAGAGGCGCCGCTTCGACAGCGCTTGTTTAGCAAACTCGACGCTCAAGCGACGCTCGCCATGGTAGTGTCGGAAGGCCTCCTCATGTATCTCACGCAAGAACAGGTGACGGAGCTAGCCGCCAACATCCATGCGCAGCCGCATTTTCAGTACTGGATCGTAGAGGTGGTCAGCCCCGAGACTATCAAATGGGTCCAGCGGACATGGGGCCGACATCTGGACGCGGCCGGCGCGCCTATGATCTTCGCTCCGGACGACTGGGAGGACTTCTACGCAAAGCGTGGCTGGAAGACCGTTGACTTCCGTGACATGCCCCCAACACGCCATCAAATATGGACGCGTCCCGAGCCCTTCCGCCCTTCCGGTAAAAATGAAGCATACCGTGCATGCAATCCTCCAGAAACTTCAAGGATCTGTTCTGCGGGGATCGGGCGTGGCCCTACTTCAGAAGATCTGAGGCCGGCTAACGCATTGATGCCCATTTGGTGGTCCGTCCGATCTTCGGGGCGAGGACATGCTCACGCCTTGCGTATCCGAGGATGCACGGTAAAGCAGCCATGCAAACCGGAGGCAAAATAGACCAGAAACCGGAACCCGTTGTGAAAGATGGCTAAGAAGCATTACCTAATAGAACTCATCATTGGTCGTGAATTTCTGACTAACCTCGGAGAATTCAGCAAGTTTGAACACGTGCTTACGCCATGATACGATCGCGACCACGTTGCAGCAGTTAGGCAGGCGAGGCTTTTGGCCCCTATGCCATCGATACCGTTCGCAATGAGAGCCTTATGGACGCGGGCGATGTTGCACGGTGTGCATTATCGTGATCGCTACCACCAGCTCGATACGCTGTACCGCATTACGGATCCCTGGGATTTGGATAGCCCGCGCGAACGCTTCCGATTCGAGGAAACAAATCGACTTATCCAACGCGAATTTGGTAACGTCGCCAGGCTTCTTGAAGTTGGTTGCGGGGAAGGGTATCAGTCCCAATATTTGGCGCGCATCTGTGATCGGCTGCATGGCTGTGATGTAAGCGCCCGGGCTGTAGAGCGCGCGCGCAAAAGGGTCCCGACGGGTACTTTTTCCGTAAGTACGCTGAGCGACATCCTCGCTGGCGGCGCAGCTCAATATGATCTAGTGGTCGCCTGTGAAGTATTATATTACATAGAGGATGTCCGCGGCGCAGTTCAGATCATGTCGCGTCTGGGTACGTCGTGTCTTGTAACCTACTATCAAAGCCACCAAGAACAACTCGACCGAACAATTATTGCACTCAATTTGGCTGGCCGTACCGTTATGAGTTACGGGGACGATTCCTGGACAGCTTTGTGGTGGCACAATAGATGATCGCCCTGTCTTCACCCGAGATGGATCTGATCCCAGTCGTGATCGGCCTTAGAGAAGAACCAATCATTACTTACGGACTCTATCTTACGCCGTAGCGAATCGTCCGAGACGACGACAGCCGGAGCAACTGAACGGGACTTAAAGAAGCCGCATGTGCGCAAAATCGAAGCAATTTCTGGCAGCGACGTTGCACACTCCACTGAAGCGACTTCGTGGCCAAAGTATTCAATTGCGTGCGAAATGAGATCCCGGAAGACTGCAAGGTCGCGGCGATCCGCAAACAAATCCACGAGGATACCTTGCCGCAGTTCTTTAGAGGTTGTACGACGCAACACTGAATAACCGACCACTACCCCATCACGATAGGCGAGAAAGATCCGGTATTTGAGCTGTGGGCAACGCACAAACCGCCAATTGAGAAACCGGCTGTTCCGCGGGCAGATCGCTGGATAGCTGGTCCCGCGCTTTCTGCCATAGATCATCAACCTCCTTCCCCAGGTGCTCGACTTCCACGATGGAAGCACTTCTTGGTACAAGCCTAAAGCCGCGATCACGCAATCCTAGGAAGACGTTACTAAGCAGTGCGAACCCGCGGTGAATGGCAAAAGTATCACAGGCCCACCTCGCGGCCCTCGCCACGCGATCATGATAGACTGTTCGTTGGATCAAGAAGCGTCGCACGTCATCCGCGCGAAGTCGGGTCCACCGCGAAAACTGGCGCGTTGAACCGAGCGCGATCGCTCCGCGGCGCGCGAACATGCGGCGCGTCGCGGGCGCCATAGTTAGGGTGAAGAGGAACGAAACGTCATGCGCCACGGCTGCGAGCAGCAAATGCCCAAGTCCACGGCCACGATAGGCAGGCAGAATTATGACATCGACGATCCACCCCGCAGAATAAACAGTCTCGGCGACCTTTACCTCTGTCGCTTGAACAGCGATCTGGCCCACGACTTCGTCGCCGTCGCGGGCGACCCAAACCGGGACAAATCCCTTTGCATCCGGAAGAAAGGGGTTTTCAACGAATTGCCAGCGCCAGCGATCCGGTCCCTTGAACGGCGATAATTCCCGGTAGGCCCGGCAAATGAAGCGTTCGATTGCAGGCACGTCCTCGATCCGCGCGCGATGAATGCGGATGCTCATTCTTGGAGAGGATCCAATGATCTAGGCGCGCGATCAAACACTGATCGGAGGCGCCGCTTGAGCGCCGAGCACAAAGGCATCCATGCATAGGCGCCTGACATCTTGAGGAAGAGCTCAAAATCCCCGTCATCGGGATCAACAGACACTCGTCCGCGTACTAACGATCCTGAGCAAGGATCAAACGGTTCGGGCACGATGGTGAACACGTGCTTGAATCCTTCTTGACGGCAGATATCGACAACACTTGCATCATAATCCCCATAAGGAAATGCGAATAGTGTCACTGAACTGCCGATAACGTCTGGCGATCGCGTCACGTGATCCTGTTATTTCAGCCCGGGCACGTTCAGGCGCGATACATGTCAAGTGCGGATGGCTCACACTGTGCGCTCCGATCGTAACAAGTGGTCCACTCAGGTCCCCCAACCGCGCCGCGTCAATGACGACCTCGGTACGATCGGTGCTACCTTCCATGGTCCAGTCTGGACTCCGTCCGAGCACACCAGACGGGACGAAGATGGTACACGGAAGATCGTGCTTTGCGAGTTCAGGGAGCGCGTTATCAATCACACTGGTGAACGCATCGTCGAAGGTTATAGCCACAGTCGGACGTACAGGATCTGTCTTGCCGCGCCAATCGGCGGGTACTACCTGCGCGTGTTGCGCCAATATCTCCATGTGACGCACGAAGCCTGAGCGCTTGCGCGAGGGCACGCTGTGATAATAGAGGACTGTCATTGACCCGGGCATATTGCGACCGAGAGCTTCTCTCATGCGGCGGATCGACCGCATGGCGACAAAATATAGGCCGCTAACAGCGATCTTCATGTACCTCTTCACCGCGGGCGAGCTTCGATCGGCGTTAAGGATCCAATCCGGTCTGCCGACCTCTCCCATTATGCCAGCCACCAGGCCCTGAAAGGCTACCATCATATTCTTGGGTTTACCGGCAGCACCGTACGCGGCAGCATGCACGATCTGCATGAGGATGGTCCAGGGCAGCCAGGCCGGATACTTATCCCTAACGAAATGGATGCGGTTCCGGATTTCGAGATAGGACGAAAGGGGTGACGAGCCTGTCCCGATCGTCGTGCCACCCTTGTGAGGCACGACCGACCGGTGCGCGTAACCGATCCCGCCCACACGTTTCGCACGACAGCCCCATTCCAGATCTTCGAAATACAGGAAGTAACGTTCATCCATCAGGCCTATCTTTTCGATTAGATCGCGCGTTACATAACAGGATGCTCCCGACGGCGCATCCAAGCGAGCCTCAACATCGTCTGGATCCGGCGCGGGAGTGATCGGGGCGTAATAGTCGACGGCCAAAGTCTTCGCGACAAGCTTCCGCCAAGCCAACCCTCGAGAATGCACGCGGTCAGGATGTGCCGTTGATGGTCGTACAGCTCCCAACCATCCCTTTGCCGCGGCGCGCGGAATACGCGACGAGTTCAGCGAGGGCCGACGGCGTGGGTTCGGTGTCTGGATTGAGGATCCAGGCGCCCTCCCAGCCTGGAATCTTCAACAGGGGTCGCAGCCAAGCGTTGATGGCTCCGGCGTAGCCGAGATTCTCCGTCATCTCTGCGACGTGCACGCGGCTGCCAAGCTTGTCGTTCGCACGAATTAACCGGAACAATCTGCGTCGCAGGATCGTGGGCGACTCAATCGGAAGTTCCGGTTCCGACACGGCTCGGCAGGGGCTACCGTTTCCGCTGAGGACGCTTATGAGCGCGTCCATGGCGGCTGGGCCACCATTCTCAGCGATGAAGACTTCGAATGTCGGCTCGGGTCGTGCACGGGCTAGCGCCCGCAGGCAATCGGCAATGTCAGCCGCATTGCGAAAGCCGACCACCACGATAACAACCCTACCAAGGGAACCCATAACTTACCTCACAAAATGTCAAAGGCACTGCCAGAACGCCCGATCACGCACACATGTGTTCGACGGCGTTACCCCCCGGCGTCACAGCAAGCGTGCGCTGATTTCGTCTACCCGGCTGACATGGGCCCGGAACGCAAAGCGTGGCTTGAAGAACGTTGACTTCCGTGACATCCCCCAACAGTCCCAAGCACTTCCACTCTTCCGGTAAAAATGCAGCATTCCGTGCACATTCTCCAGAAACTTCAAGGAACTGGTCGCGTCGGGAACTCCGTCCAGCACTATTCCAGTAGATCTGGAGTGATCGCAGACCTTCGACGTATTGATGGCGATTGGCGATCCCGTCTTTTCGCAGGATACGGTAAAGCAGCGAAGCAAACCTGAGGCAAGGTCCAGCCAGAACTTGTTTTTGAGACATGTCTAAGAAGCATCACCCTAATAGAATTCGGGTTGCGAACACGTTCACCGAGCGCCTTGGGGCGTTGATGAAGCAGTGCTTCCTCCGCATCGGCGCAGCCAAATCTCCCGCCAATAGCTGACTTCGCAGCGCGAACACCCTCCCATGTCAAAGCCCATATAGGAGCATCCGCAGGTTGAGCCTTCGAGATTAACTGTATTGCGGAGCCGCCGGAGCTGACCTGTTCCGTCCATAATTATCTTGTCGAGCCGTCCCTTAACCTGGAACCGTCGACCGCACCAAATACGCATGTCAGTCGAAAATGTCAGCCCGCGGTTGCACCCTTGCTCGTTTAACGTCTCCATGATGCTCTGGATAGATTTCACTTCCACCCATTCTCCAGGCTGGAGATTCAGACTTTCCACTGGCGTGGATCTATTGCTTCCGCGCGGATACGTGCCGAGGAATATGCGGCGGATTCTCCAAAAGAGAAATGTTCCAGTGCTCTTTGCCATTCGCAGGGCATCGAAGTTGCCAGCCTTGAGTCCGCTAAAGTAATTTCTCAGTCTTTCCCGTCGCGACAAGGAATGAGCGAATTTCGGTAATTCACTGGCCTGACAATAGTAGGTTTGAGGGTCCGTCATGACCTTAAGACGAGCTCGCAATCGATCCACCTCCCGTAAGTTCACTTTTGATTGGGTTGTGGTCTCTTCTACTTTTCGGAGCCATGCTTCGCGCCAAAAAATCACGCACAACTTCTGACAACCGTCATGGGCAGCACCCGAACAGCGCACGCCTTCAAGAGTAACGGCGTCATCGGCGTTGAAGCCTAGAGGCGAACCGCCTCCATAAACACATGTCGTTATCGCTCGTTTGGAGACC